>JBEKET010000008.1:0-99870 GCA_050013695.1 Occallatibacter sp.
GGACACCGTCTCCGGTTCGTTGCCTGAATCTGAGTGAACAGGTTGCCCAGAAGTTGCACGCTTGCACCGGGCCATACTCGCAAGGGCGCGCCCGCGATGTGCTGGACATTTTGCTGATTGACCTGTTGGGCAAGCTGGACGTGCGGGCTGTACGCGCGGCAGCCGAACAGGTGTTTACACAGCGGGCTACGCACGACTTTCCTCCGCTCATCCGAATCCCGGCAGAGTGGCAGCCCGAGCTTGAAGTCTTGGCGAAAGAGCTTGGCTACCCGACAACCTCTGCGGTAGAAATTGAAGCCAGATTCCGTACATTTGTAGACGCGGTGGCGAGAGCCGGTTGAATCGCTTGACTCTATGTTGAAAGCAGTCTGAGAATCACAAACGAATTGAGGGTGGGCCGTGGCTACCAGGATAACCAAGCTGCCGATTGGAATCTCCGAGAAAGTCCCAGGAAGCGGGATCTACTGGATTCGTTACACCGTGGAGGGAAAGAAACGCCGGGAGAAGGTCGGCACTCTGTCCGCAGCCAAGGATCGACTGGGAGTCCGTCACGTCCAGGCAAAAGCGGGCACACTGCCAAATTCATCGGAGCAGCGGCCACAAAAGGTCACCTTCGCCGAGCTTGTCGATGATGCCAACAAGCACCTTGTGTCGGAAAGGACCGCAGCCCACGCATACGACACGGGTCTGAAGTTCAACCGTATGCTGCCAGCATTCGGCAAGCGCGAAGCCGAGTCAATCACACGGCAGGAAGTCTTGGACTGGCTCGATGAGCAGGCCGAAGAGCATGAGTGGTCCGACACAACCCGCAACAGGTATGTCGCCGCGTTCTCACTGATCTATTCCGTGGCCAGCCCGGACGGGACCAAGAAGCTGACGATCAAGCCTTGGGGCAGGATCACCCGTCGCCAGGAAGACAACTCCAGAGTGCGCTTCCTGTCGCAAGAGGAGGAAGCAGCAATATCAAAGCAGCTTCTGGAACGGTATCCGGATTACCTGAACGTCTTCATTCTCGCCCTCCACACCGGAGCCCGCACATCGGAAGTTCTTCGGGGCCAGGTTGGGGATTACAACTCGCAGACCAGCATGATCAAAATCCACCAGACCAAGGATTCCCGCAAGCCAAAGGTAAGGTTTGTACCGATGACTCCCATGGCTGTCGCCGCCTACGGCGCGATGGCGGCTGACAAAGAGAAAGGTGCCCCCCTCTGCACCAACCGCAGCGGCAAGCCGCTTTACGAAATGAGGTACTGGTTTCTGCGTGCTCTCGAAGCGTCAGGCGTGAAGGACTTCACCTTTCACGACGTACGGCACACGGCAGCAAGCCGGTGGGTAATGTCCGGCGTTCCGCTGGCCGCCGTTGCCAAATACCTCGGCCATTCTGGTGCCGGAATGGTGATGCGTTATGCCCATCTACAGCCGGAGGTCAACGCCAAGGCCATCAACGCAGCCATGAGTTTTTATCCTGCCTCAATTCAAGCGGACACCAAACGGACACCAAAACGGACACCAGCGAAAGTGAGACTCGCAAAACGTGCGTGAACGTTGATGATTTGTAAAAACTAGAGCAGACTCGAAATCAGACATAGTCGCAAGGCTATCGGGGGTTCGAATCCCTCCCTCTCCGCCATAAATACCCCTATCTAATTGATTCCACAGTTTAAAGCACACAAAACAAAATAATTGAAAGATTCACTCCAGTCACCAAGTGCCACTCAATAGCACCTAAATTGCCCTCAGTTTCGGCCCAAACCGATAGCATGGCAGTGAGCCGATCACATGAAAAACTCCCGCCATTGGTCGGGGTACGTGCTTGCGGAAGGAAATCAGGCTACGCGGCTATGACATGCGCTTTCAGGTAGGCAGCGATCCCGTCCACGGGGAACTGCGCTCGTCCGCCAAAACGGCTATGGGGGATCAGATTAGGCTCGCCGGCCTGCATCATCGCTACGACCGAGCCGCCTGAGTCAGCAGATCGATCAATTCCCAAAGAGATCAGGTATTACCGGCGGCAGAAGTGTGCCTGCCGAACCTAGACGTTGGACTTCACCGTTTTCTCATCGTATTCACCGGTCATCAGAAAGCCCCCTTCAGAAAACCGGACACTCAGTCTGTTAACCCGGCTCATTGGGGCTCCGGACGGTATTTTGGCAACGGACAACACAAACCAAGAGGCGTCGCAACATCCGGCTGGTTTTGGCGACGCAGTGGCCTAAACCCGCACCGGTCCTGTCGATTCACGAATAATAAGCTTCGGTTCGACCATAATCTCATCGCGCGGCATCACCGTGCCATGGATACGATTGAGCAGGCTCTGTGTCGCAATCTTGCCAATCTCAGCCAGCGGTTGATTAATCGTTGTCAGACGCGGCAAAGTATACGCGGCCGCCTTGATGTCGTCGAAACCGATCACCGAAACATCCGCCGGCACCCGAAGATTCGCGTCCTGCAGCGCGCGAATTGATCCAATTGCTGAGATATCGTTGAATGCCACAAGTGCGGTAAACGGCTGTTTGCTGTCAATCAGCTTCTCAACAACCGGATAACCAAGCTCAGGCGATGACATATCTCGGTCGAGGCTCACAACCAACTCAGGTTTGATCTCCAGGCCCAGCCTGTTCGCAACTGCCAACAATCCTTTCCAGCGCTCGTCCGAGTCGGAACTGAACGGTTGTCCCCGCATGAACGCGATCTTTCGGTGCCCCAGCGAGTGGAGGTGAGTTAGTGTCAGCTCTGCGGCGCGCATGTGATCCAGCACAACATTCGTCACACCCTCAATGCGGCGATGACCAGCCACGGCAACCACCGGAATCGGGATTCCATGTTCGAGCAGCGTGTCGATGGCAATAATGCCCTGCGCACCCCGCCCAATAAACATGCGCGTATATTCCTCGACCAGGCTCTTCTGATGCCTGTGATGCGCCGTGAAATAAAAGTACCCGGCGCCGATCAGCTGGTCTCCGATGCCGCTCATCACCTGGGTGTGATAACCATCACTCAACTCCGGCACCAGGATGCCAATCGTCAGCGTCCGCCGATTCCGCAGCGAGCGCGCCAACAGACTCGGTTGGTAGTTCATTTCCTTGGCCGCCGCTTTGATCCGGTCTCGCGTAATCTGCGGAATCGACCGCCCCGGAACATCGTTCAGGACAACCGAAACCGTCGCTGGATTCAGCCCCAGGTGTGCCGCTAGTTGCTTCAGGCTTACCGGCTGGTGGACCACAGGTCTGGCAGTCTCCTTCTCTTGCTTGTCAGTTGGGCCTTTCATAGACGCATCTCATGTGCGAATGCTTTCGCTCCACAATTCATTGCACTGATCATTTTACCTATTTATTCCACGAATTCATCAGAATAACCAAGAAACATCAGCCTTCCTGGCATACAGGGCACTTCTTTCCGATTACAGCCGGTAACATCGCTGCCGGTATGGAGGAGTTAACGCGGAATCGGCTGCAGTACCGTTTCCAATCGGGCCTATCGTGGCGTCAAGAGTCAGCTTGCGGAACAAGCATGGCCACAGCTTCCGGGGCGCTGATGTCTACCCTGAAACGGCTCAACACCCAAGCCACTCCTGATCTTATGGCATGCGATAATGAGCGTAACCAGCCGCCAGTAACTGCTGATTCGTGCCACCCGTGGGATCAAACCACATTTGCTGTCCTTTCGAGAATTGTCTGAGCACTCCTGGCAAGCCGGATGCAGAATCAGGAAGAATGAATACCTTGACAGTCGTTGTCACTAAATTCGCTCTTCGCTTCATTTGGGCTGCCGCTTTCCTGCCTGTTCTCGTCTTGCCCGACCTCTCCGCGCAGGCTCCTCCAGCCAACAGGCCAGCGCAGGAACACCTTGCTCCTGCCGGCAAGAAGCCTGCTGAACCAGTTGTCTCCGCCAAAGCTGCGATCGAGTTTGAAAACATCATCGAATCTTCGAAGATCAAATTCACTCTCAAAAACAGCGTAACCCCGCAACACTACACCATTGAAACCATGACCGGCGGCGTGGCCGTCTTCGACTATAACAACGATGGATTGCTTGATATCTTCTTCACAAACGGCGCCGCGCTGCCTTCGATGGAGAAAGCGGATCCCAGTTACTCCAACCGCCTGTTCCGCAACAATGGCGACGGCACCTTTTCCGATGTCACCGAAAGCGCGGGCCTCAAAGGCGTCGGCTATTCGATGGGAGTCGCCGCCGGCGACTATGACAACGACGGCTTTGTAGACTTATATGTTACCGGCGTCAATCGCAACCAGCTCTTCCACAATAACGGCAACGGAACCTTCACCGATGTCACCGAAAAAGCCGGCGTCAGCGGAGTCATCCCCAAGTACGGCAAGGCCTGGAGCGTAGCAGCTGGCTGGTTCGACTACAACAACGACGGCTATCTCGACCTGTTCGTCGTCAACTACCTCGACTACAACATTGCCACCGCAGCCCGATGGACGGTTCGCGGACTTCCCGCCTACTGCTCGCCAGTCGATTACCAGGGCACACCCAACATCCTTTACCGCAACAATGGCGACGGAACATTTACCGATGTCTCCGAGCAGTCCCATATCTCTCAATACATCGGAAAGGGAATGGGAGTAGCTTTCGCTGACTATGACGACGATGGGTTTACAGATATCTTCATCTCCAATGACACATTCCAGAACTTTCTCCTCCATAACAACGGCGATGGCACCTTTACCGACGTGGCATTGCTCGCCGGCGTCGCCTACAACGCCAATGGCCGCGCCATGGCCGGCATGGGCACTGACTTCCGCGACATCGACAACGACGGAAAACCCGATATCTTCGAGACTTCCATGTTCGGCGACAGCTTTCCGCTCTACAAAAACCTGGGAGGTGGCCAGTTCCAGGACGTCTCAGGCGCAGCGGGCCTCACACCCATAACCAGCCGCCGCACCGCATGGGGAACAGGCGTCTTCGATTTCGATAACGACGGGAACAAGGACATCTTCACCGCAGACGCCGCCATCCTCGATAACTCCATGGAACTGGATCATCGCCCTTATGCGCTCCCCAACGGCCTCTTTCGCAACAAGGGCAACATGACCTTCGAAGATCTCAGCGCAACGGCCGGCGCAGGCTTCGCTGCTCCCTTACCCCATCGCGGCGCCGCTTTCGGCGATCTCAACAACAACGGCAAAATCGATATCGTGGTTACCGTTATGAATGGCGCGCCGCAGATTCTAATGAACCGGTCTCAGAACAAGAACCACTGGATCCTCCTCAAACTAGTCGGGACCAAATCGAATCGCGATGGCCTGGGAACAAAAGTAAAAGTCACAACTGTCCAAGGCAGTCAATACAACCAGGCAACCACAGCGGTTGGTTATAACTCTTCAAGTGACAAGCGCGTCCACTTTGGATTGGGCGATTCCGAAGTCATTGACAAGATCGAACTCGTGTGGCCTAGCGGAATCAGGCAGGTCCTCAAAAACGTCAAAGCAGATCAAGTGCTCACCATCGTAGAAACCGCGCCCTGAGCCGGCTTCCTCATGGTTTTCAATTGCTCGCCAATCGTTGCGCCAGTTCCGTCTGCCCGTTGCGATTCAGCAACTCCATCAGTCCCTGCATGACGTCCGACTCGTTTCTTCCATACGCAGCCAGCGTCTCAGCGGTTAGGTCCGCATTCTTCACATCACCCGAATGAAAGTACGCATCGCATTCCATAAACAGCAACTGAGGAACCATGGTGCGAGACTTCTCCAACTGCTGCGCGGCCTCTGCCCATCGTCCCTGCCGGTAACGAATCTCACCCATTTCCGCGATTGCTGTTTGATAATTCGGATCGTTCCCAAGCTCCGATTGAAACTCCCTCTCGGCCGTGTCCAGATCGCCCTGTTTCAGCGCCAGTATTCCCTCATATGTATGCGCCCCGCGTACCGTCGGCTCAATCTGCAATGCGCGTTGAAGGCTGCGCACGCCATCTTCCGCGTCGTTCATGAACAGATACACCTTTCCTACAAATACATACGCGCTTGCCTGTGTGGGAGCATCTCCTTTGAAGGTATCCAGAAACAACTTCCGTGCATCTTCTTCTTTATGCTCAGTGAGCAACCGTCTCGCTTCACCCTGAATCGAAGCATCACTTCCCGAACTCTCAAACGATGGAACAAAAGACATCTGGTCCATCATCTTGTGGTGCAGTTCCGCCTCATGCTGCGCCTTAGCCGTCTGTCCCAATCCTGCAAAGGCACGCGATAAGTAGAAGTGGGCAATGATCTGCGTCGGGTCCAACTTCAACACACGGTCCAGCGCAACAATCGCTGCCTGGTCATTACCAAGCTCAAGCTCGCAGTGTCCAAGCTCAAGCATCGAAGCGACATCGTCCGGCTTCATCGCAACAACCCGCTCCAGCACAGTCTTCGCACCCTGCCATTCGGAAAGCTTGACCTCCACGGAGCCAAGCAGCGACAGCACGTTCGGGTCGTTGGGTTCGCGCTCCGCCGCTCTCGTGGTGAACTTCTTCGCAGTAGCGAAATCCATGTCGCGGAAACTCGCCACCCCAATCGCAAAGTCAATCCGTTCCAGTGTCGGGTCCACCTGTTGAGCCTTGAGCAACGACTGAAGACCCGCCTCGCAATCCCCTGAACTGCAAAGCAGCTCTCCATACTTCTGCAGCACTGAAGCGTTGCCGGGCTCAATCCTCACGCACTCCTTGATCGCCTTTAGAGCCAGATCGTCGTGGCCCGTCAAGTGATAAGCCTGTGCCACGTAGTACAACGCATCTCCATCCCTGGGAGCTAACTTCAGATGATGAGTGAGTAACCGGACTGCCTGTTCTTTATCGCCTGCAACGAGTTGATAGATTCCCACTTTCAGCAGAAGCTCCGCATCGTTGGGCGCGAGTCTCAGAGCCTTCTGGTAGGACTCGCCCGCCTCGTACATACGCCCCGCATCTTCGAGCAGCATGCCCCGCAGTTTCAGCGCCGACTCAAAATCCGGATGCTGCGCAAGCAGGGTATCAGTCAATTCCATCGCCTGCTTCTTGTCGCCCCTGTCCGCCGCGCTGATCGCCTGATGCAGTTGCTTCATCGACGGCGACTCGACTGCTGGCTTCGGCTCCTGCGCCGTGCACAATCCGACCATCATCATCAAACAAAACGCGCATAGCGTTCGAATGAACTTGTGAAATCCTGTCACTTCATATTGCTCGATAGAAATCACTTTTTCCTCGACGCCTCTGCCGGCTTGGATGAAACCACCCCTTGTCCTTCACGCACTGTATAGAAGCGGTCAGCAACCAGGTTCGTCAACGTTTCAGCATTTCCATTCGGCCACAGCACTTCGGCCTTGTCTACGCGTTCATGCGAGCCCAGCCCAAAGTGAATGCGCAGATCATTCTGCGACAGATAACTTCCGCCGCTTATCACTTCGCCAAGCTGCACCAGGTCGCCCGCGGTTGCTCGTACGCGCGCATTCAAAGCCAGCCGATTGCTCTTCACTCCTTCCAGTTGAAGACTGATCCAGTGGTTTTGCGGCCCTCCCTCCGGCCGCACAATCATCGGCTTCCCCGCAAGATTTTCAACAACCGCCTCGAGCCTGCCGTCGTTGAAGAGGTCGCCAATCGCCATCCCGCGACTCACCTGCGGGACCTGGATCGCCGCTCCAACTTGCTTGCTCACATTTCTGAATGTCCCGTCGCGCTGGTTGAGCAAAAGCAACTTCGGTTCAAGATACTTCACTGAAAGATGTGCGTTATCCACCTGCGGATACACGTGCCCATTGACCAGGAAGAAATCCTCCCACCCGTCGTTGGAGAAATCGACAAATGCATCTCCCCATCCAACATATCCCTGTGTGCCCCTTGCAATTCCCGAAGCAACCGACACATCGGTGAAATTCATTCCGCCTTCGTTGCGATAAAGCGCCGCGTACTCGATATCGAAGTGCGATAACAGCAGAGACATGCGCCCAGTGTGCAGATAGTCACCCATCGCAACACCCATGTTGGCTTGCTCTGCGCCGTCTTCATTCGCAGCCACTCCCGACGCCAGGGCAACATCCTCAAACATGCCCTTGCCATCCCCCTCGTAGAGGTAGTTAGCCTGGCCGTCATTGGTAACAAACAGGTCGAGCTTCCCATCGTTATCAAAGTCCGACCAGAGCGCGGTCAATCCGTAACGGTGCTCAGGATCGCTCACTCCAGATTTCTGAGAAACATCGGTGAATGTTCCATCGCCATTGTTATGGTAAAGATTGTCCGCAGCGCCCTTCAGGCCGCGCGGCCCGCATTGCACATCAAGTCCAAGGTACTTGCATGATTTGCTCGAACCGAATGCCGGCAAATCACTCAGGTGAATATCCACATAGTGTGAGACAAACAGATCGGCCCACCCATCGTCGTCATAATCCCCAAAAGCCGCGCCCGTCGCCCACCCAGTGTCGCCGCTCAAACCGGCTTGTTTCGTCACATCGGTGAACGTTCCGTCTCCGTTGTTGCGGTAAAGCATCACTCCCCCAAGGCAAGTTACAAGTAAGTCAGGCCATCCGTCGTTGTTATAGTCGCCCACAGCAACACCCATCGCCCAGCATGGATTTCCCACTCCCGCCTTCTCCGTCACATCGGTAAACGTCCCGTCATGATTGTTGTGGTAAAGCGCACTGCGCGCCTTCTTGCCTTTGAGCGCCATCTCCACGCTCGGCGCATTGGTGAAATAAACATCGGGCCAGCCATCGCCATCGTAATCAATCAGCGCAACTCCCCCGCTCATCGATTCAACGATGAACTTCGCATCGGGGCTTGAGATATGTTCAAACTTGATTCCTGTCGATTCCGTAATGTCCACTAACTGCGGGTAATTTGCAAGCGGTCCGTTCGCCTTGCCCTCTGCAGCTGCCTTCTGCCGCTCCGCCTCCGGCAACGGAGTCGCAACTCCCATTTGCCCCAATCCCGCAGGAACCGTGCATGTGACAAAAGCCAGGACGCACCAAGGAAAAAGCAGCGCACTGGACAACGCGTCATCAGCCCCGCGCCGCGGCCGGCAACTACTTCTCATCCAGCTCACCCGTGTCAATCTCTCCTGGCTGTCTCATCAGCTCTTTGTAAACGACGCGAAGCTTCTCTCTCATTTCTTTGTACAGCTTATAGAGATCCGTCTCGTGCTTCGCGTCGTCGAGTCGCCCCTCTTTTCTGTAAAGCGTTGCCAGGCGATAATGAGCAACGGCATTCATCGGGTCGATTTGAATCGTCTGTTCCAGCAACACCTGCGCCTTATCAGCTTGATTCATCTCGATCAGCACCTTGGCCAAGCCGAGTTTCGCGTCGGGATCTGCCGGCTGCAACTCTGCCGCCCTCGAGTAGAAATCGTAGGCCTGCTTTGTGTCTCTCCTTTCCGCTGCGATTTCGCCCAGTTTGCATTCTGCCTTTTCATCCAGAGGATTAGCCGTAAGGGCGGCGCGAAACTCCTGCTCCGCTTGTTTCTTAATGTTCGCGTCCTGCGATGTATTCAGCAGATCCGCCAGTTCAAAGTGAATGCCCGGGAGATGAGGATCGATTGCGATTGCCTTGCGATATTGAGTAATCGCACCGTTCGTGTTCCCTTCCTTGATCTCCTCATGGGCCAGCAACTGATGCATCTGCGCGGAGTCGGGCGCGGCCAGCGCCAATGCGGTCATGGATTCTTCAGATAGCTCGGAGTAAGTGCGATAAGCCGCGTACTGAACCTCGGCATTCTCCGGATCGGCCTTCTGTAACTCCGCGATCACGCGCGCTGCCTCGTCTAGATCGCCGGTTTTCGTATCAAGACCAACTAACTCCAGTCCGACTTGTGTTTTGAATTTCTTCTCCGCGATTTGCGGAAACGATGCCTCCAGATCCTTGCGCGCGCCGCGAAAGTCCAGCGTCCGTAACTCCGCAATGCCCAGCAATCCTTGAATCTTGATCAGTGACGGCTGCTGATCGAGTGCCGCGCGAAAATGCGGAATCGCGTCGGAGAACTTGCCCTGAAAGTACAGCAGCACACCGAGGTTTCCCTGAGTGTCGGCGCTGTTTGGACTGATTGCCACAGCCGCCTGCAGTTCCGGGATCGCCAGGTCGGGCCGATTCGCGCGCAAATACCCTTGCGCCTTCTGTACATGCGCGTCAAATTCCTGCTGTTTGTCTTCTGTCGCTTGCGATAAGCACATCGTGACACCCAGCAAGACGACATACACAGTGGCGACAACTCTCAGCTTCGCATTCATACTCACCAGATTATATAGAGACACAAACCATCCAGTTCTTCATCAAAAAGAAAGAGACGGCGAGTAAATCACCGTCTCTTCGGAGGTTATGAATCAACCAAACTTAGAAGGTGACGCGCCCGCTCAACTGCACGTCGCGGCCGCCGACCGACGTGCTGCTGAGCGGCGCGTAGCCACTGGAGTTGCCGGTGAACGGCAAACCAGGGCCGCCGCCGCTGAGGCCATAGTTGCCGTTGCTTCCGCCTCCGATAGCGCCGAAACTCGGATGATTGAAGGCGTTGGTCGCGTCGCAGCGGAATTGGAACTTAACCTTCTCCCAGATTGAAAATTCTTTGGCTAGAGAGAGGTTAAATTCGTTGATGCCGGGTCCGACCAGCGGATTCCTCTGGGCCGTGCCGAATTGTCCTGCTAGCGGCTGCGAGAAGGCAGCCTCGTTAAACCAGTTATGCCAGCTTTTTCCGCCCGATGGGGTAAGGCTGACACCTGGCACTCGGTTGGGATATTGCGTACCCGCGTGCGTATAGAGCGATCCTGGGCTAGATGGCTCGAACGGGTTCCCAGCCAGTTCGATGATTGTTCCCGCCATCTGCCAGCCGCCCAATACCTCATCGGCGATCAGATTGTTGTTCAGGAATGCCTTGCCTTTGCCGAAGGGAAGCTGATAGACAGCGTATCCCTTGAATGCCTGGCGTTGGTCGAAGTTGGAAGGCCCGTAGTTCAGCGCAGCCTGGTTCAGGCTGAGGGTGCTGGCATGCTGCCAGGGCTGCGATCCAGCGTGGCTGCCCCATCCTGACGAGTCCTGATCGTCGAGCATGTGAGACCAGGTGTAGTTGAAGCTCAGGCTCAGCCCGTGAGTCATGCGCTTGCTGATGGTAGCCTGCAGCGCGTTGTAGTTGGAGATCGCCTCAAACAGATTGCCCCCAAGACCCCCGGCCTGGTAATTCGGGTAGGGAGCGAACTTGGTGTCGTTGGACGACAAGTCATTCTCGGGAATCGCATTCAGGGCGGTCGGGAATGAGAGATTGAAACCGTGACTTCCCACATAGGCGGCAGTGACCACATAGTCCGTGCTCAGTTCCCGCTCGACGGCAATGTTCCATTGGTTGATCTTGCCGATGGGGGTGTTGTAGTCGTTATAGCCGCCGCCCTGGCCGTTGAACCTGCCCGGGTCGGTGGACGCAAACGTGTAAGGCAGGGGGCTTTGAGCTCCGCCGCCTAACGGGAACAGAGTGCCGGGACCATCGAACTTTACAACCGGGTAAATACCATTCGATTGGTCGTTGTAGCCGCCTGAGGCAGCCACAGCAGCTCCCATGCCGCTGCCGTAGTTATCCAGACTGAAGTTATAGGAGTAGAGCCCGTAGCCGCCGCGAAGGGTGGTTTTGGGAATCGCCGACCAGGAGAATCCTACGCGCGGAAGCCAGGTGCTGTAGACGTTCTTCTGCAGGGCTGTGCGTCCATTGGCGTGGGTGCTACCGTACCAGTATGCGCCCGGCGTCCCGTCGTCGTTCTTCACCGTGGGGTCAAACGTTGCCTCGTTGCCGATGATCTCATTGAATCCGTGGGTGATCTCGTAGCGGAGGCCGAGATTCACCGTGAGATTGCGTCCCAGCTTCCAGTCGTCCTGAACAAACATCTGCGGCTTCTTCAGGCGGGCACCGAACTCGGGCGTGTAGCTCGCGTTCCAGTTGGTGATATACCCCAGCAGGAAATCAGCATATTCTTCGCCGGAGGAGCTGTTGGCTGAAGCTACGCCCGCGGAGTTGAGCGTCCAGTTTTCGGTGTATTCACCGGAGAACTGTACAGTTCCGCCGTTGACGTTACCCCAGTTGGTGGCGTCGTCGCGGTAGAATGCCATCTCACCGCCGAAGTGGAGAACATGCTTTCCGCGGATCATGGTGACCACATCCGACGGGTCGAAGGCAAACTCCTTGTACTGCGCATTGGTGGCGGGATCTAGCCACGCATATGGATAGTTGCGGACATACTGAAGTGCCGGGATGATATTTGCCTTGCCAAACTGCCATCCCAGCTTTGCCGGATAGTTCTGACCAGTGGTTGAGTCAGAGAAGAAGTTCAATTGGTCGGTATAGCCGAACCTGGCTTCGTTGATGGTTTTGCCGCTGATGTTCCATACATCGGTGATCTGGCCAACGTTGTTGTCCACGTCGCCCAACTGGCAGGCGAACGGGCAAGGCGTTACAGGGTTTGCGCCGTTTTCCAGTTCGTCGCCCTGGTTATCTGAAAGCGTGATCCGGTTATTCGGAGTCACATCGTAATCCAGGCGCCCAAAGTATCTCCGCCAGGGACGCGGCACCGGATATTGGTCAATCCAGTTGTTGTTGTACACGCCGTTCGACCCCAGGTTCGACGACTGTTGGTTTGACTGCACAAAGTGCCCTACATTGTTCGATAACCCGGTATTGCTGGACCCACCCGGATAATACTGCTGCATATTCGACGAGACTTTGTCGAACATGGTTGAAGGAATCGCGTTCGAACCGTATTCATCAATGAAGGACTTCCGGATCGGGTAAGGATTCCCGGCTGAGTCGGTCCCGATGGTTTGCGTGGTGGGATCGTACAGAGTGTAGCCGCCGGTAAAGTCGCCTTTCATGATGTCGGAGGTCGGCACTGTCTGGAAACCGCTGGAGACGCCGTTGTTAACAATCTGGTCGTAGCCGAAGAAGAAAAACGCTTTCTTCTTGAACATTGGGATTGCAACTGGTCCCCCGATGGTGCCGCCATAGTCGTCGTAGCGGAGGCGGGGAATCACCTGTTTACGAGTTTGCGGGACCCCAAATTCAAAGGGAGCCGCGTTCAAGCCATCGTTATCGAAGTACTCGTAAGCAGTGCCGTGGAATTTGTCGGTGCCGCCTTTGGTGATCTGGTTGATGATCATTCCACCTACGCCGTACTGCGCGGAGAACGAGGAGAGTGAGACCTGGACTTCCGCCAGGTCGTCGAACACTGCCGGGTTGGCATTCTGGCTGGCTGGAAGGGTTGAAGTGGCGCCATCCGCCAGGACGTTGGTAAAGGGCATGTTGCCGTTGGAGGATGCTTCTTGGCCGGGACTTGCAGACCCTTGCGCGCCGCCCGCGGTTCCTGAGGTGCCGGGGAGCAGGATGATGAAGTTCTCCCAGCTATTTCCGCTGTTGTTCGCGGTGCCTACCTGAGGGAGCTGAGCCATGGAAGAAGCATCAAGAGTTGCCGTCTGATCTCCCGACTCAGTGTTCAGCAGGGGAACATCCGTATTGACTGTGACCTGCACGGTCGCTGCACCGACCTTTAGCTGGGCATTGACTGTTGTAAGCCCAACCAGTACCGTGACTGGGCCGCGCACCAGTTTCTCGAAACCCTCTTTCGTGAAGGTAAGTTTGTAGCTTCCCGCCACGATTGAAGAGGTGTCATAGAGACCATCCTGGTTGGTAGTGAAATCCTTCGATACCCCGGTCTCGACATTGAGCACCGTAACGGTCACACCTGGAACGAGTGCTCCTGTCGCGTCGGTGGCGGTGCCACGAATATCGCCAGAGTTTGTACCCTGTGCAAAACATGCCCCACTTCCAAATATCACCAGAAGAAGGGGCAGAATCCATCGCATCGTATTTTTCATGAACTGCCTCCTGAATTAGCTGCCACTCAAACTGCTCCGGCGCCGAAGCCGAATATGAGTCCGCAGGAAATCCCAAACCCTGCCTGAAATCTCACTTCCTGCCGCTGCCGGCCTGGCATGCTCCATTTTGGGCAGACCCAGCACGCAACCAGACAATCGGTTGTTTACTGAATAATCTGCGGGCTAGTTGGCATGCGGCACGAATTACACCACGCCGCGACAACCATTGTCAAGTAGGATATTTTTCTGATTTATTCCATAGACAATCGGTTTGTTTACTAATAAAGTAGGTGCGTGGCGCCGTACGCGCGGAGCGCCGCTGTCTGTAGGCTTTCGGGTTGGATTTCGCACCCGGAAGCGTCGCGTAAGTTTGAGAAAACGTTTGTCTTACCATTTTCTACTCGGCAGGGCAGATGCGATACTTTGGGGTCGCAATCCATGAAAACACGCACTCGACGCGTCTTTTTGCAACATGCCGCCACCTTCGCCGCCGGGTTGGCCTGTACTCGGGATTTTCCCGCTTTCAGCATGGCCGCTCCTCCCTCATCAAAACTGCGGGCATGGATCACCTCCGGCGACCAGCGCTTCGATGAGTTGGACGTTGAGCCATGGCAGCCCACCGCTGGTCACTCCTCCTCCGCTGTAGAAGTTGAAACAAGTAAACGCTTTCAAAGCATCCTCGGCTTTGGGGGCGCCTTCACTGACTCCTCCTGCTACCTGCTCAGCTGTATGGGTCCAGCACAGCGTCAGGCATTGATGGATGACTTCTTCGGCTCAAACGGCCTTCACCTCTCCGTTGGCCGCACCTGCATGGGCGCCAGCGACTACTCCCGCACCGCCTACACCTTCGACGACTCCACCACCCCAGATCCCGAGCTCAGCAACTTCTCGATCGAGCACGATCGCGCCTACATCCTGCCAACCCTCCGGGACGCGCTGCGCATCAACCCTGAGATGTTTTACTTCTCCGCGCCCTGGACCCCACCCGCCTGGATGAAAACCGGCGACTCGCTCCTCGGCGGTTCCATGCGCAAGAAGTATTTCGCGTCCTACGCACAGTACTTCGTCAAGTTCATCGAGGCCTACAAAGCTGAAAGCATCCACGTCAGCGCAGTCACCTGCCAAAACGAGCCGGACACCGACCAGGACGGCCGGATGCCCGCTTCTCTCTGGGGACAGGAGTACGAAGCCGGATTTATCAAGGAGTTTCTCGGCCCTGCCCTGCGCGACGCCTCTCTCGATACGAAAATCTGGCTCCTTGACCACAACTACAATCTCTGGGGACGCGCCGTGGATCAGCTAAACGATCCCGATGTCTTCAAGTTTGTCGACGGTGTTGCATGGCATGGCTACTTCGGCACTCCAGACGCCATGACCACGGTCCATGACGCCTTTCCAACCAAGGGCACCTACTGGACAGAGGGCGGTCCGGACTTCACCGCGCCTGACTACACCACCGATTGGGCAACCTGGTCCGGCACCTTTACCGGCGTCCTCAAGAACTGGGCGCGCTGTATAGTCGCCTGGAACTTCATCCTCGACGAAAAAGGCAATCCCAACATCGGCCCCTTCAACTGCGGCGGCGTTGTCACCCTCGATTCCAAAACCCAGCAGCTCACGCGCAGCGGGCAGTACTGGGCATTCGCCCACTACTCCAAAGCCGTACGCCGCGGTGCGCGCGTCCTCGCCACCCATGCCAATCTACCCGGCATCGAACATGTAGCCTTTGCCAATCCCGATGGTGACTTCGTTCTCGTTCTCACCAACGAGGGAGAAGCACGCGAAATCGACTGCACATTCGAAGGCAAGTCCCTGCACCTGAGCCTGCCGAAAAATTCAATCGTCACCCTGCAGTGGAGCTGAAACTGGATCAATCTTTCACTCCTTCACTCTTTCTCCTCTTCACTCAATCAAAAGGCCTTCTCGAATCGAGAAGGCCTTTTTCATTTGCCGTAGGTTCAACCCCCGCTATTGAAACTGGAACCAATTCAAATTGGAGATGCTCTGGCTTGTTCCGCCCCCGGTAAACACGATATACAGCCTATGAACGCCGGTAGCGCCGCTCACTGGCGCCGTGACGCTCGTCCACGTCTGCCATCCTCCCGTCACCGGCAACGATGCAGACGCGATCGGTGTGCTCGTCATGCTGTCCAGATAAAACGTTGCCGTGCCACCGTTGCCGTCGCTGGCCGTGCGCACGTTTACCTGGCTCACCCCGCTGCCGAAGTCGACATTTTCATACACCGTGTAGGCCCCAGGCGAAATGTAGCCCAGATCGTATTCGCCCGTGGAATCGCCAGTGGTCTCAGTCTCAAGCCCCGATTCGCTTGAAAAGCTAGAGCCCTGTATCTGCGCAGTTGCCGCAACCGGCGGCGCGCTGCCGCTGACTGAGCCTGTCCATGTAAAAGTTGCGGCGGCCGTTGCCGGCAGCGAGTAGGTGAACGATTGCGTGCCCCACTGCACATTGAACGTCTGGCTTGTGCTTGAGCTGTTATACGCAATCAGAGCCGTCGATCCATCTGGATTCTTGAAAGCAACGCTGGCAATATGCGGTGTATTACTTGAGTAAATACGGAATGCCCCCGGCATCACATATTTGCTATAGTGGCCGAGCGTGTAGTACTCAATGTCCTTTGTCACTGCGCCCGTCGAACTGTTCACAGTCACAATGGGTGTGCACGTATTGCATCCAGTCAAAGGCGGGTCGTTCTGTGTCAGGTTTGGCCCAAGATTCTCGTTCAGCGCAAGGCTCCACTTCACAAATGACTTCGCAGAGTTGCGTAGCACCTGCGTAATCTCCAGCATGTCGGTCGTGAACTGATCAGTCTGCCACGTACCGCCCGAGTGCTCAGTCTCCCACGTCCCCAGGGTCGGAAATTCATTCTGCACAAGCTGCTGTGCGCCCGGCGCGCCCGCATATCCGTGCCACGCCGTCCCCGCCACTTGCGTCAACTGCTGCGGAGTGAGTCCGCTCAAGACATACTCCGGATACGACGGAGTATCCCAGTTGTGATCCCACACAAACACTTTGGTTGAAAGGTTTGCATTCGCAAGCGCCGGCAGCACATAGGTCTGCAGCAAGGACAGTTGTGCATCATCCTGCATCAGCATGCTGGGATAGTCCGCGGTCTCATTTTCAGGCTCGTTCTGGATCGAAATGTAGTCGATCGGCACCCCTGCCGCTCCATATGCCTGAATGTACTTCACAAAGTAGTTCGCAAAAGCTGTCTCATTCGCCGGTGTCATCAGTAGCTCTCCGCCCATCATGGAGACTGGGTTCATCGACGTTGGGTCCTTCATCCATCCCGGCGGGCTCCATGGATTCGCCATCAGCTTCATCTGTGGATTCAGCGTTTTGGCCTGCTGAATAAGTGGCAAAATGTAAGCCTGATCGTGCGCAATCGAGAAATCGGCTAGCGTCAGATCAGTTGTGCCCACAGGCTGATCATCGAACGAATAAACAGACAGCGCGATGTCCGATGCACCCATCGGTATGCGCATGAAGCTTAGACCTATACCATCCCCATTGCGAGTGAACAGGTCATTGAGGGTTCCTGAAAGATCAGCCGACGGCTCTACCTTCATCAGCAGATCAGCCGCCGAATCGGTAAACGCCGCGCCAAATCCATCCATCGTCTGATACTGCTGGGTCGGATCAACCAGAACAGTGCTCGTTCCCGAGTCCGCCGTACTGGTGCTGAAGTTTACGTTGGGCTGCGCGGCCATCAATTGCGATTGGTCATTTGTGCTCAGCACCACCGCGACCGCTGACACGTTGGATGGGAAGGTGTATGTCCCCGTCGCAACCGCGCTGTTTGAATAGCCGGGCGCAACGGCAATCGCATTGATCGCAGTCGTGGTAGAGACGGAGATTGGCGCAGCCGTCGAGAAAAGCGTCGAGCTCGTCGTCGGCATCGATCCATCCGTCGTGTAATAGATCGAAGCTCCAGTCGTGGTGTCTGCTAGAGATACCGATTGCGTGGTGGTGTAATTGCCTGGCGCCGGCGAGAAAGTCGGTGTCGCCGCCACCGGCAAGTTGATGGTGTAGGTGCTGGATGCAACCGCGCTATTCAAATATCCAGTCGCCACAGCGACGGCTTCAATCGTTGTTGTTGCGCTGACGGCGATAGGCGTCCCCGATGCGTAAAGCGTTGAAGAGCTGCTGGGCGTCGTTCCATTCGTCGTGTAATAGATGGATGCACCCGCCGTGGCGTCAGACAAGCTCACCGACTGAGCGGAGGTAAACGTTCCGGCAGCGGGGCTTAAAGCGGGCGTCGCCGCGGTCGGCGTCGTCGTTGTGCCTCCGCCGCCTCCGCTGCCGCAACCCGCAATCCAGGCCATCATGAAAGCAGCTGCAATACCCCATCTGCGTATCGGCATCCAATCCTCCCCAAACCTTCGCGTGTGGCCAGATTGCTGCCTTCCTCAGAATCAGGAAGACTCCCTGGACAACTGCTGAATTCCATACGACCAGCGCAGCGTCTGCTGGTCATTGAACGGCGTCGGCACCACCTGCTGCAACGGCGCGTCCGGCACGTCGTTCCCCTTTCAGAAATCGATTTACTTACATTGTTCATAAGGCAAACGATTTTCTTGGCTATTTGCAAATGCAACGCCTTCGTCTCGGATGGGAATTATCGGCCGCTGAAGGGGCCACTGTCAAGGATGTGAAAATTCGATTTACTCCATAGAAAAAGGGTTGTCTTGTAGTGTAAATGCCTCTAACTCTGCCGACTTAAGGTTCATTAAAATAGGTCGTTTATCAGATCTCTTTGCGCAACAATGTCCAAAACATACGCTTTGTCTAATATTACGCGCGGGTTGAATCTCCGAATCGATGACCGATTGCACCGCCAATGCCAATAAAATCAAAGCAATACGCCCCGGTCAGGTGGCGGCCTGCTCCCTCATCGGCCGTAGGCTCACCGTCAGCAGCACAATCATCACCATGGCAGCACAGCAGGGCGCAATCAGCCCGTATCGCAGCGATCCGAAATGCGCCGAAAGATATCCCGTCAACCAGGGAAAGATCGCCGACCCCAGTCCGGCGACCGCAAATATCCATCCGCGCGGAGAACGCTCCAGCAGGAAGGATAGAAGTAATGGGTACAGCGGCCCTACGCAAAGCCCCGCCAGCGCCGCCGTAGTCCGGATCAGCGCCGAGCCATGAGCACCCACCAGTGCCGCGACCGTTATCGCCACGCCGCACAGCGTCAGATCGAGCACCCTGCGTCGTCCCATTATCGCCAGCAGACGCGTTGAAAACGTCAGTCGGCTCAGCATGATTCCAAACCAGAACAGCGACGTTGCAATTGCGGCTCCGCCAATTTCCGCCTGATCGGCGCGATGCGAATACGTCGTCAACCACCCACTCAGCGAGCTCTCAACGCCAACCGCACACATCGCCAGCACCACCAGCGACATTAGGGAACCCGTGTGTGCTGGGCTCTGAGTTTGCACTTCTCCCGTCTTCGACTGGGTGAAACTTTCGTCCCGTCGCTCACCAACAATAACCCAGATCAGAAGCAACAGAAATAGCCCCTGGAAAGTGTAGAACAGCGGCCGCAGGCTCACCATGCGCAGGAACGGTACAAACAGTATCGGAGCCGCCGTTGCGCCGGCGGACCATCCAAAGTTCAGCCGCTCCAGCATTGCGGCCCGGTCGTTCCCATATCGGTCTGAAAATAGCAGGCTGGTCGCGGTCATCGCCATGCCGAGGCCCAATCCGTACATGAAGAAGATAGGGAACGCCGTGTGCGGACCGGCAAATACAAGCGCGCCCGCCATCACCACCAGCAGGCCATAGCCGCTTATCAGCGAGCGCGTCCGATTGGCGCTGGTCAGTAGCGCGCCAACACCCGAACCCAGAAACTGTAGAAAGAAGAGGAAGCCGGCCATGTCGTCGCGCAGTCCCCACTTGACTGAAAGTACTGGAAGCAGCACGCCCAGCATGACAGTTCCCGCGCCCGTGAGCCCAAAGCCCAAGCCTAGCACCAGGCTTGATACGGTCCGGCACCTTTGAGGCGCCTCATCAGAAGGAAAAATTTGCTTGCTCATCCATCTCCGGCAGCGCTCGCCCACGAATTATACCCCGCACCCTACGCCTAGGATGCACACGCCTCAACTCGACCCGCGAGAGCGCCATTCCATCGCGCATCGCACCGAGAGTTTAAGGCAAACCGGGAAGACTTTGGCTCGGAAAGTCCCTGGCTGATGCTGAACCAAGCGGCGAACGCACTCTCCCTACTGTGTGTGATGTCTGGTGCAAATGCCCCGCGCCCGCCGGGGTACAGTGGCTGTGCCTCGCGGGAATTTCGATCTCCTGTCGAATCAAGTCCATAGACTAGGCAACCAATTTGACTCTTTCGCATGTAAAACTGGGCCCATGCTGCGCCTGCTGAGGCTTCTGTCGATTTTTTCCAAGCGATTCTTTCGCTCTCGCCTTGATCTGCTCTTGGAAAACCTGGCTCTTCGGCAACAGCTCGCAGTTTTGAGACAGAAGCATCCTCAGCCGCGCTTTACGGCTACTGACAAACTGTTTTGCGTGACCTTGCGGCGGCTTTGGCCGGGATGGAACCGAGTGCCGGTATAAACAGTCGTTCGGTGGCCTCGGGCAGGGTTCAAGTTGTATTGGACTTGGCTTTCTCGACATCGAGTCCGTGTGTGAAGAAAGTGCGCCAGCCGGGAGTTGCGCGATCTCATTTTCCGCATGGTTGCCGAGAACACAACCTGGGGTGCGCCGCGCATTCACGGCGAACTGAATATACTTGGCTTCGATATTTCTGAGCGGACCGTTCTGCGTTGGATGCGGAAAGCGCCAAAGAGCCCTGAGCCGACGAAACGATGGGCAACCTGGCTGAGCAATCATCGAGACGCTATCGCCGCGATGGATCTCTTCACCCTGCCGACGTTCTCGTTTGGCGTTCTCTACTGCTTCTTCGTCATTGCGCATGACCGGCGGCGGATACTCCACTGCAATGTGACCAGACATCTTACCGGCACATGGGTTGTTCAGCAGTTGCGCGAGGCTTTCCCCTACGACTCGGCGCCCGGCTACTTGATATTTGATCGCGACGCGCAATTCAACAATGACGTGATCGATACCGTAAAGAGCTTTAGCAACCAGCCCGAGCGAACCAGTTTCCGCAGCCCATGGCAGAACGGCGTGGCCGAGCGTTGGGTCGGTAACTGCAGTCGGGATTTGCTGAACCATGTGTTCATCCTCACTGAGCGAATGGGATTGTGGCGAGGGATAGCATATTCCAAAAAAAATCCTGCTCCGACTAGAAAACAAAAAAGGACCTGCCGATAGATTGCCCGTAACAAAAACCACCTGCTCCAAGTAACGATTCTGGACTGTGATGTAGACAGAACGGGTTCGGTGCAGGCGGAATTCGATACGAGGAGCCACCAACATGAGCATTAGCATTCTGAATAACATTTCTTCGCTGATCGCGGAGAATGCCGTATCCAACACGCAGTCAAGCCTGCAGAGCACCCTGCAGCAACTCGCCACCGGTCTCCGGATCAACTCCGGAGCAGAGGACCCAGCCGGTCTTTCGATTGCAGACGGTTTGGGAGCCAACATCGCCGCACTTAACCAGTCCACCCAGAACGTATCCAACGGAATTGGCCTTCTGCAGACCGCCGACGGCGCGCTCTCGCAGGTCGTTACCGTTCTTAACCAGGCAGTGACGATTGCAACGGAAGCCTCCAACGGCGGCCTCTCGAGCAGCCAGTCAGCCGCTCTGAACACGCAGTTCCAATCGATTTTGAGTGAAATCGATCAGATCGGTTCAACCACCAACTTCAACGGAGCCTCCGTATTCGGCGCCGCAGGCAACTCGACAACCTCGACTCAGGGTAACCTGTTGGCAGCCACAGCGTTGACCTCGGGCTCAGTAACAACCATCAGCGACAGCGAGACGGGCGGCACCTTTGTCTACAAGGCAGGCGCCTCTTCCACGGTGACGACTCTGCAGAGCGCGATTGCAGCGGCGGTGACCGCTGGTCAGCTCAGTGCCGGAACCGCACTGACCCTCAACGGCGCTGGTCAGGCCGTGATCTCAAATACCAACGTCGGCGACGTCTTGACAGCGACGACCACCGATTCCGTACTCGGCGGATTCAATTCCTCCGGCACTGTCGGCGGCTCCGGCGCGACGGTCTTCACCAGCGACGGCACCAGCGGCGGCGCTGCCAGTCTCACCACGGCAATCACTGCACTGTCGTCGGCCAACCTGGGCTTGAGCACCTCAGACCTGAGCACCTCTGCTGACGCCAAGAGCGCGTTGACGCTCATTACGGCGGCCATCAGCACGGTCGCCGCGGAACGCGGAGGTATCGGCGCATCAGTCAACCAGCTTACCGCCGACACCAACGTTGAAAACACGGAAGTTCAGAACCTGACCAGCTCTCAGAACAGCATCCAGAATGCGGACATTGCGACCACAACCTCCAACCTCGCGCAATACAACATTCTAGAACAGACCGGTTTCGCCGCGCTGTCTCAATCGCAGCAAGCGGAACAGAATGTTCTGAAGCTGCTCCAGTAACCCTCATTCATTCCTCTACATGGTGGCGCCCAGGGGGCGCCACCTCTTTTTTTTCCGTTCGTCTGAACGCCGAGGCTCAATGTGCCGATATAGAGGTGCGCTAAGTACGGCACCAACCCGGATGTGCAGGATGTTATCGCGATCCGTTTATAGGAGCAGACAAAGTCCATGAGCTCAATCTCCGCATTGAATTCGCTGCTAGGGTCTTCCAACTCCATTAACCTGAGTGAAATCCTGGAAGCTGCAACCGGGGCATCGACGCCGGGCATTGACGTGAACTCCGCTGTGAGCGCGGCCGTAACAGCTGCTGAAGCTCCGGAGACCAATTGGGAGTCACAGCAAACCACGCTGCAGAATCAGTCGTCGGCACTGGCAAGTCTTCAGAGCGATGCAACCAACCTTGACAATGACATGCAGGCACTCAACAGTTTGACCGGTCCATTGGCCGCTGCGACAGTGACTTCCTCAAACTCCAGCGTGGTCACCGGTTCAGCGGCTGCAGGTAGTGCGGCGGGAAACAACGTGGTTGTGGTGAACAGCCTGGCGACAATTGCCTCCTATTCCTCAAGTGCGGTGGCAAGCGCCACATCGGACTTGCCCGCAGGAGAGACAGTTACGATCACGCCGGCCGACGGTACCCCGACGACGATCACGACTGGCAGCGGCGTTGATACACTAACCGATCTCAAGAACGCCATCAATACTGCGGGCCTTGGGGTGACCGCCAGCATCATTACAGACGCGAGCGGCTCCAGGCTTGCGATCACAAGCAACACGTCGGGCAGTGCAGGTAGCTTTGCGATCACCTCTTCCGGTGGGAGTCTCGGATTCACAGTGGGAAACACCGGCAGCAACGCATCTCTGACCGTGAACGGCATCTCTGTTTCGAGCGCCTCCAATACGGTGACCGGCGCATTGCCTGGGGTGACACTCAATCTCCAAAGCGCAAGCCCCGGCACCCAAGTGAGCGTGGACGTCGCGCCCGATACTTCACAGGCGTCGTCGGCCATCAACCAGTTCGTCACCGACTACAACACGCTGATCACCGCGGTCAATGCGCAGTATTCCGACACTGGTTCGGGCGAAGGTGTTCTATCCGATGACCCAACCGTGGAGAATCTGCAGAACACGCTTCTGCAGGAGTTGGATTACACTGCGTCGCCGGCATCTGGAAGCACCACCACGACTGTGCCGAACCTGTCAGCCCTGGGGATCACGGTGAACACCGATGGCACTTTGAGTGTGGACCAATCAACTTTAAATGGCGCGCTGCAAAACAACTTCAGCGACGTCCAGAACTTTTTCCAGGGAAGTGCGCTGAACGGGTTCGCGAATTCTCTGGATCAACAACTCACGAATTTCACAAGTCCGGCGGATGGCGCGTTTACGGTGGATCTTCAGAGTATCGGCACCGAAAACACCGCGCTGCAAACCGACATCACCAATTTTCAGAACAACGTTATCTCACCTCTCCAGACGCAACTGAAAGCCGAATACAGCAGCGCCGAAATCGCCCTGCAGCAACTTCCCGCCGAGATCAAGAATGTGGATGCGGAACTGGGAGAAAACAACTCTTCAAGCAATGGTTAAGCGGAGACGAACATGAGCCCGACAGAAATTGCATATCGAAAAACGTCCCTTGGAGGCGCCAGTGGCTTCGGCCTGCTGATTGCGCTCTATGACACGCTTGCAGGCGATTTGCGCCGCGCTGCGGAAGCCGAGCGTCGCAATGACATCGGGACCCGCTGCTTGCAGGTAAATCACGCACTGTTGGTGATTGCGTATCTGGAAGACTGGATCGATCGGGGAACGGGCGGGGACCTGGCCCGGAACATGAAATCGTTCTATGCATTACTGCGCCGCAAATTGATTGAGGCACAGGCAAAGAGGTCGGCCACAATCCTGGAAGAGCAGATGAAGGAAGTCCTGGATCTGAGGTCAATTTGGCAGGCTATGGAACAGCCGGGCATGTCAACGACTTCGGTAGGACATGGTTCCATGCCGGGACCAAACTATCCGGGCAGCTCCGCGTCGATGTATGAGTCGACCGGTTCGCGGTGGTCGGCATAAAAACTTGTCGGCAGATTTAAATCCGACTTCTTCGCTCGAAGGAGGCGGATCACTCTTCCATGAGTACATACACTTAGAGCAACCCATCCACAACATTCACTGAACCTCGCGGCCTGCGAACGCTGCGGAAGCCAATGTCTGTTACCAGGTGGCTAAGTTGGGGTCGACAGGTAATTGAGCAGAGTGTTTGGCAGCACCTTCGCCGCTGCCGCGAGAGCCGCGCTGTTATCAGTTTCAGCCTGGGTTAGGTCGGTGGCAGCCGTCGCTTCATTCACGCCGATGAGATTGTTTTCCTGCGTTGAAAGACTGACTGTATCCTGCTGCAGAAAAGTTTCCTGAGAGTTTAACTTGATTTCAGCATTGCCATAGACGGCTTGTTGCTGACCTACAAAATTGAGCGCGGAGTCGACGGAGCTGGTCGCCGTTTCAATGTCCGAGCTGTTCCCGCTTTGCAGCGCAGTGACCAGCGAACTCAAAGATCCAATGACGTTGTTGCTGGAATCAGAGAAGATCTGGCTGCCCGGAACATTTACCTGCACGTTGAGGTTATCGCCGATGGCCACTGAATTTGAATCGTTATTGCCGTTATAGGTGTAGCCTGTCGGCGAGGATGCATCCGCAGTGTAAGGAGTTGCCGTGCTTGTTCCTCCAAACAAATACGTTCCACCGTTCGACGTGTTTGCAGCCGACACGACGCTGGACAGGATGCCCTGCACCTGGGTGGCCAGCGTCTGCAGGTTACCGGTTGTGTTGGTGCCATTGGCGCCTTCTGTGCCCAGCGAGACGGCTTGAGTGAGCGACGTGACAACCGAACTCAATGCCGAGCTCGCCGATTGCACGGTGGCAAGCACGCTATTCACGTTCTGCGTGTACTGGTCGACATCTCCGGTCTCGATCGTGTTCTGAACCATGTCGGCCGCGGCAGACGGATTGTCGGACGGCACGTTTACGCTTTTGCCAGTGGACACTTCCTGCAGCGCAGTATCGAGCGACACCTGGCTTTGCTGCAGGCCGGCGAGAATTGTTGGAACCAGATTTGGGTCAATGCGCATGTCAGTCAGAAACTCGTACTGGACCCCATGTTGAGAGCGGCGTTATCGAGAACCTGAACGGTGCTCACGATTCGAGAGGCGGCCTCATAGGCTGTCTGAAACCGCATTAGATTTGTCGTTTCTTCATTGATGTCCACCGCGGAGACCGCACCCTGCTGAGTCGTGAGCTGGGTCAGGTTCTGGCCGATGGCCGTCGACTGAGTGCTTGCATTTGAGGTGGCATTGCCAACCTGGAAAACAAGGCTCGCGTATGCATCGGCCGGAGTTTGGCCGCTGGGCAGCGTATTGGTCAATGCCGCGGAAAGATTTGCGACGTTGCCGTTGCTGGCCGCCGCACCGTCAGAACTGATTGCGACCTGCGAGGAATCCGTGATAGCGACGCTGATTCCAGCAGCGGCATCGTCAGTATTCGATGGAACGTTAAAAAAATCCGCGCCCGGATTGCCATTGGAATCGAAGCCCTGCGCCTGCGCGGAGTTGAAGGCCGTGGCGAACTGGCTGGCCAACGTATTGAGCTGAGACTGGAGCCCGGGAATCACCTGGTCGCGAATGTCGATGGCTCCGCCCAGCGTTCCGCCTTGAATCGAAGAGGTGACGTTGTTCCCGTTCGAGTCAAGGACCTGCTGGAAACCGTTTGTGCCTGTCGTAGTCTGCAGGTTGAAGCTCTGTCCGCCAATGACGAGCGGCGTGCCATTCCCGGTGGTAATGGTTTCGCCGTCAGAACCCTGCGTGATGGCAATGCCCGTCAATCCTGACAATTGCTGAACGAGCTGATCGAGCTGATCCTGGGTTGTGCCACCATCTTCTGTTGCCGGCACCTGGCCAAGCTGGGTGTTCAACTGCGCGATCTGCTGCGTCAGCGAGTTGATCTGGGAGACGGTCTGCGGCACTTGCTGGTCAGCATCCTGTTGCGCTGTTGTCAACCCCTGGGCCGTGGTGTTGAAGGCGTTGGCAAGACTCTGGCCGCTGGAAATAACGTCTTGTTGCGCGGTCGTGCTCGAGGCGTTTGCAGACAATTCCGCCAGGCTGCTGGACAGTGCTGTCAGTCCGCTGGCTATGTCATCGCCGTTCGAAGTGAAGAATGTCTGCACCTGCTGCAGGCTCGACAATTGGGTATTTGCGCTGGTCTGCAGGGAAGTTTGCTGCTGAATCTGTATGTTGAGCAACTCGTCGCGAATGCTTTGTAGTCCGCTGAGCGTAACTCCCCCGCCTGTCACATCGTCGCCGGCTTGGTTCTCACCGTTCTCAGTGAACTGGGCCACTTCGCGGGTGTAGCCGGGCGTGTTTACGTTGGCGATGTTGTTACTGGTGGCGTCAAGCGCTCCCTGGGTTGCGTCCAGCGCCTGCACTCCGATTGACAGCGATGTATTCAATCCTCCCATCGGGTCACATCTGGCAGGACCAGGTTTGATATTTCAACCTGGGGCCGGAAGCCTCCTGGATTTGTCCTCGGGCCGAGGCGAAAAACGACACCATCAAGGCCGTGGACCTGCTGGAATGTTGAAGGAGAGCCGCATAGGTCCGATTCAGTTTCTGCAATGAGTCCCCTGCGATGAATATCTGGTGCATGAGTTTGTCATCAATGGGAACGGGAGATGCTGCGCGATCGGTTGTAAGAGGAACGGAAAGCTCGTCCGCAAGGACGAGCAGCCGGGCGCTCATCAGCTGCTGGCTGGCAATGCTGTCTTCGAATTGAACGAGTGCGTTGTTTGCAATTGCCCCCATAGCGGTGTCCATCTCTTCGCGCAACGCCACAAGCAGGCGGAGATATTCCGCCGCGTCGCGATTCCGATCCTGGGTGACAACTGTTGTCATTCTTAGAACTTTCTGTCGAGTTTGCCCGAGCGCCAATCAGGGCTCTGCAAACTCAGGCATGCTCATCGAGCATGGACGAGGCGATCTTTCCCGGGTCGATGTCATACTGGCCGCTGCTCACCGAAAGACGCAGGCTATCCACCATGTCTTGCCGCACCGCAGGGAAATTCATAGCCGAGCTGACCAGCGAATCGACGGAGGACGAATCGGACGTCAGCGTCGCGCGGTCTCCGCTATCGAGCTGGGTAGACTGCCCGGTCTTTTGCGCCCCAACCTGTTGTGAGCTGAGTTCGCTGGCAAGCTGGCTGGCTGGCGTATTGAGTTGATCGATTCTCATTGCTTCTCCTTGATCAAATTCTTAGTCACTATCGGCATAATCCACTGAGGATTTTAGTCCTATTTGTGTTGACTGTCCTGATTCGCTGTACTTTTTGGAGCGGTCTCGGGTTGCGCGGCGGCCTTGTCGGCGGCGGCATGCATGGCTTTAGAGATCATTTTCGCAATTCCAATGCCGCCGGATGCCGTCATGGAGGTTGAAAGGGTCTGAACGCCGAGGCTCATCATCGAGTCGTGGCCGGGATCCTGGTCATCCTCACCACCCGGAAGAGTGGCGAAGGATTGTTCGGCCTGTTGCAGCCAACTGCCTACCAGGATCGCTTCAAATTCCTTCGCGCCTTTCTCAATCTTTGTATCGTCGTTGGCGCTCGCCGGGGCCTTCATTCGCTGCAGCAAGTTGTTCTCCCGCGATTCAAGAGCGGTGGTTTGAACGCTGGCCAGGTTAAAGGCTGGACTCGTTGCCATTTATTGAACCTCCAGTTCGGCCTGCATTCCGCCTTCGGCTTTAATGGCCTCGAGAATGGCAACCACGTCGTGAGCGGTAGCCCCAATGGCGTGCAATCCGGTGACTAATTCGTCTACATTTGCGCCTTGATCCAGTCGCATGGTCTGGGCTGGTCCATCGTCGGCGGTCACCGTCTCCGGCAAAACAGCCGGCACGGCGGCCGAGCCATTCCTGTCTCCGCGCCCTCTGTGGTCCGTCCCTGACCTTGTATCAGGGGAAATCGGAGCCTCCACAAGCGCCACATCGGTTGTGACCTGGATAGAGAGACTGCCATGGATCACTCCAACGGGCGAAAGCTTCACATTTCCGCCCATTACGATGGTTCCGGTTCGCTCGTTGATCACAATCTTGGCGGGCGTTTCAACCTTGACCACCAGCCTCTGAACCCGTGCAATCAACTGGGGCACCGATTGCTCAGCGGCGCCGGCCACGCTGATGTCTACCCGCCTGCTATCGAGCGCCGAAGCAACCGTCTTGTGAAACTCCTCGTTGACCGCATCCGCGATTGCCATTGCGGTGCCGAAGTCGGGGTTATGCAGCAGCAGTGAAATCGTTTTGAATCCGCTTAGATCGACGGCGGTATCGCGTTCGATGATGGCCCCTTCGGGGATGGTTCCGACGTTGGAGGCATTCACTTCTTTTCGATTTGTCCCGCTTCCCGCTGAATATCCGCCCATAAGGAGCGCCCCCTGGGCTTCGGCATAGACCTGGCCGTCCGGTCCTCGGAGCGCACTCATCAGCAACACACCTCCGTCAAGACTGTGCGCATCGCCGACCGAGGCTACGGTAACATCGAGTTTCGCTCCCGGACGTGCAAAAGGCGGAAGGGACGCGGTAACGAAAACAGCGGCAACATTCTTAACCACCGCGCTGCCGGGTGAGATCAATACGCCCATCTTCTGCATGGCATTGGCCAGGGTCTGAACGGTGAAGATGGTCTGTTGTGTGTCGCCGGTCCCATGGAGTCCCACCACCAGGCCATAGCCCACCAGCAGGTTGTCCCGGACGCCTTCAACAGTGGTGACGTCGCGTACCATCACCTCACGATTTGAACCCGATGACGGAATCGAAGATGCAAATGCGCATGGGAGCGCTGCAAACGCCAGGGTGAAGCATGCCAGCGTCCGGCATTTGGAATTCGATTTAGTCACGGCGAGTTTCATGCGTGTCAGAATCCTACGAGCCAAAGAATCGCCCGGGTAATCGGGTTAAGTGGACGAGTGCTGTCGGCAATAATGCCCTTGCCCTTCATCTCAATCTGCAGACTGCTGAGCGCCGCGGAAGCGACGGTGTTGGTCGGGCTGATGTCAACCGGACGCACAACTCCCCGCACCGTCACATCTTCATGCTGATTGTTCATGAAGATCTTGCGCTGCGCCTCGACAACCAGGTTTCCACTGGGCAGCACGGCGATTACCTGGCCGGTGAGGGTGGTCTGAAAGGTGGTATTCGAACCGGTCGCGCCCTGGCCTGTCAGTTGGGTTGCGGAATTGGCATTGAAAAGAGGATTCAGACCCTTGGTATTCACCTGGCCGGCGAGGCCGGTAATTCCAGAAGCGGTTTGGAAAGTTCGCTGATAACTGGAGTTTCCGCTTTGTGCCGCTGTGGTCTGGACCGCAACCACGATGACAATTGTGTCAAATAACTTGTGAGCCTTGGAGTCGCCGGATATGTCCCCCAGCGCGTTCCCGGAAGGAGACCAGAGGCTTCCGACGGTTCTATCGGAAGGAATTGCAGTGTTATGTTCCTGAAGGCTGGCGATGTAGGCAGCCCGCACCTTGTCTGGGGAGTCTTTTGACTTTTTGTCCTTCTCTGCCGAGCTGAATGGGCCAGCCATCAGGCAGACAACAATCCCCATCGAAATGAGATGGCGTCCACACGTTTTCATCTTCCTCTGCATCACAGGCTGCCTCTCAGGACTCCGCTATTCACCACCTTGGCAATGTATGTTTGCCGTGGATCCTTGCATTCGACGCGAATGCTTTGGCCAGCGGCGCCGTTCTCGAGACAAACCACATTGAGTCGCACGTGAACATGGCCACTATCGATAAGGAGAATTGCACGCGATCCTGCTCGCACAACATATGCCTGGCTTTCCTGACTCGTTCGCGCATTGCCGCCCGATGTTTGATCGGAGCGAGAACCGGCGGCCTTTGCTCCGTTCTCCGGATCGAAATGAACCGCAACAAAGAAGGGCAGGCACTCGTCCTGTTCGGCGCAACCGAGGCGAACCTTGATGCGATGACTGCCCCAGGGTTCGATGGACTCGACCGTCAGCCCGGGCGCTCTGGTTTTGGAAACAACCTCAGTGAGCAGTGTGACCTGGTCCGGCGAAACGACCATGGCCGATGCACTGATCGCCGTTGCTACCTGATCCGCCGTAATCAGAACGCGGCCCGACTGAGCCAGGGCGGGCACCGAACCTGCGGCCAGGAGACATACGGCGAAAATGAAGTTAAATCTTTTCATGGTGTCACCAACTTATTGAGCCAATTGATTCAAGCCTTGCAACATTTCATCGGCGGCCTTCACGACCCGCGAATTCGACTCGTACGAGCGCTGAGCCATGATCATATTCACGAATTCATCCACGATGTTTACGTTCGCCTGCTCCAGCATGCCCTGCTGAATCGTCCCCAATCCTTCCGACCCTCCGGGAGCGCCGACCACGGGATTGCCCGAAGCAGTGGTTTGCAGGTAGATGTTGTTCCCGATACTGTTCAATCCCCCTGGGTTGGCGAAGCTCGCAAGCTGGATAACTCCCACCTGCTGCGCATTTGTCTGGCCGGGAAGAGTCACGCTGACAGTGCCATCGCTGCCGACCGTCACGTTGGTGGCGCTGGCGGGAATGGTGATCGCCGGTTGCAGCGCATTGCCATTCGCGGTGACCAGCACTCCCTGCGCATCCGGCTGGAACGACCCGGCGCGCGTGTATCCGATTTGATTGTTGGGCAGCAGGACCTGGAAGAAGCCCGAACCCTGAATCGCAAAATCGAGCGGGTTGCCAGTGCTGCTCAAGTCCCCCTGCAACTGGATGATCTCAGTGTTTCCGGCGGTTGTGCCGAGACCAATCTGCAATCCGGACGCGACTGTTGTCTGCTGGGTTGCCGCGGCGCCAGGCATCCTCTCATTCTGGTAGAGCAGATCGGTGAACTGGACGCGGCGCGCTTGAAAGCCGCTGGTGCTGGAGTTAGCAAGATTGTTGGCGATATTGTCCAGGTTGATTTGCTGAGCGGTCATTCCGCTGGCGGCAGTGTAGAGCGCATGAAACATGGTCGAACTCCTTTTACGAGATTTTGGGCAGTTCCTGCGACGCGGTCTTATCCATCTCCGAGCTGAACATTGAAAGAGCGCGCTGCATCGATTCAGCCGATCGCTGCGCCGTGATGAGTTCCACCATGCTGATAATGGGATTTACATTTGAGTTCTCAAGGGTCCCTTGCTGCACACTTGAATTGGTTGCGGGCGTCTCGACGCCCTTGGGCGCCGAATAGTACGAACTGCCTTCACTTTGGAGCTGGGTGCCGGCCGGAAAATCCACAAGCCGTATTTTTCCCGCGATCGCGCCATTCGAGGAGATGGTTCCATCGGCGCTGATGGTCGATGCCCCGGGCAACATGGTGATGATGCCTTTGTCGCCCATCACCGGATCTCCGGACGAAGTAATCAACTGCCCGGTGGATGAGAGCTGAAAGCTGCCGTTGCGCGTGTACATAACGCCATTAGGAGTCTGGACGGCGAAAAAGGCTGTTCCCTGGATCGCCAAATCGAGCGGGTTGCCGGTTTTTTGAAGCGCGCCCTGGCTCATATCAAGAGCGGTCCCGCTGACGATGCCATAGTTATTGATCGCGTTGTTCAGATTGGAGCCGGACCCGTATTGAGTATTGGCCAGCACGGCGCTGAATACGTTATGCTCCGCGCGGTAGCCGGCTGTATTCGAATTCGCTAAATTGTTGGCGATTGTGTCCAATGCCTGCGTGCGCGCTGCCAGCGCTGTGCATGCGGCATAGTATCCACTGTCCATAGGGGCCCCTTGCCCTATGTCATTGCACCGCGCATGCCATTCTGCTAGGCAATCTCTGCCTAGAAAAGGGCCATTAATGCTCTGAAATCGCGAGAATTATGAGGGAAGGATGAGAACTGCAGCATTGCGGCGCAGGTAGAGATGAGTAAGCAGAGCTTCTCTCATCGGAAGGCAATCTGCTGCATTCGATTTCCGTGCGGTTCCCCGGGGTACATCGGCCTGGAATGTGCGTGCCTATGCTGTTCTGAAGAGGAAAGGTCCGAGTCTTTGATCCAGAGGGCATTGGATGACTGATCTGTCCGCGCGCAGATGGGCCTCGCGCACAATCTGCGGCAGCGGTGATGTGCAGGTCTCGTCGCTCACCTCGCCGAGGAAATTCACAAGGAACGGCGCGAGCGACCACGTGTTTGCCAGTTTGAATCCGGCCAGCTCAAAGTCTGACACGCCGTACTTGCCGGAGGCCCATCCAAGCACGGCGGGAAGTATTCCGATGGCATGAAGCAGGCCTGCCAGGTAGGCTTCGCCGGGGTCAACATCCTGCCTCTCCTCTGCAATTTGCCTGGAATACACAGCGATTTCTTTGGCGTGTGCCCAGGTCTCAGTAATTGCGTTTTGGCCGGCAGCGCGGCTTACGGTGTTTGCCAATAACGACTGCAAACACAAATCGAATCCCAGGTCCGCGATGCAATCCTCGATGCGCGATAACCGGAATTCCGCGCATGCTTGTTCTCGAGCTGCCAGACGCATGATCTGCAGCGTCGCGCCCAGATCGCTCAGCACCAGCTCAGTCACTCTGCGCAGATCAATTGAGCGCTCCTGAGCTTCAAGTTCAAGGAGGAGAAGGGTTTCCAGAAGGACAGGCAGAGCCGGCAGGTCATCAAAATGATCAAACTGCCGGGGCTGAAAATCTGCGATAGGATTGTAGCCTGAGTCGGTCCAGCGGGCGGTCATGTTCAAAGCTTTGTGCCTCTCGGCACAGTTATCGGCAGTTCACGCCAATAGTTCCACCCAAAAATCGAACTTTTTCAAAAAATTTAAACCGAACCCCTAACCCCAGCTTCAATTGCACCGATCTTGAGTCTGAAAGAGCACATCGACAGTTTGCCGGTCACCGATAAGCCGAGTCCAGAGATAGTTCCTGCACTCGGCGAAGATGGCTCTCCGGGCGCCGGCTTCCATCGCCTGCATCGCAATGGTGTTCGCCATCTCCCTGGGAGTTTGATACCCATCGTGAGAGACTGCTTTGCAATCAGGCACCACTTTCAGGCGTGCCATTTGTTCTTCGAACTCTGTCTGCGTAATGAAGCACGGTTCCGTCTTGCAGCCGGTAACCTGTTCCAGTGCAAGCAGGAGGCGGTGTTCCACGCGAAAAACAAACCCCACCAGCAGCCTCTTACCCTTGAGTGAATAGCGCATCGGAACGGCCCAGCAAGTGCGCAGTAAGGTCGCAGGGATATCCGCTTCCATCGGCTCCGTGGCAAATTCCGGTCCAAGCACCGGGCAGCCCCATTGCGCCGCTCTCGCAGTAGCCAGCTGCCTTTCGTTCGTGAGACCCAAACGGAGCAGCGTGAAGTCGAGTTCTTCGCCGCGCTGCTGGCTTTCCTCCACGGCAAGGCGCAGCTGATCGTTTGCAAGATGGCCTTTGGACAACAGCACAAGCCCGATCGAAAGCCTTGGGTTGTGGGGCATTTCGATCACCCGTCGTTCCCTGATCGCGGAAAACTCTTGAAATGCAGCTTCGGCGAAGCAATCAACGCTGCAATACCAAAGATCGCGAACTCGCACTCCTGCGCGGCTCTGCGGCATGCTCCGCATCAGCGTCGTGTTGAGGCATTTCCGGGATGCGCAAACTGCGTGCATGCTCTTCCAACTGCGGTTCACTGCCGACTGGACGAATTGGAGATTCAATCTCATGGATCCGGTTCCTCTCAGGCTCAGCGAACAAAGCTCGACGCGATGGGTTCGGTGATTTCGGTTACGCGCAGCCCGTAGTTGCCGTCCACAATGACGGCCTCACCGCGAGCAATCACCCGCCCATCGAGCAGCAACTCGACTGGGTCGTCAACCTGGCGATCCAACTCGACGACGGACCCACTGGTCAGTTCCAATACTTCTCTGAGCGGCAATTGGCGCACCCCGAAGCGAAGCGACATGCTCAACTCAACATCCATAACCAGGTTCAGATTCATTGGGTCGAATGATGCCTTATCCGCATCCGTCGAATCCTTTGTTTCCGGTTTGGACGAAAGGGATTCGATGAGTTTGCCGTCGAGGTAACATCTCACTGTCATGGGCGACGGATCTTGCCCTTCGGCGACCAGCGACATTGCAGACATGCCCTTCAATGCCGGGTTCAGCACCCGTTCAATCTTCCAGGTCACAGTGCCGTGCTCGGCAAACAGGGTTGAGGAAAAACTGGTCATCGCTGAGGAGAGGACTGTTTTCAAAGCCTCTCCGTCGTCGTTGCCAATGGGCTGCGCGTCATTGCGGCGAACTGCTGCCGCAAGCAATCTCACTTGCGCTTCATCTAGCTCAAGGAAGAATTCACCTCGCAGCAATCCCTCAAGTGCCAGTCGAAAAACAATTGGCGAAGCGGATTGCGAGGAGGCATCCGAATCCTCCGCCACAGTCAACTTCCAGGGTTGGCCGGCTGCACTGGTCAATGATCCTGCGAGCGCTCCAGAGAAGCTCTCAAAAAAACGCCGGGCTGCCGCTTGATTAGGTTGATTCGTCATGATTTCTGTTCCCTTCCCCCGATCGCCGGCTGAACGCGGCGACCAAGTTGTGCTGCCTTCTGTGAGCCGTTCCTTACAGGAGCCGCTTCAAACATCTCCATACCTTCTACCGTCAGCATGCCGGGATTGCGCACCGGCGCCCGGAGTTTCAAAACACATCCTGGCTGCAATGCAATCAGGTCGCGCACGGCAACCTTTACGCGTGGTACTCCGGCTTCCAGCAACACATCGCAATCCAGCATGCGCTCGCGAATGTTGGGCGCCGGGAAAAAGCGTAATCCGCCCTTTCTCTGCGGTTCCTCAAGCTTCAACTGCTTGATCAGTGAATTCACTAAAGCGCTCGGAAAGACCAGTTGGAACGACCCGGTGATCCCGGCAATCTCCACCTCGAAACGAACCGACGTGATCTTCTCATTGGGTGGGCAATAGTGGTTCAATTGGGAGGCTTTGATGCGGCGGGTTGGCTCCATCGACATGGGCGGCATCCGCCATGCGATCTCAGCCTGGCGCGCGAACAGCGCAGTTACATCATGCATGATCTCTTCTTCGATCTCGGACAAATCTCGAGCGTCGGGCCTGGAGATTTCCGTTCCGCCGAGAAGGAATTCGATGAATGGAAAAGCAAGATCGATGTCGCATTCCAGGATCATCGTGCACGGAATCGAGCTGATGGTTAAAGGCACGATGTAGCTCAGAGCGGGGATTGCAGCCAGGTGCTCTTTGATTGGGAGTTGGTCCAGGGTCTTCACCTTGAGTTCCAACCCTGTTCCCAGGTAGGCGTCCAAAGCGGTGGCAAGGAGCCGCGCAAACGTCTCGTTGATTGCCACCAGCGCACGCGCATTCTCGTTGGACAGCCGTCCCGCGGTTCTGAAGTCGCAGACGTGGATTGACCGCAGCTTTTCCGCGGGCTTCTGGCCGGCCGGCCTCTGCAGCTCCTTCATATTTGGCTTCTGTCTTTCGCGATTTCCGAGGTTCATGCGACCTTCTCTTCCCGTGCATCGTGAGTTCCTTGACCATCGTCAAGGTGGGCAAGCAGGACCTTGAGTTTCTTCATGATTTCCTGGCGAATCTGCGAAACGCGCGATGTCGCCAGGCCAACTACTTCTGCAATTTCTTTCATCGTGAGCTCTTCACGGTAGTAAAGAGAGAGGATCAGTTGTTCCCTTTCACTCAGCTTTGAAATTGCTTCGGCCAGATGTGCTTTTACCTCGCCTTGAAGACAAAGGTCAAATGGATCTGGATCGTCAAGATTGGGCGCCGATTCGATGATGTCAATCGGATCCGAGCGATCTCCCGATCCCGAGACCTGCTGGCCTGTCATGTAAAGACCGTCAATCTGGGCCACGATGCGCCGCAGGTGGTCAGGTTCCAGATTCATCTCGGCCGCAATCTCCGCTTCCGAAGGATGCCGGCCCAGTTTGGCCTCCAGGCGCGCTGTGGCGTCGGCTATCTCGCGTCCACGCCTGCGCAGGGAACGGGATCCCCAATCGGATTCGCGCAGGCTGTCCAGAATCGCTCCCCGAATTCTGAACTTGGCGAATTGCTTGAACTGCGAATTCTTTGAGCTGTCGAAGTTGCGCGTCGCTTCCAGCAGTCCGATTACGCCGGCATTGACGAGGTCGTCCAACTCAACGTGCTGGGGCAACCGCTCGCGGATGCGCGATGCGATGTAGTAAACCTGCGAGAGTTCCTGCATCACCAGTTCGTTGCGATCGTCGAACTCCGTCGCAGTTGATTTATAGGCCATTTCAGCTGATGTCATTTGTACCCCTCGTTCTGGATGCGCATGGAAAGTTTTTCATCGAACAGCTCCGAGTGACTGCACTTGTGTTGCTGGGGGAATCTCCGAAGGAGAAATCACGACGATCTTGGGAATGAATGGTTCAAGCAACCGCTTCAGATAAAATCTCCCCGGAGAAGCACAGAGCAACACCGGCGGAGCCATGGTGACCTGGTCCCCGAGCATGGCTCGAAGGCCTGTCATTACCCGTTGAGCAACTGAAATCTGCAGCGCACCACCGGCTGCCATATTGGAAGTGTGGGTCGAACTGCGAAGGCACTCTTCTTCGATTGCGCTATCCAGGGTGACGACCTTCAGCAATCCGTGATCATTCAAGAGCGGGCGAATCAACGCGCGTCCAAGGGAGTGCCTGACGGCTTCGACAAGAACAACCGGGTTCTTGTTGGTTGATGATGCCTCTACCAACGCTTCCAGAATCGTGCCGAGATCCCGTATTGAGACTTGCTCCCGCAGCAGCAACTGCAGCACCTTCTGGATCTCGCCGAGGCTCATCAGCTTGGGCATCAATTCTTCCACGAGTCTCGGATGCGAGTCGGATAGCCGGTCAATCAGCCGCTTGGTTTCGTGGCGAGTCAGAAGGTCATGCGCATTTTGCTTGATTACTTCGGCCAGGTGCGCGGACAGCACAGATGTATGATCCACCACTGCATATCCAAGCGAAATGGCCTGTGCCTGCAGATCCGGCGCAATCCATTTGGCTGGTGAGTCGAATGCCGGCTCGCGCGTTTCCTGCCCCGGAACATCTCCTGGTTTCGGATTGGAACTTACCGCGAGCAACTTGTCGCGCCGCATCTCCCATCGTGCAATCTCCACACCGCGCAGGTAGATCACATATTCCCGCTCCTTGAGCGACAGGTTGTCAGTGATATGGATGGAGGGGACAAGGAATCCAAGCTGCTGCGCCAGGGTCTTGCGCAGCGATTTCACTCTGGCCAGCAATTGCCCGCCTTTTTTCACATCGACGAGCGGCACAAGACCGACGCCCACCTCGAGCATCAGGTCGTCCAGTTTCAGCACCGCATCCATCGGATCGATCGCCGGCGCACCCGCTCCGCCTTTGCCCGCTGCAGCCTTTGCGTCGGCCGCCGGTTCGGCCACGCCGGGTTTCATTTTCCATGCCGCAAACATGGTGATTCCACCCAACGTGACAAACGAGAGTTTCGGCATTCCAGGAATCAAGGCCAGCGCTAACAGAACTCCACTCACAATCCAGAGGGGACGGGAAGTTGAGAGCATCTGCCTTTGAATGTCGACGCCGAGAGAGCGATCAGATCCGGCGCGGGTAACGACAATGCCGCCTGCAACTGAGACCAGCAAAGACGGAATGATGGCAACCAATCCGTTACCAACGGTGAGGATCGTATAGGTCTTGAGCGCTTGCTGAAACGGAACACCATGCTGAAAGACGCCAATCAGGAATCCAGCCACGATGTTGATGACCAGAATGAGAATGGTTGCCAGCGAATCCCTTTGACTAAAGCGCGCGGCGCCGTCCATCGAGCCGCAGAATTCCGCTTCGCGCGCGACATTCTCGCGGCGGAGACGGGCCTGATCGGCATTGATGATTCCTGTATTCAGGTCTGAATCAATCGCCATCTGTTTTCCGGGCATGGCGTCGAGCGTGAAGCGCGCTGTGACTTCGGCAGTGCGAACAGCGCCGTGACTGACAACCAGGTACTGAATGGCGACGAGGGCAATGAAGATGACGAAGCCAACAATATAGTTACCGCCAACCACGAACTGGCCAAATGCCTCAATCACCTTTCCTGCTGCCGAGGTGCCTTCGCTTCCATGCAACAGAATGCGCCTCGTACTCGCCAGATCCAGCGACAGTCGCATCAGGGTCAACAGCAGAATCAGGCTGGGGAACACTGAAAATTGGACCGGCCGGAGAATCTGAATCGCGGTGAGCAGAACCAGCACCGATGCCATGATGCTCAACGTGAGCAACATGTCGAGCACAAAACTGGGCAATGGAACGAGCATGACAAACACCAGGGCAACAGCACCCGTCGGGATAACCCAATCGGAGGATGCGCGCAGCGTGCTCAGCAATCCAGGCTTCTTGTTCACCTTGGTGTCACTCCTATCGGCGTGTTTGCGGAAGCTCTGCGTTGAGCCTCTCTGCGCTGCACTTCCTGCTGCGCCCTGTAGACAAGGACAAGGATCTCGGCAACGGCGTGATAAAGCGCGGCGGGAATCGTGTCTCCCACCTCAACGGTCTTGTAGAGCGCCTGGGCAAGAGCACGGTTTTCCATCACGGGAATGTCGCGCTCGCGAGCGACCTCCTTGATTTTCGCCGCCAGCAAATCCAGACCCTTTGCCACCACCACCGGGGCCGGCATACTCATTTCAAACTTGAGGGCGACAGCATAGTGAGTGGGGTTCGTTATCACCACGGAAGCAGTCTCCGTGGCCTTGATCATCAGCTTGCGGCGCATTTGGCGCTGCATCTTTCGGATTCTTTGCTTGCTTGCAGGATTGCCTTCGGTGCTTTTGAGTTCATCGCGCAGGTCCTGGCGACTCATCTTCAAGTCGCCCTCGCTCTTGAGCCAAAGAAAGAGATAGTCCGCGCCGGCCCAGACCAGCAATACCATGCCTGATTTCCAAAGAACCTCCAAGAGCAGGCTGCCCACGAGGCTTACAAATTCCCGCGGCTCCGCATAGGAACTGGAAAGGATTTCGCCCCAATGGCTGTGCACACAATCCCAGCCAACCCAGATAATGGCGGCGAAGGGAATAAGGGACTTGAGGATTGAGCTGAGCCCGGTGGGGGAGAACAACTGCTTGAGGCGGTTCGCCGGGCTGATACGGTCAAACTTGAACGACAGCGCTTCCGGCGCAAATACAAATCCTCCCTGTGCCAACCCGAAGATGAGCGATACGACAAGCGCCGCCAACTGCATCGGAAAGATCCATCGTATCGCCTCAACACTTGTCCAGAAGAGCAGCGGTCCATTGGTGCCGATCGAGTCGGAGCTTGCCAAATCAAGCGTATTGCGGAAGAAGTCCGTCCAATGGCCGGCCCCCTCCCGAGCCATAAGCGCAAGCACGCCCGCGACAACGAACATGGAAAGAGCGCCGGTCAACTCGCGTGATCGCGTGACCTGGCCCCGTTCCCGCGCCTTTTCCCGTTGCCGCGGTGTCGCCTGTTCGGTTTTGCTTGAGTCAGCCATTGTTTTTCAACGTGCTATGTGCAGCAGATGTTCGCCGCTTGCAGCGGAGTTCTGAAACAGGTGATGGAAAAGATCGGGCCAATACCTGATGGTCGCGATCAGGAGGAAAATTCCGAGCAGGCTCTTGATTGCCGGGCCGAGCACAAGGAGCGGCATCTGTGCGGAAGCCTTTCCGAGCAGGCCGAGCAGGATATCCGTGACCAGCGTGGCCGCCAGAACAGGCGCGGCGATCTGGACGCCCAAACCAAATACGGCCCCGGCTGTTGAAATAATCGAGAGCGTAAACAGGCCGCTCAGCTTGGTCGTGCCAGGCGGCAGATAAGTAAAGCTGTTCCCGATGGCTCGCAGGAGCCAGTACTGCACATCCATGCTGAGAAAGAGCAGCATGATCATCGACTGGTAAAAAATAGGAATAACGGTGGTGTCGACCTGAGTCTGAGGGTCGAGGATGTTGACCAGCGAATATCCCATTTGGATGCCGAGCACTTGTCCGGCCAACTGGCAGGCCTCGAAAACAACATTGGTTGCAATCCCCATCCCGACGCCAATCGTAAACTCGGTGATAATTACAATCGGCCAGTCGGCGAGAGCGAACGTCCCAATTCCCTTCCCGGCCACCGGCAACATCAGCACGGTAAGCGCCAGCACCAGCCCAGCTTTAATGCGCGCAGGAATGACCACACTGCCAAAGAACGGCGCAAACAGCATGAGCCCCGTGAGGCGTACCCCAATGGCCATGAGCCCGGTAATGATTTCAATCAAAGGGATATTGATCATTTCAAGTACTTGTGAAAATCAGAAAGTGTGACCAGCGTGTAGTGAGCAAGGTGGCGCCACATCCATGGCATCATGAAGAACAATGCGGCCCCGGTGAAGAGCAGGCGCGTTACCGTCGATACTGTGTTGTCCTGCAGCGACGTGAGCGTTTGAATGATGTTGACGACCAGGCTGACAGTGATGGCGACAGCCAATACCGGGCCAACCAGGATGATTACCTCCTGGAGCATCAGCCGGCCGAGCATCACAACCTGGTCAACATCCATGGCGTTAGTAGAAGCTCCTCATCAAAGACCCAATCAAAAGATGCCAGCCATCGACCATCAGAAAAAGAAGGAGCTTGAGTGGCGTAGAAATAACGACCGGGGGCAATTGCAACATGCCGACCGACGTAGTGATGGAGGCGACAACCATATCTACAATCAGGAAAGGCAGAAACAGCACGGTGCCGATCTGAAATCCGGCCTTCAACTCGGACAATATATAGGCGGGCAGCATCACCCGCATGGAGACGTCATTCACCGATGCCGGTGGAGGATCGTGCGCCAATTCGATAAAAAGAGCTACGTCCTTTTCGCGGACGTAGTGAGCCATGAACTTGCGAATTGGGTCTTCCGATCGCGTCACGGCGTCCATCGCCGTGATCTGTCCTGCCTGCATCGGAATGACAGCGACCTCGTAAATGTTCTTTGCCACGGGCTGCATGATAAAGAAAGTCAGGATGAGTGAAAGCCCGATCAAAGTCTGGTTGGAAGGCGTGGTCTGAAGCCCGAGAGCCTGGCGCAGGAAATGAAAGACGATCAAGAGGCGCGCGAACGGTGTCATGCACAACAGGATTGAGGGAATCAGCGTGAGCGCCGTGAGCATGATGACAATGGACCACGGCACTTGCTCGTTGCCTGCTCCAGGAATCTTGAGTCCTCCGTTGTTTTCTGGCGCCGGCGATGGAGTCAACGATTCGATCTTGTCAGTTTTCTCCGTTAGGGGGTCCATGTCAGTCGAACTGCGCGGAGTGAGATAGTTTTCCACTTCTCCGCCTTCTGACTTGAGCCCCGGCATGGCAGAAGACGTCTGGCCTCCCCAACCAGCGACGGGTGTCGTGAGCGCCAGAAAAATCGTCATATGGATTGCTAGACGCCTTCCGGCGCGGCGACGGATCATTCAAACGACTCCATCATTGGCAACGCCTGGTCGTCCTCGACCGGGATTTGAGTGCCCGACTCCCATTGGGAAAGCAGGGATACACTCGATGCGCCTCCTCCAATAAGGAACTCTCGGCCGTCTACGGTAACAAGCGCTACGAAGCGCTTCTCGCCCAGCGGTATCGTTTCAGCCACCCGCATGCGTTTTTCCGGGATCGCCGGGTACTGCTTCTTCATCCACGACAGTGCGCGCGTTAGCGTTCCCGGTTTGGCGATCTTCTGCTTCCGCATCGACTTTTGACGATACGGCCAGGAGGATGGCGACAATCTGGCGAGGCTTTGAAGCGGGACTTCACCGGAATCGCGCAAAACTTCGTGAAACCTTGGTGGCGCCGCCAGCGGACCCGGCGTTAGGGAAGACGGCTGCTGGCGACCTCTGGGTACAATGGTGTCGAATGCTCTGTTGGTCATCGTCATGCCTGATCCGTTATGCGAACCGCTAGACGCTCGCCGATCACTTCAAATTCTGTCCAGCCAATCAGCAACTGGTTCACACGCAGCGGAACATCGCTGGTGTGATGACACGAGCTCTCCACAACGGAACCTTTGGTGAGCATCAGAAGATCGCCGATTGTGAAACCCACGATGGGCACCTCGAGGCTGAGGGCGCAAGGTAGCCAGGGCATGCAGTCAAGTGACTGCGCGCCGGTTGTCGAACCCGGCATTAGCGGATCGCCAGGATTCTTTTCAAAGGTTTGTGGTGCGCTGCTCATAAGACCCCTCAAGCAAATCATGTCCGCTCAAGCCACGGTCGTCTGACCAACCTGCGCCAGGCGACTTATGAGGACAATAAGTGGATCGATTGCAATAAGGTCAATGCAATCCGAGGGCCGCAGTGAAGGGCACGGGCACAGCTCTGCGCAGGCGCGCCTGAGTAGTCGCCAGGTTGTTCTCGTGCAATAAGTTGCAGGCATCGGGAGACAGGCCAGGCGGCCCACGTACCTGGTGAGATAGCGATGAGAAGTGACAATTCGAAAGGTCCTCCCGCCAGGCAGCGACAATGCCCGGCGGGAGTTTCTAATCGTAAGTTAACAACTATTCCAATTCCAATGCGCTAACTCACTAACTGGATCGTGGCCTGAGAGACCTGGTCAAGCGTGGTGAGAACCTTCGCGTTGGCCTCGTATCCCTGCTGAGCCACAATCATGTTGGAAAACTCGGTGGACAAGTCAACGTTGGAGCCTTCAACAGCGCTCCCAGTGATTGTTCCAAGTCCGCCGATGCCCGCCTGCCCAATCACGGCTGCTCCCGAGCTGAACGTGGATTGGAGATCTCCGTTGGACAACTGCGACAATCCCTGCACATTTGCGAAACCCGCAACCGCAACTTGTCCCAGCGCAAGTGTTTGATCGTTACTGAACTGCCCCTGGACCGTTCCGTCCGCAAGCACCGAGTAATTTGTGAGCGTGCCAACGCCATAGCCGTTCTGATTCGTCGCCGTGGTCGCGCTCGCTGAGTCCTGCTGAGTCAGGGTCGGATTCCCCGATGCATCGCTGAGATTCCAGGTGAGGTTCATTGGAGCTGCGCCATCTGACAGACCAGTGATTTTGATTCCTGTCACTGATCCACTGGGCGAGGTAAGCGCCCCGGAGGAGTTGAACGTGAGTGAACCGGAGGCCACCATGGTTGGACTCGTCGCGCCCGTAGCGGACGCCGGCAAGGTAATGCTGTAGCTCCAGGTATTGGTGCCCGTATTCGTATACTGGATGCTCAACGTTTGCGATGCGCCGAGAGAGTCGACCACGCTGATCGGAGTGCTGAATGTGGCGCCGATCGCCGACCCGGCCTGAAGGTTAGTGGTTGTTTCAAAGCTAGTCGTGGGTACGGCCGGGATTGTAGCTGCCTGGTTTACCGTAATCGGGCCCAGCGTGCCGGTTGTCGAGACCACCCCATTGGTTGCCGGATACCCCATAACCAGGTCGCCATTGGCATCCACAAGCTGTCCCGATGAATTGACTGTGAAGTCGCCGGCGCGCGTGTATTCCGTACTTCCCGCGTTATTGACAACGAAGAATCCATTGCCCTGAAGCGCCATATTCGAAGCCACACCCGTTGAATTTACGGTGCCGTTTGTAAAGTTGGAGGTTGTGCTTTCAACCTGCACGCCTGAACCAATCTGAATGGGATCGCCGTTGCCGGAGGATCCTTGCATCTGGAACAACATGTCGCCGAAGTTGAGGGTCTGGCTTTTGTACCCATCGGTGTTGAGGTTAGCCAGGTTATTTGCGATAACGCTGAGTGAATTTGAACTGGCCTGCAGGCCAGAAAGCGGAATTCCAAAGGATGCCATTGAACTACCTCCTTGTGATGAGAGTTACTGATGTTGGGCCGGAGCCGTGAAACTGCCATACAAATTCATGAGCGCGTTCGAACCGGCTGCCGCGGCATATCCCGGTTGCAGCAGGCCAGGCGCCTGCGATACCGACGGAGTGTGGCTGGCCGGCGCTACGTTGTTCGAGAGATTCCCGATTCTGTGCGCATTCAATTCGTTTTGCGATCCAATTTGCGGGACGCTCGCAGCGCCAGAATTGGCAGACGCGTTTTGTGCTCCAACCTGTGAACCAGTGGTTGAGGTTGAACCCGAACCGCCCAGGTTTGAGAGCGTCTGGTTGATGGAGATGAGCTGATCCAACTGGTTGAGAGAGACTAGCTGTCCCACCATCTCCGTGGGATCGACGGGAGACGTTGGGTCCTGATTTTGCAACTCCGTGGCCAGCAAGTTCAGAAAGGTGCTCTCGAGATTGGTTGACGACAGCCCTCCAGTGCTGCTCGAAGTGCTGCTGCTCCCCGAAGTGCTATTGGTACTGGAAGTGCTGCTTGCCGCAGTAGGCTTCTGCGAGGTCTGCGGCAGCAAGGGCGCTGTGACCAGTGGGCTGATTCCTTGAATGTTCATGTTATGTTCCTCTCTAACTCCATGAGTCGGCTTATGCTCTGATATCCAACCGTGTTTCATCTGCTTTGTTCATAACTGCTTCTTGACTCGAGCCGCTTCCTTCTTCCCCCACCGCTGCTACGCTCGAAGCCCGCGCTGGCGCCGCAGGAGAGCCTCTTTCTCTTTGTGAAGAGCTTCCGGCGTCACCTGGTTGAGCGGTTGCGTGGTTGTTGATCTCGATCAATGTTTGAAGGCCAAGCTCGTCGCCAAGTTTTGTTTGCACTGAGGAGACTTGCGCAGACATTGCCTGGCTCAATTCGCTGTGATCGAGTGATATTTGCGCAATCAACTCGTGCCCAGAGATTGAAGTGCGAATCGAAATCTCACCGAAGGCGTTCGAGTTCAACCCGATGCGCATCTCCGACTGGTTCATTGTCTGCATCAACCTGGCATCGCTCATTGCCGAGGCTGGCATTGCGGGATTGGTGTCCGCTTCGATCGATGGTGCCGCTGACCGCAAAGCGCCGGAGTGCGATATCTCACCGGGTCCATCCGCAATACGAGGCGCGGTTGTTGCCGGGCTCGACACCGGCGTGTTCAACGCGGTTTGTGAGTTTGGATGAGACGACACGATATCTGCAACGCGCTGTGTTGTCGCTGAAATCTGCAAGGAGTCATTAGCCGTGCCTTGCGCGCTATGAGTAGGAGTCTCGCTGACGCTATTCGTACAGGGGTCGGTCTTACCTGCTGCGGGGCCAGCCGCGTTGGCAGTGTCCTGGTTCCCCGAATTAGTCTTGGTGATTTCGATCTTCTGTGTAGTGTTACCCGCAACTCCAATCCCAATCTGTTTGTCATCGGGAGTGGTAGACATTGCGAACGACAATGGCTGCGATGGGATTGAAGCGCCCGAGGATGGGATCGTTCCTGTAGTCAGGCTTTGCAAGCCGACTGGTTCGGCGGACGCATCCGAGTCATCCTCATCAACCGTATTCAGTGGCATGAACGATGTCGACGGATCTTGTGAAAACTTGCTTGACTCCGGCGTCTTTTCATTAGTCCCCGGTTGAAGTTGCTCGGGCCCGCACACCTCGAAGCCGACTTTCGAGTCCTGCGCATTCGTTTGCTTCTCATTTGCCGTGAGATTTTCTTCACTCTGTGTTTGATCGCTTCCCTGTCTCGGCAATTGATCCGCGGACAACGCATTGGCTTCCGCAATCTGCGGTAACTGCGTCGTGTTGTCGGGTGTGTCGTCCGCGTGATTGATGGAAGACTGCGAAGATACTGAATGATTTGTTTTGCGGTTGCTCTTATCCTGATCGTCGGCCGTCTCACGCGCGACAGATTCGTTCCGGTCATCTCGAGATGGAAATACGATTGGACATGAATTCTCGTTGCTTTGAACCGAGACCGCTTGCGCTTCCGTCGGCCGCGCGGCTGCTTTATTTGATGAACCCTGCCCGGACTGTTCTTTTGGAGCGGACCCCGGCTGCACAGGAAACCGAATCACTGAAGCCGCACTAAGCAGTTCAGCGAAGCCTGCGCCAGCCTGCAGGATCGACACCGGGGGCTGCGGTGTCTGGGTGGAAGCCGTTGCTGCTGATGGAATACGCACGCCAATGATCTTGCACGTGACGCACCAGTGGAAATTCTGTTCGAGAGTTTCGATGCTTACTCTAAGTTACCGTTTATCAATAACTTGAAGTTATGCCTTCCATATCTCTGTGCGCCAGAGCCGGCAAATCGGCAAGACTTGCCGTATCCACCCGGCAATCTCTGCCTAGTAGCACTGTCTATCAAGCAAGGCAGATGATGACATCACGCGACGGAGAGGCGCGAGATCGGAGTGGTCTGTACTTAGTTATTGTGATTCGTTTCTTTGACTGCATGCGCAGCAAAGATATCGTCGAGTTGCTTCTGCTCATTCCGACTCTGTTCCTGGTCGTAAGCGGTGCGCTGCTCATCGAGCATTTCGACGATGGTTTCCAAGTCGCGATGGGCAGCATGATAAATATTCATTCTGCGTTCGCGCTCGAGTTCCAGAATTTGAAGACGATCGAGCAGGCCCTTCCTGGCTTCGGCGATTGCCTTGACCCGATGTTCGAAGGAATGCAGCTCACCTCCTGGAATCGGCTGCTGCATCGCGCTCTCACGCGCTTTGTGCGTGTTTGCAGTATATGTATTGAGATTTTCAATTTGCTGTGCGACCTGGTCAATCTCGAGTTGAATGGTGCGAAGGTCCTGTTCCGCGCGCTTCTTCCCATTCTCCCGGACCATCAACACTGCCGCGAGCGAAAACCGAAAAGCCATTTCTACCCCGCCAGGTCCATCAGCAGGTCAACGACCTGTTCGTATTTGCAAAGTTGATCCGGCGTCTGCTGCAAAAATTTGTTGATTGCCGGCAGGTTTCGGATCGCATTGTCCAAAATCGGATCGGTATTGGGTTGATAGGCGCCGATGCGAATCAGATCCTCTGAGCGTGCATAAGATGCCAACGAAAGCCGCAGGGCATTGGCCTTCGCAAGGTGTTCCTTTGAGACCATGCTCGACATCAAACGGCTCAGGCTCTCGATGATTGAAATGGGAGGATAGTGGCTGCGCATGGCAAGGTTCCGATCCAGGATCACGTGCCCATCAAGAAGCGACCGAACCGTATCAACGACAGGGTCCAACTGATCGTCTCCCTCCATGAGTACCGTATAGAAGGCTGTGATGCTTCCCTGCGAGAAGTTCCCTGCCCGCTCCACCAACCTGGCCAGCATGTTGAGCACTGAGGGAGTGTAGCCTTTTGCTGTGGGCGGTTCACCCGCAGCCAGCCCAATCTCCCTCTGCGCCATTGCAAAGCGCGTGAGGGAATCGGTAATGAGCAGGACGTTTTTACCCAGGCTGGCAAAATACTCAGAGACCGCGGTAGCAGCAAGCGCGGCACGGATGCGAAGCAAAGGCGATTGATCGGATGTGGAGACAATAACAACCGAGCGCTGCAGGCCTTCCTTGCCGAGCACCTCAAGGAACTCACCGACCTCGCGTCCGCGCTCCCCCACCAGGGCCAACACCGTCATGTCGGCCGCTGTTCCGCGTGCCATCATTCCGATCAGCGTGCTCTTTCCCACGCCGCTTCCGCCCAGGATGCCAATGCGTTGCCCTCTGCCGCAAGTCAGGAATCCATCGATCGCTTTGATGCCGCATCCGAGTGGTTCGCGAATCGGAACCCGTTCAAGCGGCAGAGGCGCGGAACCGTCGATGGTTACCGCACGCCTGGCGCGATAGTCTCCCTTACCATCCAGAGGATTGCCTGCGGGGTCGATAACCCGGCCCAGCAAACCCTCGCCCACGCGGATGGAAGGACGCGCGCCCCAAGCTACGATTTGATCTCCCAACCGGATGCCCTGCGGTTGATCTGCAGTCATCGACAAGATGGTCGTGCCCCGAAAGCCGACAATCTCCGCTGCATAACTCTTATCGCCGGCGCCCATGATCTCGCACGATTCACCGACAAAGCCGAATGGCCCCTCCGACTCAATCAGGTTGCCGACAACCTGTTTGACCCGGCCCTTCCAGCGCAGCGTGGAGCCGACTTGAAGCGCATGAAGATACGGGGCCAGCAGCGAATTCTTCATCGCGTAGTTGGCCTCAATGCGAGCAGATCAAAGAATCCCTGTTCCACTTCTTTCAGTTGAGTATCCAACCCAAAGTTTGCCGTCCCAAGCTCCGTGTCCAACTGGCAGTCATGCTCACTCAGTCCCGGGTTCTCCACTACCTCAACTCGAGCGACGCTGGGGTGGCTTGCAAAGTAGGCCTTCCATTGTGCCAGGCGCTTCGAACCGACGCTAACCGTCACCTTCGACTCTTCCCGCATCTTCTCCACGGCCATTCTTACCAGTGTCGCCACAAGCATGGGATCAACTTGCGACTCCCGATGCAGAATCTTGGTCGCAATCGCCAGGGAGAGTTGCACAATCTCAGCTTCGATGTTGGCAAAGTACTCGGTCCGCTGCGCATCAAATCCTGAAACAGCGGCGCCAACAGCCGTCCTTGCACTCTGCAGCTTTTGCTCGTACTCCTGCCGCAGCCTTTGTTCTGTTTGCGCAATCGCGTCGGCCCGCTCCTGATTGATCCGCTTTGAAAGGTCCGCGGCGGCGATCTCAGCCTCTGTGCTGGCCGAGCCTTCTTCGTGAGAATTACGCGCCTCGACTGGCAGATAGCCGGCACCATTCAGGACCGCGTGCATCCCCATATCCCTATATTCCAAACTCCTGATTGGAATCGGCTGCAAGCTCTCAAACTCCACGCTAGAATATGTACTCATCGTCTCCCTCACTCTTCAATGCGATTTTTCCTTCTGATTCGAGCTTGCGTGCAATGGCAACAATTTCCGTTTGTGCTTTGATTACGTCCTTGTTTCGAACCGGCCCCATGACTTCCGAGTCCTCTTTCATCATCTCGACTGCTCGCGAAGACATAGTCCGATAAAAATGGCTTCGTAATTCCTCACTCGCTCCTTTGAGAGCGACCATCAATGTTTTCTTGTCGATAGCGCTCATTAAATCGCGCAGTTCCTGCTCAGGAACTTCAAGAAGATCATCAAAGGTGAACATGAGATCGCGGATGCTGATAGCAAGCTTCGGCTCTTCTCGCTCAATGTTGTCGAGTATCTCGCGGGCCGTGAGCGGGTCGAGCCGGTTCATAAGCTCGGCCGCATCTCTGAAGCCGGATTCGTTGCGCCTGATTTGGCTTCCAACCGATTTCAGGCGGCGATTCAGCACCGATGAAACTTTAGCTGCTACCTCCGGAGAGAACTGGCCCAGGTTCGCGAGACGCCTCACGCAATCCGCGCGTACTTCTGGCTCCAGCTTCATCAGCAGTGCTGAAGCCTGCTTTGCATCGAGATGCCCGAGAATCAAGGCCTTGGTCTGGGAATGCTCACCGATCAAAAATCTGGCCAGCTTATTCGGATCGGCCTTGCTCAACGAATCAACTCTCAGCAGGTTCATTTCGTCGGCTTGCGCCAGGCGTTCAATCATGCTGCGTGCGCCGCTCTCTCCAAAAGCTTTGTTCAGCAGCCGGGCGGCTACATCCTGACCGCCGACTGCAATAAAATCCTGTGCCGCCAACATCTGCTGAAACTCTTCAAGAACCCCGAGCGTGACATCAAAAGGAACCGCGGGCAATGTTGCAACTTCATCCGTGATTCGCTGCAGGTCCTGGTCTGGAAGATTGCGGAAAATGAGCGCAGCCGAATCCTCTCCAAGCAATGAAACCAGGATTGCCGCCTTGCGCGTGCCGCTTATCTGCATCTGTTCGGTGGCGCTCATTAAGCCTCCTCTCGCAACCACGCCTGAATCGCGCGTGCAGAGTTCACTGGCTTCTGCTTCGTGATATCAATCGCCTGCTGCTTCAGCCGGTTCGCTCGCTGAGGATCATCAACAGGTTCTCCCGAACTCGCTGGAAGCTGTCCCATCCCCGAACCTGACCCCAGCGCACTCTGCGCGCCCGCGGGAAGGCCGGGCTTAAACACTTGCTTCTGAACCGGGCGCAGCACAAAGACATAAGCCAGCAGGAACAAGACGAGAAGGGAAAGCGGGCGGAACAGGGACGAATAGTCCGAAATGGCTTTTCCTGATTGTTGAATCCAGGTCGGGGCGGACAGGTTTGCATCGGCGGCATTTGCATCAAACGACATATTCTGCACGCTGATGCTGTCGCCGCGTTTGGCATCGAAGCCGATGACGGCTTCCGCGATTTCCTGAATCTTGTTCAACTCTTCCTGCGATCGTTTGCGCTTGCTGTATGAAACCTTGCCGCCCTGAACGGTTTGAACCACCGCATCGTCCACCAGAATTGCGGCGGTGACCCGTTGGATCTTGCCGGCGGGCACCATGGTATGAACGATGGTCTTGTTCACGCCATACTGGGTGCTCTCGGTAATCGATGACGGAGTTGTTGCCGGCGCTGGGGGGGCGGCCTTCGCCGTGCCCGCAGGGATGTTGGAGGTGGTTCCCGGAACACCCGACGGAATCGCTGCCTGGCCTCCGTGTTCTTCCGACTTCTGATCACTGAGCAGCGCACTCACCGTGGGATCGTATTTCTCCTGGCTTTCTTCCGTGGTGCTTTCGTCGTTATAAACGTTGACACTGGCGCGGATTTTATCCAGGCCAACCACCGGCTCAAGGGTGGTGATCAACTGCTGCGAAAGAGTCGCTTCGACACCGTCGCCACTGGACTGCCCGTCGTGGCCCAATCCCAGAGACCTCGCTGTATCGGCATCGACAATCGAGACATCCTCGGGCTTGAGCTGATCTACGGCTCCAGATACCAGGCGAGCGATCGCGAGTACCGCATCCTTCGAGAGACTGTTGCGGCGGAGTTTCAAAATGACCGATGCCTTGGCGGAGTGCTGGCGATCGAGAAAGACGGAATCGGTTGGCATCACCAGGTGAACTCGTGCGCTTTCAACGTCGTTCAAAGTCGCGATGGTCCGTTCCAGTTCGCCTTCCAAAGCGCGCTGATACGTGACTTTCTGATCGAATTCTGTCTGCCCCCAGGACATTTTGTCGAACAGTTCGAATCCTGTTCGCGCGCTTTGCGAAGGTCCAAGAGAAGCGGTGGCCATATGAGCCGCGGCAAGCTTCTCTTGAGGGACGCTGACTGATGTGCCATCCGGGCTGGTCTGATGGGGAATGCCTTGCGCATCCAATTGCTCGGTCAGTTTCTGCACGGCAGCCGGATCCAGGCCCGTCTGAAGCGGTTTGTAATCGGGCGAGCCGATGAATTTGACAAACAAGGCCAGCGCGATGAGCGTACCGGCAGCGCCTGCCAGGAGGTATCGTTTCTGGACCGCCGTCCGGCTTGCCCAGAATCCCTTCCCTTGCTCGATAACGTCGTTCAGTCCAGCCATTGTGCCCCAATCCTAAAACTGCATTTTCTCGATATCCTGATAGGCGTTCACGATTTTGTTGCGCACCTGCATCATGAGTTGGAACGAGACATCCGCCTTTTCGACTGCAATCATCACGCCCGTCATATCGCCGCTGCCGCCCTGCAACAGATTGCTTACCTGTGCTCCAGCGTTGTTGTTCAGTTGATCGACATTCTGAACGGCGTTCTTGAGCACGGCGCCGAAGTTCAGGCCTTCAGTGTTGTCCGCCGCGTCTATATTCGATGGTTGCGGCAAATACGAATTGGGAATTCCACCTAGAGTGACATTGCTCATCGCGCTACTCCGTCCTACGTAGTTTTCAGGATTCCGATCGATTCCTGAACCATCTGTTTTTCCGCGCTCACAGCGGATGCATTGAGCTGGTAGGAGCGAACAGAACCCATCAGGTCAGTCATCTCCTTGACCGGATTAATAGCTGGGTAGGCCACAAAGCCCTTGTCGTCCGCATCGGGATTGCCGGGCTCATAATGCATGACCGGGGGAGTGGGGTCGTCGATAACCTGCGTCAGTTGCACCGACCCCGCCGGAGTTTCATTGAACCGCCCGAGTCCGTTCATCACCGAATGAAAGAGTGGCCCGGACGTCGAGCCGAAGATGACTTCCTTGCGCACGAACGGGCCGCCTGAGTCAGTGTGGGTGGTTTCGGCGTTTGCCATGTTAGCTGCAATGACTTCCGCGCGCTGTCGCTCAGCGGAGAGCGCGGACGCGCTGATGTTCATCATGTCGAAGATGCCCACGGCTAAGCTCCTTCCTTGATTGCGATCAGAAGATCGCTGAATTGGCTCTTGACCAACTGAATGCCGAGCTGAAACTGAAGTTGCGTCTGTGAAAGCAGCAGGCTTTCCCGGTCGATGTTCACGTTGTTCCCGTCAGGCCGCTCCGGCAATCCATCGAGCTCCATTGAAGCCGGCTGAATGTCCGGGCTCGAATCGCCGTTCATGACGTGCCGTATTGCGGACTGGAAATCAATATCCTTCGTGTGATATCCAGGCGTATCCGCATTGGCCATGTTGGAAACGATCATCTGCTGACGATCGGTGACGACCTTGAGATAGCCTTGCAATGCATCGAGGCTTGGTGGCGAAGACATGCTATGCGTACCTCCTGGGTGGGAGACCATACTCCCGAATTTTGTTGCGCAATGTGCGCAGGCTGATGCCGAGCATCTCGGCCGCATGGGTGCGGTTTCCATCCGTGAGCGCCAAAGTGCTTTCAAGATGTAGCCGTTCCACCTGGCGGATCGGAGTTCCCGCCGGCGAGGCCTGCGGCTGAGATTGCACATGAGACGATGTAAGCGATTTTGAGCTTCCGTGAAATTCCAATTCGAAACAACTCTCGTCGAGGTCGATCGTTCCGCTGAGAGTAAGCACCCGGCGGATGAAATTGGCCAGCTCTCTTACATTCCCCGGCCAGGTATGGGACATCAGGCGCTCAAGAAATTCGGGATGAAGGCGCGGTGTTGCCAGGTGCATTTGAGCAGCGCACTTCTCCGCAAAATGGCGCGCCAGAATTGGAATGTCTTCCCGGCGGTCGCGCAAGGCCGGCAACGAAAGCGGAATCACGTTGAGACGATAATAGAGATCGCTGCGGAACTGTCCGCGCTGGACCATCGCGGCAAGCGAGACGTTGGTTGTGGCGATGACGCGAATATCTACCTGGACCGAACGTGATTCGCCAAGCCTTTCAAACTCCCTTTCCTGCAGGGCTCTCAGGAGCTTGGGCTGCAGGTGAAGCGGCATCTCGCCAATCTCGTCCAGCAGAATCGTGCCCCCATCCGCAAGTTCGAACTTACCAGGCTTCGATGCAACCGCGCCCGTGAATGCGCCGCGGCAATGTCCAAATAATTCACTTTCAAGCAGCGACTCCGGAACCGCGGCGCAGTTCACGGCCACAAAGGGCTTACGGCTTCGATCGCTTGCATCGTGAATGAATCGGGCCAGCAGTTCCTTGCCGGTTCCGCTTTCCGCCTCGATGAGAACGTCGGCGCCAGTACTTGCCGCCGCGCGTGCGCGTTGTATGGCGCCAAGCAAGGCAGGCGAGCGGCCAACGATTGCGCCGTTGGGCGCGGGATCGCCGGCTGCCATCAGCTTTGCGCGGTGCATGACCTTGGCTGCGATGGTTTGCAACTGGTCAAAGGAGACTGGCTTGGTCAGGTAGTCCAACGCGCCATCGCGCATTGCTGTCACCGCGTCGGGAACCGAACCGTATGCGGTCAACAGAATGACGGCCGCTCCGGGCGATAGCTTGGATGCGGAGCGCATCACCTCCATGCCTGTTCCATCGGGCATGCGGACATCGCTGACAACCAGGTCGAATTCGCTGGCTTCAAGAATGCGGATTGCATCGCGCACACAAAACGCCGTTTCGACCTGCCAGCCGTGACGAAGGAAGTTCGCGCGCAGGGCAGTGCGAATTCCGGGTTCGTCATCTACCACCAACACTCTGGAAGCCGAATCGATTGTCATAGGGTTGGGAACTCCAGTTGAAACGTAGTGCCTTGGTTTAGCTGGCTGGAAACACGGATCTCTCCGCCGTGCGAAATCATGAGGCGCTTGCAAACCGCCAGGCCGAGCCCTGGCCTGTCACCGCTCCCGCTGAACCCAGCCTCGAAAATCATGTCAAGAATTTCTGGCTCCATACCACACCCTGTGTCGGTGATCTCCACCAACCCACTCATGCTCCCATCGCGAGATATTCCCTGGGTCGATACTTCAATCTCCCCGCCGGGGGCCGTGTGTCGAATGGCGTTGCAGATCAGGTTCAAGATGATCTGGCCAAGAAGATTCTCGTTGCCCAGAATCATGAGCGCGCCTTCTCCACTCTGAAAGGAAAGATGGACACCCGCCTGGTCAGCAATTGGTCTCACAAATTCAACGCCGGTTTGCATCGACTCGACAAGATTGATGGGTCCCAGGTGCAAGTTGCCGCCGCCGTGAATATTCAGGACGTTATTGACCGTTCCTGAGAGTTGGCGGATCCCCGCACGCAGCGGAGATACCCACGGCGCATCTTTGCCTCGATCCTCAGCGATAAGACCGGCAAACAATTCCATGCACGCTAACGGATTTCTAATCTCGTGAGCGAGTATGCTTGAAACCTCCGCCAACGCCATCGCGTTCCGCGCGGTCTCCCGCTCTCGCTCCGCCAGCTTGCTTGCCGTTACATCGCGCAGAATCCAAATGCTCTTGAGCTGCAGCGATTTGGCTTCCAATTCCTGGCCAACATGCTCAAACGACAGCTTGCGGTTGCTGATTGCAACCCAGCGTTTTCCGCCCGCATACGAGAGGCAGACTTCGCTTGTGACTTCGCGTTCACAACTTGCCAGCAACGATGCGAAATCCACCTGGCTAACCGCAGAGAGCTCGAGCAAACTACCAGCCTGGGCATTTCCAAGGTCGAGCAACCTGCGTCCTTCGGGATTGATGGTAACGACGGTCTCGTCCGAGTCCAGCACCAGAACGCCGCACGGCATCGAATCAATGATTTGCTGAAGGGCAACCCGGATTCTGTCGTTTTCCGCCAGGCTGCGCGTGAGCGCAGCGTTGCGCTCGGTCAGTTCAATGCCAAGTTGGGCTACCTCTCTCTGCAAATCGCGGTATGAAGCTTCGAGTTGCGACGATGCAGAGATGAACTCGGAGAACGCATCGGCCAGCAACACCGGATTGTGCAGAGAGCCGTTCGCGGCGCTGTTTATTGGAACCACATGAGAATAGGGCAGCATTTGCCTATCTCACATGCACGAGGCATGCCAAAGTGGGAACATTTTGCCCATAACGGAACAGAGGGCTAAAGAAAAATGTGTTCGGGCTTGATTTCGCGCCCAGGTCCCACAAGAATTGTCGCTCGCTCGATTGTGTTCCTTAACTCACGCGCGTTTCCAGGCCACGTGTGATGCTTCAGGATCTGCATGGCTTCCTGGCTGATCGAAACTCCAGGATGGAATTTCGCGGCAAAAGCAATGGCCAGGTCTTCGAGATCACCCATTCGCTCACGCAAGGGGGGCAGGTGGATCGGGAAGACCGCAAGCCGGTAATAAAGGTCCTCACGAAACTGCATATCCGCGATTTTCTTTTTCAGGTCCGCATTGGTGGCCGCCACCACACGCACATCTACCTTGAGGCTGTCGTTGCCGCCCAGCCGCTGCACCTCTCCCTGTTCGAGGAATCGAAGCATCTTGCTTTGCAGCGAAACCGGCATATCTCCGATTTCATCGAGGAAGAGGGTACCCCCATGTGCGGCATGAATACGGCCGATGCGGGATTGAACCGCTCCGGTAAAAGAGCCCTTGGCGTAGCCGAATAATTCTGCTTCAAGCAGCGATTCGGGAATTGCGGAGCAATTCACCACTACGAATGGCTGTCTCCTGCGCGGGCTGATGAGGTGGACCTCCTGCGCAACCAGATCTTTGCCGGTACCGCTCTCACCGGTCACCAATACGGTCGTATCTCGAATTGCGACCATCCGTGTCAGCGAATAGACCCGCTGCATTGTTTCCGAATCCCCGATCATGCCGCGAAGATTGGCTTTACCCTCTGATCGATCACGCGAATTCTGAATGCCGATTTCCGGGATCATGGGGGTTTGAACCGCGCCTCCCCGGTTAATAAGCTCGACGAGCTGCGTTGACAGCGGCGTTGGCGAAGACGCTCCAATCAACAACTGGCCAGTGTGCGAATTCAGTGCCAGTATTTGGGTATTCGGAAAGCGCAACCTCACGATTCCGTGGAATTCATTTGGCTCAAGATCTGGCAACATCGGGTCCAGCAACAACACCCCGTCGGCAGTGCCGTGATCCTCAAGTAATTCCAGCGCGTTTGCGCCGCTGCTTGACTGAATAACGTTCCACCGCGGGCGACCCAGCTTCTCATGAAGCGCCTGGCGGATCTTTGGATTCGGGCTTACAACAAAAACATCGATCGGAATTCGATCTTCATATCGCACAGATTGAACGACTGGTGCTCCCATTGGATTTCTGTCCGCCTGTCCTTTGTCGGTCAAATGAAAGTTCAATTAGAGTTTGAAAGTCCACCCAATGTGGGCAGTGGAACGATCAGACGTTGCTGAGTACCGTGTCGCATCTCGGTCCTCACGAAATTGATAGGCGGATATCCCGTACTGGTCACATCAGACGAATTCCAATCACCACATTCCTACGGAAACCGTTTACCTGTTGAAAAAGTTCGTAGCCCAAACAAACCACCCTTGTCACAGTCGGACTGATCGGCAGCAAACAACTCCCCAATTGGGCGCCCCCCCATACCCAAAGATCAATGAGTGTGTACTCACTCATGAGTGTATCACATTCCTACACGCTTTATCTGTGCTCAGGTTCAATATTCGAGTTTTTCAGTCGAAAATTGAGATTGCCAGTTAAGCTGCCGGTGCGCCATTTGCTAATCTCTCTCCCCCGCTGCTCTCACTAAGCTCGTACCCGATCCCGCGAACCGTGCGTGTCAACTTGTGTTCCCCTGGGCCGTCCACCTTATCTCTTACGTACTTCATGTAGACATCAACGATGTTGGTAGAAGGATCGTACGGCGCCTTCCACACCTCTTCAAAAAGGCTTGTCCGCGAGACGGGGCGCCCGGCGCTGCGCATCAGGCAGTCAAGGAGCGCAAATTCGCGCGGCGTCAAATCGATCTTCCGGCCATTCCGCTCAACCCGGTGTTCCTCTCGATACAGAATCAAATCCGCCACTTGGGAAATATTCGGGACCACACCGGAATGACGGCGTAAAAGCGCTTGGACGCGAGCCATCAACTCCAGAATGGAAAACGGCTTAGCGAGGAAGTCATCCGCTCCGTTGTGAAATGCCAGCACCTTGTCCTCGATGCGGCTTCGGGCAGACAAAACGATCATTGCCAACCGTGGCTTGGTCGCTTTCACCTGCCTTATCAGGCTCAACCCGTCCAACTTGGGAAGGTTCAGGTCCAGAATGACCAGATCGTACCGCCGATTGTCTTGCAATGCCATTAAGGCCGCCTCACCGTCATGCGTCATTTCTACGTCATGAGATTCGGCTCGGAGTTCCCTGCTGAGAAAAGCCGCCAGCGATGGGTCCTCTTCTGCAATGAGAATGGCTCGTCCAGTCAGGGAACTGATGTTCCGGGGCTGGGCACTCATTATTGATGTGCAGCGATTCACGGAGATGACTTTATCCTCCTTTGGTACCTTTGTTGGTGATTTAGGTCACACATTACTTCACGCAATCGGAAACGTCAACTACGGGAAAGCGCCAGTAATTGAAACTCTAAACAAAGCGTTGGTTTCGGAAGGCGAAAAAATCTGCGTATATGTGTAAAAATGAGGAAACAACGTAGCATTACACAGGTAATCTTGTCAAACGTCACTCTTTCTCACGATCGTTTTTGAAATTGAGCAGGTGCGAGCGGTTTCGAGGCAATCATCGTGCTGTAATTGGTTTAGAGTTTATTCTACAGGTAAACGATTGCCGGATACAAGGGAAGGATTGCGGGAAAGCCATGCACACATTTCAATATCGAGATCCTCGGTTTTCCTGCGACATTCCTGTTCGGCTCATCTTCAACGATTCGACCTTGGCTGCGCGCTGCACGGAGATAAGCAACAATGGCATGAAGGTGGAAATTGAACACCCTCAGCAGGTCAGTTCACACGGAAGAGTTTCAGTGGACTGCGAAGGCCAGACAATTGAATTCCATGTGCGATTTGCTTACGTTCAGGACTCTCAGGCAGGGCTCGATTTGATCTATACAAACGACGCTGATCGAAAGACAATGGTCGACCTCGTCAAATCTCTGGTCGCCGTTCAGGGCGGAAAAATCAGGGCTATCTAAACGTATTGCGGGTTTGCTCCTCGTCAACAGAGCGCCTGCTATTTTGGCGCCGACACAATCCCGGATTTCAATTCCGAGCTGATGGGAGCCATTTCTCCGGCGGCGTCGGGAGCGTACTGGACGATCAACGAAATCCTGCGATTGGAAGGGTCTTCCGGTTTCTGAGGTAAACGGAGCCGCTGGTCAGCAAAGCCCCGCACTTGCGATATCTGATCCGATTTGATTCCTTCGTCCTGCATCAGGCGCCGGGCTGCGTTCGCTCGATCAGACGAAAGGTCCCAGTTGTCGTAGGTCTTTACCTGCGAATAGGGCTTGGAATCAGTGTGCCCTTCGATTGAGATCTTGTTGGGAAGCTTGCCCAGTTCCGAAGACAGAACCTGCAGAAGCTCTGTCAGAGCCGGGGTCGGCCTGGGGCTCCCCAACTCGAAAAACGTCCCTTTTGCTGACTCCATCAGCTCGATCCTCAGGCCTTCCTCGGTGATCGTGATTTCGATCTGCCCCTTCAGTTTGTTATTTGGATCGAGCTTATGAATCGACTTTTCCAACTGTTCCTTGAGCTTCTGCAAGTCTTCCTTCTTCATCGCAACATAGACGCCGCCGCCGTTCTTGTTGCTCCCAACCATCTTGGAGTTGCCTCGCGGGTCCTTGAAGTAGCCGCCAACCGCCTCCTGAACTTCCTTGCTCGCGTTCATCATCCAAAGCACAATGAACAATGCCATCATCGCAGTCACAAAGTCAGCGTAAGCAACCTTCCATGCGCCGCCGTGACTGCCGCCATGACGAGGCCTCTTCTTGACGATAATGACTTCCGGTGTCTCTGCCACCTCATTAACCCTTTCCAGTCGCTTGTGCTCCTGCAGGCTCGGGCGATTCGTCTCGCTGGCGGCAGGCTTTCTCTACCTCTTGAAAACTCGGACGGACATGTTCAGGAATTGCCCGGCGAGCCATTTCCACAGCCAGAATCGGAGACATTCCTTTGATGAAGGCGAGCATGATAACGCGGAGCACGTGGTAGTACGCATGCTCGTCATCCACCAGTTTTGACAAGTTGGTCGCCAGCGGGCCAACCATTCCGTAGCAAAGCAAAATGCCCAGAAATGTCCCAACCAATGCGGACGCCACTTTGTGGCCAATCTCTTCCGGTGGGCCACCGAGCGAACTCATGGTGACCACGACCCCCAAAACAGCGGCAACAATTCCCAGGCCCGGCAATGCGTCGGCTACGGTTGTCAGCGCCGTCGCAGGACTGGTCGCCCCTGCGTGATGAACTTCCATATCCAATTCCATCATCTGATCGACGTCAAAAGGAGTGGCCCCGCCGGTAATCGCCATTCTCAGTGTGTCGCAAACAAAGTCCCTAGCATGATGATTCTTCAGGAAGGCTGGATACTTGGAGAAAAGGGAGCTTTTGCCTGGTTCTTCAACATCGGTTTCAATTCCGTTCAGCCCCTCCTTCCGAGCCTTGTTGAACAACGCAAACATCATCTTCAGCGTGTCAAGATACCGGCTCTTGGAGTACTTGGACCCTCCCAGAACCCCTCCCAAACCATGCGCAATCTTCTTGAGCACATACATGGGATTCGCCGCGAGCATTGTCCCAATCGCCGCGCCGCCGATAATGACAAATTCTGACGGCTGCACAAGAACTGCTACCGGGCCCTTTTCCATCAGGAAGCCAGCCAGGACCGCGCCGAATACGATGACAATTCCAACGATTGAGAACATGTGCCTCGTTCCCCGGGCAAGCACTTGCCGGAAAGTCGAAATAATCCGACGCCTCTACTCGCAGGCAGACTCGAGTCAGGAAGCTGGATCGTCGTTTGTCTATCGGCATCGCCGCGGATAATTTTCAGCCCGGATTTTTTGGGGGCCGGCGCGCCCAATTCACACAGCGGCCGCAGAGTTGCGCGAGGCATTTGCAGGCCCTACCGGCGGCTATTGGGCAAGAGGCCGCGGGACCGATGCTGCCACCACCACCAGGTCCACGCGCCGGTTCATCTGGCGTCCATCGGGCGTTGCGTTGTCTGCGATGGGACGGAACTGCCCGTATCCCGCTACAGAGACCTTCGTAGGATCCAGTCGAGACTCGTTGATCAGCAGCATCAGCACAGTCATTGCACGCGCAGTCGACAACTCCCAATTCGAGCGGAACTCAGGGGTATGGATCGGCTGGTTGTCGGAATGCCCCTCAACGCGCAACTCCAATCCATGCTGCGACAGAACCTTCGCAATTCTTTCAATCTTGTCCGACGCGCCCGGAAGCAGAACAGCCTCGCCGCTATTGAAGAATCCGAGATCTTTCAAGCTGATCACGAACCCCTCCGGAGTAACGCGCATAATTACTTCGTGGTTCCGGATTTCTTTTCCAATCGAGGCCTCGAGCTGTTTCTGCAATTCTGCAATATCAACTCCGGTCGCTTCCGTTCGATTCTCTTCCTGGGGTTTCCGAGTGCATGGGTCCATCGGGACGGGGGGAGGCTGAATTGGTATGGGGCCTGGAACCCCGTTCAACTTCAGGTCGCGATACGCTACTCCAAAGCTGCTTTGCCCGCCGGAGAATGCGCCTAGCTCCTGAAACCCGATGTGAATGGCTTGTGAGAGTTTCTTGATCGCCTGGTTATCTCTGTAGGAACACGCGAAAAGAACCACAAAAAACGCAAAGAGGACGGTGATGAAATCGGAATAGGAAACCAGCCAGCGGTCCTGATTCTCCGGCTCCGCGCTATGACGCCTTCCTCTTCTCATTGGACCGTGACCTTGTCTGCGGCGCGTCGGTCAGGAGTAGCCAGAAAGCTGTTAAGTTGCAACTGCAGAGCCCTGGGATTGACACCTTCAATGATTGAAAGAACAGCCTCAAGTGTCATCTCCTGGATAACCTGTCGCTCGCGTAAGCGGATCCTCAGCTTCCCTGCCCAGGGAAGAAAGAGAAGATTGGCCGAAGCAACCCCATAGATCGTGGCCACGAATGCAACCGCGATCCCTTTGCCGACCTCATTAATATCTTGCAGGTGTTGCATCACCTGGATCAAACCAAGCACCGCGCCAAGTATCCCGATGGTCGGTGCAAACCCGCCAGCGGCATCAAATACTTTCGGAATCCGCTCTTCCTTCTCGCTTTCATAATCGAGCTGCAACTCCATCATTTTCCGCAGATCGACCGCGCTCACGCCGTCAATGGCCAGCATCAGGCTGTCTCTCAAAAATGGATCCTGGATCTTCGCCAACTCGTCATCCAACGCCAGGATCCCTTCCCGGCGGGCCTTGTACGCATACTGCAAGAGGTTTTCCACCAGTGAGTCCGGTTCTGGTTCCGCATTGAAAAATACGTACTTGAGTTGCGCCAGCGCCCGGAGCACTATTTTGAGTGGGAATTGAATCATCACAGCACCGAGCGTTCCCCCGAAGACAATCAATGCGGCCGTCGGCTGCAAGACTTGTGCCAGTTTCCCCCCATCCAGTATCAGACCGATTCCTATCCCGGCCAGTGCCAGGACTATGCCGCCCGCGGTGCTTTTGTCTAGGCTCATCACCACCAGGTCCCTTCGTCGGCTCTATGGTACGCAACCGGGATTTCAGCGCGATTTCGGCAGGAAACTTCGGCCCGCTCAGCGCTCCGTTCGGCGGGTCGCATCTGGATGATTCCTGAACTCAATCCGGTCGTAGTGGGATGTTGGGTTCAGCGATCGGAGCTTTCACTATCGGCACGTGCATTTCCGGATTCCAGCGCTCGTCACGTGATCTGCAAAACGTAAGTTCCCGGGAAAAACGACTGGCGGCGGTTTTTCGCACCCAGCGCTGAAGCAACCTGACGGATGGCCCGCTATTGCGCGACCCGCACACTGATTTGCACGCCTGCAATCAATGGGAATCAGCTCATCCGATCACCGTCTTATGCATACTCCACTGATACTAAATGAGTTACTCCACTAGTTCTGAGTCAAGACGTTGCTGAAGCCGACGCCAATCCGGCAGATGTGACTGGTTAGCACCGACGCCCAATCGGGGGGCCGGTGTTTTGCTGAAGAGCGGTGCCCGCAGCCGCCCGATACCGTATGGTGAGACATTTCAGAATTCCTTGGAATTTTTGCCGCGTGCTGCCGATAAGGGCTCATGCTTTATGACGGGTTCGCAAAAGGACCTCATGCGCAGGCCGATCCGGAACCCAATGTTCACTCGGAGCCTCCCCTCAATGTTGAGGCGCTCGAGTTGAGCACCCCCGTCCGTCCACGACCCTTTCGCGAACGAAGGCGTTCCCGTTCCGCTGAAGAATCCAGGCATGAAGCGCTGAACTCCGTTGATCGGCTCCTCGTTCACCAAGAGAGAGCCCTCGAATATCTGAAGACTGAAGAGTTGAAGTATCGCAGTCTGTTTGAAGAATCGCCGGTTGGAATCTTTCGGATGAGTTTCAGTGGCCGCCTGCTTAGCGTGAACCGAATGATGGCTCGCATCTACGGCTATGATTCGCCTGAACAACTCCTCGCCGAAACAGCTGACTCACGGCAACAGTTCCTCGTCGAACCCAGCCGCCTCAAGGAGTGGAAGGCTTCCGTCGAGATAAGTGACGTGTCGCGCATTGAAGCTGAAATCCAATGCCGCGACGGAGCCAATAAGTGGGTTTGGTTGAATATGCGCGCCGCCCGGGATGAAAACGGAATCGCCGTGCATCTTGAAGGCACTGTAGAAGACATCACAGATCGGAGAGAAGCGACCGAACACCTCCGATTCCTGGCCTATTACGACCCCTTGACCGGGTTGCCAAATCCAACCCTCTTCCAGACAAAGCTCGCGGAAGCCATTGAATTGGCAAATTTATCAAACAGCAAAGTTGCTTTGCTGGTGCTTGAGCTTGCCCGATTCAAAATCGTTAACGATTCCTTCGGACACGCATTCGGCGATCGTCTGCTGCAGGAGACTGCGGAGCGGATCAGGATAGCCGTTGGGAATGACTGCACGGTCGCGCGAATCGGCGGTGGCGAATTCGCAATCGCGCTCGATCATCTGGATAATGCCGCCAGTGCAATGGCGACGGCTCAGGAGATTGCTAAAGCACTCGCCGATGAATTCTGCATCATGGGTCATTCTTTGAACATTTCGTACAATCTTGGCATCAGCATATTTCCTGATCACGGCGTGAACGGTGAAGCACTGCTTCAGAATGCAGACGTTGCCCTCTACTCCGCGAAAGAGGAGGGGCCGAATCGCGCGCTCCTCTTCACAGAGGAGATGAATGTCCAGATCATGGCGCAACTGACGCTGGCAAACAGCTTGCAATTGGCGCTTGCCAGGAACGAACTATTTCTCGTATACCAGCCCCAAGTCAACACTCAAACCGGAAAAATTACAGGCTTGGAAGCGCTTCTCCGTTGGCAACATCCGCAGCTGGGGCTTGTGCCTCCGGCAAAATTCATCGGACTTGCCGAGCGCAGCGGGTTAATTGTTCCCATTGGTGAATGGGTTTTGAGAACTGCGTGCGCACAGGCCAAAGAGTGGCAGGAAGCCGGACTTTTGGCTGTGCCTGTCGCGGTCAATGTCTCGGCAATTCAGTTTCGCCAGCAAGGCTTTCCCGAGCTTATCCGTGACATTCTTAAAGAGACCGGTCTTGATCCAAAATACCTCGAGCTGGAATTGACCGAGAGCCTTTTGTTGACCAATGCGGATGTCATGTTCTCGATTCTTCAGGAACTGAGAGACATGGAAGTGAAGCTGGCAATCGATGATTTTGGGACCGGCTATTCCAGCCTGAGCTATCTCAGGCAGTTTCGGGTCAACCGGCTAAAGATTGACCGGTCGTTCGTTCGTGACGTCGCCATCAATCCAGATGACGCCGCAATTGCCACAGCGATTATCAATATGGCCAGGGCATTGAATCTCGAAGTTCTGGCCGAAGGCGTGGAGACCGAGGAACAACTCGGGTTCTTCCGCGCACAGCATTGTTATGAAGTTCAGGGCTTTTACTTTAGTAAGCCTGTGACCGTCAGTCAAATTGCCGGGCAATTGAGGGCCATTACCATCCATCCCGCACCAGGCCCATTCTCGTGCCCAGCCGGTGTCAATCCATAATTCGCGACGCACAACTAAAGCATGGCTTGCGCGCAAGCTGTTCACCTTGCTTCACCGTCAATGAGCCAGAGGTGACCGGGCTAAATGCGCCTGTGCACAGGGCTGACCGCCACAGATGGCTCCGGTAATTCCCTGCCCCTCCGTGATCGTGAAAATCCTGTCCTCCGCGGGAAGTTTAACCATTTCCTTCACGCCTGAGGGCCAGTGAATCTCCGCCGTCCCCGCGTCAGCAGCGTCGCCAAGACCAAAATGCAGCCGCCGGTCGTTCGAGGAAATATAACTGCCGCTGGCTAGAACATCCTGCCGCATCCGCATGCCGTTAGCTTTCAAGTACACCGTGGCGCAGGTTGCATCGCGCGGGCTCTTCGGTCCCCCGACTAACTGCAATTCAACCCAATGATGATGGTCCGGATTGACGTTCCTCAATAGCGTTGGCGGTCCATCGATGGGATTGATGATCACATCGATCTTGCCGTCGTTGAAGAGATCTCCAAATGCCGCCCCGCGTCCCGGAACAACGACCGCCAACCCTGATCCTTTCACCGGTGGGACATAGGTGAATTTCTTTCCGGCATCGTTGTGAAACAGCAGCGGACGCTCCGCAAATGATGTGCCCCATTCGTGCTGGTCCACCTGCGGATAGACATGCCCATTGACCATGAAAAGATCCAGCCAGCCGTCGTTGTCGTAGTCCATGAATCCATCGCCCCACCCGACAAAGGGAATCGTGGTTTGCGCAACTCCAGCTTTGTAACTCACATCGGTAAAGCTTGCGTCCCCATCGTTGTGGTAAAGCACCTTGTAGTCGTCGCCAAAATCGGTAACAAAAAAATCGATCAGACCATTGTTCCCGTAGTCACCCGCCGCAATCCCCATCGACGCAATCTCGCGGCCGTCCTTGTTCAGTGCGAATCCGGAGACGTAGCTTTGGTCGTCGAAGGTGCCGTCGCCCTTGTTGATGTAAAGAAAGTTGGGCTCTGAATCGTTGCCAACCACTAAGTCAGGCTTGCCGTCATTGTTAATATCCACGAAAATCGCCGTAAACCCGTAGTAGCGGTCCTTGTCTTCAACACCGGCCTTCACAGTTACATCGGTAAAGGTCCCGTCTCCGTTGTTATGAAAGAGATGATCGGGCTCGCCGATCAGGCCCCTCGGTCCGCAATTCACCGGCACTCCACGATATCCGCAATTCGCAAACCCCACCGCTTTGGTACCCGAAATCGGCAGGTTATCGCGGTCGAAGTGTACATACCCAGTCACGTAAAGATCCAGCCGTCCATCGCCGTCGTAGTCACCCCACGCTGACCCAGGAGACCAATTGCCCAGTGCCACACCTGCCTTTTCCGCCACATCGGTAAAGGTCCCGTCGTGGTTGTTGTGGTAAAGCCTGTTCTTTCCGTAATTCCCCACATAGATGTCCGGCCAGCCGTCATTGTCGTAGTCGGCAACGCTCACGCCATAGCCCCAGCGGTCGTTCGTCACCCCGGCCTTGGCGGCTACATCGGTAAAAGTCCCGTCGTGATTGTTGTGAAACAGCGCGGCGTGCGGAGGCTCTTCTTTGCCATCCAGCGCTGCAAACGTCGAGCCATTCACCAGGTAAATGTCGAGCCATCCGTCATTGTCGTAGTCGATCAACCCGACGCCCGACCCATTCGTCTCCACGATGAATTGCTTCTCCGGAACACCCATCTTGTGAACCCATCCGGAGAGCCCAGCAGACTTGGTAACGTCCTGAAATATTACCGGGCCTGAATCGACAAACCCGCCTGCGGTTATGGGCCGCTTCTGCTCGTCGTAAACCGGCGCCGCTCCCAATCCTCCGGCAATGCCGCTCATGCCCTGCTGTTGCTTTGCAGGCGCCTGAACTGCTTGAGTTCCGGAAGCCTTAGGCTCAACAGGAGTGGCGATCAGCACGGTTGTAGAAGAGGCGTTTTCGCTTGCGTGGCTTTGCGGTTGAGTCTGCTGCGCCCGGCAATCAGCGGGGATCGATAGAACTAGAATCAGGATGCCGGAAGTGAGTCCGCGGACAAGCAGCAACGAAAATCCTCCACGGATTGCAGTGTATCGCAATCGGTAGGTCCTCTGTCGGATCGCCTCCCATGCTCCACGCAACCGCATCAACTCGGTGGTTCGCCGGCCTCTCTCGTTCTCACTTTGAACCGGGATATACCTTGATCCAATGGCTTCGAATGGTCGTATGCAGAATGCGATTTGACGTGATCGATACAATTGCGGATGTCTGTTGCATCGGCATATGGCAATCAATGCAGTTGCGCGCTATCTTGCTTCCTAGCATGTGGGAGACACCGCAGCTCTGCCATCGATGGCAGCCAAGACAGCGATCCGAATATTCTGCGGCGGTGCGTTCGCGCTCATGCACGTTATGACAGGTGGAACAGGACATCGCCGGAGACGACTGGTAACAGCGGCTCTTCTTCAGCAGGCCGACTTGATTTCCGTGCACATCAGGCTGATTGACCGCGTCAACTGGTTCTGGAGCGAAGAACCGGTCCAATTCTTCACCAGGGCGATAACTGAACGCAGGAGCCAGTTCGGCGCGCTGCCCTCCGTTATGACAAAGCGCGCATAAATCCACCTGCCGGTCGCGACTAAGCTTCGCCGGATTAAGTATTGCGCTTCCCTGCTGGCCAGCCTTTGTCCCGCTCCTCCCAGCTTCGCGCTCAATGTGAGCCGCACCCGGTCCATGGCAGGTCTCGCACGAGATGCCAGGCACCAACGTGCTCCTATCGAATAGATTGGTTTGCGGATCCGTAGAAAGAGCCTGGATGTAAGTTGCATGGCACTCAAGACATCGCGGGTCCACATGCCGAGCAAAGTTTGCCGTGCCGTCCATATAACCCGGGCTGTTGATCCATTGCTTCCCTTCTGACCAATAACTCACTGGCAATTCGTATAACTCATTGCCCTTCCAGTAAAGATAGGTCTGACCTCTCACTCCGGATCCGGTCACAATGTCGATGCGTTCGCTGCGTGTGAGTTTCTGCGCCCCCTTTTCAGCAATAGCTGTCTGGTAAAAGTCGCCATGCTGAATATCCATCTTGAAAAAGAGGCGCGGATCGTCCTCAGTTGAAGACGGGTTCCGGATCATCAGAATGTTCTCGCCATCTTTGAAGGAGCCAAGAATTGAAGCCTGGCTGGACAGTTGTGAAGTCAGGGCGTGCGACGTGTGACTGTACGATAGGGCAACGTCTTTGTGGCAAGGCATGCACGCGTCGTTTCCAACATACCCGCTTCGCTTGTTCGCGCTATTGTTAGGTATGACTGGTGGGTCCGCCTGCGCATGAACAACCTGGACACCCCGGCCAGGCGAGTGCGACACAAGATAGCCAATGCATAGGATCAATATAAAGCTGGCCAGCCAGGCTCGGACCATAGCCACTCCGGGTCGACGCTCCACACCACGTACAGCCTATCAGACTTCCTCTTCCTTCGCGGCGCTCAAAACAATGTCCACAGTTTGCATTCCCAGCCGTGGATGCCTCGCAGTCAGCCGCACATTTCCCGCCCTCTCGCCGGCGCGAATCCAGATTGCCCCGGTGCCACCGACGAGCGAAAACGGATTGTCTCCGATTAGAGTTGCTGGACCCTCCAGGACAAAAGAGATAGGGTCATTCGCATAAGTGCGCACTGCACCAAACTCGTCGGTAGCTCGTAGCACAATGCGGGTTGTATCGGCGCCATCCGCCACCAGGCTGACGTCGTCCGGAACAAGGAGAAACTTGCGATCGGCGCCACTGCCAGACAACGATTTGGAAATCACCAGCTTATCTTTCAAATATCCGTCGACGCGCAAATCCCCCCAACCGCCGCGAAAATGCGTAACATCCACGATGAACGGAGGATATTTCAGATAACTGAACTCCGTCCGGTCTGGATCGACTTCGGCTAAGGGAACCCATGACTCAGCCGGAGATCCTTCGGCACGCGTAAATAACTTCAAGTGATCGCAGTTAGAGCAGATCACAGCCTTGGTGAATCCAACCGACTCATCGCCTCGCGCCCAGTGAAATGCCGGTTCGAGAACCACTTCTTCGTCGGGATCGCACTGCGACTTATAGAATCCCGCCGCTGGCTTCGGTTCTCGAAAGATATCCATCACACCGTGATAGCAGATGCGGTCGCCCGAACCAAAGTTATCATGCGTGTTGTAGTCAAACGCGCACCATCCGATTCCGCCCGCATATTGAGCATCAGAGGCGATCTGATTGTGAATGCGCGCATGGCGCAAGGTGTGCTCGCGCTGCCGTTCGTCGTCGTCCGTAGTCTTGGTTGGAAATGTGTGGCCGACAAACTCGGTATTTAAATAAAGCGGATGATTCGGTTTTCTCAGCGGAAACCCAAAATCGTTCACCGTAAACACATCTTCCAAAAGCTCACTCTTGGCAGAATTTCGAATTCCACCGGTTTGGCGAGTGCTGTCCAGCGCGTGCGCAAGCGCGTTGGTTCTCAAATAGAAGTCATGGTCATCCTTCGATTCGTTGATGCGCACGCCCCACAGAACAATAGAAGGGTGATTCCAGTCGCGGCGAATCATGCGGCCTACGTTATCAATGGCCACCTGCTTCCAAGCCTCGTCGCCTATATGTTGCCACCCGGGAATCTCTTCAAGCACAAGCAGGCCTATTTCATCGCAGCAATCAAGAAAGTGACGCGACTGCGGATAGTGCGAAGTCCGCACAATATTGCAGTGGAGGCTGTTGCGCAGTATCTCCGCGTCCTTGCGCTGCACGCGGGCCGGCATCGCCTGACCCGCGAATGGAAATGTCTGATGACGATCGAGGCCGCGCAGCTTGACTATCCTGCCATTCAGCGAAAATCCACGATCGGTGAAGATCGCTTCTCGAAATCCAACCCGACGCACATCCTCATCAATAGCACGTCCAGCGAAAAGCAGCCGCACATGAGCCGTGTAAAGATGAGGCTTATCCAGTTCCCAAAGCTTAACCTTCTCCAAATGCGTAAGTGAGACCACGTAGCGCGAAGGGTCATCATTGGTTTCGATGCTGGCATGAACCGGCGCGCCATTATAAGGATCAGCTACTGAAGGATCGGCAGCGGGCTTTACTGCAACGGAAGAGGCGCCGCCAATAACGGACGTTCCCCTGGCTACAACCTGGTCGCCGTCGCGCAATTCGGCTTCCAGTGTTAGGCGTCCGTCTGTCGCTATCGGACCCGCCAGAAAGCAGTCCAAATCCAGCGATGGATTCTCACTCAACACGTCCCTTGGTTGCGCAAAGATGTTATCGATGAAAGTAGTAGGAACAATACGCAGGGATACTTCGCGATAGATTCCGCCAAACGTCAGATAGTCAATTTCGTAGCCGAAGGGCGGAATGTCTTCGCGCTCGGTTGAATCAACCTGAACAACCAGTATGTTCTCCCCGTCAAGATGAATGTGCTTTGTAAGCTCAAAGGAAAATGGCGTGAAACCGCCTTTGTACTCACCCAGAAGAACGCCGTTGATCCAGGCAGTTGAGGCAGTCATTGCCCCTTCAAAGTCAACAAAGATCCGCTTTCCCTGCGCGTCGCGCGGAATCCGGAATCGGCGCCGGTAGGTGGAAATGAACTCGTAATCCTTATCGTCGAAGTTATGCCATGGCCTTGAAACGTTTGTATGTGGAACAACGACCTGCTCGAATTTAGAGTCGTCAAATCCCGGTAACTCAGTCCCATCCACTTTTCCAGGATAATAGCGCCAGTTACGGTTCATGCGTAGAATGGAACGGCCTTCCACAGTTGGCTCCTCAGAGCCTACAAGAGTGGAGGCTCCAGGCAAAGCGGCCGCGGCAAACAATGTACCCGTCGTCCTGAGAAAGTCACGCCTATCCAACCGTAGACTCCTTTTCAAATACTCGCTTCAACAACAAATGCATGCGTCCAGTTCTCTGTACGCGTTCCTATTGCCGCTCAACAGTAATCTCATACCAGGTGGTCGTCGGACTACCAAGCATCAATTTCCAACTGTCTCCATCCTTGATAGCTTCGATTGAAGGACCAAGAGGCTTGCCGGCACCATCGATTGGCTGCAGATGCACCGCGCGCGACTTCTCAAGGCCGCGCAGCATTACATTTCCCTTCACTTGCTCAATCAACGTCGGGGTTCCTCCCCAACTCACTACATCCGTTCCCGCCGAATTCCATTGTTGGCCCGTGTTTTCAACCCGCCCCCCAGCGACAAGAAGGAGTCTCGAAGCCTCTGCAATAGGCCTCTGATCGAGGGAATTGAGCACAATGGTGCAGAATATATTCTCAACATCCGCCGAGATGTGGCTGACAGATTTTCCGTTTGACTTGATAAACCCGATCATCGCCTCACTGCGAGGAGAATCGACCGTCACCAGCCCACCTTTATCCAATGAATGAAACCATGCAAGCTGCCCCGTATCGGACGTAATTGGATCCGGCACCGGAGCTTTCTCGAACGGCGATGTTGCCGGGCCATCCAGCGATGAGATTCGGACCTCATGCTCAAGCGGAAGATCAGGTGGAAAGCCGGGAGTGAAATATGGACGATCGGTTGACGGAAGAAGCATGCTGTCAAAGACCTGCTTCTGCGTATAAGACCGCTCCGCTATGCTATGCGCTTTTTTAATATCCCCACGAAGAAACATTAACGCCCCAGCCACCAGTTCAGGCATCTTGACTGGATCAAGTGAGATATCGAATGGGTCACCCACATAGGGTTTCCATGCTGGATCCGATTTCGGCTCAAAGGTATACCAGAAAATTCCGTCCCAATCCTGCATTGCGCCATAACTTGCAAGTATCGGAATCCCTTCGCCGTCATAGTCATTGGGAAACGGTTCGTTGACTTCACTCACTGTGTATGGCTTCCCCGCGATCGTAGACCGTGATAACTCTTCAACCATGGAGTTAAACGGATCGTTCACCATCGGGGATTTGTGAACGTACATCTCCGGATGTTGCCAGTAAGTGTGCCCATCGATGATATCCGACTTCAAGGTCGCCAGGAGAACGGGGTACCCACTGCCTGAATGGCTGTGATCCGCTGTCGCAATCACCAGTGACTTCGATCCCAAAGTGTCCTTCAAATAACCTTCCACCTCCGCAAAATAGTCCCGCTGCGCGTCGTTATAGAACTCTGCCTCAGCGTAAAATCTCTCAGGAGGCGCGGTAGCACCCGGGTTTCTGAATCCGCCCACCATCAGCGGAACTTCCGCCTGATCTCCTTTCACCCAAGCGAGACTCCGCAACTCCGCAATTTGCGCCGGCGTCCTGTGTTTTGCGAGCCATTTGTTATACATCTCGGTGAGTTCATGCTCGTAAAACGGCGACGGAGCACGGTAGCCGATATTAAGCGCGTTTTCATTATTGATTTCGACGATCGCGACGGCAGGATCCTCGGTGTATTTCAAACCGCTGTAAGGATTCCGATGGCCCAGCAACTGCTGTGCATACTCCTTTTGCAGTTCAATCATGCGCCGGTCAAAAAGAGATGTCCCTTTTGCGCCTTGCCGAATTTGGTTCGCATCCTGAACGCCGTCAGCGGCCTTGAACGGACGACCCACCAGCAGGTTGAAGTCGATATAAATGCCGCGCTTCTCAAGCTCGGAGATAAAGAAATCTTCCTTGTCCAACTCTGCGGCATCAAGGGCACGCGTGTCCTCACGCTTCCCGTCGATGAGCCCGCGCGGAGTTGGAAGATCGAGAAACTGAAAGCGCACGCAGTTCACGCCGAAGCGCGCCAAAGTCTCCGCCAGAAACGGTGAATCCTCTTTCGCAGGGATTTGACGCGAGCCTTTGCTCCAGTCCGTAATGTTCACTCCCCAGAACCGAATGCGCTCACCATCCCCAGTCGCAAGGTGCCCATTTACCACCCTGACAAACCCATGTTTGCCCGCAGGCGCATCCAGCAAAAACGAGACATCGACCGGCGACTGGGAATGGAATCCAGCGCGGTGATCCATTTGAAAGGGCGTCATGCCGTCGGTTGATTGCGCCGGAATCTGCGGGCTCCATGCTACAGCACAAAGCGCGAGAGCCATCCCCAGGCAATATCGCATGAATTCTGTCCCCCTTTTGCAGCCTGATCCGGTTGCAGTCCCGAATCGATTCCTTCTTGGAAGATCAACTTCCGCAACATTTGCGTCGCTGCAAATATATGCCCTCGCAAACAGTTGGGAATCCGACCAAAGTTGGATTCTTGAGATACGTACTTAAAACTGCAAAGGCAGCGGCTAAGACAGTCACGTCCGACGGATCAAAGACCGCATCGCAGGTCTGGAAAACGGATGCGGGCAAGCCAATCATTCCGAGAATTCTAGACTCGGGCACACGGGCTGGAAGCTCCATCGAGGTGCCTGAATCGCTTGAATTGCCTCAATTCATTTTCTCAAAGATGCACAAGCCCACGCTGCAGTGCCGCCAGCACCGCCTGCGTACGGTCCTCGACCTGCAATTGCATCAAGATGACGCTCACATGGCACTTGACAGTTGCCTCGGTGATACCCAAATGCGCTGCAATCATCTTGTTGCTCTCGCCGCGTGCAAGCAACTGCAAGACTTCCCGTTCTCTTGAACTCAAATCGGAGTTTGGAGTTCGCGATGCCAGGGCAGCCGACACTGGCGTCGGGAGAAACCGCCCGCCAGCATGAACGCGCCGCAAAGCATCCACCAGGGCCTCATGCGGCATGCCCTTGATAATGTACGCACTGGCGCCGGCGTCCAGAGCCTGATAAATGTCTTCGTCGCCTTCGTAAGTCGTCAGCACCACAAAACAGGACTGTGGGTGTCGGCTCCGAATAGTTCTGATCGCATCCACACCGCTGATGCCGGGCAAGCGAAGATCCATCAGCGTAACATCCGGCTTGTGTTCCTCAAATTGCTTGATGGCTTCCTCGCCGCTGCCCGCCTGGGCTACGGTGATCATGTCCGTTCGCGCATTGATAATGGCCGCGATCCCGACGCGCATGATCGGATGGTCGTCCACCACAAGCACCCTGATCTTCGATCCATTCTCCATGCTTAGGCACCCAGCATCACGTTCTGCGGAGATGAGACCCGTCGTGGAATCTGAATCCGCAGGTGCGTTCCCTTCCCAAGTGTACTCTGCAGTTGAAACTTTCCGCCCACCGCCTGGACACGCTCTTTCATTCCAACCAAACCATAATGGCGTGAATGCGTCGGCTGGATTAAGGAGGCATCGAATCCGGCGCCGTCGTCTTGTACCTCGAGCGTCAGCCCGCTCTTGGCAAAACAGACCTTAACCTCAATTTCTCCCGGTTTACCGTGCAGCACTGCGTTGTACACCGCCTCGCGCGCAATCATCATAAGTTCGTGCGTCGCGAATTGATTCAGCACAAATGGCTTTCCGGCCAATTCAAAGACGATCGGAATGCCAGACTCCTTCCCGATCTGCTCCGCCATTCGCTCCAATGCGGATCCAAGCACATTCTCCGAGGGCTTCTGTTGACGCAGATTCCAGACCGTCTGCCGCGCTTCGTCGATTGTGGTGCGCACCTGTGTGCGCGCATGGTCAAGAAGGTCCTTCGTTAACTGATCTTCACGCCGGTTAAGACTTGAGAGCGCTTCAAGGAGTGCGGAGACGCTTGCGCAGCCCTGGATAACGGTGTCGTGCATTTCGCGTGCCAGGCGGCTGCGTTCGTCGAGTACAGCCTCGAAGCGCATCTTGATTTGCCACAATCGGAATCGATAGATCGCCGCGATCGCGCCCACTGCCAGCACCACACAGCAAGCGACGAACCAGACGGTCTGATAAAAATGCGGCTCCTGAACAACAGAGAGCGACGTGCTGGAAACTACCTGCGGATTGTTGACCTCAAGCGCCGCTACACGGAAGGTGTATTTCCCCACCGGCAGATTTGTATACGATGCAACACGCCGTGCCCCTGCATCCGTCCATTGTTTGTCGAAGCCTTCCAGAATGTACCGGAAGTGAACGCCATCCTGCGAGTGAAGCATCACTGGCGCATACGAAATCTCTAGTCTGCCGCTGCCGGGAGCTATCACAATGTCTGCATTGGTCGGGACGCTGCGGCCATCAACCTGCACTTCCTGAATTGTGACCGGATGCAACGGGGACGATGGGACCGCGTTGCGCAAAATGTAAATCGGCCCCTTATTGCTTGGAAACCATGCATCCCCCGCTGCATCAAGACAGCCGGACGACTGGCGGCCGCCGTAGATTTGTGTTGTCTCAACCTCGTCTGAAATTCCATACAGCGTCAGCGAAAGATGTTGCGCAGGATTCTCGGCTGCTTGATCAAGCTCGTGGCGATTGAGCAGTGAAATGCCATTGGGACCGCTCATCCAGAAGCTGCCCTGCTGGTCTTCAAGGATCTGATAGATGCTGTTGCTGGCCAACCCCTGGTCTGTGGTGAAGCGTGTAAGCGTGTTCTTCTTCCAACGGAAGAGCCCATCGTTCCTGGTCCCAAACCATAAGCCGCCATCACTGTCTTCGTGGATCGCCCACACCTTCTCTTCGCTCAATGCGCCGGTCACCGCATCATGGACGAACTTGCCGCCCCGCAGATGATTCAGTCCGCGATCCGTGCCGATCCAGAGGTCTCCGTTACGATCCTCCAACAGCGAGCGCGTGCTGAAATACGAGAGACCATCGCGCATCTGGTAGTTCGTAAACCCTCGCGAAGTCCAGCGGCTTACGCCTTCGTCTGTCGCGATCCACATGCTTCCATCGCGACTTTCGAGGAAGGCACGCACGAAGTTATTGACCAGCCCGTCTTTCATCGTCAGCTTTAAAATCTGATTGCCGTCCACGCGGACAACTCCATCGCCGTCCGTTCCTACCCACAACGCGCCCGCTCGATCTCTGTAAACATTGCGCACCGGAATGTGGTCCGTTCCAGGAATCGTGTAGGGCTCTGCGGCACCGTTGCGCAGGCGAAAGACATCTGTCGAAACTACCCAGATCGTTCCATCGCGATCACGATAAATCGTTCCAAAATCCGAATCCTCCGCGTGAGGCAGCGGCACAATCCTCACCGGCGTCTTGGTCAGCCGCAAGACTCCCGCCTGCGTTCCGATCCAGATATTGTTCTCGTCATCCTCAAAGACATTCAGAACCGTGTTGCTTGGAAGCGAATCCGGCGCAGTCATCGCCGTGAATTCATCTCCCGCAGTGAACCGAATCCCCTGCCCGATCATGCCTATCCACAATGTCCCATCCGAGGTCTGATGCAGCACGCGAACTGTCCCTTTAATGCCGCTCACGCGCTCAAATTGAGCCCGGCCGGGACGAAGACGGTTCAGCCCGGACACCGTCCCCACCCATACGGTATGATCCTTCGTCTCCAAAATCGACTTCACGCGGTTTTGACTCGCGCTTCCATCCAGATGGAACTCGCGCCAGACGCCCGATTTGAATTGCAACAACCGCGAGCCTCCTACCCACAGGTTGCCGTCGTGGTCCTCGGCAATGGCATGCACGGCAAGCGTCGGCACTCCATCCAGCCCATCCACGCGGACAAATCGATCTCCACCGAAACGCAGAAGTCCGTTGTCCGTTCCCACCCATATCGCCCCGTTCCGGTCTTCATGCAGCGCGCGCACAAATCCGTCGCTGAGGCCCTCTCCCATTCCATAAGCATGAAATTTTCCTCCCTTGTACCGCACCAGGCCGCCGCCTTCAGTGCCAATCCAAAGACTGCCATCCCGCGACGCCAATAGCACGAAGACGCTGTTCTCCTTGAGTTCAGGAGTGTTTTCGTGATCGAATGTCGTGAACCGCGCGCCATCGAACCGCATCAGCCCGCCGGTCGTGCCGATCCAAAGATAGTGATCGGCCGTCTGCGCGAAGGCCTGTACGGTCTGCTCGGGCAGCCCATCCTGTGTTTGCCAGAGCTTACGCGTGAAACCCGATGGTGTTGCCGCAATCGCCGCGCTGCATGCCAGCCAAAGCAGCAATGCAAACCATCCGCTTCGGATTGCAAGCAGACGCGCTTTGCTCCAATAGCCGTGCGGGATTGTGCGTCTCTGCAATCGAATTTGCGCCTCAAGCATTGCGATTTGTTCCTTGCCAAACACAAAAACTGCACTCACTGCTTTTCGTCATCCGTCGTGCCGTTTTGCGTCTCTGTTTTCCGATTCATCTGCCGATAAAGCTGAGCGATGCGGTCCTTTGTCATACGAAGATCCTGATAAAGCTTGATCTCCTTTTGTTCTTCTTCTGTGAGGTGAAGCGTATGGCAAACGCGAGCGAGCCGGTAATGTGCGTTGGCATTCATGGGGTCTGCCTGCACCGCCGATCGCAGATATTGCAATGCCTCCTGCGGCTTGTCCTCGTCGACCAAAACAGCGGCCAATCCCAACTGCGCCTCCGAATCATTTGGGTTCAGCTCATACGCATTGTGATAGTGCGCATACGCTTCGTCATCCTTGGATCGCATGAGTGCAATGCGGCCAAACGTGCACTCCACTTTTGCGTTATCGCCGTCGGCTTTCACAGCCGCCTCAAGCTCCTGTTCTGCCGCTGCCTGCGCACTGGCGTCGTTTGAAGATTCGAGAATCGATTCGGCCAACTCGAAGTGCATACCGGGCAGGCGCGGGTCAATTGCAATCGCTTTGCGGTAGTGCTCGATGGCGCCCTTCAAATCACCCGCATTGATCAGTTGCTCCGCAATCAGCTGCTGCATGCGCGCAGAATCGGGAGCCAGCAACGCCAGCTTGTTCATGGTGTTGTCTGCCAGCTCTGAATAAATGCGCTGCGCAAAAAACAGCAAATCGACGTTATCTGGATTTGACTCCACAAGCGAATGAACGATGGGCAGTGTGTGGTCAAGGTCACCCCGCTGAAAGTAGAGGTCAGCCAATTCAACACCAACCTGCGTGCGCAACGTTGGGTCCTTCAAATCGGCAAATGCTTTTTCCATATCCTGTTGCGCCGCAGGGTTGCCCGTGCGCTTCTCGCAAATCGCGATCAGTCCCTGCGCCTTGGTCAGATTGGGCGCGGCGCGAAGCGCGCTGTGCAACTCCTGTTCCGCCGCCGGACAATCGCCATGAACAAATGCAAGCACTCCCAGGTTTGCGTGCGCTTCCACGTTATCGGGATCGAGCTTGAGCGCCGCGCGGAACTGCTCCGCCGCAAGCGCCTGGTTGTTGGCCCTAAGGGCCGCTTGCCCGCGTTCCAGATCAGCAGCTAGTTCGGAGTTTGGAGATGCGGTTTGCGCCTGCAATGGCTGAAACTGCATGGCGAAAGCACCGACGATCAGGAAGGCGAGTTGTTTCGATCCCATGAACATTGCACGAGCCTGTCTAGCAGATTGTAGGACATCGCGGAAGCCAAAGAGTCATCCATAACAGAAACCGGGATTCGGAGGCGCATAACACTGGTTGCGCTCGAACCCCGGTTTCAATTAACTCCGGCGATGAGACTCTAGAACGTTAATCGCCCTCCTAATTGGATACTTCGTGCCCCGTTTGCGCCGGTAATCACTCCAGGGTCGCCGGCTCCTTGTCCAACTGCGGCGCTTGGCCCATCGAAGTTGGGGTGGTTGAAGAAGTTGAAGGAATCCGCCCTGATTTCGACTCTTATCCCCTCAGTCACCTTGAAACCCTTACCCATGCTGAGATCAAAATCGCGCCAATTGGGACCAATCAGCGTGTTCCGATGTTCGTCGCCGAAAGTTCCATAGGTCGGTACGGCAAATGCGGCCGGATTGAACCATTCGCTGACGGATGGATTTGAAACGCTCGCGCTTGCAATTTGATTTGGCAACCACGAATAGGAGCAATAGCAAGTGTTGTACACACCCGATCCGCTCTCATCAGCGCCATTCACTGTTGCTGTGAAAGGAATGCCGCTGTGGACTTGATACACCCCGGTCAGGCGCCATCCGCCAAGAACCGCATCCGTTACGCCGTGCATCGCATAAGTTTTTCCCACGCCAAACGGAAGCTCATAAGTCGCGGAGCCGGTAATTGAGTTTTTCGTATCAAGCGTCGACAGTCCGTAGTTCGCCTTCACGCTGAATGCGTTCTGCCAGACATCGACACCAGTATCGTTTCCTGACCCTGTGCCCGTATCCATGGTCTTCGACCAGGTGTAGTTGAACAGGAAATACAAGCCGTGCGATGCTCGTTTCTGCACTCTAAGTTGCAGCGCATTGTAGTTCGAATATCCGTCATACAACGAACCGTCGATCGAGCAGAACAACGGATACGCCGTCGGTATGACATAGCTGTTGTAGCAGTTCGTGTACTGTGTCATCCCGGCTATCGGCACTGCGTTGATATCCCTGGAAAATCCCAGATGCGTGCCCTTGGTGAAGACGTAGCTCCCGTCCACCAGCGTCTGGAACGGGAATTCATGCTGAATCGACAAGAGCGATTCCTGGTAGTAGGTCACAGGCCTCTTTACAGGGAAATAGGCCACGTTATCGTAGTTGTATTGAGAGTTGGACAGGTCGCTTTCACTCGGATATTGAACCGCTCCAGGTCCCGGTCCCTTGTCGAGTTGGAACACATCCGTTCCCGACTTGTACCCGTGAGGATTGAGTCCAATTCCATAAGCGGCAGAATACGGATCGGTTGACCATGGCGCGTCAGAGATACCGTAGCTTGCGCGGAACACCCACTTTGCAATCGGAGACCAGGAAAGCCCGACGCGCGGAACCCACTCATTGGTGCCATTCTGAATCGTGTTTCTTCCGTCCTGCCCACCGTAAAGCATCGCCCCCATCGACCCTGCCGGCGCATACTGGCCGGTGTTGGCAACTGTCGGACTGAAGGTGCCCCAGCGATTTTCCATCTCGCCCCAGCCACCCTGGTACTGATAGCGGAAGCCCACATTCACGGTAAGGTGCGGAAGAATCTTGTAATCGTCCTGAACAAAGGCACCCAGGTTCCACATCCTCGCGCCCGTCTCCACGTAGTCATACACGTTCCAGGTCTGAACATCCCCAAGCAGAAAGTCTGCGTAGGCCACGTTGGTCGACGATCCATCGAACGTAAACGCGCCGGAACTGACATCGCCCCAGCTCGTGTAGTTCTGGTAACTCTTGTCGAACTCGCCGCCCATCTTGATGGTATGTTTGCCCTTGATCAGGGTAAAAACATCTGACTCCACAAGCGCGCCGTCGGCCAGCGCTGCGTGGACGCCCCCATTAATTCCTACCCCGCCAATTCCATCGGTGCTATCGATCGTAATCGTAGGAAAGATGTTTGCCGGTGCGTCCGTGCCATACGAGGGCTCAAGACCAATCGTTGTTGGATAACCCTTGCCATAGGTCGGAGGGATGTACTTGTCCACTTCCCGAACCCCACCGATGCGAGCCTCGTTCACCATGGTTGGACTAATGGTCCACGTATCCGTGATTTGCCCATCCTCGTTGTAGTTGTTCCCTTTTGTGCAATCGAAGCCCAGTGAGCAGAAAGCATCGACGTTGTAAGTCAGCGGGCCAATCGGGAAATCCAGGTAGGATACAGAGATTCGATGCTTTTCGGTTGGGGTGTAATCCACTTTGCCCACATACCAGGTAGATGTTGTGGGCGTACTTTGAATCACCTTGTAGTTATTCACATAGGGGTTAGTTCCCACCACGTTCGGAGCAGGAAAATACTTTTGAATGGCAGTCGCAACCGGGTCAAATGCCCCCGAAAGGCATTGCTGCGAGCCTGACGTGGTGGTGGGAGCGTTAATGGTGATGGGCGTCGTGTTCCCATTGTTCTGATAGGTAAGCGGGAAGCAACCATTGTCCATATTGGTCGTCCCGTTTTGGCCTTGGGTTGGCACAGTCGTGGTGTAGACGCCTGATGAAACGTTGGGATTTCTCTGGTACGTGAAGAAGAAGAACAGCTTGTCCTTGATGATCGGCCCACCAATGCTGCCGCCGAATTCATTCCAATGCAGCGGAGCTACTTGGCCAGTGGTGTTGAAATAATTCAGCGCGTTGTAGTCGTTGTTCTGATTGAACTCAAACAGCGAACCATGAAACTTGTTGGTGCCGCTTTTGATGATCGCATTGAATGCCGCGACGCCGTTTCCGTACTGCGCGCCAAAGTTGCTTGTCTGCACGTTCACTTCTGCGACTGCGTCGATCGGTGGGTAGTTATCGCTAGCATTCGCGTCGCGCGGCTCCTGCGCAACGGACCCTTCCAGCAGGAAGCTGCCTGAATAGCCCTGCGTTCCGTTAACGCCAATTCCTTGGCCCGACGCATCCTGACCGCCACCGCCGTTCACTCCAGGCAACTCATTGGTTAGCTCGTTGTACCAGACCCCGCCGACGATTGGCGCGTCCTGAACCGCCTTCGTGTCGAAATCCACATGCTGCGCCGAGTCTTCGGTTTGCAGCATCGGGACATCCGAGTTCACAACAACTTGCTGCGACGCGGCGCCGACCTGCAAAGCTGCATCGATAGCCACGGTGGCCACCTGCAGAATGATGCCGCTGCGCACCTCATCGCGAAATCCCTTCGCGCTGAAAGTGATTGTGTATTCGCCAGGAGGCACTGAAGGCACATCATAAATCCCGACACCGTTTGTCACTGAAACGATCTTCACGCCCGTCTGAACGTTCAGAATGCTAACCGTCGCTCCTGCGATCACGGCATTCGATGAATCGGTAACTGTGCCCTTAATCTCTCCTGAATTCGCATTTTGACCATAAGCGCCAAATGCCGTCGACATTCCAAGGATCATCAGAAGTGTCGTGATCCGTCTTAGAAATGTATTCGTTTTCACTCTCAGGCCTCCTCCAAAAAGGATTTCAATTCGGGGTCGACTCTATACTTCGGAGAAGAAAACATACATCCGACGAAAGTTGGATTGCAGTTGCTTTTTTGCGTTCGCCAATAACTAACTTATTTTTCAACATCTTACTGTCATGCCGTCCAAAGCATCTCCGCTCGCCGATTTCAATGAAACCGGCCACTGCTGTACGCATCTCTGCACACCCCATAGTTCCTTGCGGCACATGAGAAGCGCCCGCCTGATACCCAAATCCGTCTTTAGTCGGATGCGGTTCATTTGACGCCTACGTATGCTCACAGATGCACGCGGAAGTGCCTTTTCCTCGCTTTGCTCCGCTCGGCATTCAATTGCGACCACAAAGGCGACAATCGACGGAACCAGGGAATTCCACAATGAAAACCTCCAAGTCAGGCAATTGCACAGTGTATGCACGCCTCGCAAAAGCCACACACCAACGCGCATTGCGGCTCCTTTTGATCGGATTAGCACTGCCGATCGCCGCCAAGGCTCAGCAGCCAACCGAGCCGGTGAACATTAGTCCCATCGACGGCGAAACGTACTACCTCATCAATCAGCTTTCGGGTTTGCAGATGGACCTGGACAGCGGGTCCACCACTGCCGGCGCATCCATCCTGATCGAGAGCCGCAGCTTCACCAGCCTGACCCAGCGATGGGCTCTGACTCACCTCCCTTCCGGCTCCTGGGCGATCAGCAATCTCTCCAACGGGCTTTGCCTCGACAGCACAACAAGCAGCAGCGCCACAACCACGGTTCAGAACCCATGCGCGCCGGCAACCACCACGCAGCAGTGGTCCTTGACCGCAACCAGCAACGGCTATTCCACCTTCACAAATGCAGGCACGGGCCTGCTACTCGATGTCTCCGGTGGTTCGTCGTCCGCAGGCGCAACATTGAACGAGACCGCCGCTGGAACCTCACCCACGCAGAGCCAGCAATGGCTGCTGCGGCCGGTTTTCTTCCGCGGCATCGACAATGCCCTCCTCGAAAAGCAGGAGGCTGATCGCCTCGCCGCCAACCTTCCCTGGTGGCAGGATGCGGGGCAGCAGCAGGACGTGCTCCAGATTCTGAAAAATCACGGAGTCAACCTAATCCGCATTCGGCCAACTTCCGCGCCGCCGTATCAGACCCTCACGCTGTCATCGCCACCCTCAGGTGTCCCAGCTACTTGCACCGCCAACGGTTGCTACGCCGAAACCGACAGTGCCGACCTCGACCTGGCCAAGCGCGCAAAACAACTCGGCATGTCTGTCGAGCTAACCCTCTTCTTTGACGGCGGGTCATCGCAAGCAACACCGGGTGTATGGTCGGGATACTCGCTCACCCAGGCGGAGACAGCCGTCTATGACTACGTCAAGTCGGAAGTCGAAGCCTACCGCTCAGCCGGCGTGATGCCTGATATGGTGACCATCGGAAACGAGGTCGATACCGGCTTCTTCGGTTCCCTCGCTTCGCCGACGGGAACCAACTTTGGACCCTTTGCCTCACTGCAAACCCAGGGTATGCAAGCTGTCCTTGACGCATCGTCCGATACCACCATCGGCCCTGCCATTCCCGCTCCGCTGCGCTGCATTCACATCACGCCTGCGTGGAACCTGACTAGCTTTTTTAATCTCGTGAACAGTAACAACATCCCTTACGATGCAATCTGCCAGAGTTACTATCCCATCTATCACGGTCCGTTAACTGCTGCGCAAGCTGCGGCCTCCAACCCGAGCAATCAGCCGGTAGAACAATCCGTATTGACCACCGCGGCAACCTCCATCGCCAAGCCAATCTTTCTCATCGAGGTTGGGGAGCACTACGAAAATGGCTTCGACTCCAATGATCCGTGGTACCCCGCCACGGTTGCCGGTCAGCGCCAATATCTTATCGACATCAACGGCGTTTTGAAGGGATTGCCCAACAATCTTGGAATGGGCTTGGATTACTGGGACGCTGAAGGCGTGAATACAGCGGCAACTGGCGGCGGCTACACCAACGGAGACGGAGCCCCTAACGGCACCTACGTCTGGAACGGCCTCACCATCTTTGACAACGCCGACACCTCAGGCAGTTCACTCTCTACTGCGGCCAACTACTCCGCTCTGCTTGAAGCCGCCGATGCCCTTGGCGGCAAGATCGATTCAACGCTGACTTACAAGCTCGTCAATGTTGCCAGCGGCAGCATTCTTGAGATCTCCGGTTCAGCATCGCAATCAGGCACGCCGCTCCAGACAGCCGCAAGCAATAGCGTCATCTCGCCACAGCAGCAGTGGTCCATCACCAGCAACGGAGACGGCTACCTCCAAATCGCCAACATCGGCGCGGTCCAGGGAACGGTAGCAGAAGTTCTCGACAACAGCGGATCGAGCACTTCAGGCAGCGCCGTGGTGCTCAACGCGGCGGCAACCGGCACAACCTCCCAGGAATGGAACCTCATAACTGCCGGAAGCGGCTACTACACCATCGTGAACAAGCTAAGCAACCTCGTGCTTGCCGTTTCCTCATCAGGCGCAATCCAGCAGCAAAGCCCCTCCAGCACCAGCCTGGATTGGATTACGCCTGTGAGCCAATCGCAGTTATGGCAAGTTATACCCGTCCACATTACTGCGGCTGCCCCGGCTACGGCGCCAACTTCGACGGCATTGACTGCTTCGTCCGCGGTTGTATACCCCGGACAAAGTGTCACCCTCACCGCAACAGTCACCTCCGCAGGAGGCACACCAACCGGAACGGTTACGTTCCTCGATGGATCGGCTCAATTGGGTACAGGAACTCTCAATGGAAGCGGTGTGACGACTTATACCGGAACGCTTTCCCAGGGAGCCAATTCGCTCACGGCGGACTACGCCGGTACAGCTGCGTTCGAGGCTTCGAATTCCCCGGTAGTTACCGTAACCGTACCCGATTACTCCGTAACAGCAAGCCAGTCGAGCCTCACCGTTTCGCCTGGCAGCAGCGGGAGCGTGTCTCTTACCGTCACGCCGATTGGCGGTTACAACGGCACCGTCGCTATGAGTTGTGCCACTGCGCTCGCAGGCGTAACCTGCACTTTCAGCCCCTCAAGTTATACGTTGGACGGATCGAATACGGTGCTGACCGGAACTGCATCCATTGCGGCATCTTCTTCTGCCTCGGTCGTCTATCCGCAATTTCATCGCGCTAACAGCGGCATCGTAGCGGCAACCATAGTCTGGCTACCCGGAGTCTTCAGCTTGCTCTTAGTTTCACTCGAACGGAAACGCCTGCTGCGAAATCCTCACGTACGACATATGTTTCTAATCCTTGCAATGCTTTTCGCCGCAGCCTGCCTTTCGGCGTGCGGAGGGTCCGGTGGAGGAGGAACCACGACTCCACCGCCAGTTACAGGCACAGTCACCATCACAGGGACCGGGTCCGTTGGAAGTGTCACCCAGTCCCTTCCGATCACTGTAACTGTCGAGTAACATTTTCTGGATCCTCAAGCGGACCAGTATTAATCCAACGTTGAGACGATGCCACAGCATGAAAGCAATCATGCACTTCCCAATCCTCCTTTCGCTTTTCACTCTTGTGCCCGGCGGTGCGTCTTCATTGGCGCAAGTGCCTGATCCTATCTATCTCTGGCCACAGGGTGCGCCCGGATCGGAAGGTAAGACGGCACCTGAGTCGACACGCCTGTCTGCTGATGGCGAGCACATTATATCCAGCATCAATCGCCCGGCAATTCTTCCATATCTCCCGGACAAAGGCTCCACGACAGGAGCCGTTGTGCTGGTAATTCCCGGTGGAGGGCACCGCGAGTTATGGATGGATCACGAGGGATATAACGTCGCTTCATGGCTTAGTCATCACGGTGTGGCAGCCTTCGTTCTGAAGTATCGCCTTGCAAAAGAACCAGGCTCAACTTACACCGTCGAAGGCACCGAACTCAATGACACACAGAGAGCCTTACGTTTGATACGCAGCCGTGCCGCCAAGTGGGGCATCGACCCGAATCGACTTGGCGTGATGGGCTTCTCCGCAGGCGGAGAACTGGCAGCTCTTGCCAGTACCCGCTACGACGAGGGCAACATGGGCGCCGCTGATCCCATTGATCATGAGTCCTCGCGCCCTGCGTTCCAGGCTCTGATATATCCGGCCATTCCATCTGCCATGAAGCTGTCAAAAGATACACCTCCGGCCTTTCTCGCCTGCGGAGAGGCAGATAGGGACGACATTGCGAATGGCGTTCCGGAGTTATACCTCGCGTTACGCAAAGAGGGCGTCAGTGCTGAACTCCACGTCTATGCCAGGACCGGCCATGGATTCGGTCTGCGCCAGAGCAATCACGGTCCGGCCGCCGGCTGGATCGACCAATTCTATGGATGGCTCGACGTTCAGGGATTCCTCAAGTACCAATAGTCCGAGGCAAATTCACGCACAACTCTTCCTGCTCGGGCTATTTCCCTCCAGTCCAACTTCTGGTGGATTTGTTTCAAGTGAAATGGCGATATGATTTCGATTGTTTGTTCCTGTGCGGCCTTGCCCGGAATGAAGGATTGCCATGCCATTGTTTCGTTCTTCGCTAAAAAAGCATGCGCCCGATCTCATGGCCCATTCGCATGCTCGGCCGTCCTGTTTCAATAGTGCACCACCCCCTAACAACGGAGAGCTCCCCATCCGCGTAGTCATTGCCATGTCTGAGCAGCTCGAACGCATGGCCTGGGGCATCATCGTGAGCAACCAGCCGGACATGCAATTGACAGCTCAGGCGGTATCGCGCAGCGAAGTCCTCCCTGTGCTCAAGGCCAACCGCCCTGACGTAACTCTGATCGATGAAGCCATGTTGGACGCCCGCCGTTGCAAGGACCTGCATGAGTACTCCCGGCAACCCCGGTCAAGCCGATTCATCCTGGTTGCTCCTCATGAAGTGGATTACTACTCACTCGAGCAATCCCGTTACTCCTTTACACATAGCTATTTATTGAAAGGAGTGTCCGCTACAGAGCTCCTGAACACCATTCGAGAAACCGCCGGTGCGCGCCAACTCTGATACAGCCGTATGATTGTCGAACAGACGGTGTCCGGTATTATGATGGAACTCCTGACATCCGTCTTTGCCCCGCCATCCTGTTTGGAGCCAACGCATGTGCTGCTCATTCGCCTCGGGTTGTACCCGCCTCATTTGCATCGCTTCGGCGCTGTTAATCTCCGCTGCATCTCCGCGAGCAAATGCCCTTGGCGAACCGCACTACGTCAGCGGTAAATCGGCACCTGGAACATTCCCGCTTGTGAACCAGCACTCCGCTGCTCCGCTGATCGTCAGTGACAGCGACTGGCCTGGCGTTGCTCGCGCCGCTGCCGATCTCAGCAGCGACATCGAACGCGTAACTGGCGCAAAGGCGGCCGTCCTCCATGCAGGCTATCCGCTCCGTAACAACGACGTCGTGATCATTGGCACCATCGGCAAGAGCCCTTTGATCGATGACTTGATCAGTCACAATAAACTCGATGTAAAAGGAATCGCCGGCACCTGGGAATCGGCTGTTACCGCCGTCGTAGACCACCCGATGCCACGCGTGCAGCGCGCCTTGGTCATTGCGGGCAGCGACAAGCGCGGCACAATCTTCGCCATCTACGATCTTTCTGAGCAGATCGGCGTCTCGCCCTGGTACTGGTGGGCCGATGTCCGCATTCCTCATCAGGATGCGCTGTTCGTCGATTCCGGCCGTCACATCCAGCCCGTCCCAGCAGTGAAGTATCGTGGCATTTTTCTAAATGATGAAGCGCCCGCGCTGACAGGATGGGTCAATGAGAAGTTTGGCGGATATAACTCGAAGTTCTATGTCCATGTGTTCGAGCTTCTTCTGCGATTGAAAGCCAACTACCTGTGGCCGGCAATGTGGAACAGCGCATTTGCCGCCGATGACCCGCTGAATGCGAAGCTCGCCGATGAATATGGAATCGTGATGGGAACGTCGCATGAAGAGCCCATGATGCGCGCCGAGAAGGAGTGGACACGCGCCGACGGCCCCTGGAACTACGCGACAAATCAACCAAAGATCGACGAATTCTGGCGCAAAGGCCTGGAACGCGACAAGCATTACGAGCAGATTGTGACGCTTGGAATGCGTGGTGTAAACGACACGCCAATGTCGGCCTCGGCCAATGCGGAGTTGCTCGAAAAGATCGTCGCCGACCAACGCGAAATCCTCAAGGAAACGGTCAATCCCGATCTCGCCAAAGTTCCGCAGGTGTGGGCGCTCTATAAAGAAGTCCAGAGTTACTACGACAACGGCATGCGCGTTCCGGACGATGTTACCCTGCTTTGGTCTGACGATAACTGGGGCAATCTGCGCCGTCTACCTACGCCCGATGAACGCAAGCGCTCCGGCGGTGCCGGCATCTATTACCACTTTGACTATGTCGGCGGTCCTCGCTCCTACAAATGGTTGAACACCAACCCCATCACCAAGGTCTGGGAGCAAATGAACCTGGCCCTGCATTATGGCGCAGACCGCATCTGGGTGGTCAATGTCGGCGACTTGAAACCGATGGAATTCCCCATCGAGTTTTTCCTCACCATGGCGCGCACCCCCGATCGATGGAACCAGAGCAATCTTGATGAATACACGCGTCTGTGGGCAACGCGTGAGTTTGGTCCGGAACACTCCGCCGAAATCGCTACAGACATCGAGGACTACACACGATTGAACGGCCTTCGCAAGCCGGAACTGATTGATTCAATAACATTCAGCCTGACCGCTTTTCACGAAGCGGACCGCGTGGAGCTTGAGTGGAGTTCTCTTGCCGCACGCGTCGACAAGCTTGCGGCAGAGCTACCGTCCGAACAGCGCGCTTCTTTCTTTGAGTTAGTCCAGTATCCCGTGGATGCATGTGCCAATCTCACCGAGTTATACATCGCAGCGGGGCGGAATGCCCTTTATGCGCGCCAGGGACGCGCCAGCGTCAACAACTACGCCGCACAGGCCCGCGTGCTTTTCGCGAAGGACGCCGCCCTCAGCGACGAATATAACCACAAGCTTCTGAATGGTCGTTGGGATCACATGATGGACCAGACTCACATTGGGTATACGTTCTGGAACGAGCCTCCTCTCAATGCAATGCCTGCTATCACCGAGGTTCAGCCGGCAGAAGTCGCGAGCATTGCTGTCGATGCCGAAGGCCGCTCCGGTCCGCGCCCTTCTCTCGGACAATTTGATTCGGTCGCCCAGCAGACTCGAACCCTGACGCTTTTCAACCGCGGTCTCACACCAGTGAACTTCAATATCACACCAAGTGATCCATGGATCGTGATCAGCCAAACCTCGGGTACTATCGGTAAAGACGATCTCGCGCTTCAGGTGCATATTGACTGGGCAACCGCTCCTCCCGGCATTGTGCATGGCGATGTCACCATCTCGCAGAGCGGTGCACCGCCTATGACCGTCCCTATTGGAACAAGGCGCTTAGAGGGAGTTACTCGCGAGAATGCCGAAGGCTTTGTGGAAAGCGATAGTTATGTCGCAATCGAAGCTGCGGACACGACACAAATAACCACGGACCCAGGTGCGCATTGGGAGGAGCTGCCCGGCTTCGGCGAGACGCGATCTGCAATGACCATCTTCCCTGTAACTGCAGACAGTAACCTGTCGTCGAATGCAAGCCTTCAGTACCGCATGTATCTTTATGACTCCGGCAGTTTTGATTTGCAAGCCATTCTTGCGCCGACTTTGAACTTCGTTCCAGGTCGCGGCCTGCGCTTTGCAGTCTCAGTTGACGATGGCCCGCGCACTGTCGTTGATGCGCTCGAGCACAACACCCAGGCCGATTGGGAGCGCGCGGTCAGTGACGGCGTCAGGAAGGTTTCGATTCCCCTTTCAATTCCTTCACCCGGATTTCACACCCTCAAAATCTGGACGGTCGATCCCGGCGTGGTGCTGGAGCGAATCGTCGTCAGTCACGGCCAACTGATTCCCAGCTATCTCGGGCCTCCAGAAAGTTTCCACCGAACCGCAACTTTATCCCCGTAGATTTGATACAGTCACTTTCAACCTGAATTACCACCATGCAACGCTTGCTTTTCTGAAGGACGCAAAGGAGATCGCAATGCGCCGTCGTACCTTTCTCGCAACGTTTCCTCTAGCCGCGGCAGGGTCCATCGCAACCGCACCGAACAAGGCCGGCGCCCAGGCGCAGAATGCCACCAGCCAAGGCGCGCCCCGCAATCTTCCCAAGTTTCAAGCTCCCGGCGACGAGCGATTCATTCGTCCCGACGTGCATGCTGGCGACCGCCCATCGGGAGCCAGCTTTTCATCGCGTTCGCCCGCGCTTGGCTGCTCTGGTGCCGCCGGGACGGCGCATCCCCTCGCCACGCAGGTAGCCATCGACATGCTGAAACGCGGCGGCTCTGCCGTCGATGCTGCGGTTGCAGCCAACGCGGTCCTCGGCTTTGTCGAGCCAGTCAGTTCCGGCCTCGGCGGCGACTGCTTCGCTTTCGTATGGGATCCCAAAACCGCCAGGCTCGAAAGCATGGCCAGTTCAGGCCGCTCACCCAAATCCCTATCTCTCGCAACTGCCCGTTCGCGCGCAAAGAACGGCGTTCTCCCCAGAGATGGCGCAGTCACCGTCTCCACGCCCGGCGCGCTTGGCGGCTGGTGGGCGCTACACCAGCGTTACGGCAAGCTCAAGTGGGCCGAACTCTTTGAGCCCGCCATTCATTATTGCGAGACCGGCTCGCCAACACCCCAAATCATAGGTTCGTATATCAAGCGCAACATGGCAATCTTCCTGCGCCCCGACTCGGGCATTGAAGAAATAGCCAACGCGGTCCACACTTACTATCAAAACGGCAAAGCACCCAATGAATATGATGTTCGCCGCAATCCCGATCTAGCTCGCACTTATCGCATGATCGCCGAAGGCGGCCGCGATGCATTCTACGACGGGCCTATCGCCAAAACCATCGACACGTATTTCAAGCGCATCGGCGGATGGCTCTCGCAAGACGATCTCCGCGAACATCAAGCCGAGTGGCTCGAACCCTTGGTGACGAAATATCGCGGCGTGGACGTCTACGCAATGGGTGCCAATACTCAAGGCCTTGCCACTCTGCAAATGCTCAACATGATCGAACAGTTCGACATGCGCGACTTCGGCTTTCAATCCCCGCAATCGCTCCATGTCCAGATCGAAGCCAAGCGTCTTGCCTATGAAGACCGCGCGCGTTTTTATGCCGACCCTCATTTTGCAAAAATCCCCATTGACTGGCTCAATTCGAAGGCCTACGCAATCGAACGCGCCAAGCTCATTCGCCTCGATCGTATCCTTGATCCCATCTATCCTGGCCAGGCTCCCAGCCACGGCGACACCACCTACTTTTCGATGGCTGACAAAGACGGCATGATGGTCTCCATGATTCAATCAAACTTTCGCGGCATGGGCTCCGGACTTGTCCCTGACGGTCTTGGTTTCATGTTTCAAGATCGAGGCGAGCTCTTCTCTTTGCAGGATGGACATCCCAACATCTATGCTCCCGGCAAGCGCCCATTCCAGACCATTATTCCCGGTTTCGCCGCGAAGGACGGCGTGCCGTGGCTATCCTTCGGCGTCATGGGTGGAGACATGCAGCCACAAGGTCAGACGCAAATCATCGTCAACCGGGTCGACTACGGACTCGACGTGCAAGCCGCCGGAGACAGCCCGCGCTGGCACCACGAGGGCTCTTCGCAGACCATGGGTGAAGATCCTCCAAATCTCGCACCGCGCGGCATCCTGCGCCTTGAAGCCGGCATTCCCATCGACACGCGCAAAGCACTCATCGATCTTGGATGGCCTATGGGCGAGAGCGATGGCGGGTTTGGCCGTTATGAGTGCGTTGAAAACCGCAAACAGGGCGACGACCGTGTTTACGCGGCAGCAAGCGAAATGCGCGCCGACGGCGTGGCTCTCGCTTACTGACCCGCGCATGATATGACAAACTAAACCTATCCCACTTGCAACTACCGAAGGACAATGATGCCGAAATCCCGCAGAGAGTTTCTCGCCCTCAGCTCCATTGGATTGGTTGGCGCAGCCATTTCCGCACAAACCCCATCTCAGACTCCATCGCAGCAGAGTACGCCCGGCGCTCCGACCACCTTCGGCACCGCACCACCCGTTGGACCGGAGGTGACTCCCGCAACTTTTGCTGAGGCAGAAAAGCTAGTCCAGATTGAAATGACCGCTGCTGATCGCGCACTAGCGGCGAGCAACTGGCGCATGCAGATGGCGCCCATATATGAATTGCGTACAGGCCCGCGCAAGTTGGCTCTCGAGTCTACGCTCGCGCCCGCCACGCAATGGAATCCATCCTTGCCCGGAGTTCCGAGCGCCAACCAATACAATCCCTCGAGCAATAATTTCATCCGCAGCGCAAGCAAGAATCTTCCGCTTCCTTCCAATGACGAAGACATCGCCTTTGCCAACGTGACGCAGCTTTCCCGCTGGATCGAAACCCGCCAAATTACTTCTGAGCGCCTGACAGAAATCTACTTGCATCGTCTCGCGCAATTCGATCCGAAGCTCCATTGCGTCATCACGCTCACTCGCGAACATGCGCTGACGCAGGCTCGCAAAGCTGACGCGGAGATTGCCGCCGGGCATTATCGCGGCCCGTTGCACGGGATTCCCTGGGGCGCGAAAGACCTGCTCGATACCGCGAACATTCCCACCACCTACGGCGCGGAGCCATTCAGGAATCGCATTCCATCCGCAGACAGCGCGGTGGTTCAGCGGTTGAATGCAGCAGGCGCCGTGCTGGTAGCAAAGTTGAGTTTGGGTGCACTTGCGCTGAACGACATCTGGTTTGGTGGCCAGACAATGAACCCATGGCTCCTTGAAGAAGGTTCTTCCGGCTCCAGTGCCGGGCCCGGCGCAGCAACAGCAGCGGGGCTGGTCGCATTTGCCATCGGCAGTGAAACAGGTGGCAGCATCGTGAGCCCTTCCATGCGCTGCGGAGTTACTGGCCTTCGGCCCACCTATGGCCGCGTGCCGCGCACCGGCGCCATGACTCTCTGCTGGTCGCTCGACAAACTCGGCCCCATGGCGCGAAGCGTTCAAGACACCATGCTCGTGCTCAACGCCATCTCCGGACCCGATCCCGGCGACGTTGCGAGCGTCCCAAGCACGCTTGCGTTCAACTCCGGCGCGAACATCGCAGGCCTTCGTGTTGGATACTTCCCATCCTGGATGAAAGAAGACCCCGCAACAGATGTCGATCGCGCAGCGCTCGAAACGGTCGCGAAAATCGGCATGAAACCTGTTCCCGTCTCCATCCCTGACTGGCCTTATGACTCGCTCAATCTCATCCTGTTCGCTGAAGGAGCAGCCGCATTTGAAGAGCTGACCCTCAGCCACCAGGTCGATCAACTGAAGGCCCAGGTTCCCGACGCCTGGCCCAACGTCTTTCGCCAATCGAGATTCCTGTCCGCCGTTGATTTTGTCCAGACCGATCGGTTGCGGCGCAAAGTCGCCCAGGAAATGGCCAGAGTTTTCTCCGAAGTTGATCTCCTCCTGGTGCCATCGCTGCGCGACGAAATGCTGGTCATCACCAACTTCACCGGTCATCCGTCTTTGACGTTCCGCGCTGGGTTTGTGGAAGTGTCGGAGGCGCGCAGCGACTGGGCTCCCGATCCAGCGCATCCCCTGCCTAAATTCGCTCCGCCGCGCCGCGTGCCGCATGGAGTAACGCTCATCGGCCGCCTCTTCGACGAAGGCACATTGGCCCAGGCCGGCATCGCCCTGGAATCCGCGTTCGGTGTCTCTCAACAACATCCGCCTGGTTTCTAGCGTCCGAGCCACTCAACACTTTTCCTATTCGCTCTCAACAAGCCTTCCCCGCATGCGGATTCGCAAATGTATCTTCGTTATCCGCAGCACTGCGATCCAGGCATGCGTAGTCCTTTTCGACCGCAACCTCCAACGATTCGCCATTCCCCACTTTCAACATGGCATAAATCCCAACCTCATCGCTTCCTGACCACGCGTGCAGGCCCGCGCCGGGAAGCACAACCCCAATCCGCCCCGATTGGTAATTCAAGCTCACCTCGGCCGCGGATTCCTCGCCCTTTAATGAATAGCTGAGCACACTATCAGGCGATGGACCAAGACGCGTAAGCTCCACCACGCGCTCCCCCGCTTCAAGACGCGCCAACTCCGACCGCGAAACTCGAAGCCGCAGCGAGTTTCCTTTAATCCGCATTTTCACGCCATACACCCCCATCCGCGTCAGATCAAGACAAAAACATTCAACCCCATCTTACTTCCTGCGTCGAGTCCCACGCACAGGCCACACCGAGACAGCATCGAAGCCCGCCAACACCCAACCCGGCTTAGCCGATCATTCGCAAAATGTCTCCGTGTCCTCAAAAAATGGTTTCATCGATTACCTGAATGTGACTACACTGACTAAGTCAACCGAGGAGAACATGACCGCCATTCCACGTCTCTTTCTCGCAATTCTTTCCGTTCCCCTTTTGGCTTCTGCCGCGCCCCCGGAGTATTCCATCCAGGCCATCCGCTATGCCACGTCGCCCGATGTGCCAGTGTCCGCACTCGTGGTAGGCGGCCCAAAAGATCAGACGGTCGACATCGCGATGGTGGTTTGGCTCATCCGCGGCGGTGGCCACACCATCCTCTTCGATAGCGGCTTTCACCGCGACACAAATCTCAAGTACTTTCCCATGAAAGACTATCTGCGGCCCGACGAAGCTGTGAAAACAGCCGGAGTAGATCCAGATCAGGTCACCGACATCGTCATCAGTCATGCTCACTGGGATCACATGGGCGGTCTCGATCTTTTTCCAAAAGCGCAGGTCTGGATTCAGAAAGAAGAATACCGCTACTACACCATGGAAGCCTGGCAACCGGGTGGAAACCACGGCGGCATCGATCCTGAAGACGTCAAGGTGCTTCTGCAATTGAATACCGAGGGTCGAGTTCATCTGGTCGATGGCGATGACGTTGAAATCTTTCCCGGCATTCGCACCTACACCGGATCGCGCCACACCTACGCTTCGCAATACCTGCTCATCGATGGAAATCCACCTTACGTCCTGGCCTCGGATAACTGTTACTTCTATCTCAACCTCTCATCTCACCTGGCCAGCGCTACTTTCAGCGATGCCGATCATGCCGCAAACATCGCTCAACAAGCCCGCATGATTCAATTGGCTGGGTCGCCCGATCGTGTAGTTCCAGGCCACGACATTCTTCAGTTCCAGAAGTTCCCAACCCAGGGACGTGTAGCCCAAATCAAGTAACTTCCAGGATAGGACTCATAACTCATGACCAGGACAGGAATCGCATTCACAATCAGTCTCACTTTGTCTTGCTGGGTCGCCGCACCCGCGCAGACCCCAGAGCCGTTCACGCTACATTCTCTCGACCACGGTGTAACTGTCGCAATCGATAATCCGGCTGCCAAGCAGGCACGCGCCGGGTCCGATGCGGGCTTCATCGTCGGTCCTGACTCGGTCGCCGTGGTCGACACCTTCGAAAACGCGGATGCAGCCCGCAAGATGCTCGCAGCCATTCAGCAGCGAACCAAGCTTCCTGTGCGCTTCGTCGTCAATACCCACTACCATCTCGATCATGTAGCTGGCAACGAAGTGTTCGCGTCAGCCGGTGCAGTGGTCTTGGCTCAGGAGAATGTCCGCGCCTGGGAACGAACTGAAAATCTCAAGTTTTTTGGCTCCCGCATTACTCCCGGACAGCGTGAATTTGTTGAGACGCTCGGCCTGCCCAGCGTAACGTACGCGCAAGGCGTCACGATCTACCTCGGCGATAAGCGCAAACTCGTTTTGCGTGCCATGCCCGGCCACACCGGCGGAGACACCGTGGTCTACGATGCTGAAGCGAACGTCGTATTCTGCGGAGACCTGTTCTGGAATCACACGCTGCCGAACCTTATCGACGCGTCCACAGACAAATGGGTCGATACGCTGAACACGCTGCTCATGGACTATCCAACGGCCGTCTTCGTTCCCGGCCACGGAGACGATGTGGGCCACGCAGCAGAAGTACGCGCGTTCAGAGACTATCTCGTGTTCCTGAGGCAGTCCATCGCCGCCGCCCAGTCCAGCGGGCAATCAGGCGACGCCGTCGTAAAGACAGTCCTTCCCGAGCTGAAAGAAAAATACGGAACCTGGAACTTCTTCAGCTTTGCCGAAAGCGATATCCAGCGCACAGATGAAGAGTTACGCGGAGTGAAAAAGATTCCTCAACCGGTAACTAAGACACCGTAGGTCCATCAACTCCGTGCCTGCCCACAAGGCTCGCTGTTAGTGCCCGTAACCATCCGCGTGCTGAGATACCTTCCCGCGAAACAGCCAATTCACAATCGAGAAATACAGGATCGCCAGAAGGATTCCGAAGCTCCACCAAACCAGACCGACGCGCAACGTGTGCGGCCCGGCAATAGCTCGTGTCACTGTAATATCGTGTCCTTCACCGCCCAGCGAAGGAAGTAACACCGGATGCAATCCTGCAGCCGCACCGGCAAGCATCGCGGCAAGATAAAGACATGAACCAAAGAAGGCGACTAAATTCGCGCGCCTTCTCAGCGCCGGCCAAATCATTGCGAGCCCGGCAATAACGGCCACGGGAGCGAGCCAGGCAATCGGATGCGAACGGTAGTTTTCTAGCGAGTTAGGCCGTGCGACAACCGTGGCCGGAATGCTCAACAAAGTCAGCGCAAGCACCGCCGGCCAAAGTCTCCGCGCCCATTTCAGCGCTCTCTGCTCAAGCTCCCCTTCAGTCTTCAAAGCAAGGTAGAGCGATCCATGCAGCGCAAGTGCAATGAGCGCGAGCACGCCGCCCGTTACTGTGTACCAGTCGAGAATTCCAGGGGAAGGTCCGGTTCGCCAATCGGTCCAGAGTGGAAGAAAAAAGTAGTCGTCCTTTCCAATCGGCACGCCGCGAACGACGTTCGCAAGCGCAGCGCCAAAGAAGACAGCCAGCAGCGCGCTCGAAAAAAAGAACAGGCCGTCAAAGAAAGTGTGTACCAGCGGATCATGCGAATGGCCCCGCAACTCGATACTGATGCCACGCAAGATCAGCAGCCAGAGAACCATCATGAGCGGGAGGTAGAATCCGCTGAACGCCGATGCATAAAGCAGAGGGAATGCGAAAAATAATGTGCCACCGGCAGCGAGCAGCCACACCTCGTTCCCATCCCAAACAGGGCCAATAGATCGCAGCGTCTGTTGACGTTCCTGCTCCGTCTTCGCGACCAGCAGATACACAATGCCGACGCCAAGATCGTAGCCGTCCAGTACGACATACGCCGCAAGCATCGATGTCACGATCCAAAACCACAGGGTTCCCATTCGTCCTCCTATGCTGCGCTAACGCTGGGCCCGGGGATGGCATGATCAGCAATCGGTCCGGTCTGAATAAATCTGTAGACAAGCACGATCCACAAGATGGAGAGCACCGAATACATGCCAAGAAATCCCAGCAGCGTAAATAGGCTGGTTCCCACCCCGATGTGTGTTGAGTAGCCTTCTGAGGTTCGAATCAGGCCGTATACAAGCCACGGTTGGCGGCCGATCTCCGCAGTCATCCAACCAGCCGTGTTTGCAATGTAAGGCAGAGGAAAGCTGAGCAGAATCGGCCATAACAGCCATCGAGCTTTAAAGAGCCTGCCGCGCCAAAGAAGAAATCCAGCCAGGCTCATCAGAGCCACAAAATACGTTCCGAGGCCCGCCATGATGTGGTAGCTGTAGAAAAGCAGCGGCAGCGTCGAAGGCCATTCGTCGCGAGGAAAGTTGTCAAGCCCCTCCACCTCGGCCGAGGTCGTGCCATAAATCAGAAAGCTCAACACTTGATTCACGGCCAGCGGGTTGTCGATCGTCTGCGTCACCATGTCCGGCTGCCCCATCAGCACAATCGGAGCACCTTTCTGTGAATGAAACAGACCCTCCATGCCGGCAACCGCAGCCGGTTGGTTCCTCGCCATGTACTTGCCCTGCATATCGCCTGTGGGGAAGATCTGCGTCATGCAGGAGATAACTCCCGCAATAACTCCGAGTTGAAGAAATGTCCGCCCATACTCCTCATTGCGGCGCTGCAATAGATAGAGCGCTCCCACCGCTGACATAACAAATGCACCCGTAATCACTGCTCCTGACATGTTGTGCGCATACTCCAGCCAGGCCCATGGGTTGCCCATTAAGCCCCAGAAACTCCCCACTTGAAAAATGCCATTCGGCAGCAGTTCATAAGCGACCGGGTGTTGCATCCATGCGTTGGCCACAATGATGAAAAACCCCGAAATCCACGAACCGAGAAACACAAGAAATGCCGACGCCCAATGTCCCCAGCGCGGCAACCGTTTTTCGCCAAAAAGAAAAAGTCCCAGAAATGCGGATTCAAGGAAGAACGAGAAAATACCTTCCATCGCCAGCGGCATCCCAATCACCCCGCCGGTCCTGCGAGAGAATTCCGACCAGTTCGTTCCAAACTGAAACTCCATCGGAATTCCCGTCACCACTCCCAGCAGAAAATTGACCGCGAAAATCCTCCCCCAGAAGCGTGCGGACACGTCATACCGCTCTTTTCCTGTTTTCAGGGCAAGCGTCTTCAGTACCACAATGAGCAACGCCAACCCCATCGTCAGTTGCGGAAATAGATAGTGAAAAGTGATCGTGAAAGCAAAGTGGATTCTATGCAACGTTAAAATGTCCATATCGCCCGCTCACTCTCCTGACTGCCGACTCTCAACATACACATTCTCCCACGCTCACCCGGATGCTTTAGAGTCGGATCAAGCGATTTTTAGCGACCATTCGGGCGGAGCATGCGTCAACAATATGAGGCGCAATTTTAGATGCAGCTCGCAGGCATGCCCTCACGAATCGAAAGTTTATGAAAATGAGACACCTGGACATGAGACTTCCCTCTTTCGTCGCCCTCGTCGCCGCCGCAATACTTCTCCCTGCCACCGTTCCCGCGCAGCAAACCGTTACCGGCCAGGCCGCATTCGCCGACTGGAACCAGCAAGAGCCTGGTGTCCGCCGCAAGATCACTCTCGCCGACCTTCCCGAACCCAACCCCGATGAGGCAGTCAACAACACACCCCATGTAATTCCCCGCCCCGCCGACGCATGGCCTATCGCGCCTGCCGGCTTCAAAGTCACGCTTTATGCGGGCGGCGACACTGCCCCCATGCAGCGCTCTGACAACAAGCAGCACATGGCGCTCAGCGGTGGCACCTTCACAATGCCGCGCCTCATTCGCACCGCTCCCAACGGCGACCTGTTCCTCGCCGATTCCGGTGCCGGCACCTTATTCATCCTTCGTGGCGTTGGGCCTGACGGCAAAGCCGCTCAAATTGAAAAATTCGCCACCGGCCTTGACCACCCCTTCGGCATCGCCTTTTATCCCGCTGAAAATCCCCGCTACGTCTACGTCGGCAATGCCACAACCATCCAGCGAATCCCATACCACTCCGGCGATCTTCACGCCACTGGTCCTGCCGAAACCGTCGTGCCCGATATCCCCGGCTACGCGCAGCTCATGGGCGGCGGCCATTGGACACGCGACGTAGTCTTTTCCAAAGACGGCCAGCATATGCTCGTCTCTGTCGGTTCCGGCTCCAACGTCGACGACGCTGACACCCATCCTGGCGAGTTTCACCGCGCTGACGTCCTCGAATTCACTCCAGAAGGCAAGTTCATTGAGGTTTACGCTTCCGGCATCCGTAACTGCGTCGGAGAAGCCATCAATCCCATCACTGGCGAACTCTGGTGCTCCACCAATGAGCGGGACAACCTCGGCAATCATCTCGTCCCGGACTACGTCACCTCGGTCAAAGAAGGCGGATTCTACGGATGGCCCTGGTATTACATGGGCGGCCACCGCGATCCTCGCCTCCCTGATCCCTGCGCCATCGGCACCGGTCCCAACCTCCAGGCGCCCGCCCTCACTGCCGATCAGGCCAAAGACTGCAAGCGCGTCAACATCTCCTCAAAGGTCATCACGCCCGACGTTTTAGTCCAGCCCCACATGGCCTCGCTCGAAATGGTATTTTATCCAACCCAGAAAAGGACCTTCCCCGCGACTTACAACGGAGATGCATTCGCCGCCGAGCATGGCTCCTGGAACCGCAAGAATCGCGCCGGATACGAAGTCATCCGCATCCCCATGCACAACGGCCACGCCGATGGAAGCTACGAAGACTTCCTCACCGGTTTTGTGACCAAAGACGGCCTGGTCTGGGGTCGTCCCGTGGGTGTTGCCATCGCGAAAGACGGCAGCATGTTTGTCACTGACGACGGCTCCCGCAGCGTCTGGCACGTAACCTACACCGGCAAATAGAACATCTAGCTGAACCCTAGTGTGCTCAATCTATCGATTCGGGTCAGGATTGTGCCGGGCTATTCCAACTGACCGCGCCAATCCTGGCGCCGTTGAACTCGGAAGGTTTCATTTGCTTTTCGTGCGAGCGTTCTCGCAGTCCGCCGTTCGCTTCTCCCTCATGGGCATGTATTGGTGCCGCTTCCGGCAGTTATCGGGTAATACGCCGGGCCGCTGCCAGTCTGTGCGTTCCACACTTTGACGTAGAGCTGATCGCCCGGCCTGATGCAGCCGGCACTCGTTCCATATGCGCCGCTGAA
>JBEKET010000009.1:0-97095 GCA_050013695.1 Occallatibacter sp.
AACTTCTCTGCTCCAAGCACGCTGATCATCCATCCTCAGCTTGCCCGCTCGGACTCCTTCAGGCTCATCTTGAGTTGGAATCAACTTCCTCGCTCAGGCTCATCTTGCGTTGGACAAGAGTTGGGCTTGCAATCTACAGGACTTCGGGGCTAGGCTGTTGGTATGCGTCGATGTCGCTAACACCGTCCTGGTGACAGCTCCGACGCAGATGTGCGCCTGATTAGCGCGCTAATTTCCCGCCTTCTCGAGCGCCACCGTTACCGAAAATCTCAAGCACCCCAAAATTTGAACCGTTGCACTGGGAGAATATCCCGGAAAGAGGAGAACATCATGGCGCGAATTGCCGCGGATGTAACCGAACTCATTGGCCGCACCCCGCTGGTGCGGTTGAATCGCGTAGCAGCCGGACTGCCGGCTACTGTAGTGGCCAAGCTGGAAAGCCAAAACCCGCTGTCGAGCGTCAAGGACCGCATCGGCTTTGCGCTGATCGATGCGGCGGAAAAGGCCGGGAAGATTTCGCCAGGCGAGACTGTATTGATTGAACCGACCAGCGGCAATACCGGCATTGCGCTGGCTTTTGTTGCCGCGGCCAAGGGCTATCGGCTGATTCTCACCATGCCGGAGACCATGAGCCTGGAGCGGCGCGCGGTGCTGCTGGCGTTTGGCGCGGAGATTGTGCTGACGCCGGGGCCGAATGGCATGAAGGGCGCGGTGGCCAAGGCTGAGGAGATTCTTGCCAAGACGCCGAAGGGATACATCCTGCAACAGTTCAACAACCCGGCTAACCCGGCTATTCACTATGCGACGACGGGGCCGGAGATCTGGAACGACACCGACGGGAAGGTGGACATTCTGATCTCGGGTGTGGGCACGGGCGGGACGATTACCGGCGTGGCGAAGTACATCAAGGAGCGCAAGCCGGAGTTCAAGGCGATCGCGGTTGAACCGACTGACAGCCCGGTGCTCTCAGGCGGCAAGCCGGGGCCGCACAAGATTCAGGGGATTGGCGCGGGATTTGTGCCTGGGGTGCTGGACACAAGCCTGATCGACGAGATTGTGCAGGTGACCAACGATGAGTCGATTGCGCTGGCGCGCCGGCTGCCGCTGGAAGAAGGGCTGTTTGTCGGGATCTCTTCGGGGGCTGCACTGGCCGCGGCGCTCAAGGTGGCGGCTCGGGCGGAGAACGCGGGGAAGCTCATCGTGGTGGTGCTGCCGGACTTCGGCGAGCGGTATTTGTCGAGCGTGCTGTTTGAGCCGCTGCGGCAACAGGCGCTGGCACTGCCGACGGAACAGATTGCGGTGGTGGCGACGGTGTAAAGGCAGGGAACAAGGGAACAAGGGAACAAGGGAACGAGGGACTAGGGACTAAGGGACTAAAGGACTGAGCGTAGACTATCGCTTGGCGGCGGAGTTCAAGTCTTGAGTCTCATTGGGACGGTTCATTCCAAGTCGCTAAGTCGCTGATGTTTCAGTCCCTAGTCCCTAGTCCCTTAGTCCCTAGTCCCTCGGTCCCTGCTCTTCCGGTTTATGGCCATGTTTGAACGCATTCGCGAAGACATCAACTCCGTGCTGGAGCGGGACCCGGCTGCGCGCTCGCGGCTGGAGGTTTTGCTTTGCTATCCGGGGCTTTGGGCGGTCTGGTTTCACCGGGTATCCCATGCGCTCTGGATGGCGAAGCTGCGGTTGCCTGCTCGCATTCTTTCCCAGGTGGCGCGATTTTTTACCAGCACAGACATTCATCCGGGCGCGCTGCTGGGCAGGCGGTTGTTCATCGATCACGCGGTGGGGGTGGTGATTGGCGAAACCGCGATTGTGGGTAGCGACGTTACGCTCTACCAGGGCGTGACGCTGGGCGGGACCGGCAAGGGCCACGGCAAGCGCCACCCTACCTTGTGCGATGGGGTTTTCATTGGGAATAACGCCAACGTGCTGGGGAACATCACGGTCGGCGAAAATTCGCGGGTGGGAGCGGGCTCGGTGGTGTTGTCGGATGTGCCGCCCAACTCGACCGTGGTGGGGGTTCCGGCGCACATCGTTTACCGCAACGGGCAGCGGGTGCTGATTACCGATCCGCATGACGTGAAAGACCCGCTCTCGGACGCACTGATCGCGCTTTCTGCCCGCGTGGAGGAGCTTGAAAAGCGGCTGGGTGGCGAGGTGCAGCCAGCCGAGCCGTTTGCCGCGGAAGAGGCGGAACGGAATGCTTACCGCGAAGAGCTGGAACGGCTGCAGGAATATGTTTCGATGGGAGAGGGAATCTAAAGGCAGGGAACAAGGGAACAAGGAACAAGGGAACAAGGAACTGAAGGATTAGCGTGTTCGGCTATCGATAGCGCGACGATCGCATTACAAAACTCTCCAAAATGCTCTAAAGTGGTTGGGTCCCACCTTTATTTTGGGGTTGTGCTCCTTGCTGTTTCTTCGTTGCTGCCTGTTGTTTGCGCTCGTTGATCCTACCGCCGCATACGCGGCCGCGCGCGTCCAGGCATCACCGGTCCCGGAGGAGATGCGCTCCACTGCCTTCACCGTGACCGTGAACGGGAAGCCGGTGGGAGTGGCCCATGCCGCAACCCACTACGAATTCGTCAACTTCGATGTGACCGGCCCGGTGGACGTGGTTATTACCGCTGCCGAAACGGGCTTTTGGGACAAGGGCGTAGACATTCAGCCCTGGCGGCTTGGCATAAGGCCAGTGCGACAGGGCCAGACCATACGATTTCATCTGAATGGGCCGGTCAAGCTCTCCATCGGACGGCCCGGCGACTTCCTGAACCAGGCGCATATGCTCTTTCTCTTTGCAGGCGCGCCGCCTCCGCCTCCACCGAATGGACCAAACGTCCACATTGTGCCGGCGGGCGTGCACCGTGTGAGCCTGAATCCCAAAAGTGGAGACACCTATTACCTTGCGCCGGGGGCATACATTTTCGGCAGCCTGAACCTTTGGCAGGTTGAGAACGTGAAGGTGATGGGCCGGGGAACGATTGTGTATGAAGGGTCGCAGGATCCCACCACTGACGAAGGCTGGATGCAGAAGCCGGACTGGCACTGCATTGGCTCGCTGGAATCGCACCACGTGGAGATCGACGGGGTCACGTGCATTGTGAGGGCACGAACGTGGTCGGTTCAGATGAAGGATTCGAGTGAGTTTACTTATGACGATCTGCGGGTGATTGGCGGCAACCCCGGCAACGCCAACCAGGATGGGATGGACTGGCTGGGCAGCACCGACGGGGTGGTGCGTAACTCATTTTTCAGGGCATCGGACGACGTGATTGCCCTGATGGGCAACTGGGACGGTTATACGGATGAAGAAATGCTGCGGCCGGGAAAGGACGTACAGAACATCCTGGTTGAGAACAGCCAGCTTTCCACCAGCATTTCAAACATTGTGCGGGCGGGGTGGCCGCGCAAGACATTCAATTCGAAGAACTTTACTTTGCGCAATTCCGACATTCTTCATGCTGGTATCGGTGCCTGCGGACAGACGTTTGGGCTGCTGGGATTCTGGGGCGCGAATGGGGCCAAGGGCGACCACTCCGACTACACCTTTGAAAATCTCTTTCTGGACGATTGGTATTCACTGGTGCAGATGGAGCAGGAGGCGCCGGCGCTGCACGGGTTTACGTTTCGCAATATCTGGGCGCTCGATCAGCCGCCCCTGGAAGGATCGTCGATCTCGGGGAAGGTTTCGGGCGTGGTTTTCGATAATGTGAAGCTCGGACAGAAGCGCGTGGCGAATGACGCGGATATTGGGCTGGTAGTGGAAAATGGCGCGGCGGCGCCGCAATTTATTACGAACCACGATCCGATGGCGCGATTCAGCGTTTTGCCGCCTTTCTTCAAGCCGGGAGAAACTGTTACGTTCACCGCGGAGCTTTCACCCAAGGCCCACTACACCTGGTTGTTTGGCGATGGAACCGAGGCGCACGGACGGCTGGTGCGGCACCGTTTTCCTGACGCCCTGGGCACTGAACTGGATGGCGGTGGGACGGACGCGGGACGGTTTCGAGTTCTGTTGCACGTCGAGGACAAATTGGGCAGCAAAAACTCGTACCGGCAGGACTGGGCGAGCCAGGGACTGGTGGTTGTGGGGCTGTGGCACGACGCGGTGAAGACTGTTGACGCGTTGCTGCCCGGATTGGCGTGGAAGATTTATCCGGGAGAGTGGACGGAGCTGCCGGACCTGACGGCGGCGTACCCGGTCTTCACTGGCGAATCGCCCAATCTGCTTGCCGATCCGCAGGGCTTTACGCATTACACTGCTGCATGGGACGGGGTGTTGGATATTCCTGCGGACGGTGGATATACCTTTCATCTGATCGACCGTGACGGTGCGCGACTGGTGATCGATGGAATCGAAGTGGCTAAGACAGGGCCTCCGTTTGTGGAGGTCTGCGGATCGCCGGGCAACGCGCTGCGGTACGATCGCGGGTCGATGGGGCTGCGGGCCGGCAAGCATACTTTTCACCTGGAAGGACTGCACAACGCCAGCGAGGGCTGGCCGCGACTGCTGTGGGAGGGGCCGGGGCTGCCGCTGACCGATGTGCCTCCGGCGGCGTTTAGCCATCCGCGGCTGGATGTGGTTAAAGCAGGGACTAAGGGACTAGGGACTTAGGGACTGGGGGCGACGGCGAGTGTTTACCAGGGCGATTGTTCGGATTCCGGGGAGCAATTTTGACGCTGGGCTTACTACGGTTGCGCTAGGAAGGCCGCGGTTCGAGCTGGTGCAGGAGCAGCATGGGAAGTACTGCGAGGCGCTGATCGAGTGCGGGCTTGAACTCACCGTGCTGGAAGCCGATCTGCGATTTCCCGACTCTACGTTTGTGGAGGATGCGGCGATTTTGACGGCGCGCGGGGCTGTTCTCACTCGGCCTGGAGCATTGAGCCGCGAAGGCGAGGTCGACGCTATTCGCGAAACTGTGGAGCGGTTTTATGCTTCTCCGCAGACGATTGAGGCGCCGGGGACGGTGGATGGCGGGGATATTTGCGAGGCAGCATTGTCGGGTGAGGATCATTTCATTATTGGCCTGTCGCACCGGACCAATGAGGAGGGCGCGCGGCAACTGGCGGCGCACCTGGGCCGGCTGGGGTATGGCTCTTCGACGATCGACGTGCGCGGGATGACGAGCATTCTGCATTTGAAGAGCGGGATCTCGTATATCGGCGAGAACACGCTGGTGGTGATGGAAGAGATGGCGGAGAACGAGGCGTTCGCCGGCTTCGAGGTGATTCGCGTGTGCGAAGAAGAGAGTTATGCGGCGAACTGCGTGCGGGTGAATGATCGCGTGCTGGTGGCGGCGGGGTTTCCGAAGCTGACGGCGGAGTTGAGGGCGAGGGGATTCGATCCGCTGGAACTGGATATGAGCGAGTTCCGGAAGATGGACGGCGGGTTGAGCTGTTTGTCGCTGCGTTTCTAGGCACCTGGCACCTGCGGTGCGGCAGACGCTCGCGGGAGGCTCGCACGGGCCTTGTCGTTTCCCTGGTCCCCAGGTGCGAGGGACCAGGTGCACCCTGCGGTGAATGGGGAACAGGCCCAACTTTGAATGCGATTCGTTCTTTCGCTGGGCTACCCGACGGACTATCTTTGATCCGGAGGACCTTATGCTGAAAAACTTGGCGGTTGCGGCTTTCATTACGTTTTCATTTGCGATGGCGTGGGGGCAACAGGCGGAGACGCAGCATGGCGACTGCGCGAAGCTGTCCAGCCTGGCGCTGGCGGGGACGACGGTTGTTTCTTCGGAGGTAGTGGCGGCGGGCGCGTTTATTCCCCCGATGGCGGCACAGCCGTCTGCGACCGACAAGATGCTCTTTTCAGGGATGCCGGCATTTTGCCGCGTAGTGCTGATGGACAAGCCAAGCGCCGACTCCGCGATTCCAATTGAAGTGTGGATGCCGGCGAAGGGATGGAACGGGCGGTTTCGCGGGGTGGGAAATGGCGGATTCGCGGGCAGCATAGGCTATTCGTTGCTGGGGTTGGCGGTGGTGAAGGGGTATGCGAGTGCGGGCACCGATACGGGACATGCGGGATCGGCGGGTGATGCGAGTTGGGCGCTGGGCCATCCGGAGAGGGTGATCGACTATGGCTACCGGGCGATTCATGAGATGACGGTGAAGGCCAAGGCGGTGATTGAGGCCTTCTACGCCACGCCGGCAAAGCACATTTATTTTTCGGCGTGCAGCGATGGTGGGCGTGAAGCGCTGATCGAGGCGCAGCGGTATCCGGAGGACTACGACGGGATACTTGCAGGGGCACCGGCAAACAACTGGACGCACATGATGGCGACCACGCTGCACTACACGCAGGCGATGACACTGGACCGGGAGGATTACATTCCATCGAGCAAACTGCCGGCGATTGCTGCGGCAGTGCTGGCGGAGTGTGACGCGGCAGATGGGGTGAAGGACGGGGTGATCAACGATCCGCGAAGCTGTCATTTCAAGCCGGCGACCATGATCTGCAAAGGAGCGGAGACAGACCAGTGCTTGACGGCGAAGCAGGCGCATACGCTGGAGGTGTTGTATGCGGGCGGCCACGATGCTAGCGGGAAAGAGATTTTTCCGGGATATGTGCCGGGAGCGGAGGATGGGCCGGGCGGATGGAGCCTTTGGGTTACTGGACCGGTTCCAATGGGGAGCGCGATTTCAGCGTTAACGAGGGCATATTTCGCAAACATGGTGTATGAGAAGGCGGACTGGGACTATAAGACGGCGTCGATTGAGGATGCGTTGAAGGCTGCCGCCGCGAAGACGGGGCATGCGCTGGACGCGACCGATCCAAACCTGAAGCCGTTCATCGCGCATGGGGGCAAGCTGATTGTGTATCACGGGTGGAATGATCCGGCGATTTCAGCGTTGAATTCGATTGAATATTACGAGGCGATGCGGAAGGCGACGGGAGAGAAGCTGGCGGACTCGTCGGTGCGGCTGTACCTGGTTCCGGGGATGCAGCACTGCACGGGTGGGCCGGGAGCCACGAATTTCGGGCAGTTCTGGTTGCCCCCGGGAGGTTCGCCGGACGATGCGGAACATGATGTGAACCTGGCGTTGGAAGCGTGGGTGGAAAAAGGAGCGGCGCCGGAAGAGCTGGTTACGGGAAAGTATGCAGACCAGGCGAGCCATTTTCAGTTGCTGATGACGCGGCCGTTGTGCGTGTATCCGAAGGCGTCGCAATATAAGGGGACAGGCGACACGAACGATGCGGGGAATTTTGTTTGTGTGGGGAAGTGAGAAGAGCGACCGCAGGTCCTTCGACTCCCTTCGCTACGCTGCGGTCGCTCTGGATGACAAGCTCATTTCTAATACGAAGATTTAACACGCCGCGCTACGGTTTTGGTGGGGTGTTGGGCGGCTTTTGGGGCGTGATTTCCTGGCCGTTGTAGATGATTTTGCTGGTTGAGCCGAATTGCTTGTAGTCCGAGTACTTGATTGTGTCGCGGATGTGGACGTCGTTGGCCAGGTAGCCGTTTCCACCTGAAAAATGCAGGATGCCCTCGCCCTTGGTGTAGACGGGGAACCAATAATGGCCATCGACCTGGGCGCGCCAGGTCATGAAGGGCGGATGCAGGTCTTCGTTGTTTTTGCGGGTGTCGTCGGGGACCATGCGGCCGTTGGTGACCACGATCTGGAGATCGGTTGCGTCGACCCAGATGCGACCCAGGAAGTAGCGCTTCTTTTTCTCGATTATTTTTGGGTTGACGTCAAAGACGTAGCAGTCGATTTCATCGACTTTCTGACGGCCTACAAACTTCACGTCGTACTCGGTGATGGCTTCAGTGGTGAGCACGAAGGAGTATCCGTGCTGGATGTCCTGAAGGTCGGAGGGCGTCATAATGACGCGCTCGAGGGAGTTGCCGGGGGCGTAAACGACCTTTTCAGTGCGCGCGCCAGTGAGGTCGAAGACGACGTCGTCCACTTCATACCACTCGCCGTCGACTTTGTTGGTGTCGTCGTCGATGGTCTGGACGCGCGCGATGCGGCGGTAGGTGTAGTGGTTCAGAGCCTGCTGGAACTCGCTCTCTTTGGCGGCGAACTGCTTGATGATCTGGTCGGGCGGGGTGGCGGGGGCAGTGATGTCCATGGAGCCGAAGCCGGAGTCAAGCGGCATGGGCGTAAAGCTGTCTTTGCCTTGCGCGGCGGCCGACAGGACGCATCCCGCAGCCAACAGCATTGTTATCCATTGCCGATTGCGCACCTTGATTGGCCTCCCTCCGGGTGGGTTCGATCCGATTGCGTTCTGTGAGGTGCGGGCCACAGCGGCCGACCTCTGGGAACCTGCCCCGTCTACAACATTAGACGCATGGACTGAGCCAACGGGTGGTTCGACAATCAAGGCTCGGACGCCTACAGGGGTTGCGGGAATGAGTCGCGCTCATGTTCCGCCGGGGTACCCTGAGGCTCGCCAACCGGACGCCAGTTCAAGCGCAGCATACCGGGTTGGGCGACCGGTCCGCTACTATCGAGTGACGTCTCCCCAGGGTGGGGATGCAAGGAGAGCCTCGGAGTCCATGTTCGATTCCTACCACATGCCCGCCCTGGTGCTGACAACGCTCCTGCTGCCTGCATTCGGCTACCTTTACATGCGTTTCCGGGATACGCGGACGCTGCTCTGGTTTCTGGGATTCCTTTTTGCGATTGTGCGGATGCTGCTGATCTACAAGCTCCCGTGGTGGGATTTTTCCAACTCCAGAACGCATCCGTGGGTGGCAGCGGCAAGCCAGACTTCGATTCAAATCTGCTCCGCCATGTTTCTGGCTTCGCTGTCGCCGCTGCGCTTTCGCCTGGGCCGGAAGAACATCCTGTACGTCATACCGTTCACCATTCCGCTGGTTGCCTATTCGATTCTGTTTCATGGCGTTTTTCGCGGTGTTATGCCCGAGGAGCCGCTGTTTCTGATTTTTCCGGCGCTGGGGCTGATGGCGGTGATTGCGGGCCTCTTCTGGGGTTTTGCGAAGGGAAGTATGCCCAAACCGCTGGGCGGTTTTCTTTGCCTGGTGCTTGGTGGGCTGGCGATCTGGATCTGCTTTGTGTCGGGAGGACGCTGGCCGCTCACCCTGGTGGAATGCGCCAACCACTTCATGACGGCGCTGCTGTTGATTTTTGTGTTCCGGCGATTCTCTCCGGGTGTGGTGTTGAGCGTCATGGGATTCTCCGCATGGTCATTGACGGTGCTGAAGATCATCCCTGCCATTGCGCTGAACCCGGTGATTCACATGAGCCTGGACCGGTGCGTCACCATGGGGAAGGTGGTGGCGGCCGTGGGCATGATTATGCTTGCGCTGGAAGATGAGCTGGCCATCAACAAGGCAGCGCAGGAGCGTGAGCGCAGGGCTCGCCGGGAGTTGGAGGCCTATGCGGGCCTGATTCTTTCGCGGCGCAAGGTGGAGGATTTTGATCGCCAGGGAAACGAGATCTGCCGTACGGTTGTGGAGTACAGCCGGTTTACGCAAGCGGCACTGCTGCTGCATACCTCGGGAAAGTTTCGTCTGGCCGGATTCGCGGGACTGGAGGGAGCGACCGCGACTGCGCTGGGTGCGCTGGCGGGACGCATCCCCATCGCCCGATTTCTTGCACCGGAATCTGTGCCGTCCGCTGTTGAACACAGCCAAACTGTTTTCCTGGATCTGGCGCCGTGGCTCAAGCCAGGCGACGATCTGAAGCGGCTCCGCTTTACCAGGGCGCTGGCCGTGCCGATCATGGGGCGTTCGGCAACGGAGGGCGCGCTGCTGTTGGCGGGGATGCGCAATCGCAGAGAGCCGCTGCGCGCCGACGATCTATTACCTGTGGAGATGCTCACTGCGCGCGTGCAGGCGGTGCGCAGCCAGACCATGATGCTGGAGAAACTGATCGACTCAGAAAAGTTTGCCGGCCTGGGACAATTGGCAAACAACGTGACCCATCAACTGAACAATCCGCTGACGGTGATTCTGGGCTACGCCACGCTGCTGGATGAGGCGCCCTCTTTGACTTCGCAGGAGCGCAAAGGGGTGGAGGCGATTGTGGCGGAGGCGCGCCGCATGAGGACTACGCTGGAGAGCCTGTCGCGCATCTCGCGTACACACAGCGACTATTTGACCTCGGTTTCAGTGACCGAGTTGCTGATTGACATGGAGGAACTGCATCGCTCGGAGTTTTTGCGACGCTCCATTGATTTCCGGCTAAGCATCGCGCCTGGGCTGCCCAGGGTGTTATGCAACGCGCAGCATTTGCGCCAGGCGGTGCTCCATTGCCTGCAATTTGCCGTTGAAGCCGCGGACAGGTACAACCCGGACGCCGCCGCGGGGCTGGGAGAAAACGATCACGAGCTGAAGTCGGTGCGCCTGGAGGCAACGGCCGAGGGAAATGTGGTGCAGATACTGGTGGCGCACTCCGGCCTCGGCTTCCTTTATCCGGAGCGGGCATTCGATCCGTTTGCGTCGGCGCAGGCACCTGGAGAGATCGCGGGGCTTGGACTGGGGCTGTGCGCGTCGATCCTGCGCGAACACAATGGGCGGGCATCGGCTGTGAATTTGGAGCCGCGCGGTGCGGCGATTTTGCTTGAGCTGCAGGCAATGATCTAAGCGGCTTGCGATGGGCAGACGGCAGTGGGGCATGAGTCTTAACCTCCACGGTCCCCAATTGCGAGGGACCGTGGGCACCGACAGGGTGGTTTGGATGAGGCACGCAGATTCTCGTGTGGGTAACTGGTGATTCGAGCGGGGCCTTGGGAACTTATGCGCGGGGAATGCGTAAAGTGCATCTGGACCGGATGTCTCTGGAGGATGCGTGAAGCTTGAAATTCAGGAAGTCTCGAAGCGGTATCGCCGGGGCGTCCTTGCACTGGACAAATTCAGCCTCGAATTGAAACCGGGCGTGCTTGGCCTGCTGGGGCCAAACGGCGCGGGCAAGACCACGCTGATGAGCATACTGGCAACGATTACCAAAACCAGCCAGGGACACGTGCTGTGGAATGACGCCGATGTGGGGCGCGATCCGGATGTGCTGCGGTCAGTGCTTGGATATCTGCCACAGGATTTTGGCGTGTACCCGAATTTGAGCGCGGCGGAGTTTCTGCAATATCTTGCGGCGGTAAAAGGGCTGGATGCGAAGGCGTCGGCGCGGCGCATCGATGAGTTACTCGAGTTGGTGAATTTGAGCGAGGTGCGCAAGCGGCCGCTGGGTGGGTTCTCAGGCGGCATGAAGCAGAGAGTGGGAATTGCGCAGGCGCTGCTCAACGATCCGCAGTTGCTGATTGTGGATGAGCCGACGGCGGGGCTCGATCCAGAGGAGCGTGTGCGGTTTCGCAATTTGCTTTCGGATCTATCCGGCGAACGCATCGTGATTCTTTCAACGCATATTGTTTCGGACGTGGAGGCCACGGCGACGGATATTGCGCTGATTGCGAAGGGAACTTTGGTGGCGCACGCCACGCCGGAAGCGCTGCTGGCGCAGGTGGAAGGCAAAGTGTGGGAATGGGTGGTTTCAAGCGCGGAACTGAATGCGGCGAAGCAGCGGTTCCTGATCAGCAGCACTACGCGGCGCAGTGACGGCGTGCATGTGCGTGTGCTGGGAGATGCGCCGCCGATGGGAGCGAAGGCGGTCGCGCCGAATCTGGAGGACGCGTATCTCTTCTGCCTTTCGCAGCATCGAGGAGATCGGGAGACAGGACCACGGGGAGAGCGGTCATGAGCACCGGACGCGCGCTTTACCACATGGTGCGGGCGGACTTTCTGGAGCGCGTGCGGCGTTACAGCTTCCTGCTTACGATGGCGTTTTCAATCTACCTGGGTTATGCGGTTTATTCCGGGCAGATGACGCTGCAACTTGAGAAGTATCGCGGCGTGGACAACTCGGCTTGGCTGGGTTCGGTGATCGGGCTGGTGGGGTCGTTTTATTTGTCGCTGGTCGGGTTTTATATCGTCAAGAATTCGATTCAGCGCGACCGGCAGACGCGGGTGGGGCAGATTTTGGCGACGACGCCGATCAGCAAGAGCTTCTACACGATCAGCAAAACGCTCAGCAACTTTGCAGTGCTGGGAACGATGGTGCTGGTGTTGGGGCTTGCGGCGCTGGTGATCCAGTTTCTTCATCCTGGCGTCGGACACATCGACCTGATGGCGCTGGAGGCGCCGGTGCTTGTCTTCGGGCTTAGCGCGCTGGCACTGACGGCGGCGCTGGCCGTTTTGTTTGAAAGCCTGCCGGTGTTGCGCGGTGGGGTGGGGAACATTCTCTACTTCTTCCTCTGGATCGCACTGATTGCAATTGGCGCGAGCAATGTGGACCAGAAGACGGCGCACCGTGAGATATCGCCGTACAAGGATTACACGGGGCTGCTGTCGATGATGAGCCAGATGCAGAACCAGGTAAGCACGCTCGATCCAAACTACAAGGGGGGCGCGGAATTCAGCTTTGGAAATCTGGACCCGGCAACGGAGACGTTTTTGTGGAAGGGGCTGCGATGGACGCCGGAGCTGCTGCTGAGCCGGGGGATGATGCTGGCGCTGGCCGCGGCGTTTGCGCTGCTGGCGGCGCTGTTCTTTGACCGCTTTGATCCGGCGCGGGCAGGGTGGTTTGGGCAGAAGAAACCGAAGGCGGGGCGGAGTGTGGATGCGCTGGCATTGCCTGGCGGGCCACAGGCCCTTCTTGGTGGGCCGCAGGCGCTGACTGGCGACAAGTTTGTTGTTGGGAGCCTGGTGAATGGAGAGCGACCGGCGGTGTCGGCTGCACATCTTTCACCGCTGGTTCGCACGGGATCACGCACACGATTTTTTGCGTTGGTGGCGGCGGAGTTGAGGCTGCTGCTGCGAGGTCATGCGTGGTGGTGGTATGCGGGCGCGGCGGGAGCGTTTGTGGGGTGCCTGTTTTCACCGCTGGCGGCAGCGCGCTCAGGAGTGATTGTGTTTGCGTGGCTGTGGCCGATGCTGATCTGGTCGCAACTGGGCACGCGCGAGGCGCTGTTTTCGACGGGGTCGCTGATCTTTTCGGCTCCGCACGCGGTGCCCCGGCAACTGCTCGCGACATACGCGGCCGGAGTGCTGGTGGCAGTGATTACCGGCGGGGGGCTTGGCATTCACTTGCTGGTGGCGCGCGATTTTGCGGGACTGGGAGCGTGGGTTGCGGGCGCATTGTTCATACCGGCACTGGCATTGGCGCTGGGCGTGACGACGGGGAGCCGCAAGTTTTTTGAGGCGCTTTATACGGCGTGGTGGTACGTGGGGCCGCTGCATCACACGCCGAAGATCGATTTTATGGGGACGACTCCGATGTCGAGCACGCCGGGGCCGTATTTGGCGGCGGCGATGGGGCTGGTGGTGATTGCTTATGTCTGGAGACGGGTGAAACTGGCGCAGGCGTAAAGTTCCTGGCGAGTCAGCGAGTCAGCGAGTCAGCAGGTCAGCGAGCCAGCAGGTCAGCAAGTCAGCGAGTTCGCATTGATATCCTGCGCTGGCTTATGGAATTCGGGCGCGGAGTGGAATCGAGGTAGGATCGTTTTTCCAGTGAGTGACGCGGTCGTTCTGGAAGTCAACCTCGGACGCTCCATACATGAATTTGTCTTTGGAAAATGCTGTTGGAGTTCCTTGAATCACTAGCACATCGTCTTTGGTTGAATCGACCGTGAAAAACTCCTGACTTGTGTCGACGGGAGCCTGCGGCCAGAGCTTTACATGGATCGGGTTTAAAACTGGATCGATGTTCCAGCCGATCACGGCGCCGTCTTTGAGATATAACTCCGATTTTCCGTAAACAAGTTTGGCATCGGAGGAGGCAGTTGGAGTTCCGAGTTGCGCTACTACTTCATCTTTGGTCGAACCGACGGTGATGAGGGAGTGGATCGTGCGCGGCGCGGTGTCGGTTCCAGATGGAAGCCGGACGGTTACCTTTCCGGGGGTCTTTTGAGGAGCTTGCGACTCGGTTTCGGGAGCTTGCTGCGAAGGCGGCGAGGCCGGCATGGAGTTGAGGAAGCCGACTGAAACGAGGTCCTGTTCCACGGCTTCAATGAATCTCCGCCTGGGTTCTCGAAGACGGCTGAGAAGAGTGTCTTTTCCGGCGCTGTATGCGCTGGCTATTGCGGCAGTCGATGGCTCGGGCCCGTTGAAGGCGATCCAGGTATATCTGCAAAGGAGAAGCACGATGAGCAAGGCGGCAAACTTGGACAGCTTCTTAAGAGCAGAAGAGGTGGAGCGAGAGGAGCTCCTGATGGACTGCGCGAATTGGGTTGCCGCGTCCTGGGAAGGCCTGGACTCTTTCGAATCTTCTCGCGGCGCCTGGTAGCGTTCTTCCGGAGTTGGCTTTGCACGCGTCCGGGGGCCGCTGCTGGCGGGGGTTGAACAGAGAAACTTGTATGCGGTGTTGACGGCTTTCAATTTGGATTCGGCAGATTCTTTTAGCGACTTGTCGGTCTGAAAGCGGTCGGGGTGCCACACCTTGACCATGGTGCGATGCGCATCTCTGATCTGCTCCTCGGTTGCATCCATCTCAAGATCGAGAATGCGCAGAGCCAGGCAGCGGCTGCATCGCGCGCTGTTGCCGTCGACCGGATTTCCGCAGATGCAGGCGTCCATTTCGCTCCGCGACACTTTCTGCTGATTTTGAAGACGGCCCCATTATAGAGGAGCGGTTTCAGCATGACTGTGCGCCTCATTCTGCGCGAAAACAAAGGAATCCGTAGAATAGAAATGCAGGACTTTTCCCCGACCGTATGGCATTTACAGAACAATACGATGTTGCCGTTGTTGGCGCTGGGCACGCTGGGTGCGAGGCGGCGATGGCGGCCGCGCGCATGGGCCTCAAGACCGCTCTGATCACCATGAACCTGGACCTGATTGCGCAGATGAGCTGCAATCCGGCGGTGGGCGGCGTGGCCAAGGGACACCTGGTGCGCGAGGTGGACGCGCTGGGCGGCATCATGGGCGAAGTGGCGGATGCGGTCGGGATTCAGTTTCGGCTGCTGAATACTTCGCGAGGGCCGGCAGTGTGGAGTCCGCGGGCACAGTGTGACAAGCAGCTTTATCGCGTGAAGATGCGCGAGGTGCTGGAGGCGCAGCCGGGGTTGCATATTCGGCAGGCGGAGGTTGTCAATCTCGTCTTCGACGACAGTGGAAAGAGATCAGGGATCAGAGATCAAGAGCCCGGAGACGCAGGTCCTTCGACTACGCTGCGCTTCGCTCAGGATGACAGTCGTTTGTCTAAGCGGCGGGTGCTGGGGTTGAAGTTGCGGGATGGGCGGAACCTGCTGGCGGGGGCGACGATCATCACCACCGGCACGTTTTTGAATGGGCTGATTCATTGCGGCGAGGAACGCTATCCCGCGGGTCGGAGCGGCGAGCCTGCGAGCGTGCTGCTGGGCGAGGCGCTGCGGGCGCTGGGGCTGCGGACTTGCCGGCTCAAGACGGGGACGCCACCGCGGCTGGATGGGCGGACGATCCGGTGGGATGCGTTTGAAGAGCAGCCGGGCGACGCGGAGCCGACTCCGTTCAGCTTCAGGACCAAGAGAATTGTGCAGCCGCAGATCAGTTGCCACATTGCTTTTACGACTCCGGAAACGCTGAGGATTATTCGCGAGAATGTGGGGCGTTCGGCCATGTATTCGGGACAGATTGAGGGGATCGGGCCGCGCTATTGCCCGTCAATTGAAGACAAGATCGTCAAGTTCCCCGACAAGACGCAGCACCAGTTTTTTCTGGAGCCGGAGGGATTGAATACGCACGAGGTTTATGTAAACGGGATGTCGACTTCGCTGCCGATGGAAGTGCAATTTCAGATTGTGCGGTCGATTCCAGGGCTTGAGGACGCGGAGATGTTGCGGCCCGGCTACGCGATTGAATACGATTCGGTGGACGCGACGGAACTGGATCGCACTCTCCGCGTCAAGTCCTTGGAAGGGCTTTACCTGGCGGGCCAGATCAACGGGACGAGCGGGTATGAAGAGGCTGCTTGCCAGGGGATCATGGCCGGCATTAACGCAGCGCTGTGGGTGAAGGGTGAGGCGCCGTTCACGATGGACCGGTCGGAGGGATACACCGGCATTCTGATTGACGATTTGATTTCGAAGGGAACGAATGAGCCGTACCGGATGTTTACTTCGCGGGCGGAGTTCCGACTGCATCTGCGGATCGATAATGCCGACCGGCGGCTGACGCCGTATGGGCGCAGGCTGGGGCTGATTGGCGATGCGGCGTGGGCGGAGTACGAAGAGAAGCAGGCGCGCATGGCTGCGCTCAAGAAGATGTTGATGACCAAGAAGGCGGATGCTGAAGCGTTGAAGGCCGCGGGGTTTGGGGAGTTGAGCAGCACAGCGGGGCAGACATGGGCGCAATTGCTGAAGCGGCCGGAAGTGACGATTGAGCCGGTGCTGGGGGCGATGTTTTCAGCGAGTCAGCGGGTTAGCGAGTCAGCGAGTCAGCGAGTCAGCGGGTCAGCTAGTCAGCGGGTCTGCGAAGGGGAGCTTGCTGCATATTCACTGCTTGATCCGAAGCTGGATGCTGAACAGAATTTGGCTGCCGCCGGTATGCTGCGCAGTGCGTTTCGCAACGAGGCGCGAGCGGTGCAGACGGAGATCAAGTTTGCGGGGTACCTGGAGCAGCAGAAGAAATCGATTGAGAAGCTGAAGGCTGCGGAGTCGGTGACGATTCCCGAATGGATTGAGTACGGGACTATCAGCGGGTTGTCGCGGGAGATGCGGGAGACGCTGGAGCGGGTGCGGCCGATCACGATTGGGCAGGCGAGCCGGCTGCCGGGCGTGACGCCTGCGGCGCTGAGTTTGGTGCATATTTCGATTCGACTGCAGGGCGCGAAGAGAAGCAGTGAGACAGTGAAGAAGTGAAGTAGTGAAGAAGTGAAAATACATTGTTAGCTTGGCTGTGGCTTATCCAGATTGGGGAGCAGGCCGGTTAGAAGGCCGATGGCGGGGAGCCACGCGCACACTTTATAGACAAAGACGATGCTTGTGAGATCGGCGATGTGGCCGAGGACAGCTGCGCCGATGCCGCCCATGCCGAAGGCGAGTCCGAAGAAGATTCCGCTGACCAGGCCGACCCGGCCGGGCATCAGTTCCTGCGCGTAGACCACGATGGCGGAGAAGGCAGACGCGATAACGAAGCCGATGATTGCGGAGAGCACGCCGGTCCAGAAGAGGTTGGCGTAGGGCAGCATTAAAGTGAACGGCAGTACGCCCAGGATTGATCCCCAGATCACGTAGCGCGGGCCGATGCGGTCTCCGATGGGACCGCCAAAGAAAGTGCCGGCAGCCGCTGCGCCAAGAAAGACGAACAGATGCAGCTGTGAGCTGCGCACGGAAACATGGAACCTGGTGATGAGATAGAACGTGAAGTATCCCACCATGCTGGCGAGATAAAAATACTTTGAAAAGATGAGCGCGGCCAGCACGGCGACGGCTCGGATCACGGATCGACGAGGCAGGGTTGGACCGTGGCTCAAATGCAGATGGCTGGGTGTGGCGCGCGAAAGGTGGTGCGAGCGCCAGCGGCCAACCTGGATCAAAACGAAAATTCCCAGAACGGCTGCGATGGAAAACCACGCAACGCCGGGCTGCCCTTGAGGCAGGACAATCAGTGCGGCCAGCAGAGGGCCTATGGCGGATCCTGTGTTGCCGCCTACCTGGAAAAACGACTGCGCGAACCCGTGCTGTCCGCCGGAGGCGATGCGGGCGATGCGGGAGGCTTCAGGATGGAAGATGGCCGAGCCGATGCCCACGACGGCGGAGGCCATGAGGAGCGGGATAAAGGTGGGCGCTGAGGCCAGCAACGCAATTCCAGCCAGAGTGAAGCACATGCCGATAGCCAGCGCATAGGGCATGGGTTTGCGGTCCGTATAGAGCCCGATGAAGGGCTGGAGCAGGCTGGCGACCACCTGGTAGACGAGCGAGATGAGGCCGATCTGGCCGAAGTTCAGATGAAAGGAGGCTTTGAGGATGGGATAGATGGAGGGCAGCAGCGACTGCACCATGTCATTGAGCAGGTGGCAGAGGCTGACCGCGGCCAGGATGTGAAAAGCCGCTTTGGATGCGGCGGAAGAGGGTTCAGGAGCGTGCATCGCCGCCGGGATAGGGGAAGTTGCGGTGGGGTGGGCCATGATTCTGGTCTGGCTCCATCATAAACGGCTTGAAGTGGCTCGGTTCTCGATTCCTGGGGGGTATTTGGAAGGTGAGCATCTATAACGTGCCCGATATTGTGGATCACCCGTTTCTATGTTGCTTTTGGAATTGGCTCCGTGCCGGCTCCGATGAGGTCAAGACAGCTTTGATAGACGAATACGCGGTTGCGTCGCTGGCCGGTTATCTCGTTCACAATTCCCAACTGCTGCATGTTGGTGAGGACTCCAGAGACTGTTGTGATTGTCCTTGAAATGCCCTTTGCAATGGAGCGAATGGAAGCAACTGGCCTTGCTTGCAGATAGTTGTGAACTTGCAAGCAAGTGGCTGCGGATTTAGCTTCAGTCTGGATGCGAAGACTGTCTTCGCGGAAGAGCTGGCGCAGTTGAATGGCCGTATCTGCGGCCTGTCGCGCCGTCGATTCGATTCCTTCCAAAAAGAATTGAAGCCATTCTTCCCATGCACCAGCTGTGCGAACCTGCTGCAACAATTCGTAGTAACGGTTCCGGTTTGTTTTGAGATAGAGGCTGAGGTAGAGCAGAGGCTCCCGGAGCACTCGGCTCTCACAAAGAAGGAGAGTTAGGAGGAGTCGCCCGAGACGCCCATTCCCATCAAGAAACGGATGAATGGTCTCGAATTGGACATGGACCAAGCCAAGTTTGACCAGAAGCGGTAGTTGGTCGTCGTAGAGGTATTTCTCAAATGCATCAAGGCATTCCATGAGTGCGTCAGGAGGGGGTGGAACGAACAGTGCATTTCCAGGCCGAGTTCCTCCAATCCAGTTCTGACTGCGACGGAATTCGCCGGGAGTTCTCTGTGCTCCTCTTCCCTTGCGGAGAAGTACGCCGTGGATTTCGCAGAGCAGGCGCAAGGATATCGGAAATCCACCCTTGAGCCTTTCCAGCCCATGCTCCATCGCTGCAACGTAATTGGAGGTTTCACTCAGGTCGTCCATCGGTCCGTCGACGGATAGACCGCTTTCAAATTGGAGCAGATCTGAGAGAGAAGACGGAGTTCCTTCAATTTGCGATGAGAGAACGGCCTCTTTGCGAAGGTAGAGGTAGATGAAGAGTTTCTGATCTGGCAGGAGTTCCATCGATCCGTCGAGCCTGCCAAGTGCCTGATTTGCCCTATCAAGGAGAGGAAAGAGGGGAGCCAATTCCACAGGAGGCTTGGGGGGCAATGCCAAGGGAATGTAGGCTTTCACACGTTCCCCGCCGACCGTTGAAGCTCGATATGTACCTGTTTCCCGTCGAATGCCCATTCGGTGCCACCCTTTGAGGGCACTCGCTCATTATTCCATAAAATAGGCATTTTCTGGAGTAAAGAGAAATGCTAATCCAATTTGTAGAGTAAAACCGGAGAGTGAGCACAGCGGCGACGAAGGAGATCGCCCACCGGCACTCCATTTTTCTATTGCGGGCCTTTGTCGTTTTTCTGGAAGAGCGGGATGTGGAACGGCAGCTCGGCGTTGGATTGCTTTTTCTGCTTGGCGTTCGATTCTTCGCGCAATGTGGTGCGCTGCGAGTTGATGCACAACCAGCCGCCGTGTACGCGCTCGAAGACATGTGTGAAGACACCCTTCTCGTTGGCTTCGCCTGAATTCACCTTGTGATGGAGGGCGTAGGTTCCATTGGCTACCGCGATATCGCCGAGCATGCGCACGGTGACGACGCGCTGATCGAGGTGGATAGTTTTGTCCTCACCGGTGATCAGCGTGGCTACCTGCTGATTGCGGGTGGTGATGTCACCGGTGGCGGAGACATCCACAAACAAGGGAGACAGAACAAGCTCCAGGGCGTACTGGTCGCGCTGGTTGATGGCGTCGGACCAGGAATCCTCGATCTTCTGGAACTCCCGAATCTCCGGGCTTTCAGCCGAGGTGACGCTGGGCTGGGCCGGATTGGCAGGCGCGGCCGGAGCCGGATTCTGGGCGAGAACAACGCTGGATGCAAGCAAAAAAACAAAAGAGCAAGGTGCAAAATGGGTCATACGAACTCCCAATCCTAATGATAGCTCTTGGACGCCGGGAAGATGGGAAGGACGCCTTGAATTGCCGCGGCCGGAGAGCGCGATTTTGAACCCGTTTGCCTTGTTTTCAGCAGCACCTAGACCAGGGCCTGGAGGAGTTCAGGATGGTGAAGGGTGATCAGCGAATCCTCGATGGAGATCCAACCGTCTTTGCGGAACTGGCCCAGGGTGCGGGTAACGGTTTCGCGGGTGGTGCAGGCCATGGAAGCCATCTCCTCGTGGGTGAGCAGGAGCGGGAAGCGGAAGCCGCCATCGTCGATGTGCTCGCCGATTTGATGGGCGAGTTCCAGCAGCAGGCGTCCAAGGCGCGCGGCTACAGTTTCGGCCAATGCGATGCGGCAAGCGTCCTGAAGCGCAAATCGATACTCCTGGCAGATGCACTGGACGGCGCGCATCTGCGCTTCCTTATGGACGCGCAGAAAGCTGAGGAACCGGTCGCGCTCGACGGGACGAAGCTGGGCGTGGGTCAGGGACTCGGCGGAGACCTCGTAAACGCCGTGGGAAAGCACCGCATAGAGCCCGAGCATGGAGCCGGGACCGGCGACGCGGACGATCATCTGGCGGTCGTCTGGACGGCCGGCAGTCAGTTTGAGATAGCCGGAGCAAATGAGATAGAGGCAGCGCGCATCGTCGCCCTGGTTGAAAAGGGCGGCCTGTGCAGGCAGTGTGATGGTGCTTGTGGCAAGCTCAAGGTCGGCAAGAACCGCGCTGCCGAGAGAGCAGAACCAGCCGGGACGGCGATTGGAGCAGGCGGCACAGCCGGCGGGCGCATGAACTGGCACTTGCTTGTGCCGTTTTGACGCGACTGCCTCGTTCTCTGTGTATTCGATCATGGCGCCCCTTCCGACCCCGATCAAAAAATCGTTCGCCCTCACCGATCTCTACTCGCCGGCTTGCGGGCCCAAGGTCCTCATTTTAAGGGGGAAAATGCTCTGTGCCTCTGGAATGAGGCTCTTGCTCAAAGCCAGTTTGCCGCAGAATCCCGCGTTTGGGATGTGACGGGCCTCACGCTTATCAGGGCTTGAACATGTGCATGTGATTTCTGTACAGAAGGTTGCGGACCGCATTGGGGCTGACCGTCGACGCTTTAAGGATGCCATTGCTGCCGGAAGGGCGTTTCTTCCGGGAGAAGTGTCCCTTTCAGCACAGCGCCCGAGACCGTTAATCTGCTGTCCTGCTGAAAGCAACGTTTTTCAATTCTCCGGCAATCCGAGTTGCCTCGAGGTGCAGTGCGCGCCAGGCGTCTCGGTACCGGCTTTCAGGGCCTTTCGGCAGGGAATCCGCACGGGTTGGGGATGGAAGGCTTTTGAAGGGATGGACTTTGTTGCTTGTGTGATGTAAATCACCGGCAGCAAATGAGAATAAACGTAGGATTCGCGTATGAAGTGATGCTCCGCACATCGGGCAGCTTCGGTACGCATTTTCAGGAATCCGTTGTCGATCCGGACCCAAACGGGAACTTGGGGGTTTCGGCAATCGGATTCTGATTGTATTGGCCGTTACCGGAGGGGACGATGAGAGCATTCGAGGCGGAATTTTCTATGCGTAAAGCCAGGCCTGTATCGCGATTGCCAATTGGTGCTTTCTCGGGGAAGTTGCCGGGACTGCGAGCGTATTTGATGCTGGGCGCGAGCATCCTGTGTGTGACTGCCCTGGTAGCGCAGACGCCGAAGCCGGCGCCAGGCGCCAAACCGGCCGCGGCTCAAACCAAGGACGCTGCACCCAACACCTATGTCGGCGGCGAAGTTTGCGCCACCTGCCATGAAGAGGTGTCAAAGAAATTCGCGGGCAATCCGCACACCAAGCTTGCGGCGCAACACGGGGCCGCGGGCGTGAACTGCGAAGGCTGCCATGGTCCGGGCGGCGCGCACGTTGAAGGCGGTGGCGATGTCACCAAAATCTTCAACCCTGCCAAGGCGTCGACCAAGGATGTGGACAAGACCTGCCTGGGCTGCCATGCGGGCACGCATCCAAACTTTGCGCGTTCGCCTCACGCCAAGGCCAACGTCGGCTGCATCAGCTGCCACGATATTCACGGCAGCAAGGAAGAGGCTCTCCTTAAGGCGCCTCAGCCTCAGCTCTGCTTCCAGTGCCACACCGACACCAAGCCGGCGTTCGATATGCCATTCCACCACAAGGTGAACGAGGGCCTGGTGAAGTGCAGCGACTGCCATGATCCGCACGGCACTTTCGGGAACAACAACCTGAAGTCGACGGCCGATCAGAACGCAATTTGCACCAAGTGCCACACGGAAACGCGCGGACCGTTCGTTTACGAGCATGCCGCGGTCAAGGCGGAGGGATGCGTGGGATGCCACACTCCGCACGGCTCTCAGAATGCGCGGCTGCTGAACATGCCGAATGTAAACACATTGTGCAACCAGTGCCATAGCCCGGTGGCGGCCGGCACGGTGCACTCAATGAACGCAGGATCGTCGGAACTGACGCCGTGCCTCAGCTGCCACACCATGATCCACGGGTCGAACATCAACGCGGCATTTCTCAGGTAATGGAACCGAGCCGCGCACCCATGATCCATTGCAGTGCGCGGCCTGGATCTGTTTGGCAGATGTCTCAAGTTCCTGATGGTTGCAACAAGGGTTTTTCGAAGTGAGGCTTGCTATGAAGAAGATCGGCTGGTTTGCCCGGCTGCACAATGAACAGCCGTCTGGCGGAATGATTCGGCGCATTGCTGGTGGAGTTGGAGTTGCCGCTTTATTGATGATGGCGGGCAACGTTGCCGCCCAGAATCCGACGACCGCCGCTCCATTGCCGCCGCCGGAGACAAAGATCGCGGCGCCCGAAGGTTATGCGCTCCATCAGAGTGTCGATCTGGGCGGCCGTATGTCCGGTGTTACGGGCAGCGGAGCGATGTACGACACGCTGGTCAATCTGCAATCCGGACCGCGTGTGCTTGGCGAGACCTTTGAGTTGCACGCGCTTCCGGGGACGAAGCATACGCTGGTCGATTCACTGCGGGCCATCGGCAGCGGCTTCGGCGGCGATCCCAATAACTTCAGCAAGCTGAACTTTTCCAAAGGCAAGATCTACGAGTTTTCGGGACTCTTCCGGCGCGACCGGCAGTATTTCGACTACGACCTGCTGGACAATCCGAATATTCCTCCGGGATCGATTCCGATCGGTCCCAGCAGCGCGCCGACTGGCTCGTTCACATGGCCGCAGGTGCGAGTGTCTCCGGTGATGTTCAACACGGTGCGCCGCATGACGGACACCAATCTCACGATTTTCCCGCTGGCGAAGGTAACGTATCGTGTGGGGTATTCGCAGAACATTTTCCAGGGCCCAAGCCTGAGCCCCAGCGGATACCAGTTTGCCAAGTACGACGCTATTCTCCAGGAGTTTCAGCGCAACAGCACCGACGATTTCATGGGTGCGATCGACTGGAAGCCGGTCGTGGGAACGCGCCTGACGTTTGAAGAGCAGATCGATCATTACAAGGCGGACTCCTATTTCACCATGGCGCCGGGCGACTTCATTGTGCAGGAGGCGGACGGAACCAAGGCGGCGATTGACGACTACGACAGCCAGACGCCATACCCAGCCAGCGCCTGCACCGCAAACAGCGTCGGCACCACGCCCATGCTCTCAGCGCCTCAAACCGCCGGTGGATTGCCGGTGATCAATCCGGCGTGCGCGGTGGTGACCAGCTATCTTCGCTCCCAGCCGACGCGCATTCTCTATCCCACGGAGATTCTGAGGCTGCAAAGCTCGAGCATCAAGAACATCTCGATGAACGGCGATTTCCGCTATACCAACGCGAATATGAACCTGCCCAACTATTACGACGGTTACCAGGGCTTGAATGGGGCGACTCGCTCGCTCACGTATACGGCCGTTGCGAGCGCCAGGCGGGCAGTGACAGCCGCGGACTATGGGATCGTGTGGCAGGCGACGAAGACGTTCAGTCTCTCTGACCAGGTGGACTTCTCCGCCGTTCACCAGCCGGGAACCACCACCATGACGAGTGTGACTACCCTGGCAACACCCGCGACCGCGGGCAACGAAACCATCAACTACCCGACGTTGACCACAACAACCGCTGCGGCCGGCGCCTCCACTTTTGAAGGCAGCGGCGCAGTCGGCACTCCTCTGCCGGGATATTTTGGCCAGAACTTCCTGACCAACAACCTGACGGGGACATGGGATGCCGGGTCACAAACTACGCTGTCACTCACGTATCGCCACGGCACGCACACCATTGCGCAGGGCTTTCCTCATAACGTACCGCTGGCAACCGGCGCCACTTCAAATGGAACGGTGACCATCAACGAAGACGGAGGAATCTTCAACGCCGCGGTGCGGCCCACCGCCAATTGGAATATCAACGGCACGGTCGAGATAGCCTATGCCGACAACGCGTTCACGCCGGTCGGCCCCCGCCAGACAAAGCACTACCGCGTACACACCATGTACCGGCCAAGGCCATGGGCGACGATCTCAGGCGCGTTCAACGACCTGGAGCGGCACAACAACACGAACAACAACGCGAGCGCCGTCGCGGCAAAAGATGACCCGTACGAAGGCCCGCTCAATCATGTCGATCACAGCCGGATTGTGAGCCTGGGAGCGGTGCTATCGCCGAACGAGCACTATGGGCTCGACTTCAACTATGCCTATAGCGATGTGTATACGGCGACCAACATCTGCTATGACAACGGCGCGACTCCAACGTTGCCCGGTACGGCGTCGCTCAACAGCAGCGGTGCGCCGAATGTGTGCCCGGGCGTCTACACGAGGGGCTCGACGACGCAGCTTGCGGATTGGTTTGCCAGGGACTTCATGAATGCTCCGACGCAATACGGATCGGTAGCGCTGAGCTTGTCTCCGGCCAAGACCGTTCACTCGAATTTTGGGTATCGCATCAGCGCGGTCAACGGCAGCCAGTTTTTCAACGATGCGCGCGCGGTCAATGGGTCGCTCGTGTCCTCGTATCAGTCGCCGTTTGTAAATCTTGCGTGGACGATGCATCCGGGACTGATCTGGAAGGCGGAATACAATTTCTTCGGATACGGGGAGGGCGGTCCTTCCGGTTCGGAGTATTGCAGCACGTCAACGTCTGTAACATCATCGGTTGTCCCTTGCACATCTTTATCCCAACCCACGGGGCTCACTGAATCGCCCGCCGGATTGACGGCGCCGCGCAATTTTCATGCGAACAACGTGACCCTCGGATTGCATTACGAGTTTTGACATCGAGATTTCATCTGGAGACAGAAAACGGGAAACCAGATGATGGATTCGATGACCTGCTTCGGCAGGCTCATCGAGGTAATAAGAAAAAACTCACAAGGCCAGTGCGGCACCACAACCACTTGCCGTGAAATTGATGAAGGAGTAGTTCAATGACAAAGTCGTTTCGTTCCAGTGTGGTTCTGGCTGTTGTGATTTCTCTGGCCAGCGCCGTGAGCTTCGCGCAAGCAGGCGAAGCAACCTACAAAGCCAAGTGCGCAAGCTGTCATGGCGCAGCCGGCACGCCCAGTGCGGGGATGGCCAAGATGATGGGCATCAAGGCAGCGTCCGATGCCGACATCCAGAAGCTGACCGAGGCCCAGGTGGCCGCGACGGTGAAGGACGGCAAAGGCAAGATGAAGCCGATCGCGGGCCTCACCGACGCGCAGGTCAAGGAAGTTGCGGCGTACTATAAGGGTCTGAAATAGCTGATTCGCCCGAAGACAAAAACCTAACCAGGCCCGCCGTTACTGGCGGGCCGTATTGAGTATTGGGGGAGTTGTGCCCTTGTTACAAAAATTTCGTGAAAACTGGGTGCGGCCCGCGCTGTTTTTCGGCAACAATCCCATAAGCCTCGCAGGCGGCGCTCTTACAAGTGCTTCCGGCGTAACCATGATTGGCTACTGGCTGGTGGAGATTCTCGGCCGGCCTTACGATAACCCGTATCTTGGCATCATTTTCTTTCTGCTTCTTCCCGCACTGTTCATCGCAGGGTTGATTCTCATTCCGATCGGCGTCTATATTCGCCGCAAGAAATTGCAAAAGGCGGGACAGATTCCTGCCGAGTTTCCCAAGGTTGATTTCAACGACCGGATGTTCCGCCACGGCGTGGATATTGTGCTGGTGGCCACAATTGCCAACCTGCTGGTTGTATCGATCGCTACTTATCGCGGCGCGGCGTACATGGATTCACCACAGTTTTGCGGACAGTCGTGCCATGTGATGCATCCGGAGTTTACGGCATACAAGATTTCAGCGCACTCCCATGTGGCGTGCGTGGACTGCCATATCGGCGCGGGTGCGCAGGCGTATTTCTCAGCCAAGGTGAACGGCACCAAGCAGCTTGTTGAAGTTGCGTTCCACCGCTATCCGACGCCGATTCCGTCGCCGGTGCAGAATCTGCGGCCGGCGCGCGAGATTTGCGAGGGCTGCCATACGCCGGCGCGGTTTGTGGGTGAAAAGCTGCTGGTGAAGTCGACCTTTGCCGATGACGAAAAGAACAGCGAGACGCAGACGGTGATCGTGCTGCATCTTGGCGGGCAGGATTCACTGTCGCACCTGACCGGCATTCACGGCGTTCACCTGGGCCACATCGAATACATTGCCACCGATCCGACGCGCACCGCGATTCCATGGGTGCAGAAGCGGAATGCCGATGGCTCGGAAACAGTGTTTGCGGCTTCTACTGCAGGCAGCGGCGTTCCAAAGGGCGAACGGCGGGTGATGGATTGCGTGGACTGCCACAACCGTGCGGCACACACATTCATGACTCCGGAAGATGCGTTGAATCGGGCGATGGAGCAGGGTGCTGTAAGCCCGGATCTGCCGTTCGTTCACAAAGAGGGGCTGCAACTGCTGAAGGCGAACTATGCGTCGGAAGCTGAAGCGGCGACGCAGATTCCGCAGCAATTGGCTGCGTTCTACAAGGCACAGTATCCTGACGTTTCGCAGAGCAAGGCGGCGCTGGTTCAGACGGCCGGCAAGGGGCTGGTGACACTCTACAGCCAGAATGTGTTCCCCTATATGAAGGTGACGTGGGGCACGCACCCGAATCACATTGGGCATATGGCGTATCCGGGCTGTTTCCGTTGCCACGATGGCGACCACTCGGCCAAGAACGGCACCAGCGTCACGCAGGATTGCGCGGCCTGCCACAACCTGCTGGCCGTGGACGAGGCAAAACCCAAGGTGCTGGCGGATTTGGGCATTCAATAAGCTATAGCATCGAAAAAAGGATCAGCCTGCGGATCATCGCGGGCTGATTTTTTTGAAATATGCCGGGAATTGTTTCGCTCACATTCCCTTCCCCCTGACGTGGTAGGCTGGCTCTTCGGTTAGAAGGAGCCGGATTTCCGATGCAGCCGAATCAGCCTTTGCACTTCAACCTTGTGGCCGCGGCACACACTGCGATGATCGAACACGGTTTTCAGCCTGACTTTCCTGCCGGAACCGACCAGGAACTGGCGGCGATTGAGGCTCATCCCGAAGCGCCTGCCGCGCCGGGGATTCAGGACCTGCGCAGCCTGCTCTGGTCTTCAATCGACAACGACACTTCGAAAGATCTGGACCAGATTGAGTGGGCCGAGCAGTTGGCCGACGGGCGGATTCGCGTGCTGGTGGGCGTGGCCGACGTGGACGCGCGCGTTCCCATGGGATCGGTGATTGACGGGCACGCGAAGAGCGAGACGACTTCTGTCTATACCGGGGTCAAGGTGTTTCCCATGCTGCCCGTAGAACTCTCCGAAGGGATCACTTCGCTCAATGAAAACCAGGATCGCGTGGCCCATGTGATCGAGTTTTCTGTGGATTCAACTGGAACTGCGTCGGACGGAAAGGTCTACGCCGCACTGGTCCGCAACCGCGCCCAACTGACTTACAACGGGGTGGGAGCGTGGCTGGAAGGGACAGGGCCGGCGCCGGCAAAGGTGGCCGCGAGCGCCGACCTGGCCGCACAGCTCAAGCTGCAGGACAAGGCCGCGCAGTGTATGGTGGGCGGCCGGTTTCAGCATGGTGCGCTGGACCTGGAGACAATTGAAACTCGTCCTGAAATGAAAGACGATCAACCGGTCAGCATTGTTCCCCAGCTGAAGAATCGCGCCACATCGCTGATTGAGGAGTTCATGGTCGCGGCCAACGGCGTGGTCGCCCGCACCTTTGAAACAGCGGGCGTCGCTTCGATCCGGCGCATTGTGCGGACGCCGAAGCGGTGGGACAGGATTGTCGAGGTGGCCAACGGACTGGGAACGACGCTGCCCGCGCAGCCGGATTCGAAGGCGCTGAACGACTTTTTGCTGGCGCAGAAGCAGAAGGATCCTGACCACTTTCCGGATCTTTCACTGACGGTGATCAAGCTGATGGGGCCGGGCGAGTACGTGCTGGTGAAGCCGAACGAGCCGTCGCCGGGACATTTCGGGCTGGCGGTGCAGGACTACACGCACTCCACCGCGCCCAACCGGCGCTTTCCCGACGTAGTGACGGGACGGCTGATGAAGGCGTTGCTGGCCAAAGCGCCGCAGCCATATTCAGAAAACGATTTGAATGCGATTGCCGCACGCTGCACTCTGATGGAAGACGGCGCACGCAAGGTGGAGCGGGAGATGCAAAAACGCATTGCCGCGGTGGTGCTGCACCCGCGCATCGGGCAGAGTTTTCCGGCGATTGTTACCGGCGTGAATCAGTACGGAACATTTGTGCGCACGCTCAATCCGCACGTGGATGGGATGGTGGTGCACGGCGGCAAGGGGCTGGACGTGGGCGATAAGGTGACGGTGAAGCTGGTGTCGACCGATCCGCAGAGGGGGTTTATTGATTTTGCGGTGTAAAGGAGAGCGTGATTCTCAGAGGCCTGTAGGGGACGGGTTCTTGTCCCAGTAGACCTGTTCAAACCGTTCCGGATCCCAGAATTCAATCTTCTTGACCTGCGCGGGCCACTTTTGGCGAGGAAGACGGAATTCGTGCCGAAGGTAGTCTTCCAGATCGAATCCGTAGTAAATGATGTCTGTCTGGTGGACTGAGAAGACGGGGTTCCCACATTCCGTGGGCAGTGCTGGCATGTAGCGGTGACCCAGAATTGGGATGAGCATCGGCGCTTCGCTGATCTTCATTGAGGCGATCCTCAATGCGTCGGGAAGGTGTTCTGGCCGGCCTCCCCATTCGGGAAGCCAAAACTCACTATTTTCGACGTCGAAGAGCATTCCTCTCATTGGCTCATCGAGCCAGTGCTGGATTTCCGAGTCGGCTGCGGTGTGCCAGCGCGGCGAATTCCAGAAGGGGACGTTTGTCTGCAAGAACGATCGAAGGTCTGGAGGAAAGCGGAAGCTGAATCTTGTTTCGATCCCCTGAACCTCCGGATCGGTTAGGCCAGCCTCGAACTCCAAGCATGCTCCACGTAGAAGTTCAATGAGCGGTAGCCAGTTGGTTGAGTTCATCTTTGGGCCATTACAGCACACGGTCTCGAGATTGATCCATATTGATTCAACTCATTTCAATTGCGCAAGCGCTCTCGCCGCTTCCGTTAGGGTGATCATTAGGGTCTGCGGATCGGCGGGCGAGGAAATGAAGCCATATTTCTCGTAGAATCTCCTCGCGTTCTCTGAAATTGCACTCACCAGGAGGGCCCGCACTCCAGCTATCTCTGCAACTTGCAGTGTTCGCAGCGCAGCATCGCGGAGAAGATCGGCTCCGATTCCGCAGCCTTGAAATCGGGAGTCAATGGCAAGCCGTCCTAGCAGGATTACCGGCACAGGGTCGGGCATGTTGCGCTTGATCCGCGAGGTCGCTTCCGAATGCGCAACAGAGCCTGCCGCAAGTGCGTAGTAGCCCGCAACACGAGCCCCGGCGCATACAACATAGGTTCGAGAGGCGCCGCTCTCCTCGTTTTGAAGCGCACGCTTTCTCAGCCAGTGATCGAGCGAAGGTTCACCGCAATTGAATTGTGTTAGGTCGTGGTCCGGAGTTAATCGATCCGGTGGGGTGATTTGGCCATCGAGGCCAGTTATCGTTCCCACACTGGCTTCCTGCTAAGAAGCCGTGCCAGCTTGGGATTGTCCGGAGGGGGATTGTCCAGCATTTCACTGAAACGCTTGAAATCCTCGTCCCCAAGCTTGAAATGACAGCGGTCGAGCAATATCGATTCGGCTTCCCGGCACACTACGTCCAACATAAAGTCGGAGCGGTTCCTGCCAAGAGCGTCAGCCGCATTATCGATCAGCGTTTTCTGACGGCGGCTGACGCGAAGGTTGATATTTTCGGCGCGCAACCTGGTCGATTCTGCAACATCAGCCTTCATAGGCCCTCCCGCAGCGCGTTCTCTAATCAATGTAACACAATGTGCGCACAATTCCATGCCTCCTTTGGCAGGACCGGGATTCTTCCGTGCTTCGCCTTGCTGGAGCGTTTTCCACAGCACCCAAGAATTATTTCCGATTTCTGTTGCAATCTATTGCAAATTGCGATATACATATTGCATATTGCAATGGGAACTCAAGAAGCAGGTTTACCCTTGCAAGCGAGTGGCGGAAGTCGGCGGCTCGGCAACTGAAAGCTGGCGGCTTTTGACTTATCACTGACAACTGGGAACTGACGGCTGTCTTATGAAGCTTGGCGAGAAAATCCGGTACTTGCGGGAAGTGGAGGGCAGCCTTCGGGGCCTCAACCGCGATTTGAGCCAGCAGGAGACGGTGCGGGCGATTGAGGCTGAGACCGGGTCAAAGCTGAGCCAGAGCTATCTTTCGCAGATTGAGAGCGGGGCACGGCCGCATTTGACGAATACCACGCGGCAGATACTCGCGGCGTTTTTCAAGGTGCACCCCGGTTACCTGGTGGACGACCCGGAGGGCTACCACCCGGAGTTGCAGAGCGAGCTTAGGGGCCTTGAAGACAAGCTGGACCTGTGGCTGGTGGCGGGGGCGGAGCGGTTTAGGCGCGATCCGGAGCTGATGCAGGCGCTGTTGACACTGGCGCGGCATGAGCGCACTCGAGAGTGCCTGCTGCTGCTGGAGGCGATTCTGGAAACGCCTGGGCTGATGCCGCGGCTGACGGAAGTGCTGAGACCGAAGAAGCAGGGACTAGGGAACGAGGGGACAAGGGAACAAGAAACACGGGGCCCGGAGAAGACGATACGGCGCAGCAAGAAAGCGGGGGCGCGGAAATGACCTGGGAAAGTTTTTATCTGATTTGTTTTCTGGTGGGGCTGATGCTCAGCGCGGTTTCGCTGCTGGGAGGGATGGGGCACTTTGGCTGGCACATTCATGTGCCGCACGCGCCGCATATTCCTACGCACATTCCGACGCATATTGGGCACGGCGTGCCGCATGCAGGTGGCCAGGGGATGGCGCGAGGCGGTGCGCAGGCGGGGCCGACCGTGCCGTGGTGGAACGCGTTTTCGATCATGGTATTCCTCTGCTGGTTTGGAGCGGGCGGCTACCTGCTGACGCGACATGGAAGCTTTGTGGCGGGCGTGGTTCTGCTGTTGGCGGTGCTCTGCGGCGTGGCAGGCGGAGCGATTGTGTTTCTCTTCCTGACCAAGGTATTGCTGCCGCACGATCGCGAGCTTACGGCAGATGAGACGGAAGTGGTTGGCGTGGTCGGGCGGGTTTCAGCGCCGATTCGCGCGGGTGGAATTGGAGAAGTTGTGTACGAACAGATGGGCGCGCGCCGCTCCACCCCGGCCCGCTCTGAGGACGGAGCGCCGTTGCGAAAAGAGGAAGAAGTGTTTGTCGCGCGGTACGAAAAGGGAGTCGCGTACGTACGGCGGTGGGAAGAAGTGCTGGAAGAGCAAGAAGCGGGGACTAAGGGACTAGGGAATAGGGATTAGTCCCTCTTCCCTCCAGCCCGGCTGAAAGGACCGGGAATCACATGACGAATACGACCGTGCTGACTATCGATATGGCTATCCTGGTGGGGATTTTTCTGCTGGGATTCCTGGCCAAAATCTTTCCTAAGAACGGCCGGAACGCCGGCAGTAAACAGTAGAACAGTTGTAAGTTGTCAGTGATTAGTGGTCAGAGATCGAGCTGACAACTTAAAACTGACAACTAAGAACTTGCAGTTGAGGAATAACCATCAACCCCTTACCTCCCGGGCGAAAGGACCGGGAACGCAATGATGCAGACGAATGAAATTGAAATTATTGTGATTGCAGGCCTATGTGCATTGTTTCTGATTTTGCTCATGGGAATGCTGGCCAGGATGTATCGCAAAGCCGGACCCAACGAGGCATTGATCATTTACGGATTTGGCGGCACGCGCGTCGTCAAGGGTCACGGGGCAGTGATCTGGCCCATGGTGCAGAACTGCCGTGAACTGAGCCTGGAGTTAATGAGCTTTGACGTGGCGCCACAGCAGGACCTCTACACCAAGCAGGGTGTCGCTGTGACTGTCGAAGCTGTTGCGCAGATCAAGGTGCGCAGCGACCAGGTTTCGATCCTCACCGCTGCGGAGCAATTCCTGTCGAAGCCCCCACAATTGCGCGAGGGCCTGATCCGGCTGGTGATGGAAGGACACCTGCGCGGCATCATCGGCCAGTTGACTGTTGAGCAGATTGTGAAGGAACCGGAGATGGTGGGCGAGCGGATGCGCGCCACCTGCGCCGAGGACATGAGCAAGATGGGGCTGGAGGTAATCTCGTTCACGATCAAGGAAGTCAGGGACAAGAACGAGTACATCTCAAACATGGGCCGGCCGGATGTGGCACGGATCAAGCGCGACGCGGAGATGGCGACTGCGGATGCGGAACGCGACACGGCCATCAAGCGGGCCACGGCGCTGAGGGAATCGGCTGTGGCCAAGGCGCAGGCCGACCAGGAGCGGGTGATTGCCGAGACCGCTTCGCAAACTCGGCAGGCCGAGGCGCAACGCGATTTGGAAATCAAGAAAGCGGAGTACGCCGAGCAGAGCCGCAGGCAGCAGGCTTCAGCGGACAAGGCGTATGAATTGCAGACCAACATCATGCTGCAGCAGGTGACCGCGGAGCAGGTAAAGGTGCAGCAGGTGGAGAAGGAAGGCCAGATCAAGGTGCAGGAAGCTGAAATTCTGCGTCATGAGAAGGAACTGATCGCCACGGTGCTCAAGGGCGCTGAGATTGAGCGCCAGCGGATTGAGAACATGGCTTCGGCAGAAAAGAATCGTCTGACGACGGAAGCTGAGGGCAGGGCAGCCGCGATTCGTTCACAGGGCGAAGCGGAAGCCAACATCATCTTCCAAAAAGGCGAAGCGGAAGCCAAGGCAATGAGCGTGAAGGCCGAGGCTTACCAGGAGTGGAACCAGGCCGCGGTGGTGGACAAGCTGCTGACCAACATGGCGGATGTGGTTCGTGCCATGGCCGAGCCGCTGAGCAAGGTGGATCACATCACGATCGTGTCCACTGGCAATGATGATGCTGCGGGCGCGCACAAGATTACCGGCGACATGACGCGGATTGCGGCGCAGGTCCCGGCACTTTTTGAAGCGCTGAGCGGAATGGACATCAAGCAGTTGATGTCGAACGTGAAGGCGATCAAGACGAAGCCGGAAACGGAACAAAAATAGCCTCTAGCTTCTAGCCTCTAGCTCCTGGCTTGTTTATGGGAGCTGGGGGCCGGAAGCGGAGACGAACGAAGACTTCAACAGGAAGACGAACCCGCTGGTTTTGGGGCGGAAAAGTTAGCAGCTAGAGGCTGAAAGCTAATAGCTAGGAAAAGGAGAATCCCATGGCACTGCTTGACAGAGTAAGCACCTTGCTGCGCGCGAATCTGAACGACCTGGTCGAGAAGGCCGAGGATCCCGAGCGGTTGTTGAAACAGATTGTCCTGGACATGGAAAACCAGATGCTCCAGGTAAAGACGCAGGTGGCGATTGCGATTGCCGACCAGCATTTGCTGGAAAAGAAGCGGAGCGAACACGAGCAGCAGGCGGCGGAGTGGCGCCGCAAGGCGGAGCTGGCGGTGCAGAAGGGCCACGACGATATGGCCCGTGCGGCGCTGGAGCGGGCACTGAGCCACGATGAGCTTGTGAAGGGTTTTACCACGCAGGGGGAAGACCAGAAGCATGAGGCCGATAATCTGCGGCAGGCACTGCACAAGCTGGACCAGAAGCTGAACGAGACGCGCGCCCACTGCGAGATGCTGGTGGCCGAGCATCGCCGCGCCAAGGTGATTGGCCGTGCGACGCAGGCTCGGCAGGCTGTTGGCGTCGACCAGGATCATGCGCTGGGCCGGCTGAAGAGTCGCGTGCACATTAAAGCAGCCGAGAATGCCGCGGCGTGCGAAGTGCTGGTTCCCGAGAGCCTGGAGGATCGCTTCCAGACGCTGGAAAGCGAGGACAAGATCGAGATGCTGTTGAACGAGATCAAGAGCCGTCAGGCGACGCAGGCGTAGGTCCTTTGACGAAGCGTGGATGAAACCGAGCGGGATGGCACGGGAATTTGTAACTGGGCGTGCCCAGATGCGTCTAACAGAATGATAGTGTGCCTGTTTGTTGAAACGGCGCAATGGAAATGCGTCGAGGATGCAGGAGGCTGGCCGGGGTGAATTACCCTAAAGAGAGTGCTCCGACCAATATCAGCCAGCGGATTTTAAGCGGCTGGCTGGGTACTGCTCCACGACTGGTGAATGAATGTTCTTTCGCGCTCGTTTTATTTCTGCGTCTATAGCGGTTGGCATTACTCTGCTGGCGCCGCAACCCTCCATCTTTGGCCAGGAACCGGGTTCAGGTCAGGAGAATGTCGCGCTTCAGCAGCTTCCTGAGGCGCCAGAGCCTCAAGTGGCGCTGTCGGTCCAATTTGTTGGACAGGACCAGAGCGCGCAGCAACAGCGAGCTCCGGCCACGCCAGCGCAAACTACGCCGGCGCCGGCCGCTCAGGCACCGGGCAGTTCCAGCTCGCAGGCGGGAGCCCAGCAGTCAGACGCTGAAAAGAGCGAGCACGAAAAAGCTGAGGAGCAGTTGAAGCAGCAGGAGAAGCAACGGGTGATGGGGGTGATGGCTACCTTCAATACCACTACCAATAAGGACGCGGCACCTCTCTCTTCGGGACAGAAGTTCAAGCTGTTTTTCAAGAGCTCTACCGATCCGTGGCCGTTTCTTCTGGCGGGTGTTGTATCCGGAATCGGGGACGCCGAAGACACTTATCCCACATGGGGACAGGGCGCGCAGGGCTATGCCAAGCGATATGGCGCAGCGTATTCCGATGCATTTATCGGCAATTTCTTTGGCAATGCAGTATTGACCAGCTGGTGGCATGAGGATCCGCGGTACTTTCAAAAAGGCACGGGGAGTGTCATGAGCCGCTTTCTGTGGGCGGCGGGGAGCACCGTTTGGTGCAAGCGTGACAAAGGTGGCTGGGGGCCGAACTACGCCAACGTGATCGGCAACCTGATGGGGGCGGCTGTTTCCGATTCGTATTATCCCGCTTCAGAACGCACGGTTGGCAATACCATCGAAAACGGATTGACAGTGTCGGCTGAGGGAATCGTGGGCGCGGAAGTGATCGAGTTCTGGCCTGACCTGGTGCGCCACCACAAGAAGAAGCAGGCCGAGAAACTGGCTCGGCAGCAGGCGCTGAAAGATGCACAGGGCGCCGCGCAGACTCCCAAAACTGCGCCGGCCACTGAGCCGACAAAGCCGCAAAATTAGGCCCTTGTGGCCCGGCAACCGTCTAAACAGCATCAAGGTTAAGTGAGGAATTGCCAAACCGATGCGTTGCCGTGCTTGTCTGAGTCTTGCTGTTTTGGCGGCTGGAATAGCCGTGATGGCTGGCCCCACCTCAATTTGCGGCCAAGGAACGGGTTCCGTTCGGATGGTCGCTGACCAGCAGCTTCCGGATGCGCCGCAGCCGCAACTAGCAATGGCAGCGGGGCAGTCGACCATCCAGGATCAGAGCACTCAGCAGCCTTCCAGCACACCTGCGACGCAAACTACTCAGGCTCAAGGCAGCTCCAGCTCGCAGACGGGCCAGCAAACCGGCTCGGAGAAGAGCCAGCGCGAGAAGGCCGAAGAGCAGTTGAAGGAACAGGAAAAGCAGCGCACGCTGGGGATCGTGCCGGCATTCAACATCTCCTATCGTCAGGATGCGGTTTCAATGACTGCAGGCCAGAAGATGAAGCTGGCTTTTCGCTCCTCGACTGATCCGGTCACGTTTGGGGGCGCTGCCCTGGTGGCGGGCTACCACGAGGCAAGTGACGACGATACCGAATTCGGATGGGGCATTGAGGGATATGGGAAGCGAACCGGCGCAGCCTATCTCGACGCGTTTGATGGCACGATGATAGGCAACGGCATTCTGCCCGCTCTCCTTCGCCAGGACCCGCGTTACTTCCGGCTGGGGCATGGCTCTAAAACCCATCGGCTGCTTTATGCCCTGGTAACCAACGTGATCTGCAAGCATGACAATACTCACAAGTGGGAACCGAATTATTCCAACGTGGGTGGAAACATCATTGCGGGGGCCATCTCCAATCTTTACTATCCTTCACAAAACTCTGGGATTACCCAAACCTTCAGCAACGGCATGATCGTCACTGCCGAGGGCGGGATTGGCTCTGTCTTCCAGGAATTCTGGCCGGATATCTCGCGGAAATTCCTGCACCGGGACCCGACGCACGGCCTCGATGCCCAGGCACGAGCGCTCGATGCGCAGGAAAAACAGGCCGCCAAAGAAGCGAAGGAAAAACCTAAACAAAGCCAGGAACAAAAATAGTAAAGACGCCACCGCGTTAAAAGCATCCACCGCTCGCAGGAATTCGTCCAATTGATCATGAAAAAGCTTTTGGTCGGAATTCTCTTCGTTCTCTGCCTCGCGATTCCCGTCGCGTCGCAGGCGCAGGTGATGAATGCTGCTTACCATCATCATCACCACCACCATCACCACCATCACCGCGCGTAGTTGAAAACTCGCGCGACAGGCTGGCGCCTACCTGTTAGCGAGGGCGCTTCTTAATCGTTGTGTGTCCGGCTGCGTTTTTCGCGGAACGTTTGGCGGCCGGCAACTTCAGCTTGCGCAGCGCGGCCAGGTTGTTATCGATCAGCCCATACCGCTGCTCAACGCAGGCGCGGCTACGCAGCGGATCGGCCGGCGTGTTCAGCACGTAGTCGAGCAGCTTGCTGACGGTGCTGGTCGCAACATGCAGACGCGTATCCGATGAAGCGTAATAAATTAAAACTTCACCGTTCTTCCGCTCAATCCAGCCGTTGCTGAAAACCACGTTGGAAACATCGCCGACACGTTCTTCGCCTTCCGGCGCGATAAAGTATCCAGCTGGCTTGTGCGTAACCACCCATGGCCGCTCCAGGTCGGCGAGAAAAAGATACAGCACGTACCGCAGGCCGGCTGCGGTGTTGCGCACGCCGTGGGCGAGGTGCAGCCACCCTTTCGGCGTCCTGATGGGCGCGGGGCCAAGGCCGTTCTTGACTTCCTGAATGGTGTGGTACTCGCGATTGTCCATGATCGCTTCGTTTGCGATCACGGCGTTTTCGATGCTCGCTGACAAACCCCAGCCGATGCCGCCGCCCTTGCCGGCCTGGATGAAATCATCCTGCGGGCGGGTATAGAACGCATACTTTCCATCGACAAACTCCGGGTGCAGCACTACATTGCGCTGCTGCGGCGATTTCGATTTCAGGTCGGCAAGGCGCTGCCATGTTTTCAGGTCTTTGGTGCGTACAATGCCGCACTGCGCCACGGCTGAGGATGTGTCCCACGCCGGTGTTTTCGGGTCCTTTCGTTCCGTGCAAAACAAGCCGTAGATCCACCCGTCCGCGTGCTTTACCAGCCGCATATCGTAGACATTGGTGTCAGGGTCGGCGGTCTCGGGCAGCAGGATGGGGTAATCCCAGAAACGGAAATTGTCGATACCATTCGGGCTCTCGGCCACAGCGAAGAACGACTTGCGATCCGCGCCTTCGACCCGCGCAACAACCAGGAATTTGCCGTCATGCGCGATTGCACCGGCGTTGAATGTGGCGTTGACTCCGATGCGCTCAAGCAGCAGCGGATTGGTCTTGCGATTGAGATCGTATCGCCAGAGAATGGGCGCGTGCGCAGCCGTCAGGACGGGAAATTCGTAACGGTCGTAGATGCCGTTGCCGCCGGGCAGTTTGCGGTTGCGGCGCGAGAGCAGCTTTTCCTGTTTCTTAAATAGATTTTCGACACTCTTTCTGAAAGCTGCCTGACTCATGTAAGTTCTCCCGTTCTTTGTCTCTGTTTTTCGTCCTGGTCGGCCTCCGCATCGAGGCGCTCCATAGTTTCAAAACAGGCCCGGCTGTTGTGATAGGCGCACTTCCAGGAGCCAACTTTGTCTCGATGCAGATCGGGCACACCATCTTTTGAAACCAGCCAAAACCATTCGCCATGCTCGCGATCAACGATGTGCTCCTCAATGAATGCCCAGCTACGCTCGGCCGCATCGAGAAAATGTTTCCGCCCGGAAAGCTGAAAGGCGTTGAGGAAGCCGACCACGGCCTCCGCTTGCGGCCACCAATGCTTATCGCTATCGAGAATCCCTGTGGGATCAGCTTCGTAGAGCAGGCCGCCATCTGTGTCAAGCCCCTGGTCATAAACAGCTTGCGCCATGAATACGGCAACGGCGCGGACCCTTTCCAGAATCGCTTCGTCGCCAAGAATCTCCGCTGCTTCGCAGAGCAACCAGGTTCCCTCGATGTCGTGGCCAAACGAAACCTTGTCCGACTGCGGACGCCACTCCTCGTCAAAGAAAAGCAAAAAGTGGTGCGTGGCTGGATCAATGATGTGGTCAAGGAAAACGTCGAGCAACTCGCGAAGGCGCAGGCGCACGGTTGGGTGCTCGTGAATGCGCAGCAGCGTCGCATAGGCCTCCAGCAAATGGAGGTGCGTATTCATGGACTTCTTTTCGTCCTGATCCACCTCGCTCAGGCGCTGATCCACGGCCAGCGTCCAATCGCGCTCGTAGGTCTCGAAGTAACCTCCATTGGCCGTGTCGTGTCCCGAGGCTTCTATCACTTCAAACACGCGCAAGGCCCTGGCCAGTATCTCCGCGTCGCCGGTCGCGTGGTAATACTCGGCCAACGCGTAGACCGTGAATGCCTGACCATAAATGCGCTTCTTCGTGTCGAGCGGGTTGCCCCGGTAGTCGACCATCCAATAGACGCCGCCAAACTCGCTGTCCCAGAAGAAACGGATCAGGTACTCATAAGCGCGGCGTGCCGCGTCAAGATAGACCGGATCGCCATAGGTACTGAAGGCCTTGGAGAAAGTCCAGAGGATGCGTGCGTTCAGAATGATTCCCTTTCCGGCGTGGTGGTCAATGGCCAGGTCGTTGGCAATCTGGCCGCGAAACCCGCCGTACTCCTCGTCAATTGCGTACTTGAGCCAAAAGGGAAGGATGTCTGACTTGAGCTCCGTTTCTACACTCCGGCGTAGGTCGAGCACCTAACGTACCTCCTCGCATGCGGCCCGCAGAACGTCGGCAATGAAGCTCAATTCAGTTCAGGCAGTCGGTTTCAGAATACCGTCAATTTTCGCCAATTCCTCTACGGAAAATGCGAGATTAGCGAGTGCGGCGACATTCTGCTCGATTTGCTCCACGCGGCTGGCTCCAATCAACGCCGAGGTCATCCGGTTGTCTCGCAGAACCCAGGCCAAAGCCATCTGCGCAAGCGACTGACCGCGTTCGGAGGCAACTGCATTCAGGGAGCGGACCCTTGCCAGATGAGCTTCGTCGACATCGTTCTTCTTCAGGAATCCGTGGGGCTTGTTGGCTCGCGAATCGGCGGGAATGCCGTGCAGATATCGATCGGTCAGCAACCCCTGAGCGAGCGGACAAAAAGCGATGCCGCCAATGCCTTCATCGCCCAGAACGTCAAGCAGACCGTCTTCAATCCAACGGTCGAACATGGAGTACTTGGGCTGATGAATCAAGCAGGGTGTGCCGAGCGAACGCAGGATTTTTGCGGCCGCTGCCGTCTGCGTTGCGTCGTAGCTGGAGAGGCCGGCGTAGAGCGCCTTGCCGGAGCGTACCGCGTGATCGAGCGCGCCCATGGTTTCTTCGAGTGGCGTTTCGGGATCGGGGCGATGGGAGTAAAAGATATCCACGTATTCGAGGCCCATGCGCTTAAGGCTCTGGTCCAGACTGGCAAGCAAATACTTGCGCGAACCCCAATCGCCATAGGGGCCGGGCCACATGCCCCAGCCGGCTTTGCTGCTGATAATCAGTTCATCGCGATAGGGCTTCAGGTCGAGACGCAGGATCTCGCCGAAATTCGACTCCGCGCTTCCCGGTGGCGGCCCATAGTTATTGGCCAGGTCAAAGTGGGTGATGCCGAGGTCGAAGGCGCGGCGCACCATGGCGCGGCTATTCTCAAAAACGTCCACGCCGCCGAAGTTGTGCCACAGGCCGAGGGAGATGGCGGGCAGGCGGATTCCGCTGCGGCCGCAGCGGCGGTATTGCATGGCGTCGTAGCGTTGGTCGTGTGCGGTATACATTTTTTGCCCGTTCTAACTCAGAATTCCATGAACCGAAACTTCTTTGCGCCCATCGGTTGGCGCGGGAACCACGTTGCCCTCGATCGGCGAGCCATCGACGGTGAGCGCAATTTGATTGCCCTGGCCTTTTCGTTCGATAGTGATTTTGTAAACCACGCCTCGAAAGGTGCGGGTTGCAGTGAATCCCGGCCAGCTTTTGGGAATGACGGGGGCAATCTGAAGCCCGTCCAGCGAAGTTCGCACGCCCAAAATCCATTGGACGATAGCGTAATAATTCCATGCCGCAGTGCCGGTGAGCCAGGAGTTCTTGGCCTCACCAAAGGTGGGCGCGTCTTTGCCCGCAATCATCTGCGCGTAAACATACGGCTCGCAGCGATGCAGATCGCCGATCTCTTCGCGCGCCGAGGGATTGATGCGGAGGTAGTAGTCATGGGCCTCATCGCCGTGACCCAGGCGGGTTTCGCCGATCATGACCCACGGATTCACGTGGCAGAAGATGCCTGCATTCTCCTTGTAGCCGGGAGGGTAGGAAGAGATTTCGCCGAGGTTCAGGTAGTAGCGGGAGTAGGCGGGCTGCTGCACCACGATGCCATGCTTGGTCGCCAAGTGCTTGCTGACCGAATTCATTGCGCTCTGAGCTTTGCCGTCATCCAGACCGATGCCGGCGAGAGCGCAAAATCCATTCGACTCGATGAAGATCTTGCCCTCTTCGCAGTCCTTCGAACCGATTTTATCGCCGAAGTCGTCATAGGCGCGAAGGAACCACTCGCCGTCCCATCCGTGCTCATGAATGACTGCTTCCATCTTTGCAGCTTCATCAAGACACGAACGAGCTTCGTCAGCGAGCCCGCGGTGAGTTGCGATTGCGGCCAGTTCGCGCCCGGCATAAACAAAGAGGCCGGCGATGAAGACCGACTCGGCAACTTTGCCGTCCTTGTTGGTCGTGGTCTGAAAGGACTGACCGGGTGTGTCGGAGAAACAGTTCAGATTGAGGCAGTCGTTCCAGTCGGCGCGTCCGATCAGCGGCAACCCGTGCGGGCCGAGGCGCTCAAGTGTATAGGCGAAGCTACGCTGGAGGTGGTTGTAGAGCGGAGCTTCTGAGCCGGGCTCGTTGTCGTATGGAACCGGCTCGTCAAGGATGCTCCAGTCGCCGGTTTCTTTCAGATAGGCCGAGACACCAACGATGAGCCAATGCGGATCGTCATTGAAGCCGCCACCAATATCGTTATTGCCGCGCTTGGTTAACGGCTGGTACTGGTGATATGCGCCGCCTGTAGGTAGCTGCGTAGAGGCCAGGTCGAGGATGCGCTCGCGAGAGCGGGTGGGTGCCATGTGGACGAAGCCGAGCAGGTCCTGATTGGAGTCGCGAAAGCCGAGGCCGCGGCCGATGCCGGACTCGTAGAAGGAAGCCGATCGCGACATGTTGAACGTCGCCATGCACTGGTAGGCGTTCCAGATATTGACCATGCGGTTGGTGTGGATGTCGGGCGTGTCCACCTGAAAAACATTGAGCAGGCTGTCCCAGTATTGGCGCAGGCGCTCGAAGGCGGCGTCGGCGTTCTGGGAGTCGAGATACTTCGCGATAACCGGCTTGACGGTCTGCTTGTTGATGATCTGCGACCCCGCCGGGTCGAATTTCTGGTCAACCGGGTTTTCATGGTAGCCAAGCACAAACACGATCTGGCGCGTTTCTCCTGGCTCCAGTTCCAGCTTGACCTGATGCGCCCCGATGGGCGACCAGCCGTACGCGATGGAGTTGGTGAGTTGACCGGCTTCGACGGTTGCAGGCTTATCCCAGCCCCGATTGCGGCCAAGGAACGCCTCGCGTTGGGTGTCGAAGCCTGCGCCGGGCTGTGAATTCGCAAAGTAAGCGAAATGATTGCGGCGCTCCCGGTACTCCGTCTTGTGATAGATCACGCCGTCTTCGACTTCGACTTGCCCGGTATTGAAATTCCGCTGGAAGTTGGTGGCGTCGTCCTGGGCGTCCCAAAGGCAGAATTCAATGCTGGCAAAGCCGGAAAGAACGGCCTTGGTGGTGCGGCGATTGGTAACGGTGAGTTGCCAGATTTCGAGGTTCTCATCGAGCGGCACAAAGTAGCGGGTGTGGGCCTCGATTCCGCTGTAACTCGACCCGATTATGGTGTAGCCCATCCCGTGGCGGCAGGTGTAGTGATTGAGGTTATGGCGCGTCGGTTGCCACGAAGGTGACCAGAACTCGTTCGAATGATCATCGCGCAGGTAAATATACCGTCCCCCGAGGTCGAACGGCACATTGTTATACCGGTAGCGAGTGAGCCGCCGCAGACGTGCATCGCGGTAAAATGAGTAGCCCCCCGCCGTGTTGGAAACGATTCCAAAATATGCCTGGCAACCCAAATAATTGATCCACGGCAGCGGCGTATCTGGTTGCGTTATCACGTACTCTCGATTGAGATCGTCGAAATAGCCAAATTTCATGATGAGTGATTCCTCGAATAAGGACCGCCGCCAGTATAGTTCCCTGATGGAAAACTAATCAAACGTTTTTCTAGAACCATTTAGAGGGTTTTGAAAATTCAATTCGATTTGCGCGAGAGGCCGCCGGTATGACAAAGTATCAGCGCGAGCTAAACGGGACAATTTGGCGTATTGAAAAAGGGATCGTTCCCATGGATCAGGCGATTTCTGATTGCCCGGGAACATCCGGCAGGTAATCCCGGCCACGCTTTGCGGGCCAACCGGGACCCTTCGGCTCGTGCTTCAGAATTGAGGATTCATCATGCACCTTCACGTCATTGACATCGCGATCATCGTGGCATACCTGCTGAGCACGGTGTTGATTGGATATTGGGTTTCGCACCGCGCTTCGCAAAGCATGCAGAATTACTTTCTCGGCGGCAACTCGATGCCCTGGTACATGCTGGGTATCTCGAACGCGTCGGGGATGTTCGATATCAGCGGGACGATGCTGCTGGTGTCGTGGATGTTTGTGTACGGGCTGAAGAGCATATGGATCCCGTGGCTGTGGCCCACGTTCAACCAGATTTTCCTGATGGTTTATCTTTCCGCGTGGCTGCGCCGCTCCAAGGTGATGACCGGCGCGGAGTGGATCAAGACGCGGTTTGGCACCGGGCGCGGTGCGCAGTTGTCGCACTTGATTGTGGTCATTTATGCATTCCTGAGCATCATTGGATTCTTTACCTATGCTTTCAAGGGCATTGGCAAGTTTGCGCAGACGTTCCTGCCATGGAATCTTTCGGCCAATGAGTATGCGCTGATTTTGATCGGTATCACGGCTATTTATGTGATCAAGGGCGGCATGATCAGCGTGGTGATTACGGAGGTTGTGCAGTTTTTTATTCTGTCAATCGCATCGTTCGCGGTGGGCATCATCGCCATGCGCAAGGTTGCCCCGGAGATGCTGCACCGCGTGGTGCCCGCCGGCTGGGACAATATTTTCTTCGGCTGGCACTTGAATCTTGATTGGTCCACGTTGCTGCCGGCGGCGACGGAGAAAGTTGCGCAGGACGGCTATGGCCTCTTCGCTTTTTTCGTCATGATGCTGCTCTTCAAGGGCATTCCGATTTCGGCGGCAGGGCCGGCCCCCAACTACGATATGCAGCGCGTGCTCTCCGCGAAAGATCCGCGGGAAGCCTCGATGATGTCTGCCTGGGTGAACATCGTTTTGACTCCGCCGCGCTATTTTCTGGTCATCGGGCTCACTGTGCTGGCTGCCGCTTTCTATGGCCCGAACCTGCGCGCCATGGGTACCCACATGGACTTTGAGCTGGTGCTGCCTTACGCGTTGGGGCGGTTTGTGCCGGTCGGACTGCTCGGCTTTCTCATCGCCGGCTTGCTCGCGGCCTTCATGTCCAACTTTGCAGCGACCGTGAACGCGGCCCCTCCATATTTTGTCAACGACATTTACAAGCGCTTCATCAATCCCAACGCATCTCCCAAGACCTATGTCCGGCTCAGCTATCTGGCATCCTTTGCCGTGGTCGTGATTGGCGTGCTGATCGGCTGGAACGTTGACTCGGTCAACTCAGTCGTGGTGTGGATCGTCTCCGGCCTGTGGGGAGGCTACACGGCATCCAACGTCCTCAAGTGGTACTGGTGGCGCTTCAATGGATACGGCTACTTCTGGGGCATGGTCACCGGAATCGCATCGGCGGTGGTGATGCCGAAGATCGTTCCGCTCATCCCATTCGTGCAGCACTTGCTGGCAACGTATTCCATCAATATGGAAGTGGTCATCATCTTCCCAGTGGTATTGGGGATTTCATTGATCGGCTGCCTGCTTGGAACGTTTCTTACCAGGCCTGAATCGGACGCTGTTCTGATCGACTTTTACAAGCGCGTCCGGCCGTGGGGTTTCTGGGGACCGATCCTCAACAAAGTGCTTGAGGAGGATCCGGGCTTCAAGCGCAACAAAGACTTCGCGCGCGACATGTTCAATATTGCAGTGGGAATTGTTTGGCAGATTGCGCTGGTTGCCTTGCCCCTCTACATCGTCATTCAGGAGTTTTACCGCGCAGCTCTCGCGCTGGCAGTTATTCTCGGCACATCCGCCATTTTAAAGTTCACGTGGTTTGATCATCTTACTGAACGTGAGGTTGAAACTAACAAAGCCGCCGCCGGAGATAGGTAACTCACCCATAACTCGCGAGCGCCATGTTGGAAGGCATGGTTTTGAAAGGCCGAGAGTCTTTGGCCTGGCATCGCGAAATCGGTCTTGAAAGCCGGAACCGGATGCAAGAAGGAACGAATACGCAGGAACCCCGCACCGAAGTCTCGATTCCATCTGCCGTAGAGTCCATCCATGAGACTGTCAATTCGATTGTGCGCATCAACTGGCATGGCTGGCAGGATTGCTATCTTATGTCGAACGGCAGCCTGGAAGCCATCGTGGTGCCCGCGATCGGCCGCGTGATGCAGTTGCGTTTGGCGGGCGATTCGACGGGGACGCTTTGGGAGAATCGAGCATTGGATGGGCGGCTGCACCAAGCGGGTCATCATCAGTGGCGCAACTTTGGCGGCGACAAATGCTGGCCTGCTCCGCAATCCGCGTGGCCGGTGAACCTGGGCTGCGCATGGCCCCCGCCGATTGCGTTTGACTCATTGCCGGCCGAAGTAAATGTGAAACGGCACGAAGTGATTCTTCGTTCGCCGGTAGATGCGGCCATGGGCATTCAAGTGGTTCGCCATGTAGCACTGGATCCCGTGCGTTCAGTCATGCGCATCCGGACCGAGTTTCGCAAACTTCTTGGAAGCCCGGTGACGGTCTCCATATGGACCATTACGCAGATGCAGGAGCCCGAGCGTATCTGCGCGCTGTTGCCGGCAAACTCGAAGTTCGATCGCGGCTATACTCCATTGCTGAATGCGGAACCGGCCGGCCTGAAGATTCATGACCGGCTGCTGTCTCTCATCCGCCATCCAAACGCTTACGTCAAAATCGGTGTAGACGCGGCAAGTCTCGCGTGGGTGGGCTCGAACTGCGTGGTCAGGATTGAAGCGGAAGTTGGGCCGGGAGAGTATCCCGACGGTGGCTGTATCACCCAGATTTATACGAATCCCGACCCGCTTCATTACGTCGAACTGGAAACACTGGGCCCGCTAACGAAGATGTCTGTGGGCGACCGGATTGAGCGAACGACTGTATATGCCGTCACCCCCCGCACTACGCCTGATCCCGAAGCTGAAGCGCTGAAGGTATTCTGATTTGAAATATCGCACGAATTGGATGATAGATTGGAAGAATCCCGATCTCTTGTGCTGTATCAGTGTGTCTCGCTTCCTTCAATGACCGTCACAAATTAAAGAGATGAAGGGCTCGGCCCTGGTTGTTGCCTGTCAATGCGATTCTTTGCAAATATCATTGCGGTGCATTGATCGATCGCAGCCATGGGTGATCATTTTCTCAGCACGGAAAGGGCATCTTTGATTGATGCCGAGGAGTAACCGTGAGTGCGAACGATCCATCTCTTTCGAATCGCGACCTGGCCCCAACGACGCCGGCGCAGCGCACCTGGGGCACGTATAACTACATTGCCTTGTGGTTTTCGATGTCGATGGAAGTGACGACGTATCAGCTTGCCTCATCGCTGATAGCCAAGGGCATGGATTGGAAGCAGGCAGTGTGCACAGTGCTGCTGGGGAATCTGATTGTGCTGGTTCCGATGCTTCTGAATGCGCACGCGGGAGCGAAGTATGGGATTCCGTTTCCGGTGTTTATTCGCGCGCCGTTTGGCGTGCGCGGCGCGAACCTGCCGGCGATTCTGCGCGCCGTTGTGGCTTGCGGCTGGTTCGGTATTCAGTCGTGGATCGGCGGGACCGCGATTCATTCAATGCTGGCGGTGATCTGGCCGTCGGTGGCCGCAGCCGACGGAGTGTTGTGGGCCTGCTTCCTGGGATTCTGGCTGCTGAATATGGTCGTGGTGTGGCGGGGCGTGGATTCGATTCGCCACTTGCAGGCGTTTGGCGCGCCATTCATGTTTGTGATGGCGGCGGCGCTACTCATATGGGTGCGGATCAAGGCAGGCAGTTTCGGATCGATGCTCTCAACGCCGAGTCAATTTCATTCCACCGGCGCATTTCTTGCGGTATTCTTTCCGTCGCTCACGGCGATGGTTGGCTACTGGGCTACGCTTGCGTTGAACATTCCGGACTTCACGCGATACTCAAAATCGCAATCATCGCAGGCCTGGGGACAGGCATTCGGTTTGCCTGTCGCCATGACGCTCTACACGTTTGTGGGCATCTCAGTTACGTCGGCCTCCGCGGTTCTCTTCGGCCATCCGATCTGGAATCCGATTTTGTTGATCGGCGCGTTTCATCAACCTGTGGTGGCGTTTGTCGCACTGATTGCGATTCTTATTGCAACGCTCAACGTGAATATCGGGGCTAACGTGGTTTCGCCTTCGAATGATTTTTCAAATCTCTATCCGCGGCTTATCAGTTTCAGGACCGGTGGACTTATCACTGGATTCCTCGGTATCGCGATGTGCCCGTGGAAGCTGCTGGCCACGCCGGACGCGTATATATTCGGATGGCTTGTCGGTTATTCAGGGTTGCTGGGGCCGGTGGCCGGCATCATGATTTGCGATTACTTTTTCATTCGCAAAACGGAGCTGGATGTGAACTCGCTTTATCACCAAGAGGGTGCATACCACTATTCGAAAGGCATCAATCCGCGAGCTGTGATTGCGTTGGTGCTTGGTGTGGGAATTGCGCTGATCGGACTCAAGGTCGAGGCGTTGCATTTTCTCTACGACTACGCGTGGTTCGTGGGCTTCTTCACCGCAGGCGGCCTCTACGGAATCCTGATGAAACTAGATCCGCCGGCACCGAGCGCTGCTGTCGCGTCCGCAGATTGAGAGCCGCGGCAAGACTCAGCGGACTTGCGGAAATCCCAGATCGACTTTGCTGGATGCTGGATCTGGCCAGCGGCTGGTGACGACCTTGGAGCGCGTGTAAAACTGCACACCCTCGGGACCGTACATGTGCAGATCGCCGAAGAGCGAGGACTTCCATCCGCCAAAGCTGTAATAGGAAACGGGCACGGGAATGGGGACGTTGATGCCCACCATGCCCACCTCGACATCGAATTGAAACTGGCGCGCGGCTCCGCCATTTTGCGTAAAGATGGCTGTGCCGTTTCCGTAGGGATTTTCATTGATGAGGCGAAGTGCTTCGGCATAAGTGTCGACGCGAACTACGCTGAGGACGGGGCCGAATATCTCAGTGTCGTAGCAATGCATGCCGGGTTTGGCGTTGTCGATAAGCGAGGGTCCGAGAAAGAACCCTGCGGTGTGAGTTGCTGGATCGAGCCGGCCATCGATGGAGAGCGTTGCGCCTTCAGCGATTGCTGTGTCGAGATGCGCGGCCACGCGATCGCGATGTTCGCGCGTGATGAGCGGGCCCATTTCGATGGCAGGTTCAGAGCCTGGACCGACTTTAATGCGTGCTACGCGCTCACGAATGGCGTCGATCAGCGGATCGGCAACGTTGCCGACAGCGAGTACAACGGAGATGGCCATGCAGCGCTCGCCGGCAGCGCCGTAACCTGCGGAGACGGCGGCGTCCGCGGCCATGGCGATGTCTGCATCGGGGAGGACCAGCATATGGTTCTTCGCGCCGCCGAGTGCCTGAACTCGTTTGCCGTTGCGCGTCGCGGTTTCATAAATATATCGAGCCACGGGAGTGGAGCCGACAAAGCTGATGGCCTTGATGCCGGGATGATTGAGGAGAAGATCTACGGCAGCTTTGTCGCCATGAATGAGATTCAGAATGCCGTCAGCCACGCCCGCTTCTTTAGCTAACTCGGCAAGAAACACTGCGGCCGACGGAACTTTTTCCGATGGCTTGAGGATGAAAGCGTTGCCGCAGGCGATGGCTGTGGAGAGCATCCACAAGGGAACCATTGCAGGGAAGTTGAAAGGCGTAATGCCAGCAACGACGCCGAGGGGTTGGCGGATTTGATAGACATCAACACCGCGGCTGGCCTGTTCTGTGTAGCCACCCTTGAGCATGTTGGGAATGCCACAGGCGAATTCAACATTTTCAAGGCCGCGCGCAACTTCACCCAGTGCGTCGGATATGGTTTTGCCATTTTCGAGACTGATGATTCCGGCGAGACGTGTACGGTTTTGCAGGATCAAATCGCGCAGACGGAACATGACTTCGGCGCGGCGCGAGAGAGGGGTAGCACGCCATTCGACGGACGCTGTTGTGGCTGCGGCGACTGCCGCGTCAACGTCCTGGGCGGCGGCAAAACCCACTTCGGCGATGATGTCCCCGGTCGCAGGATTGGTGACTGCGCCGCTGCGTCCGGTGGTTGCCGCAACCGGCTTTCCGTTGATCCAGTGAGAGACCGTGGTGGGGGTCAATATGTCGGCACTCATTTTGCAACCCTCCTTATGAGGCGCGAATCCATTCAATGGTCTTTGATGCTAACTTGTCGAATGCAGTGATGGCCATGTGCAAATGTTCTTCGCGCGTGTCTTCGATTTTGTTGTGGCTGATGCCTTTGAGCGATTGCACGAACACCATTACGGTGGGAATGCCGGACCGGGAAACTTCCGCAGCATCGTGCAATGGGCCGCTGGGCATGCGGTGGGAACTGCCGGAGGTCTCGCGGATCGCTTCTTCGCATAACTCGATGAGCGTGGGATGAAAGGGCACCGGCGCAATGTTCCAGATGCGCGACCACTCGACGGTGCAGCCTTCTTCCTTTGCAAACTGCGCGCTTTTCTCCTGAGCTTCGCGATACATCGTTGCGAGCACCTCGGCATCGAGATCGCGCTGATCGAGAGTGGCTTCGCAGCGTCCGACAACAGCGGTGACGATGCCGGGGAAGGTCTTGACGCTCCCGATGGTGCAGACAGCATCGGGATGCTTTGTTGCGATGGTGCGAATCTCAAGAGCAAGCTTTGCCGCGGCCGCGAGAGCATCGCGACGAGAACGCATGGGCGTTGAGCCGGAGTGCGCTTCCTGGCCGTGAAAGGTGATGGCATGGCGCTCTACGCCTTTGGTGCCGAGGACTGCAGCGAGTGGTAGACCCATGGATTCGAGCACGGGACCTTGCTCGATGTGTAACTCGAGATAGGCGGCTGCGTTGGCGCGTTCACGCTGTGCGTCGCCGATGGAGTCGATGGCGATGCCGCACTGGGCGAGCGCGTCTTCAAGACGAATACCGGCGGAGTCGGTGCGGCTGCGATCCTGCTGGATGGAATGCGTGCCGGCAAATGCGGAGGAGCCGAAGAGACTGCGGCCGAATCGCGCGCCCTCTTCATCGGCCCAATCAACGAGGCGAATGGAGATGGGCGGCTTGCCGTTGTACTCCTCTGCGATGCGGCGGAGCACGGCGAACGCGGCGAGAACGCCGAGACAGCCGTCGAGCCAGCCGCCATTGGGAACGGAGTCGAGATGGCTGCCGAGAATGAGAGTTTTTTCCGAAGCACCGGCAAGTGTGGTCCAACTGTTGCCGGCGCCATCGAGGTGATGTTCGATCGGTAAGTCACTCAGCTTGGATTGAAACCACGCGCGAGCCTTGAGCCAAGTGGGCGTCCACGCAAGACGCTGCGCGCCGTCTTCATCGGCGGTTAGGGCGCGCAGTTCCTTGAGCAGATCGATTGCGGCTTGTGAGTCAATCGGCATGGGATGCACCTTGCGCGTAATACTGCGGCTTGCGGCGAATCATGCGGCCGCGGTCAGGCTCGCCAACAAACAATCCATCACGGACCTGCACTTTGCCGCGGACGGTAACTACGGATGGACGGCCTTCGATTGAAAACCCTTCGAAACCGCTGTAGTCGTTGTTGGTGTGCTGGGTTGCTGCGGAGACTGTGCCGCGATAAGTGGGGTCATAGATGACGAGGTCGGCGTCCGATCCGACAGCGATGGTGCCCTTGCGGGGAAAGAGTCCGAAGAGTTGCGCGGGACGGGTGCTGAGCGCATCGACGAAGCGGTGAATGCTGAGGGCGCCGCGCTGGACGCCGTAGGTGTACATGAGATTGACGCGGTCTTCAATCCCAGCGATTCCATTGGGGATTTGCGTGAAGGCGTTTGCGCCGAGGAGCTTCTGGTCAGTGTCGAAGGGGCAATGATCGGTGCCTACGGTGTCAATCAACTCGGCCTGAAGGGCGTCCCAAAGCACAGGCAGATTGCGCTTGTCGCGCAAGGGCGGCGACATGACGTGCTTCATGCCCTCGACGCCGGGACGCTCGGCGTAACTCTTGTCGAGCAGGAAGTGAGGCAGAACCGATTCAACGTAGAGCTTGACGCCGCGCAGCTTGGCTTCGACGGCGGCACGTAGTGCGGGTGCGCAGGAAAGATGCACCACGTAACCTGTTGCGCCGGTCTGCTCAAGGAAGGTCGCGAAGCGGCTTGTGCCTTCGGCTTCAACCGCCTCGGGGCGGCTGGGTTCATGCCATTCGGGGCCGGTCTTACCTTCGGCAATGAGAAGCTGTTGTAACTGGCCGACTAACTCGGCGTTTTCGCAATGTGCAGTGGTGATGACGCCTAACTCGGCGGCAAGTTTGAGCGTGTGAAACATTTCCTCATCGGTGACGCCGAAGAAGTTTTTGTAGGCGAGGAAGATTTTGAAGGAGGCGGTACCGTCGAGGACGATTTCGCGGAGTTGGGCTTCGGTGTGATCGTCGTAGCGCGTGACGGCCATGTGGAATGCGTAGTCGCATGCGCTGTTCCCATCGGCTTTCTGCTTCCAGGTGTTGTAGCCTTCGAGCGCGTCTTCATTGCGGGAGGGGCAGCACATCTCAATGAAGGTGGTTGTGCCACCGATGAGCGCGGCTTTGCTGGCTGTGGCGTGCGTGTCCTTTGCAAACGTGGCCATGAAGGGGAGATGAATGTGGACGTGCGGATCGATGAAGCCGGGAAACACTAACTTGCCTGTGGCATCGATGATTTCCGTGCCCGGTGGAACGTCAAGGTTGACGCCGATACGAGTGATCGTTTCATCTTCTATGAAAATGTCGGCATGACAGCGGGAATCCGCGGTGATGATTTCTCCGCCTTTGATCAACAGCGCCATAGAAACTTCTTCTCCGGAGTTTGATGCTAGCTTCAATTCAAAAACAAGGAGTCAATGAATGCTTATTCCAACCTTTTCACGATAGGCTTTCATTGTTTCCCAGTCTTCTGTAACTTCGGTCTGGCTTTGAGAAAGCTCGCTCCAGGTTACTTCGCTGCGCCCGGAGGGAAGCTCGACCATCTCAATGCAATTGTCCACGGGGCACACGTTATAACAAAGGCGGCAGCCTACGCAATCCTCTTCACGAACCTGGGGCTGGGGCCGCGATTCGACAGCTTGCTGTTTTCCGTTGGAACGAACGTCATAGGCAAGCGGTTGGACGAGGGTGCCTTGCGGCGAGACGAGATCGATGCACTGGTGCGCGGTGTCGTTGCAGGCGACGTAGCAAAGATTGCACTTGATGCAATTTGCGGCATCGATGCGGGCGACCGCGCGATAGGACAAATCAAGATCTTTGAAGTCGGAGACGCGATGCAGGCTGTGACCGCAGACATCGGCGATGGTCTCGAAGCCTTTTTCGTCCATCCAGTTGGAAAGGCCGTCGCAAAGATCTTCGATGATGCGGAACCCGTAATGCATGACGGCGGTGCATACCTGCAGGCTCCCGGCGCCGAGGAGCAGGAATTGCGCCGCGTCCTGCCATGTTGAAATTCCGCCCATGCCGGAGATGGGAATGCCGGACTTTGAAACGATCTCATCGGTCCCGAGCGCGGCGAGCATGTTGAGCGCGATGGGCTTGACGGCGGGGCCTGCGTAGCCGCCATGGCCGCCCTTGCCGCCGATGCTGGGAGTCAGTTCAAGCGTGTCGAGGTCGACACCGATGATGGAGTTGACGGTGTTGATGAGTGAGAGCGCGTTGGCGCCGGCAGCCACTCCGGCGCGCGCGGGCAGCACGATGTTGGTGATGTTGGGCGTGAGCTTCATGATGACGGGGATGGTTGCGGCTTCCATCACCCAACGCGTGATGCGCTCGCAGTATTCCGGCACCTGGCCGACGGCAGCGCCCATGCCGCGTTCGCTCATGCCGTGTGGACAGCCATAGTTCAACTCGATGCCGTCGGCGCCGGTGTCTTCAATGCGCTCGATAATTTCGCGCCATGCTTCCGGTTTGGAATCGACCATGGCGGAGACGATGACCGCGCGATCAGGCCACGCGCGCTTGACCTCGGCGATTTCGCGCAGGTTGATTTCAAGAGGACGGTCGGAGATGAGCTCGACGTTATTGATAGCCAACATGCGCTGGCGACCATAGTGCCACGCGCCGTAGCGATTTGAAACATTGAGCACGGGAGCGCCTATGGTCTTCCACACCGCGCCGCCCCAGCCTGCTTCAAAGGCGCGATGAATCTGCGCGCCTGAGTTGGTGGGCGGAGCCGAGGCGAGCCAGAACGGGTTGGGTGACCGGATGCCTGCGAAGTTAATTCGTAAGTCTGCCATGACTAACTCACCTGGATGGACGCGGCATGTTGTACGAGTTGTTGATGGATAGCGGAGGCGGCGAGCTTGCCGTCTTCAACGGCCATGACAGTGGATGCCGCACCGGAAGAGCGAACGCAATCGCCGATGGCGTAGACGCCGGCGATGCTGGTTTGAAAGTTTTGACCGACAGTGATGAAGCCTTTGTTTGTTTCAAGGCCCAACTGTGAAGCGAGTGCGGGCTTTTGTTGACCAATGGCCTTGATAATTTGATCGGCGGGCAGAAAGAATTCCGAACCTTTGACGGGAATGGGTGCGGGGCGGCCGGAGGCGTCGGCTACTCCCAACTGGACACGAAGACATTCGAGACCGTAGAGAAGTTCGTCTTCAAACAGAACGCGCGAAGGCTGAGCGAGGAAGCGAAACTCGATTCCTTCTTTGAGCGCAAATTCGTATTCGTGGGCGTAGCAGGTCATCTCGCGATCGGTGCGGCGATACACCATGGTGACGCGCTCCGCGCCGAGGCGTTTGGCGATGGTGGCGCAGTCGATGGCGGTGTTGCCGGCGCCGATGACGACTACGTTGCGGCCGATGTGCAGGGTTGTCGCGCTTGTCTTGCTGGCCTCGATGAATTCAAGGCCGTCGATGATGGCTTCTTCTCCTTCGATTCCCAGGCCCGGTGTGCGGCCCAGGCCCACGCTCAGCACAACAGCGTCGTAGCTCTGCTGAAGTGCGAGGAGCGAAACATCCTTGCCGAATTCAATGCCAGTCTTGATTTGAACGCCGAGACTCTCAATCATGCGCGTCTCTTCCAGTGCGATCTCCATGGGTTCACGCAGCGCGATGATGCCGTAGGTGGAGAGGCCACCTGGATTATCGCGTTTTTCAAAGATAGTAACTCTGTTACCGAGAAGCGCTAACTGGCCAGCGCAGGATAGGCCGGCGGGACCTGCGCCAATGACGGCGATGGATCGACCGGTGGGCGCGGCTTTTACTGTTGGGTAACTTTGATGAGCGCGGGCGTAGTCCATGGCGTATCGCTGAAGTCGGCCGATGGCGATGGGCTTGTGATCGGAGCCGAGGACGCAGGCGCCTTCGCATAACTCCTGTACCGGGCAGACGCGCGCACAGGTGGCGCCGAGAAGGTTGGAGGCGAAGATGGTTTCCGCCGAGCCGCGGAGATTTTGCGATGCGATTTTTTTGATGAAACGCGGAATGTCGATGTGCGTGGGACAGGCGTGGGTGCAGGGCGCGTCGTAACAGTAGAGGCAACGGTCCGCTTCAATGGCCGCGGCATTTGGAGTGAGAGGCGGCAGTTGCTCGGCGAGCGCCTTGGCGATATCTCGAGATGCCGGCTCCATCGATCGACTCCTTGCAGAGGGTTGCGGTGGTTGCTTATCCGGCTGGGCAACTTACTTAGGGTGCGGGATGATGCAATGGGCAAGATGCAGCCGGCGCTGGAGTTCATATTCTAGTGCAAATGGACGCGGAGGCAAGCGGCAAGTTGTTATCACGCGCGGGATGATGAGGTTACCGCGTTTCTGCGAGCGCCCAACTGGCCAGCGAGTTGAAGTAGAGCTTCGTCGTTGCCGCGCGCTGCGGCGAGTTGCATGCCGCCGTGAGGGCAGGGGATGGTGACGACGGGAACGCCGGCCAGGCTGAAAGGTGTGGTGTAACGGAGAAGGCGGGCGCGGGTCTTGCTGTGATCCGCACCGGCAGCGAGACGCGCGACGGGGATGGCGGGGAGCAGCAAAAGTTCGTGTGTGGCGAATAGTTCGTCCATGCGGATGCGAAAGGCGTTGTGACGCGCGCGCAAGGCTTTGATTTCGTCGCCCGTGATGCGCGCACCCCATTCAAGGCGCTCGCGGATCAAAGATTCGAAATGGTGGAAGTTGTCGGCGTGAAGGCGCGCGGCTTCCCAGGCCTGGATGGGCGCGAAGATTTCACGAGAGTCGGCCCACCAGTCGGCGTTGAAGGTGGAGGGGCGCAGGCCGAGAGCCTCAAGTTCGCCGGCGGTGGCGCGGAGGCCCGCGATAATCTCCGGTTCGCAATCATGAAGAAAGTTTTCGCCGATGACAGCGAAGGAGCTGCATTTTGAGATTGCCGATGCGGACTCCGGCGCGAATGGACTGGCAAGAAGCGGGGCGTCTTCAAGATCGCGAAAGAGCCAGCCCATGGTGTCGAAGGACTGGGCCAGGTGGGCGCCACCGCGCCAGTCACCGCGGCCGAGCGAGGCGCGATAGCCGGCGAGACCGCAGAGGGCAGCAGGTGCGCGAACGGAGCCGCCGGTGTCAGTACCGATGGCGGCCACGGCTGAGCCCTCCTGGACGCTGGCCGCTGCGCCTGAGGACGATCCGCCGGTCAGCACGGTTGCGTCGCGTGGCTGGAGGCTGTCGCCGTAATCGGGATTCTCGCCTGTGATGCCGTAGGCCAGCGGATGGAGATGCGTTTTGCCAGTGATGACTGCGCCGGATGCGCGAAGCTGCTCCACCAGCCAGGAGTCGCAAACGGCATTGCTGTTGAGATCGCGATAGAAATGGGTTCCACAAGTGGTGGGTGTGCCGGCCAGGTCAAAGCAATCCTTCACAGAGATGGGAAGGCCCCAGAGCGGGGCGCGGCCATCGCCGAATGGGCCACCTTCGCTGCGCGGCATGGATGAAGCGCGTGCGGCTTCGGCGAGAGTCCAGGCTGCGTCCTGCCACAAATAGGTGTTGCGGCCGGAATTCCCGTTGGCGCGGGCGAGAGCCTGATTTGCTAAATCCGACGGCTGCGCGGTTCCATTTGCAAGCGCGGCGCGGAGGCCCCGGATATTCCACGAGACAGTGGTCATACAGAGATTGTATGGGGTAAAAGGAAAGGCGGTTCCGATGGGAACCGCCCTTTCATTCTTGACGAAGTGAGTCAATCAGAAGTCAAGGTGCAAGGACATTTGAATCTGGCGCGGACTGCCGATGGTGTGAGTGACAATGCCGACCAGAGGGCAATTATAGAAGCTGGAATTGGTCTGAGCTCCAAATGGGCTGCAACCCGTGGGCAGCGGTGTTGTGCCCGCCTCAGGGAAGGAGTTGTAGTTGAAGTTCTGCGATACTTCGTTGCCCGGAATATCGAAGCTGGTGGTGTTGGTGAGGTTATACACGTCGAAGGTGTATTTGAGAGCAAACTGTTCGTTTAGCTTGGTCTCCTTGACCAGCGAGGCATCTGCACGTTTTTGGAAGGATTGCCTGAAGATGTTACGCTCGCCAACTCCGAAACCGGTCTCATATGGGTCGGATGCCGGGACGGCGCCGCTCAGGGAGCCGGGAGCGAGCAATGGAATGGCGAAGCAGGTGGCCTTCAGTGCCGGAAGCGATCCGGCCGGCGTCCATGCACCAGATGTGCCGGTCTTCGCACTCTTGGGTGTGCAGCCCGGAGCGAGTGGCACAATCGGGTTGTTAATGCCATCGGCTACAGAGTAGTAGATGCCGCCAACCGCACCTGTGTAGTCGATGACGCTGTAGGGCTGGCCGCTTTGCAGCACGGCAAGGCCCACGAGCGACCATCCGTCAATGATCTTGCCTTCGAGGGAACTCAGTTTGGCGAAGTCAGGAACACGGAACACGTAGTTAACACTGATCACGTGAGTACGGTCGAAATCGGACGAGCCGTAACCGCTCCGCAGGTTCAGAGGATTGTTGCCATTGTAGAAAAGCCCGAGCCCGCTTTGTTCGTCGAGGGCGTGCGAGTAGGTGTAAGACGCGCCTATCTGAATTCCCTTGCTCATGCGCTTTTCAATGTGCGCCTGGAGCGCGTTATAGGCGTCGATGCCTGCGGCTTTGTAGTCGATGGATTCGGTCGCGTAACCGATGTAAGGAACGCGGAGGTCATCGTTGCCACCTTCATAGTCAGCCAGGTAACAAGAGTTATCCGCGAGGGTAAGTGGTCCGTAGACGCCGGCTCCATAGCAACTGTTCGGGCTTTCCACGGTGTAACCATAGCTGTAGTTCTGCTGGTACGTGCTTCCCTTCAGGGCTGGATTGGATGGAGTAGCGATGCCGGGCTGATTGAACGGCACTGGAATGATCTGATGTCTGCCCAGATTGCCTACGTAGCCGATTTCAACAGCCACGTCGCTGCGGGGCTGCCACTGAATGTTCAGTGTGTAGTTCATGGTGTAGGGCAGCTTGTTGGCGCGGTCGTAGACGCCGAGTGAAATGGGCTGGCCGTTGTTAACTACTTCACCGCTGGGATTCGAAGGAGTTGAGGGGCAGATTCCTGGCACACCGCCGAGTCCGGTGTTTACGATGCTGCACGCGTTGGGAAGGTAGTTGCTCAGATCCGAAGCTTTGGGACTGCTGGGAGCAGTGTATTCAAGGGATGTGCCATAGGGGTTTTCAAGATTGCCGGTAGCGGGTGTTGGCGGCCCGGTCGGGGGGCCAAAGCCGCCACTGCCGCCGCAGGTGGGAATGTAGTACGAGTTATAAGCACCGTAGCCGTAGAGCGACTGTGAACTTGACGGGCAGGTTGAGGCGTTCACGAAGGGCAGTTGCTGGTTGACGCCAAATGGGCCGCCTGTGACTGTGCCGATGGCGTAGCCGGGTGAAAGATAGCTGAAGAGTTCGCCGCGATCGTAGTACATGCCGGCGCCAGCGCGGACCACCACTTTGCTGTGAAACATCGCGGGCTGCCATGCCGCGCCCAGGCGTGGACCAATTCCCCACTGGCGCCCGGTGAGGGTGGTTGGGCTCACGCCTTTGGTGCCGTTGGCGTTGTTGCCGGCAATGATCAAGCCTGAATTCTCGATGATATCGTTGCCGACATTGTAGTTATAGAGGCTGGGATCGAAGTTAAAGATGCGGCCGTACTTCTCCGTCAGGCCGGCGTCCCAGTCGTAGCGGACACCCGCCGTGAGCGAGAGAGTGGGAGTTACCTGCCACTTATCCTGCAGGTAAGTGCCGAGTTGGTTGGCACGGTAATATCGGCTGGCGTTACCCTGCAAAAAGGAGCTGACATAGAAGCCGGTCGTCGCACCGCCGGGGCTGACGAATCCCTGAACGAATTGGCTGAAATCGTCACTGACAATCGTGCCGGTGCCGGTACGCTTGTCGATGGTCTCCAACTGGGTGTACGTGTAGCTTGCGCCGAAACTGAGGGTGTGCTTGCCGAGGATCCAGATGGCGTTGCCTGAGGGTGCTAGACGGTTCTGGAATATGCCGGTGTTTGAAGACTGGCTTTCCGCGTTGGGGCCGATATTCAGGAATACATCTGTAAGTCCCGCGGGCTGATTGATGCCGAGCACGTTATAGATGGAAATGCCGGGAAAGTAATTCGATCCGAACATGTTGATGGAACCGGTGCCCGCTGAGCCGCCGGGAATGGAACCGGGACCGAACGCCTGCTCATTGTCCGCCCAGTTCTTCTCTCGAATGAAGCCGAGTGTCTGGGTGGTGCTGAGGTTCGACTTGACCAGATATGAGTTTGTGATCGATGCAACCTGCGCGCCGGAGTCAAGGTGCTCGTTGAATCCGGGGACACTGGAGTAGGAAAACGGCGCGATGGTGGGATCGTGCTGATAGAAGTATTTGAGGCTGAGAGTATCTTTCTTGCTGGCATTGTAATCAAGGTCGGCAACGGCCAGATCCGCGGTAAAACGGCCGGTGCCGGGGATGAAGGCGTTGTCAAGATGGGCAGCCGTGGGGGCAGCTCCGCCCAGTGCGTCATCGGGGATAAGATAGCAGTCCTTGGCGCCGGTTGTTGGGTTCTTGGAACAGGGCTGGCCCGGGAGCGCGGGCGAGTTGAACAATATCGCAGCGAGAGGATCGATATTGGCGGAGGTGAGGGTTGGATTGCCGAAATTGGCGCCAAACGAATTGTTACTCAGATTCGCCAGTCCGGTGTTGGAACGGTCCGAGCCCAGCCCAATGGGGACGTCGAGGAAGGAGTCGCCGAGTTCAGCGTCTGAGACGTGCAGGTGCTGATATGCCAGGAAGCCGAAAAGCTTGTTCTTGATGATGGGGCCACCAACGGCGCCACCGAGAATATAGCGATGCAGCTCCGGCACTTTATCGTTGGCCGGAACATCCGGATCCTGATTGAAGAAAAAAGGAGCGGCGTTGATCCAGTTGGTGCCGCGGTGAGCATATGCTGTGCCGTGAAAAGTGTTGGTGCCGGATGTGGTGCTCAGATCAAGGTGCGCGCCGGAGGTTGAACCTTGCGTCGCGTCATACATCGAGGAATTGACCCGGATTTCCGAAATAGTTTCAGGCGCCGGGGTGGGGATCGCATTACCGATGGAGAGGTAAATGGAGGCCGCGGAAGGGATGACGCCGCCGCCGCCGCCGGGGCTGGTCTGGACGCCGGTCGAGTTAATCACGCGCGCCGAGGGCACCTGGCTTGTGCTCTTGCCGTTGAACAGATTGCTGGCGTCTACGCCGTTCAGCAGAAAGCTGTTCGAAGTGTCCCTCTGACCGTTGGCCCAGATGGGAGCGTTTCCGAGGCCGGAGTTCGCGCCGGTCCCACCTCCGAATTCCGCGCTGACACCGGCGGACTGGGTCGCAAGGCCGGTAAAGCTTCCCGTCGCCAGAGGCACGTTCTCAATTTGCGCCTTATCCATGACGTAGCCGTTGGTGGTATCCACTGCATTCATCAGCGGCGAGGCTTCCACTTCAATAGTGGTTGTGGTCTGGCCGATCTTGAGTGCCGCATTCACCGTGGCTGTGCGGTCAGCCTGCACGGTGATGTGCTGGGTCTTCTGCACGTCGTAGCCTTCGGCTGTATAGGAAATGGTGTAGATGCCGATGGGAAGGTTGACAAAGTTGTAGGTGCCCGATTCGTTGGTCGTGGTTGTACGCGTGAGCGAGGTCTGCTCATCCACGATCGTGATTTTGGCATTTGGAATCACACCGCCTGATGCGTCTGTCACCTCACCGGTAAGGCCGCCGAGCGTCTGCTGTGCCAACAGAGGAGAACAACAGCACAGCGCAACGGCTGCCGCGAATGCGAGCAGTCGGGAATGCAGAAATCGGAAAGAAGACGTAGCAGACTTCAAGTGGCCAACCTCAAATGTGTAGGATTTCCCCATAGGTTTTCTGACGAGTCGAAAAAACGCTCAACAGAATGAAAAGATTGAATTTCCAATTCATCCAACAAGAGAAAACACAAGGACCCTGGTTAATTCTTGCTTGTTTGGTGCCTGGTTCGGGCTGTACTACGGGGTTCTTTAAGAATAACTGTTTTTTCATAAAGATCATCTAAAGAATTTGACATAGAGGCCCCGCCAGTACCGTCGCGAAAGGCTCAATTTGCCAGCAAATTGAAGAAATGCGCCTGAATATGCCTTGAAATTTCGACCGCGATTTCCACATTGTTTATCACAACTTGATGTTCATAGCGCTGATAGAGCGGGCTGTGCGATGCAACAACGCCGGGATCATTCATGGTCATTGGATTGGGAACAGATCCCGTTCGGGCAGGATTTGCTTGCTCAGAGCGGCGCTCACGGAATAGACGGGTTCGTTGACCACCTGGCTGAGGCGCAGCTTGAGCGCCACGCTGCACAGGATGTACGCGTGGACATCAGTGAACCCCCATCGGCTCACCAGCAGATCGACCATGCGGCTGGTTGCTGCACGTGCGGCATCGGCCAGATCCGTTCCCGTCTCGACAACTACCCAGGCGTCGGCGGTGGAGTCGGCTGCGGCCTTTTCACTGGCCTCGACAAGCGGACCAGCGAGCGCCTGCTGCTTATGCAAATGGAAGCCGAGCGTCACGTCCAGCGGGCACTCGATGCCGTTTATGCAGACCTCCCCATCGCCCTGCGCCGCGTGGCCGTCGCCACAACTGAACAGGGCGCCGTGGTTGAAGACCGGCAGATAAAGCCGTGAACCTGCGCATAATTCGCGGACATCGAGATTGCCGCCGAAGGGGCCCGGAGCGCGGGTACGAAATCTGCCATCCTCGGCGCGCGCCACTCCCATGACTCCTAGAAATGGCCGAACCGGCACGATCGCGGGTGAAAGGGAACTAGTGGATTCGCCCTCGAGCGTCCAATGAAAGAGATAGGGTTCGCGGAATCGATCCTTGAGAAAACCCAGGCCCTCAACGACACTCGACCAACCCCAATCGGCGTGGCGCGTGGCCAGCACATCGATCTGCAAAACGTCGCCAGGCTCCGCACCGTCGGTCCAGATGGGCCCCGTAAGCGCGTGAACGCGGGCGCGGTCGATGGTCAGGTACTCCGCGGTCGTCATCCCCGGTCGCACCTGCCCTCCGCTTGCGTCCAGGCACTCGATCTGCACTTCATCGCCCGGCGCAATGCGCAGGCGCGGCGCGAGGGATCGGTCCCACACCGAATGCGTGGGCTCGGCTGAGAGGATGTGCTCGCTCATGATTCCTTTACTTTCACGGTCATTTGCACTTCGACCAGCGCATTGCGCGGCAGCGCGCTCACGCCGAGGGCCGCGCGCACATGGCGGCCTGCTTCGCCAAACACAGCCACCAGCAGGTCTGAAGCTCCGTTGATCACCGCGGGCGAGTCCTCAAATCCGGAGTCGGCGTTCACATAGCCGTTCACCGTAAGCACTTCGGCAATGCGATCGAGTGAGCCAAGCTCCTGCTTGAGAACCGCCAACTGCGTGAGCGCGCAGGCTCTGGCTGCTTCGTAGCCTTCTTCGACGGTGCGGTCCAGGCCGGCCGTTCCGGTGAGAACACCCTGCGGGCCGGTTGAGATCACTCCGGAAAGATAGACGATTTCTCCCACCCGCTTGGCGGGGACATAATTGCCGCCCGCCACGGGCGGTTGCGGGAGCGTGAAACCGAGGGAGGCGAGCGATTCTTCAGGCGAGGGAAGCTGGGTCATTTGCCTTTGAATGTACCATGCGCAAGGGTAGATTTTCTTGGTTCCTGTTGCCGAGCCAAGTTAGGATGATGCCATTGCCGCATAAGGGAAGGCTCGATGATTACACGCGCTGCAAAGTTACTGCTGCTGGCGGGGATCGCTTTCTATTACACGCTGGTTGTCTTCAACAATCTCACTGACTTCGATTCGAACTACCAGTTTGTACACCACGTACTCCTGATGGACTCAACCTATCCCGGCAACCACGCCATGGGCCGCGCCATTTCGTCGCCGGGCCTTCAACTCGCGTTCTATCTCAGCATCATCGCGTGGGAGATTGCGACGACCATCCTGCTCTGGTGGGGAGTGGTGCGATTGCTGCGCGCACTGCGTTTGCCCGCAGCAGCATTCAACGCGGCCAAGCGCGTTCCGGTAATGGCGCTCACGCTCTCCTTGTTGATGTGGCTGGTGGCGTTTCTTTCAGTGGGTGGCGAGTGGTTCCTGATGTGGCAGTCACATACCTGGAACGGACAGGAGGAAGCGTTCCGCATGTTCGCGATTGTGGGAATAGTGCTGTTGGTCCTGTTGCACCCGGATGCGGAAGGCCAGCCGTGATGACGCCGCGAGTCAACCGCGGCTCCTGCTGGAATCAGCGCTCGATCGTTGCCTCGATATAGCCGTGCGGCTCGTCGATAGGAACAAAAATGTGATTCGGATTGTCCTGTCCGAAGGGGCTGAGGTCCGCCAGCAAGTGGTGAAGATTGGGCATGGTGAGCGTGATGCTCGCAATCTCCGGCGCGGCGGCCAGCGCGGCCTTTCCCATGGCGAACAACGTGTGCTGGACGCTCATGCTATGGTGCGCGGCAAACTCTTTGAGTAGCGCAGCAACGACACGTGCGCGGACCTGGGCGTGATCTGGCGCCGCTGCGGAATACTCCCATGTGGCTGTAGCGCGGGTCCCGAAGATGCGATCGGTTGCCGGCTTAAGCGTCGTCAACTTGTCCTTGATGTAGCCCGTGAATGCCGACTTGGTAGTCTTGAGAATGAGCAGGCCGTCAATGCCGGGCCTGATTGACCATTCGCGCCCCTGATCGCGAACGGCGCGCACCGTGTGCACCTCAGGGCCTCCGAGTTTGAACGTGGTCGGCTCATCCACGCCGTCAATATTGAGGTGCTCCCAGGCTTTCTCTTCGATCTCAACGAGGGCTCCGCTCACTTGAGGATTGCTGGTGAGTAGATAGTCGCCGAGTTCTGTCGCAAACTCTTCTATGGTGGCAGCTTTCGAGTCGCGAGCCACGGAGTAGACGGTATTTTTCATCGTGTCGGTGGGAAGAATCTTGCTATTGTCGGCCTCGGTAAAGCTGGCCTCGAAGTCGCCCTCCAGCAACACGCACACAGTCCACTCGTTGAACTCATGACGATCACCGTGTCGCGTGATCCGCGAAAGCCGCACGCGCGATTTTCCATAGCGATTGTCTCCCAGTCTGGCCATCGTGTCAGCTTCCTCGATAGGTTGTGTAGCTGTTGTCGCTCAGCAGCAGAGGCAGATGATAGTGTGCCTCGCCGCTCAAATTGAAGAGGACGCATATCTCGGGATAGATGCTGGTGCGGCCGTTTCGCTCAAGATAAGTGGCTGTATGAAACGTAAGCCTGTAGGTCCCGGATGGTGCATTCGGCTTGAGATCGCTGCAACGACCGTCGGCATCCGTAGCTCCTGATGCAACGACTACCCACTCGGTGTCTTCGCGCCTTTCAAGCAAGACGGAAACTCCCGCAGCCGGCTTTCCCAGCACCGCGTCCAATACGTGCGTCGAGATTCCACTCATTCCACGAGCCACTTTCCCAGACGAATCTGTGTAATCTGCCGCTGTTGTTCCGCGGCTTCGCGCAACTCGGTTTCACGGCCGCTCGCCAGCCGTCGATTGAGAAGGTCAAGCATCTGCTCAACGCTCTTTCCGGTGGCGCAAACAATATAAGTGAAGCCGAAACGTCGTTCATAAAGCACGTTGGCAGCAGCCAATTCCGCCAACACTTTTCCCGTCGCGCTATCAGCGGACGATTGCTCCTGACGGGACCATGCAGCCGATTGCTGAGAAGCGCGTTCTGCTTTCCGTTCGCCAATGCGCGGATGACAAGCAAAGGCCTCCATCCAATCGGTCTCTTCCATTGTGCTCCACACCTCGTCTGCCGCTATACTCAACTCCGCGACGGTGGCGATGGGGCGCATTGCAACCATCGCTTCCGCCCAGCGGCGCGAACCGCAACAGGCCATCATCGCGTCGAGCGCCGCCTCACCATCGGCAGTATTCCACGATTGAAGCGTAGCATTCATTGCTGCTCGATCTCCAAATTTGCAAGGCGGTCTGTTCAGCCGGCAAGCCTGGCGAGAGTGCGTGCCAATACGTCTACGCCACTCGCGATCCACTCCGGCGAAGCATATTCGTCGGGCCGATGACTTACCCCGCCACGGCATGGAATAAACAGCATGGCTACTGGTGCAATGCGCGCTATGAAAAGCGAATCGTGATACGCGCGGCTCACCATTTTCTTGTAACTCCGGCCCGCTTCGTGAGCTGAAGCTTCCATGGCTGCAAGGATTTCACTGTCGCAGGTCGCAGGCGGATCGGCGTTCACCAATTCAGTGGTGACAGTGACGCCGCGCCGCGCCGAAACATCGCTGCACGCCGCATGCAGCGAATCAATCACGCGGTCGCGGCGTGTGGCATCGATATCGCGAATATCCGTTTCGAGCTTCACTTTGGAGGGGATGCTATTGACCGCGCCGGGAAATACTTCGCAGATACCAACGGTGGCCACGGTGTCGATTGCACCGGAAGATTTTGCCGCGGATTCAAGTGCGAGGATCAGCTCCGCAGCCGCGGCCAGAGCATCTTTGCGGCCGGGCATGAGCCTGGCGCCCGCATGCCCACCTTCGCCTTCGATAGTAATGCGCAGGCTCGCGGGGGCTGCGATATGAGTTACGAGGCCGAGGTCGATTTCTTCCTGTTCAAGCAGCGGGCCCTGCTCGATGTGCAATTCGACAAACTGGTGAAAGCGCCCTTTGGGCATTGCGACGGATTCGAGTTCGCCGGCAAATCCCGCGCTCTTGCGTAACTCTTCCAATCCGCGATCCTGTTTGTCACGCAGCTTCAGCGCAGCGGCGGGCGTGAGCACATGGCCCATCATGCGGCTACCCAGACAGCCAAGGCCGAACAGAGTTGGTTCTTCGGCGGTGAAGATCACCAGTTCAATCGAACGTTTCGGCTTGAAGCCGGCGCGTTGAAGCGAACGAATCGCCTCAAGGCCGCCCAGAACGCCAACCGTTCCGTCGTACATTCCGGCGTTGGGAATCGCGTCGATATGCGAGCCGGTTCCGATTGGCGCAAGATCCGGATCACTGCCGCGCCAGCGTGCGAAAGTGTTACCGATGGCGTCTTCGTGAACCGTGAGCCATGCTCCTTCACAGAGCGACCGCACATAGGCGCGAGCGCGCAGGTCGGCCTGGCTGAATACAACGCGCGTCACCACCGGCGGGTCGGCTGCAGAGATCTGCGCGAGCTCCTTCAACTCACCGATCAGCGAGTCAATTGCGGTCTTCGGTTCGATGGCCATTGCCTTCAGCCTCCCAGCGGGTGCCTGCGCCAATCTTTGTAGATGAGGTATTTGGCTGGATGCTTGCCCAGCGCGCCAAACCATTGCGGACAGTAGGGAGCCATCCAGATGAAGTCGCCCGCCTCGACGGGATACCACGCGTCACTGAGCCGGTAGATGCCGGCCCCTTCAAGCATCAGCAGGCCGTGCTCCATCACGTGAACCTCCACCATGCTGAGCGCCGCGCCGGGATCGTAGGTCATAGTGTTCACAGCGAAGTCATAGGCGGGACCGTCGGGCATGAGCGAGCGCACGCGCAGCGACTCGTCGCCCATCAGCGCGACGGCCTGGACTTCCCCTTCTTCGCCCACGACGATTTCCGCGATTTGCTTCTCATCTGCCTCAGTCGGCTGATAGTGCTTTTCAATCACCGCGGCTCGCGAGCGCGCCAATGCGCGGACTGTGTGCGGTGTGCCCTGTGGCAGAAACGCGAATCCACCGGGAACCAGAATATGCTGCTTTCCGTTTGCACTCAGTTCCAGTTCGCCCTCAAGCACATAGATAAAACGCTGTGCCGGCGCGGGTCCCAGCGTTCCTCCGGCGGCAAACTCAGCGGTCATCTGACAAAAACGCGCGCCTAACTGCGGCGCAACGTGGACCACAAACTCCACGTCCTTCGCACCGGGCAGCGGCGTGCGAATGAAGGTATTCGGCGTTTGCAGCAGGTGGTCCGGCTTCAAACTGTTTCGCGTTAGTCCCAGATGATGCAATTGTGACCTCGTTCGAAGATTCTATCCAATCTGTTTGGCAAGGCGCAGAAGAAACTCGCGGCCGACGAGCAAGGAGGCCTCGACATCTTGCTCAAGCACGGTTTCAGATGGATGATGGCTGATGCCGCCGGGGCTCCGCAGGAACAGCATTGCCGTGGGCATTTTGGAGGCCATCACCATCGCATCGTGGCCGGCTCCGCTGGGCATGGTCTTCAATGGAAGTCCTGTTGCCTCCATGGCATCCGTCAAAAATGAAGTGAGCCGCTCATCCATCGGCACGGCCGGCTGATCGAGCAACTCTGTCTGTTCAAGAAAAAGCCCTCGCTGCGCACAAATCGTCGTCGCCTTCGTGAGAAGTTCCTCCACGGCAGCGGCGCGCGTTGAATCATTTGCGGAGCGGACATCGAGGCTTAGTTGAGCGGAACCCGGCACGACATTGGCGGCGTTCGGTTCGACGAGAATTCGGCCGACTGTGGCAGCTAATCCGTCGGTTTGCTGAGCGAGCTTTTCGACGGATGCGATCCACTCAGCGGCGGCGGCCAACGCGTCGTGGCGCATGCGCATGGGCGTGGTTCCGGCGTGGTTGGCCAGGCCTGAGAACTTCAGACTCAGTCGCGTCTGGCCCACAATCGCAGTGACAGCTGCAACGCTCAGGCCTTCCGCGTCGAGCACAGGGCCCTGTTCTATGTGAATCTCGACAAAGCCGATCGCGTTCGCATCAGCAACCGCATCGCCAATTCTTTCGGGATTGAGGCCGAAGCCGCGCATGGCTGCTTCTACCGTAACGCCGTCGGTATCTGTGAGCGAAAGAAGCGTGGGGTCGAAACGTCCAGCCACCGCGCGGCTCCCTAGAAACGGCACGCCAAAGCGCACCCCTTCTTCCTCAGAAAAAGCAATGACCTCGATGGTCAGGGGCAACTCAAGTTCCTGCGCGATGGCAACCCATTCGAGCGCGAGAGTTACGCCGAGGACGCCATCGAATGCGCCGGCATTGGGCACGGTATCGATGTGCGAGCCGAGGATGAGGCGCTTCGAGTTTGCATTCGCAGTCTGCCATAGGCCGCGCAGATTGCCGGCTGCATCCACATGGACGGTCATGGCAAGCGCCTCCATGCGCGCACGCAGGCGCGCATGAACATCGATCACCGGAGCCGTCAGAAATCGGCGCGTGATGCGGCCTGGCTCCTCACTCATGGTGGAAACCTTCCAACATTCAGAAATTGCCCGCAGTGCGCGGTCTCTCATGGGCGCACCAACTCTCTGCCGCGGGGCGAACCATGGAAATCATCATGACTGTAGATTCGTTCGCCGCGCAGCCAGGTTTCGAGGACGCGTCCGCGCAACTCAGCACCCAGATAGGGAGAGAGCTTGTGGCGAAAATGCAGAGTTTCGGGAGTTACCGTCCAGGTGGCGTCGGGATCGAAGACTGCGATGTCCGCATCGGCGCCGGCGGCAAGAGCGCCTTTGCGGCCAGTTAAGCCGGCAAGCTTTGCGGGGGCTGCGGACATCCATGCGGCCAGCCGTGCCATTGCTTGATTCAAATCCAATCCGCGCCGCTCCATCGCGGTCCACATGACTGGAAGCGCGAGCCCAAGACTCGCGATGCCGCCCCAGGCGAGATCCCATCGACCCTGATCGCGTCGTTTCATGGCGGGCGGGCACGGCGAATGATCGGTTGCCACGAGGTCGATCAAGCCGTTTTCCAATGCTGCCCATAGCGCTTCGCGATTGACTGCGCTGCGAATAGGCGGAGCGCACTTGGATTCGGTTGCGCCGTCGGGAATCTCTTCGGCGGTGAACCATAAATATTGCACGCACGTTTCGACGGTGACTGGGACTCCTCGCCGGCGTGCTTCGGCAAGCAGTGGAAGTGCCTGCGCGCTGGCTAAATGCACAATGTGAATGTGCGTTTGAAACTCCTCGGCGAGGCGGATGAGCAGCGCAATAGCTTCGACTTCCGCAGCGTCGGGCCGCGATGCCAGGTAGGTCGAATACTTGCGCCAATCTGCGCCGTTGGCGTTGAGCGCCGCGGTTGCCGCTTCGACCGGGCCGGCAATTTCGGCGTGGGCCAGCAACGGAAGACCGGTTCCTCGCAACTTGCGGAGCGCCAACCGCAGGTCATCTTCGTTGACGCACGCAAATCCGTCGATGCCGGAGTGAATGAGAAAGCACTTGAAACCGGGAACCCCTGCGTCGACGAGGGAATGAATCGCTTCAGAGTTGCCCGGCACAACGCCGCCCCATGCTGCCCAGTCCACCCAGGTTTTGCCGAGTGCCGCGGCACGTTTGGCTTCAAGCGAGTCAACATTGACGGTCTCGGGAATGCAGTTGAGCGGCATGTCGACGAGCGTGGTCACACCGCCTGAAGCGGCCGCGCGCGTGGCTGTCCAAAACCCCTCCCACTCGGTGCGACCAGGCTCATTGATGTGAACGTGAGAGTCTACGAGGCCGGGGAGCAGAACATGATCGCCAAAATCTTGCAGTGGCACTGAGGGCGGCACATCGCTCCAATTGCGCACAGACGAGATGCGCTCATCCGCGACCAGCAGAGCCGCCGGCCGAAGACCCTCTGGAGTCAGAACGCGAGTTGAACGAAATGTCTGTGCCATACTGTTTCTACTTTCGCCTCTGAAGGAGGTTATGAGCAAGTTGGCCACTTCCCCATCGCCCAACCCGGAGTTTTTGCGTCGCGCCATCGCGCTGGCCATTCAAAACGTCAACACCGGCGCGGGTGGACCGTTCGCCGCAGTCATTGTGCGCGATGGACGCATCGTCGGCGAGGGCGTGAATACTGTTACAGCGACAAATGATCCAACCGCTCACGGCGAGGTCAACGCGATTCGCGCGGCCTGCAAGGCGCTGAGCACATTTACGCTTGCAGGCTGCGAACTTTACACCAGTTGCGAGCCATGCCCCATGTGTCTTGCAGCATCCTATTGGGCGAGGCTTGATGCAATTTATTATGGCGCGAGCGCGGCCGATGCAGCGCGAGCCGGATTTGACGATGCGTTTCTCTACGAAGAATTCCGACGGGATCAGGCAGCTCGTGCGCTTCCCGCTACGCAGATGCTCAGCGAGGAAGCCTGGGCCAGTTTTGCAGCGTGGATCGCTTCGACGAAGAAGATTGAGTATTGACGAGTTGTCGCGTAAGTCAGGTTGAGTTTCGGTTGAAAAGGGATGCAGGCTATTCCACCAATGCATCGGCGATGGCTAAATGCTCATCGAACGCGGCAATGCCCAGGTCCAGTTCTTCTTTGGTCACGATGAGGGGCGGGGCAATGACAAAGTGGCTGACCCAGGCCTGAATCGAGACCCCTTGCGCCATCATTTTGGCCGCGATTTGGTCGACGACGAGAGGCTTTCCTTCCACCTTGTCGCGCATGGTGTTGAACGGCTTTTTGGATTCGCGATTCTTGACAATCTCGACTGCAAAAAATAATCCAAGCCCGCGTACATCGCCGACCGAAACGTGCGTGGCTTTCAGTGCCTCCAGTTTTTCACGGACATACGGCTCGAGCTCAGCGGCGCGTTCAATCAAGTTGAGACGCTGCATTTCTTCGATGGTGGCGACGGCCGGTCCCAGCGTCATAGGATGCGCTTCATAGGTGTGCCCGTGTGAGAAGTAGTGATCCTCGAAGTAATCCGCGATTTTTGTTGTGGTGGCGCAAAGGCCAAGCGGCATATAGGCTGACGTGATGCCTTTGGCGGTGACCAGGATGTCGGGCTTCACGCCCCAGTGGTCGACGGCGAACCATTTTCCGGTGCGCCCCCATCCGGCCATGACTTCGTCGTCGATCATGAGCACGCCGTAGTCGTCGCAGATTTTGCGCAGGCGCGGGAAATATTCGGGAGGCGGAACGAGTACGCCATTGGTGCCGACTACGGGTTCCAGAATAATTGCGGCTACGTCGCTCTCGTTGCGAATCATGTGCTCGATGTAATCGACGCAGGCGATGTTACAAGCGGGATAAGTGTGCTTGATGGGGCAGTTATAACAATTTGTCTCCGGCGCAAAGATAAATCCCGATCCCTTGCCACCGGGTTCCATGGCCCATCGCCGTGGATCGCCAGTAGCTGCTATGGAGCCATTGGTTGATCCGTGATAGGAGCGGTAGCGCGAGATGATTTTGTTTTTGCCGGTGTACATGCGGGCAATTTTGAAGGCCGCCTCGTTGGCTTCTGTGCCGCTGGTAGCAAAGAAAAACTTGTTCAGGCCTTCGGGCAGCACTTCCAGCAGCTTGGTACTCAGGCGTGCTCGTGCTCGCGTGGCGTGACCAGGCGCGACATACGCTAATTCGCGGGCCTGCTCCGCGATCGACTCGATCACGCGCTGATTCTTATGACCCAGGTTTACGCACATCAATTGCGATGAAAAATCCAGGTAGCGTTTGCCCGCGCCGTCAGTGAACCAGCAACCCTCAGCGTCGGCAACATGGAGGGGTTTCCAGGTCTTCTGAAACCGCCATGTGCCGTAGTTTGTCTGCCGCGTGATGGTAGTGATTTGTTCGGATGTCAGCGCGTCTGATTGAGGATTTTCACTCATGGATTTTCCCTCCCGCTCGAATGCTCCAACACATCCTATCACCGCGATGGCGCACAGGGAGAAACCGACCGCAAACGAGATCATGCCAATCGCGGTTGTCTTTCAATGCAGGTGCCACAAGAATCCTAAGTCATCTGCGGAAGAAGGAATCAATGGAATTGGCGCTTCACATGACGTATCTTGGGAGACGTGGATTCGGCATCCTCACAGCCCGGCGATCTTGTCCTCTCGCTGGAATCGGCGAGCCTGGCGTCAAGCGCTCTTGAAACCGATGTGAGCGCTAGCGCCGTTGTTGATTGCGCAATCCCGGAAGGATTGGCCGAAGAGATTTGGAGCTTGGCCGAGGGTCAGGCCTGCGGCATCACGCAGATGGAATTCAGCTCGGCTCTCGTTACGGTAGGAAAGAAATGCAACCACGGGCTAGCCGCTCCGGCGGTTCCCGACTCTCTGCAAAGGGAGGCGTTCTATCGTGCGCTGCGGCTCCCCGATTTTGCCCTCGCACAAGCCTGCGCGCTGGGGCGGGATGTAGCGTGGCAACGCTTTCTGGCTCTTTATCGTGGGTCGGTCACGCAATCTGCGATCGCCATTACCAAGTCTGCATCACACGGACACGATCTCGCGGATTCACTTTACTCGGAATTGTTTGGGCTGAAAGACCGCGATGGGTATCGGATTTCACCGCTGGCATCTTATTCCGGGCGCGGCTCGCTGCTTTCGTGGCTGCGTGCGACGCTTGCGCAGCGCCATTGCGATCATCATCGCAAAACACATCGCGAAACGCCGTTGGAGACCATCGATATACCCGCCGCTGAGTCGCCGTCCACGCCACTTCCTGCAGAACTGAATTTGCTTGGCGGAGCGGTAGCGCGCACGTTGAAAGCGCTTGATGCCGAGGACCGCTTTCTTCTTTCTTCGTATTATCTTGATCGCCACACCTTGCTTGATATTGCGCGATTGCTCAAAGTGCACGAGGCGACAATCAGCCGCCGCCTCAAGCGCCTCATCGGCGAACTTCACAAACAATTGTTGATGAACCTCCAGGCCGCGGGTCTAAGCGAGCGCAATGCGCAGGAAGCGCTGGGCGCCGATCCGCGGGACATCGAAATAAATCTGCGTCGCCTGCTGCAAACTTCACAAGCTGGGGCGTTCACAGAACAGGTGAAACAGATCGAATTGGATCCGCAATGAGTGAACACTTCCAACCCGGCCAACACCCAGACGCAGACCAGCTCAGCGCTTTCGCTGACAATGCGATGCCTGCGCATGAGCGCCAGGAAACCCTCGCGCATCTGGCTCAATGCGACGATTGCCGAAGTGTTGTTTTTCTTGCGCAGCAGGCTGTGACTGAAGATCAGCCGATGCACGAAACAGCTCCGTCAGCGCGGCCCATGCGCAAGCCGTGGTTCGTTGGATGGACCATGGCGTGGCGGAGTGCGGCGGCGTTTGCGTGCTTGCTTGTCGCGGTTCTCTATGCTCATCATCTCCTGGTTCGGGGCACCATTGGTGCACCGACAACCATCGCTTCAAACCCGTCGAAGCCGGTGGAATCGGCGGTTGGGCAGCCGTTAGCTCAATCGGAGAATGTGCGGCCGGTCAATCCGCGCCAAGTCAATCACGGGCTCAGTGACAAGGCCGCCGATGTCGTGCCTGAGGACCGGAAGCGCTCGAGTCCTTCGTACGTTGTGCATGGGACCACCGTACAAACGCTTCCGCTCAGCGGTCGCGATGTTTCCGATTTGAGCATGCAGCAAAAGACTCTAACGTCGACATCAAGCAAGGGAGCGATCGGTACATCTACGGGCGGTGGCAGAATCCAGGAAAAAGCCGCAGCAGGGTCTCTGGCGGGAATCGGAGCCGGCCGGGCTGCAGGTTTCGGTCCTTTGCCCAGCGGGGCGGCAAAGCCAAACGCTGCACCAACGCTGCCACAGGTCGACGCGAACGCAGCGGCTATGCTCACCACGCCGGCTTCTGCTCCAGCCGCGACAAGTCCAGTGCTCCGGCGCGCGCCCGAGCAATTATCCAGCAGCGGGCCTGTTGCAGTTCGACCGGCGATCCAGGCAAGCGAAATGGCGACTTTGAACGCGCAGAGTATTGCCGGCGATTCTTCGCTGAAACAAATATCGCTCCCGCCGGTGCAATTTCAATTGCCGAGTCATTTGCAGACGGTCTCGAGCATTTCAAATGCGCGTTTGATTCTGGCCATCGATTCCGGAGGCACGCTGTTTGCCAGTCATGATGCGGGCAAGCATTGGAAATCGATTTCGCCGCGATGGACGGGGCACGCGGTCAAAGTGAACTTTGCGCCGAACGCATCCTTGGGTCCGATGCAGGCTCCGGCGCCTCCCAAAATGAAGAGCTCAAGTGCACCGGCGCCGGCTCCGCAACCGGCTGCTCCCCAGTATTCAATCAAGAATGCTCCCCAGGCACAGACTGCAACGGCGGCCCCATCGCTGACTGGAGTTGTGACAGACCGAACCGGCGCGGTGATAGCAAACGCCACCATCACTGCCACAAATGCTGCAACAGCGCAGTCGATCACCGCCAGGACCGATGGCACAGGGCGCTATGTGTTTGCAAACCTCGAGCCGGGCATTTATACGGTGACGGCGCGATCGCCTGGCTTCAACGCACAGACACTCAACGGAATTGACGTCGCAGCTTCTCAGGCGGTGGTCAGGAACATTGCGCTCGACGTTGGCGCGTCCACGCAAACAGTTACCGTGCAGGCTGAGAGCTCTTCGATTCAGACTGAGTCAACCAACCTCAGCGTGTTGCTTGATGACAAGCAAGGAGCCAATTCTCATCCCGCGGTCTTTGAACTCACTACCGAAACCGGCGAGATCTGGACGAGCGCCGATGGCCGCCATTGGAAGCGCAAATAGTATCTGCCGTCCCTCCTGATTTTTTGAGCTATTCCGGTTTGCCCGTGTAGTGCTGATGATGGTGGACGTCGGCGTGGTCCTCCAATGCTTCAAGGTGGGTGATCACCTCGGCCGGCATTCCGAGTTCAGCGGGAAGCCGTTCTTCGAGAATGGTTGCCAGGCTGTGGGCATCGCTCACCGAAGTCAGGCGAGGGAAGAGCAGGTGCACTTCAATAATCTGGCGATAGCCGGTGGTTCTGAAGCGCACGCCGTGGTACTCGATGTTCAACTCGGAACAGATCACATCGAGACGCTCGCGAATCTTGCGGCCGGCTTCGGGATCGGAGTAGTCGAGCAGCCCGACTGCCGATCGCCAGACCAGGCCCCCGCCGGACCAGAGAATGTTGATTGCGACGATGATTGCCACCAGCGGATCGAACGGCTTCCAGTGCGTGAAGAGTACCAGGCCGAGTCCGGCCACAACGCCAAAGCTGGTCCAACTATCGGTGAGAACGTGCTTGCCGTTTGCTTCGAGAATGAGAGAGTTGGTTCGGCGGCCTGTGCGGATGAGGTAGTAGCCGAGGCCCGCGTTCAGGATGCCGGCCATCAGGATCATTACAAATCCCGAGCCAAGATGCTCCAGTTGCAAGCCGGCTATCCATTCGCGGATTGACTCGAAAATGATGGCGACCGCAGCCACCACAATTAGCGCGCCTTCAAAACCGGCGGAGAAGAACGTGATTCGCTCGTACCCATAAAGGAAGTGGCCGGAGGCCGGTTTGGCGCTGAGGCGGAGACTGAAGCTTGCAAAGCCGACGGCTATGACGTGAATGACCGATTCGGCCGCGTCGGAAAAAATGGCCGCGGAATGCGTCATGAACCAGGCGGTTGTTTTGCCGAGCAGCATGACAAAGCCAAAGATCAGCGAGAGACGCATCGCGAAGTATGCGTCCCGCATTTCATGCAGGTCTCGTTGAACCGGGTCGTTCTTGCCTTGCCTGGTCACGCAAATCCTCCCTGGGAGAGAGGGATCGTCATTCAACCCACCGCCTGGCGGTCTCGCTCGATCAACCGCAAGTTTAGCTGAACTCGCTCACTTCGGTTTAAGATTCAATCGAAAGAGCTCGAGCATTCCTCAATGAATCGCATCGAAAGTTCGCGGCTTTTCAGCCGTCTAATCCGTCTCCGCCGGTATGGAAGCAGCTTGCGGCAATCGAAATCAGGAATCTGTGTTGAAGGTCACACGCAGGCGCTTTGGGCAGCTTTCGGGTCTGGCCGCGGGTACTGCTCTGCTGCCCGGCTCAGTCCGCGCTGCGACGGCGGCGGATGTCAGTCTGGAGATTGCGCCCTACACGCTTGAGGCGTCGCCAAAGCATCATATTCGCACGGTCGCCTACAACGGCCAGGTTCCCGGACCTCTTGTGCGAATGCGCCAGGGGCGGGAACAGACCATTGAAATAGTGAATCGAAGCAGCGATCCGGAAATCGTTCATTGGCACGGGCTTTTTCTTCCAACGGAGATCGACGGCGCCATGGAGGAAGGGACGCCGATGATTCCGCCGGGAGCGTCTGTCCGCTATACGCTCAAGCCCGACCCGAGCGGATTTCGCTGGTTTCACACCCACACATTTGCAGGGAAAGATCTGACGAAAGCGCAGTATGGCGGCCTGCACGGTTTCGTGATGATTGAGGGTCACGATAACCCAGGTGCGTATGACCGCGAGGTTTTTCTGGCTCTGCATGACTGGGGTGGGCATTTTGAAGGCAACGATGACGGCTTCATGAATCCGGTCTACGACGTATCGACCATCAACGGCAAGATGCTTGGATTCGGAGAGCCGGTGCGGGTCAAGCAGGGCGAGCGCATGCTGATGCATATTCTGAATTCAAGCCCGACAGAAGTTCACTGGATTGCGCTTTCAGGGCACAGTTTTCGGATTATTGCGCTGGATGGAAATGCGGTGGCGCAGGAGCGGACGGTTGCGATGCTGCGGCTGGCGCCGGCCGAAAGAGTTTGCGCCATTGTCGAGATGAATAACCCGGGCGTCTGGGTGCTGGGCGAGGTGCGGAAGCATGTGCAGTCTGCCGGCATGGGCATGGTGATTGAATATGCGGGCGCGACGGGAAAGCCTGTCTGGACCCAGCCTGAGAGCCTGATGTGGAATTACCGTCAGTTTGTGGCTCCCGTGGAAGCGAAGCTCGCCGAAGAGCCAGTCACGCGCATTGAACTGGTTTTCGATTCCGAGTTTCACGGTCACGGAAGCGAAGAGCGCTGGCGGATCAACGGCAAATCGTATCCGCATACCGACGAGCCGGTTTTGAAGGCAGGCGAACCCTATCGCCTGGTGATGAAGAATCAAAGCATGGACGACCATCCCATGCACCTGCACAGGCACACGTTTGAAGTGCGCATGATCGAGGGCGTGCAAGGGCTTCGGAAATTACGCAAAGACGTTGTTCTGGTTCCCGCGAAGAGCACGGCTGAGATTGAATTTGTCGCCGACAACCCGGGCCGGACGCTGTTTCATTGTCATCAGCAGGATCACATGGACCGAGGTTTCATGATGGTGTTTCGCTATGCATAGGCAATTCGTGAAATCCCACAAAATCCCCGGCCGGCTAAGTTTTCTATTCGCGGTCGCCTGCGTTGTTTTTCTTGCACGGACCGGTACGGCCCAGGGAAACTACGAGATTCAGGTTTATGGTGCGGACACGGTTGCGCCGAAAAACCTGATGGTCGAGCTGCACTCCAACTACACCGTATCCGGCCAGCGGCAGGTGATTGACGGCGTCTATCCGACCTATCACCAGGAGCACGAGACGCTGGAACTCACCGAGGGGATCAATGACTGGGCCGAGGTCGGCTTTTATGTGTTCACCAGCGAGCAGGATGGGCATGGCGTTCAGTGGGTGGGAGACCACATCCGGCCACGTGTGAGGGCGCCGGATAGTTGGCATCTTCCCGTGGGGCTGAGCCTTTCAACCGAGATCGGCTATCAGCGGGCGGTCTATTCGCCGGATACGTGGACGTGGGAGATTCGGCCCATTGTCGATAAAACGATGGGCCGCTGGTATCTTGCATTCAACCCGGCTCTTGAGCGAACGCTGCATGGGCCCGACGTGAACCAGGGACTGGGATTCTCGCCCGGCGTGAAAGTGGGCTTTGACTTTACGCCCAAGATCAGCGGCGGCTTTGAATACTATGCGGATTACGGCCGCATTGGGTCGCCTGATCCGCTGCGGCAGCAACAGCAGCAGATCTTCGCGGTGACCGACCTGAACGTCTCGCCCAAGTGGGAGATCAACATCGGCGTTGGCATTGGCCCGACGGCGGCAACGGACCACCTGATCGTGAAAGGCATTCTCGGCCGGAGATTTGACTGGGGAAAGAAGTCGGCGGTCGATTAGGGATGGAGGCACCGAATTTCATTGGAAGGCCGGCCCTGCTGTTATTCTTAAGGAGTGATTTCACGCTCGCAATTGAAAGGAATTCTGGGCATTGGCCTGCTGTTGCCGGTGGTTCTTGTGGCCTGCCACAAGGAAGAGCAGGCGGTGGCCAATGTCGCTCAGGGAGCGGTGACGGCTGAGCACCAGGCCCAGGCCGCAGCCACTGAGATTGACAAGCAGCGTGACGCTCTATCCCATATCCCCCTGCCCACAAAAAGCCTCTATGTGGATGTGCATGAGCCGGGTGCGTGGGCCAATCCTTTTCTCTCGGTCGACGCCGGGTCGCTCGATCTGCGCGTGACCATGGCCGACGCGAATCCCAGCCCAGTGGGGCAGGGTAGCATGCTGCGCCCTGAAGCTGCCCGCCGCCAGGAGATTCAATTGCGTCCGGGCGACCTGGCTGAAGCGCTGATCGCACTGCCGCCGGGCGCCTGGCGCTATGGCCGCGTCATCGCGGTAGCCGAGTCACCCCGGGCCAGCAGCAAAGATCGCCCCAAAGTGCGCCGCAACGTGGAAGCCATCATCCAGCGCCTCAATGACCTCGGGATTGTGGTCGAGGAATGGCCCACTCGGTAGGGTTGGGTTGAAACTGTGTTGCCTGGCCTGAATCTTCCAATCCGGAGTATTTCGGCGTGACGGAAACCGCAGTAGGCACGTGCAGTTTCAACGCGCTGTAGCGGCGAGGGTGTACGATATGGTCGACGCAGGACTACGGTGTTACAACTCCGCCTGCGCGTTGGCATCCTACCCGATAGGGAAGCCGTCAATTTACACCGTGGCGGGGAGAATGCGTCGATCACAAGATTCGGCGCATCATCCGGCGGTTATTGCGGCATACCCGGAAATTTGATACGCTCAGGCTGTTTCCGGCCGAGCAAAAGGAGATTTTCTATCATGACAGAAGATAACAGGTCATACGGTTTGGCATGGTTTTTGGCTGGGTTGGGCGTGGGCGCGGTTGTGGGCATTCTCTATGCCCCCAAGAGCGGCCGCGAAACCCGTGAGGATCTGATCACCGGCGCTCGCGAGGGCACCGAATACCTCCGCAATCGCACTGAGCAGGCCGCCAAGGAAGTCAGCGCCTTTGTCGACAAGAGCAAGGAACAGGTCAGTGCGCTCGTCGATAAAAGCAAGGAACAGGTCAGCGAATACGTGGAGCGCGGCCGCGAGGCCGTTGACCGCGGACGCGTGCAGTGGGAAGAGTTTGTGGAGCGCGGCAAAAGTCTGGTAGCGGACCAGGCAACTCGGGTTTCGGCATCCGTCGAAGCGGGCCGGCAGGCCTACAAGACGACCGCAGGCCCGGTCAATCCGATGGATCGCTAAGAGGCGGTTTGTACCTGGCATTTGTGCGGGCCGGCTTCAATCCGGTTTATCATCCGTTCCGGGGCTAGCTGCGTGAGGGTTAGAGTGCGCCTCACGCGCGGGCTCCGGACAGGACTTTTCATGCCCTGGGGTAGCGCGCTCGAGAAAGTTATTGCAGGACTGCAATTGTTCTGCGCGAGATCATTCCGATGTCACATAACGACCAAACCATCCAGCTCCTCATTATTGCCGTCGCCGGGCTGGCTGTAGTGATGCAGGCAATCATTCTGCTGGCGATCTTCCTGAGTATCAAAAAGGGCGTAAATGCAGTCCAGGAGGAAGTGGCGGATCTGCGTACCGCGGTGGTGCCTCTCCTCAAAGCCTCGCAGGATTTCCTCACGCGCGTTGCTCCCAGGATTGAGATGACCACAACCGACGTGGCGGAGATGGTCCATGGGCTGCGTGCACGCACTGCCGAGATGGAAACTTCAACGGCCGAGATCCTGGATCGGGTGCAGCACCAGACGGCTCGGATTGATGCCATGCTCACGCTCGTTCTGGACACTCTGGAGCGTGCGGGCGGCTATGTGGCGTTCGCCGTCGACAAGCCGGTCCGGCAGCTTGCGGGGGTGGTGGCGGCGATCAAGGCAGTCGTCGGAACGCTGCGCAGGCCCAGCTCAGAGACTGGTCAGGCTCATCATCCGGGCGACAACGATCCATTGGTTTAGGGCTTGCGGTCCAGGGCTTATGATTGCGGTATGACGCGGCTTTCTCTGCTGGCTTTGGCAGTTTCCCTTGCAGTGCCGATGGGGTGTGCGTGTGCGCAGGCCACCCCCAAAACTGCGCTTCTGGCGTTATCCAAACAAGACCACACGCTGTCCATTGTCGATCCTGCGGATCTGCACATCGTGGCGCGCATTCCGGTGGGCGACGACCCGCACGAGGTGATTGCCTCCGCGGACGGCGCCACGGCCTACGTCTCCAACTACGGATTTGGGGCATTCCACACTCTTGCGGTCATTGATCTTGTTGGTCAAAAGCCAGTCAAATTCATTGAACTGGGAGCGCTGCGCGGCCCGCATGGCCTCGACTTCAAGCAGGGAAAGGTCTGGTTTACGGCGGAGGCAGCCAAGGCTATCGGCAGCTACGATCCGGCGACAGACAAAATCGACTGGATCATGGGTACCGGCCAAAACCGGACTCACATGCTCTATGTCTTTCCCGATGCCAAACGCATTTTGACGACGAATGTGAACGCCGCAACGGTGACCATCATGGACCATACGGAGGGGCGCGCGGGCGGGCCGCCGCCGGGACCGCCGCCGGGAATGCCGCCAGGCGGACAGGCGCAAGGTGGACCGCCGCCGGGGATGCCGCCGGGCGGGATGCCAGGGCCTCCTGGGGGCGACTGGCAGGAAACCGTGATTCCAGTGGGGCGCGGGTCGGAGGGATTCGATGTCTCTCCGGATGGCAAGGAGGCCTGGGTGGCCAATGCCGGCGACGGCACCGTTTCCGTCATTGATCTCGGCACCAAAAAGGTGGTGGCGACCCTGGCTGTGAATGTGCCGGGCGCCAACCGGCTCAAGTTCACGCCCGACGGGAAGCTGGCGCTCGTTACTCCTGGATCGGCGTTGGTGATTCTGGATGCGTCAACGCGCAAAGAAGTGAAGCGCCTGCCGAACGTTCATGGTTCCGGCGGCATCCAGATGCAACCGGATGGAGCGCGGGCTTACGTCGCCTGTGGACGGGATGGCTATGTCGCAGTCATCGATCTGAAGACGCTGGAGATGGTTGGAAAGATTGAGGTTGCGAGTCCAGACGGGTTGGCCTGGGCGGTGCGGCAGTAGGGCGGCGAACCTGAAAGGACTTGCATCCCTGGCAGCCAAGCACGGCAATCGATTCCCATTCGTGGTAAGATTTCCTTGTTTTCTTACTTGAGGGATACCATGCTGGCTAAACTTACCGTCAAAAACCAACTCACACTGCCCAAGGCGGTGGTTCAACAGTTTTCGGGTGTGGAGCACTTTGACGTGAGCACGGACGGGACGGCAATCACGCTGAAACCTCTGCGACCAAGCCACCTGGATGAAGTCCGCGCAAAGCTCGAGCAACTTGGCATCACGGAGCAGGACGTTAAGGACGCAATTGCCTGGGCACGCCACGACCAGTGAAGCCCGCGGGTAGAGCGAGAATAGTATTCGACACAAATGTCGTACTCTCTGCACTCCTCTTTACACATGGGCGTTTGAGTTGGCTGGTAGATCATTGGCAAGCTCGATGCTGTATCCCGTTGGTCTCGCGCGCGACGGCATCGGAGCTGACGAGAGTTCTCGCCTACCCGAAGTTCCGCCTCGCTGCGGACGAACAGCTTGAGGCATTGGGCGCTTACCTCCCTTTTTGCGAAACCGTTCATGTATCGGAAGAGTGCATTGTTCTCTGGCGAGACCGGAAGGACCAACCGTTGCTCGATCTGGCGCAAAGCGGTACTGCCGAACTGCTTGTAACCGGAGATGAGGATTTGCTTGTGCTGGCGGGACAGACGACCTTCTTGATCGAACCGCCGGAAGCTTATCGGCATAGAGTCGCCGGAACCGACACACACCCATAATCGGTGGGCAAGCTACCCACTACCGGAGCAGCAGCGTCATCGCATCGAAATCGACTTCGACGCTGTGAGCCTGGTTCAACAAATCCATTCCCAGGTTGCCGGCAAACCAGTTGCTGTTTGCGTTGTTGTCCCTGAGCAGGATGTGGGCCGGTTTGAGTTGGACTTCCCTGCCGCCGACGGTGAAGGCCAGCGAGGGAACCCGAATGGAATCGATCCGGGCCGAGCCGCCTACGCCGGTGAGTTTGCGCGACTCCGGAGTGCCGCTGGCCTGGATCGCTGGAAAATGTCGAGAATATCCAGGATAGAGCTCGGTTTTCTGTGCACCCGTGTCGAGACTGAACTCGAAATCCTTGCCCTGAAAGCCGACGGCAGTGAAGATAGAGGTGCTTTCAAAGGCCAGGTTCGGAGTCTGTTTGGAAGCATCGCCGCGCGGTTCCGCTGAAGCTCGCAGGACAGTAAACGTTCGGTCGGACGGATTCCACTGGAAGTGCCGGAGCGCGAGGATCACGGGCAGGCCAAGAATGCCCTGGCGCCCCTCGGCCAGGTGGTTCAGCGGAGGCTCATTCCGGGGCAGAACATAAAAAGCAACATTGCGAAGAGGTACGCCCGCCAATTCAATATCTTTGGCGACGGCGATGCGGACGTTGACCTGCGCGCCGGTCATGGTGTCGATGCTGGTTTTTACATTGTGAATCTTGAGTCCGAGACGTTTGGCTTCCGACTCGCTGATGGCGGACAGGCTGAATCCGTTGTCGAAAATGTAGTGCGCCTGGATTCCGTTCACGGTGAGCGGCAGGACCAGGTTCTGGTCCTGAATCTCAACGGGAATTGTCGCGGGGGCAGGAGAGGAATCGACGGAATCGACCGTCTGGTCCTGAAACGAGGACAGCACTTTGAGCGTGGAAAGAATGTTTCGAATGTCCTCAGCGTCCGGCTTCTTTGAAAGAATGGCTTTTGCCTGATCGAAGGCTTCCTTGTATCGACCCGCGCGGTAGAAGGAGGCAATCAGGATCTCCCGCGCTTCGTGCGTGATGCCCGCGTCCGCCTTGGAAGAGATGATCGCGTTGAGATCGTTTTCCGCCTTTGGCTGCTGGTTGAATGCGGCCTCGACAGCCGCCTGGTAGAAAAGCGGCGCGCTGGTGCGAATCAATACATCGCGAAGCTCAAACCATCGATGCGCATCATAGAGTGCCTTAAGCGGGGGAGTTTCCGGCTGACCGTTCAAGCCTGCCGGAAGCGTGACCGCGACAATCAAGAGAGCGGCGGGGATGCGCATAGGACAAGATAGCACCGGCAATAGATGAGTGAACTCTGGCGGTGTTCAGCGACTCGAAGCTCTGAAAAGCAGGGCGCAGCAAAAAGTCTGCGGAATTCTTTTAGGATTACAACGTTGCACAGTTCTCTATTTACTACTGAGTGAACACGAGTGGTTACCGGTATCTGATTCCATACGTCACACGAAAGGATGCTTGACAAAAGATAAAGAATAGGTGAAACAATCATTAGAAGTCGAGCCACGCAAGAGTCATGGCTAGCGTGAATAGCCTCGATGGAGGTAATTGCCGTAAGCTGCGCATTGCCTTGGTGATGGCGAGCGAGGTCAAGAGCATTGGCGCCATCGCGTTTCTTCAACGGGATGATGTTCGGTGAACGATGCATGTTTGTGTTAGCTGATAAGGAGTCGTGGGTTCCCCCACCTGCACTCCGGATGTTACGCGAACTGTTCGTCCTGCGTTTTCATGAGTCTAAAAACTGCTGAGTCAGGCGCAAGCCCGCAAACGATTGCGCTTTGTTGTGATTTTTTAGTGTTCCCAGCCGGTAAGTTCATTGAGTCACTGAGGAACTATGCACAACTCAGTTATGGGCAAAGCCGCCATCCTGGTTGCGGATGACGACGAAATGAGTAGAGAGCTTCTGTCTGAAATCCTCTCTGGCGAGGGCTATCAGGTAATTTGCGCCGAGGATGGCGATGAGGCTCTGGATGCCATCCATGGCAACCTGGTCGACCTGGCCTTACTCGATGTCATGATGCCGCGCAAGACTGGCTTCGAAGTATGCAGGATCATCAAGTCCGAGCCGGAGACGCGCTTTATCCCTGTCGTTCTGGTGACCGGATTATCGCGCATTGATGAGCGCATCGAGGGAATCACCAGCGGCGCTGACGATTTTCTGAGCAAGCCCATCAACCGCCAGGAACTTCTTGCCCGCACGCGCTCTCTGCTCCGCCTCAAGGAATTCATCGATGAGCTTGAGAATGCCGAGGCCGTCTTATTCAGCCTGGCGCTCAGCATTGAGGCGAAGGATCCTTACACACGGGGTCACTGCGAGCGGCTGTCAAAATACTCCGTGGCGATGGCGGACCGTCTCGGGTTGCCACAAGACCAGCGCATTGCTCTTCGACGGGCCGGAATTGTCCACGATGTTGGCAAGATTTCCGTGCCGGAACATATTCTCGTAAAGAAGAGTTCTCTGATTGAGGAAGAGTGGGCAATCATGAGACTGCATCCGGCTGCCGGAGAGCGGATTTGCGCTCCCCTGAAGTCGTTTCGCCTGGTGCTGCCGATTATTCGCCATCATCACGAAAAGCTGGATGGATCTGGGTACCCCGATCGGCTCAAAGGCGATCAAATCCCGCTGACCGCGCGGATTTTGCAAATCACCGATATTTTCGACGCGCTAACTACAGATAGACCCTACAGAAACGCGTTGCCGCGGGAAGAGGCCCTTGCTACCATGCGGGAGGAAGTGAGGCGCGGGTGGTGGGACAGCGCCTTGCTTGACGAACTGGAGGTCTTCGTAACTCAACAGGAGAGACCTCTATCGGAGATTGAGATTCCGCATGCCCTTTGATATGCCAGGCAGCAAGCGTGGTCCGAACCGTTCGAATCAAGTAGCGATTCATCGCAGCTGGGTCATGTTTGCGGCCCTTGTTCCAATCTTAACGACGGGGTCGAACCAGCGGATTTGCGCCGAGACAGCGCAGGCCGGCGCGCAGTCACCGAGCCACTTGACACAGCTCAGCCTGGAGGAGCTTGGCAACCTGGAAGTGACAACCGCTTCCAAAGAACCGGAGCAGGTCTGGCACACGCCGGCAGCGATCTACGTGATCACCCAGGAAGACATCCGCCGCTCGGGATTCACCAGCATTCCAGAAATCCTGCGGCTGGCTCCCGGCGTAGAGGTCGCACGGATTGATTCCGATCACTGGGCTATCGGGGTGCGCGGATTCGGAGGCGAATTCTCAAAGTCGCTTCTCGTTCTCATCGATGGGCGCAGCGTTTATTCTCCACTATTCGCCGGCGTCTATTGGCAGGTTCAAGACACATTGCTTGAAGATGTCGATCGCATCGAAGTCATTCGCGGCCCTGGAGGAACCATTTGGGGCGCCAATGCGGTGAACGGCATCATCAACATCATTACGAAAAAAGCAAAAGACACTCACGGAGCGATTTCCCCCTGGGGCGGAGGAAGCATCGACCAGGGAATTGGCGGGGCGCGCTTCGGAAGTACGAACGGGAAGGGATTCGATTATCGCGTTTATGGCAAGGGATTCATTCGGGGCGCGGAGTACCATCCCGACGGAGTAAATTTCGACGAATGGAGAATGGGCCAGGTTGGCTTTCGCACAGATTGGTCGAAGAATTCCCGCGACACTTTCAACCTGCAAGGCGACATGTACAAAGGACTCGATGGGGAACGAGTGGCGATATCGTCCTATTCTCCACCTTCAGTTCAAGTCTTCAACTATCCGCCGCATAACACTTCAGGCGGGAATATCCTGGGGAGCTGGCGCCACCAGTTCAGCGAGCATTCAGATATTGAAACCCGCGCCTATTTTGATCGGACCTCTCGATTCAGTCCGCAACTGGACGAGACTCGCAACACGTACGATCTTGATCTTCTTTATCATTTTGCGGCGAAAGGCCGCCAGGATGCGTTGTTGGGGATTGGCACCCGCTGGAGCCACGATGACATCACAAATATTTTCCCCACGCTGACATTCACGCCGTCGCAGGAAACCGACAGTATCTATAGCTGGTTCATTCAGGATCAGGTCGGAGTTATTCCAAACAAGTTGTCGCTCATCTTAGGTTCGAAGTTCGAGCACAACAACCGTTCCGGCTTTGAAGTTCAACCGAATGGCAGGCTGATGTGGACTCCGACGTCGCACCAGACCGTTTGGGCCGCAGTTACAAGAGCGGTGCGCACGCCTTCGCGTCTCGATCAGGACCTTTCACTTACCGACTATCTCATCACAACAAGCGAGCCGATCTTCCTCCGTGTGGTTGGAACCAAAAGTTTCAGATCGGAACATCTGGTTGGCACCGAGGTTGGTTATCGCGCGCTGATCGTTCGCAAGCTGTACATGGATCTCTCAACGTTTCGCAACGATTACAACGACCTCTATGGATATGGACCGGGAAGTGAGTATGTTGAAGCTACTCCCGCCCCGGCACATTTGATTCTTCAGGAACCTCTGGCTAACGCCTTGAAAGGCGATACATCCGGCGGAGAGATCGGGCCTGACTGGAAGCCGACAGATTGGTTTCAAGTGAAGGGCTCCTATTCTTATCTGCATCTGTTTGTGCATGACAAGCCCGGCTTCACGGACAGCCAGAATACGGTGTCGGATAACGGCTCGAGCCCTCATCAACAGGCTGTGATTCAAGCCCTTTTCAACTTTCACAAAGGATTTGAACTGGATCCAACGTATCGCTATGTCAGCAGCCTGCCGGCGCAGAAGGTAGCAGCATACAACACGGGAGACGTGCGGTTTGGCTGGCACGCATCGCACAGTTGGGAGATGTCAGTCGTTGGACAGAACCTGATGCAGCCGCATCACGCGGAGTTCGGAAGCGACGTGAATACGATTGTCGGAATCAAGAGGGATGTTTTCGCCAGGATTACGTGGACCATGTAGCGCCGGCCTTCACAAATGCAACCGGACCGTTCGCCTATTTCTTGCCTTCCCCCAGCCAGCGTTTGGTATTCAAGAGCTGGCGCTGATCAAGAGCCCAGACTTTTCCAGTAAGCTCGTCGGGGCCTTTGCCTTCGCGTAGAGACTTCTCGAATTCGCCGGCGACGGCCTGCATTTTGGCGTCGAGGTCGTCGATGAAGTTGAGCACCAGCGCTTCAGGGATCATGGGTAGCTTGGGTGAGCCGAACTCAAGCTTGCCATGATGGCTCAGGATCATGTGCAGGACCAGCGTTTTTAGCTTGGGCGGGAAGTTGGGCAGGCTGTCAATTGTCTTTTCCGTCAGTGCAACGCCCATCTGGATGTGGCCAAGCAGCGTACCTTCAATGGTGTATTCAAAGCCGATTTCCCAGCTCAGTTCGCGGACCTTGCCGATGTCGTGGAGGATGACGCCGGTGAGCACCAGGTCGCGGTCAAGCAGCGGGTACTGGGGAACGACGCGGTCAGCAAGGTTGCAGAGGCTGACTACGTGCTCCAGCAGGCCGCCGAGCCACGCGTGGTGGAGCTGCTTGGCGGCGGGTGCCTCACGATAGGCCTGGGCGAGCGCCGGATCATCGAGCATGGCTTTGAGCAGGCGCTTGAGGTCGGGATTGGTGAGGCTCTCGACAAATCCAAGCAACTGGGCCCACAGCGCAGCAACGTCATAGGTGGTCGAAGGCAGCAAATCGGACTTGTCGGCTTCGCCGGTCTGCGCGACGCGCAGCTGATCGACCTTCATCTGCAGCCGATCGTCAAAGCGGGAGGCGCTGCCGCGAACCTTCACGATATCGCCCTTCTCGAAGTCTTTCGCGATCCGCGGGTCGAGGGGATCCCAGACACGGCCTTCGAGCTGGCCGGTTTTGTCGCCGAGGATAAGGTTCAGATAAGGCTTGTTGGTCTTGGTGGTCCGCTGCTGTTTGGAAAGCACAAGGAAGAAGGAATCGAATTTTTGGCCTTCGTCAAAGTTGGCCAGGTCCGCGATGTAGATGTCTTTCATTCTGCCGAGAAGCTTACCGCAACCGGCCGGTCCTGCCAAAAACACTTGGGGCCCGGGAGTGAATCCCAGGCCCCAAATAATAAAACCCGACGCGGCTTACTGCTGCGGTTGTGGAGCGGGAGGTGTAGCCGGCGCCGGAGCGGCTGGAGGCGCAGCTTGCGGAGCGGGCGCTGAGGGCGTGGCGCTTGAATCCGGTGTAGTTGCGGCCGGCTTCTTGTTCTTGTCCGTCAGGCGCGTCTTTTCCCCGGTGGTCGCGGTTGCCTTGGTCTTCTTTTTCTTGGTCGTATTGGCGCCAAGGCCGAGCGGTGCAGCCTGGGTTTGGCGATCTGCAACTTCGGCTGCGTCAGGCGCGGCGGGTGCCTGAGGGTCAACCTTGAGACCCTTGGCCGTTTTGGGCTTGGCCACGGCGGCGCGAGCGCTGTAGCGGGTCTTCTTGGTTGGCTTTTCTTTTGTTTCCAGAGGGTTTACCGGTTCCGGCGCCGCAGCCGCGGGCTGCTGCACTGCGCCTGCGTCTTCGGTGGTCGCGTTGGGCGCCGTGGGAAGCGTCTTGGTCGGCGCCTGGCCGTAGCGGATTTTTTCCTTCTTGCCGGGTCTCTCGGACTTCTTCAGGCTCGCGTCCTTCTTGGTTGCCGGCGGAGTCCTGGTGGTGTCGGCGGCTGCCACAGTCTGCGGACCCTTCTGGCGGAAGGTATGCGTGGTTTCGCGGTAGCGGGTGCGCTCAACCTTCTTCTTTTTCTTGGGCGCGGGCGGCGTATACGCGGCGTACGAGATGGGGTAGACCGACTTGTTGGGGCTGGCGCCGCTATCGGTGTAGCCCGGCTTGATGTCGATATAGGCCTGCTCGCGCATCGTGGTCAGGTAATCGCGGATGGCCGGCTCCATCTTGCTCATGTAGAAGTTCTGCTCCACTTCCGGCTCCACCGTCTTGAAGTCGGGAGGGCCGCCCTGAACGTGTTGCACAACCTTCAGTATGATGTAGCCCTGTTTGGTCCGAATGGGGTCGGTGTACTGGCCGGTGTTGAGCGCAAAGGTCTTATCTTCAAGCACCTTGGCGAGCGCGCCGCGCCGGTATTGGCCCAGATCGCCGCCTTCGGCAGCGGTTGACGCTTCACTGAAAGACTTTGCAAGTTGAGCAAAGTCACCGCCCTGGTGAAGCTTGGCTTCAATGTCGTCGGCCTTGGCCTTGGCTGAGGCCAGCGCTGCATCATCGGGAGCGGAGCCGTCTGCCGGTGCGGGCACGGCGATCAGAATCTCGCTGAGGCGCACGCTCTCCGGCTGGGCGTAGTCTTCCTTATGCTCGTCGAAGTAGCGCTGCACTTCACCGGGGGTGAACTGAAGCCGCTTGCCAACTTCTTCGCGCATCACCTCCTGGGTGATGATGCTGTTCCGAATGTTGGCCTTGAAATCTTCAAACGACACACCCTGTTCTTTGGCGGCCTTTTCAAGGTCTTCAAGAGTCTCAAGGTTATATTGCTTGCGAATCTCGTTAAGCTTCTGGATCAACTCGGTTTCGCCGTTGATGCTCAGTTCCTTGCCCTTGGAAAGCCAAAGTTGCTGATCGATGAGACTGCGAAGCAGGTCTTTGTGGCCGGCGGAGATTTGCTGCAGCGTGGCGCCTTTCTGGCGCGCCTCGTCATCCATCTCCTTCATCGCGCGGTCGTAGTCAGACTGGGTAATGATCTGATCGTTGACGCGGGCAATGATGTCCTCGACGGTTACACCGCCGTATGGACTTTGCGGCGCGGCGGGGCGGTTCTGCGCCAGAGTGGAACTTGCGAGCAGCATGGCGCCGATCGCCAACACCGCGGGAGTGCGAAATAGATTCAGAGTCATAATTAAGGACACGGCAGAGGACAATTGATTTTTCCCCTGAGGCATAGACGCTATTGTAAATGGCTGGGCAGCAGGGGGCGGGGCGGAAGCGCGATTTCCTTTGCCGGACGGCTCCCCGCAGAGGCGAAAAGCGACGATTAAGGAGCAGGAAACACCGCCCGAAGCTATCCGAATGGGCGCGGACGCCGTCAAACCAGTGAGTGTTATACTTTTTCCTAGGACTGCTCTGTCAGGAGCTTTAGAGCGGTTTTTCAATTCCTTAGCCTTGCCGGAGCCAGTGCGGCTCGCCGGCAAGGTTAATTTTTCTCGAGGAACAATCCAGCCGGAAGCGGCGGATTGGACCACGGCGGAGTTGGACAATCGCAGTTGGGCGCCAGGATCAGTTGCCCTCCGGAGGTTTTTTCGCCTATGAGTCCTCGCGCCCGCCGCGCTCTATTCGCCGTCGTCCTCTTCTTTGCCGTGTGTGCCGTTGCTGGCACATTCATGCAACGCCGTGTGGGAGCGCAGTCTTCCGCCGACGAGAGCCAACTGCGCGACAGCCTGAAGAATTTCACCAACGTGTATTCGCTGGTGGAACAGAACTACGCCGAGCCGATTGAAGGCGACAAGGCAGACGTGGCCATCTACGACGGTGCGATTCCGGGAATGTTGCGGGTGCTTGATCCACACTCGAATTTCTATGACCCGAAGGCCTACGCGAGAATGCGCGAAGAGCAGCACGGGCGCTACTACGGCGTAGGCATGGTCATCCAGCAACAGGGAGCCAAGGTATTTGTGGTTGAGCCGTATGAAAACACGCCGTCGTTCCGCGCTGGGATTCATCCCGGCGACGTGATAATCGCGGTGGATGGCAAGAGCACCGATGGATGGACGTCGGACGCGGTAGCCAAGGCGCTCAAAGGGCCCAAGGGCACGCACGTGCAGGTGAGCACGGTGCGCGAAGGACAGGCAAAGCCGCTGGTGTTCGACCTGATGCGCGACGAGATTCCCAATCCCTCAGTGGATTTGAAGTACGAGATCCGGCCGGGCATCGGCTACATTCACTTGAAGCAGTTCCAGGAAACGACGGCGCAGGAAGTGATTGAAGCGGTGGACAACTTCCCTGATCTGAAGGGGCTGGTATTCGACCTGCGCGGCAACCCCGGCGGCCTGCTGAGCCAGGCGGTTGAGGTATGCGATCACCTGCTGACCAAGGGCCAGACCATCGTTTCCCAGCGTGGCCGCGCCTATCCCGACCAGGTGTATACGGCAACGCGCGGCAACGACGGAAAGACTTTTCCGATCGTGGTGCTGGTGAATCGCAACACGGCTTCCGCGGCCGAGATTGTGAGCGGCGCGCTGCAGGACCATGATCGCGCGCTGATTGTGGGCGAAACGACATTCGGCAAGGGGCTGGTGCAGACCGTCTACAACCTGAGCGAGAATACCGGCCTGGCGCTGACCACATATCACTACTACACTCCCTCGGGACGGCTGATTCAGCGTAACTACGAAGGCGTGTCGCTCTACGACTACTACTACAACCACGCCGGGGCGCTGCCCTCGAACTCGACCAACCAGGAAGTGAAGCTGACGGATTCCGGGCGGACCGTCTACGGCGGCGGCGGCATCACTCCGGACGAGAAGATCGAATCTCCGAAGAGCAACCACTTCCAGGACAGCCTGCTCTATAAGGATGTGTTCTTCCACTTTGCGCCGGTGTACGTGGCCAACCACACGGTGGACAAGAACTTCCAAGTCAACGATGAGGTCATGGGCGAATTCAAGAAGTACCTGACCAGCCAGAACATCCCCTGGAATGAGACTGACTTGGACGGCGTCAGGGATTGGTTGAACGTGAGCATCAAGGACAAGATTGTGACCATCGAGTTTGGGCAGTTGCAGGGTTTGCGCACGCGCGCCGACTGGGATCCGGAGATTCAGAAGGCATTGACGTTCCTGCCCGAGGCGCAGGCCCTGGAAAACAATGCGCACAAGGTGCAGACCGAAAAGGCCATGGCGCGGAATAACGGGCCGCAGTAGGGTCTTGCTGGTCACGCAGAAAGGCCATCCCCTCGGGGATGGCCTTTTTGCGTTTGCAGTCGCGGCACGCACTTAAAATAAATTTCGCTTTTCTCTTGACACAATGTACTAGTTATATAGTACATTGATTTCGTAATGAGCCAGCGATCCAATTCCGCGCTCTTTCGTATTCAACTGGACCTGCACAGCGGCATGCCCGTGTACAGGCAGGTCATTGACCAGGTGCGCGGAGGGATTGCTTCCGGACTGCTGGCGCCGGGCGATCAGCTACCTACGGTTCGCCAGCTTGCGGTCGATTTGGAAATCAATCCCAACACTGTGATTCGCGCCTACCGTGAACTCGAACTTGGCGGCCTGCTTGAGACGCACCAGGGTACCGGCACATTTATCAGCGCGCAAAAAATGAAACGGGCCGATGCGGAACGCGAGAAGCAACTCACGCAGATTGTGAGCGATTGCGTTTCGCGCGCCGGGGCAGCAGGTTTCACGATTGACGATTTAATCGACGAACTGCGCGGATTGGCAAACGAGCCCATCCGCAGGAGGTGAAAGATGATGTCGAGAATTGAAGTGGTTCCCATCAACCGGGTTGCTGTAACCGCATTTGTGATCTGCGTGGGTGCCGGTGTTGCGCTCAGTGGGCTAATCCGTCATCCGGTGCCGGCGATTGTGGGCGGATTGATTGGTGTCTACCTGCTGTTCGCCATCAAGGTTGTTCAGCAGTGGGAAAAAGTCGCTCTGCTGCGGCTGGGCCGTTACGTCGGCCTGCGCGGGCCGGGAATATTTCACGTCGTCCCGGTCTTCGAGACCATCAGCAATTACATTGACCAGCGCGTCCGCGTGCACAGCGTCACTGCTGAGTCCACGCTCACCCGCGACACGGTTCCAGTCAACGTGGACGCGATCGTTTTTTGGATGGTATGGAACGCGGAGAAGTCGATCCTCGAAGTTGAAAACTTTGTTGAGGCCATCAACCTGAGCGCGCAGACAGCATTGCGCGAGTCGATTGGCAGGCACGAGTTGGCGCAGATGATCACGGAGCGCGAAGTGATGGGGCGCCAACTGCAACAGATTCTGGATGAGAAAACGAATCCGTGGGGGATCACGGTGCAGTCGGTGGAGATTCGCGATGTGCGCATCCCGCAATCGCTTGAAGATGCAATGTCGCAGCAGGCGCAGGCCGAGCGCGAACGGCAGGCGCGCGTGATTCTTGGCCAGGCGGAGGTGCAAGTTTCAGATCAGTTCGCCCAGGCTTCACGCGTGTACAACGACAATCCAGGTGCGCTCCATTTGCGCGCGATGAACATGTTCTACGAGGCAATCAAAGAAAGAGGGTCGATGGTGATTGTGCCGTCGTCCGCGGTGGAAACGATGGGCCTGGGTGGAACGCTGGCGACCGCGGCGATCGGCAAGCAGCAGTGAAATTCAATCTGTGAAGGGAGATGAATATGAAGATGAAGATGAGATCGTTTGCGATTGCCTGCACCGCCATGGTGTTGGCATCCGTGGCAGGAGCCACATCACCGAGTAACGGCTGGACGGGCGTGTGGCAGGCTAAGCTCGATGGCCAGCCGGCGGTTGAACTAACCCTTGCCGACGATGCAGGTGAGGTGGGCGGAACGATTGTCTTCCATATCGTCTTGAAAAACGGCGGCGCGCCTCGTGTTGCTTCAACGGAGCCGCACACGATGATTCGTCCGCATATGGACGGAGACACGCTTGTGTTCCAGGTGGTGCGGGGCAACGGATCGAACGAGGTCCTGGACATGTCTGTGAAGAAGAGGTCGGATGGCAATATGGATTTTAGCTGCTCCAATTGCAGCGCGACGGGAACGCAGGCGGAGTTGGAGAAGGTGAATTACTGATCGGCATGGCTCAGCGTTGGGAATGCAGGGTACGCTGAAATTTCACGCTGGTTAGCAGTCGGGCTTGATCGTGAAAAGGCCGCTTCACGCGGCGAATCGCTTTGCGGCAAGACGGGTCTCGGGTACTATCGCAATCAATGACGACCCGAATGCGAAGTGTCTTTGCTCTCTTGTTACTGTCGGCGCTTGCAACTGTTGCTTTTGCCAAGCCGAAGCCGATTGTGGTGAAGGTCGTTGTGGTGGCCATGTTTGAAGTGGGCGCGGACACCGGCGACCAACCCGGTGAGTTGCAGTACTGGGTGGAACGCGATCACCTTGACCATGTGTATCCCCTGGCAGCCGGCTATCACGCGGTGCGGATGAACAGCGACGGCGAGATGGCAGTGCTGACGGGACAGGGCACTGCGCATGCGGCGGCGACCATCATGGCTCTTGGACTGGATCCGCGCTTTGACCTGAGCCACGCGTACTGGCTGATTGCGGGTATTGCTGGAGGCACGCCGGAGCGGGCTTCACTTGGCTCGGCGTTTTGGGCGCGGTGGGTAGTGGATGGTGACCTTGGCTACGAGATCGATGCGCGCGAGATGCCACCGGAGTGGTCGACAGGATATGTGCCGCTGCGCAAGACGAAGCCCTTTGAAGTTCCGGCAGCCCCTCTGGATGGTCAGGTGTATGCGCTGAATGAAGGACTCGCGCAGTGGGCTTTCAACCTGACGCGCGAAACACCGCTTGCGGACACGGATCATCTGAAGGAGATTCGCAGCAGCTTTGACGGCGCGGCTGCACAACGGCCACCATTCGTCGCCATGGGCGACGAGATTTCGTCATCGACTTACTGGCACGGAAAATTATTTGATGCGTGGGCTTCGCAGTGGGTGCCGTACTTCACCGGCGGCAAGGGCCAGTTTGCGACCACGGCGATGGAAGATACAGGTACGCTGCAGTCGCTTGAGTTTCTGAGCCATGCGGGCCGCGTTGATCGGCAACGCGTCATGGTGCTGCGGACGGTAAGCAACTTTGACCGGCAGCCCCGCGGAATGACTGCGGCCGAGAGCCTCGCCAGGCAGCGGATCGGAGCCTATAGCGGCTACTTGCCGTCGCTGGAGGCGGCGTACACGGTGGGGCATGTGGTCGTGAAGGAATTGCTCTCGCATTGGGAAAGCTACGCGCAGAGGATTCCGAGTGCTGAGCAGCCCGCGCCATCCAACCCATAGTTCTACCCAGATGCAATTTCTCTCACTCGACGCCTAACTCATTCCGGGCTAGCTGCACGATCTGTTCGCGGCTGTCTCCCCATGCTTCCCATGCCGATACGCACCAATTGTGGATCATGGCGTCTCTATCACGTCCTGGTGCCGCGGCAAGCACGTCATGGATGGTGATGACGCCACGGTCGCTGGGCAACGCAGGCCGAACATATTGCCTGCGCGTTTTCGCAAGCTCCATGTGCGCTTTCTGGGCCTGCTTGCCGGTAAAGTTCTTTTCGACGCACAAGTAAAGCCCAATCAAGGCAAAGACAATGTAGATTGGTTTTGACGATTCATCGGCATGCTGGGCCGCAAAGGCATCCACAACGTTCTGATGGATGAACGCTGGATCAGGATGAGCCAGAGTGTAGAAGGCGAGTTCGTTGTAAAGGTCCTGATCCGTTTTCATTGATGGCCAGCCAATCCTGATTCTGAGTTTAGTACGAAAAGAATTGGAAATCAGCCGCCGGATTTCCACGAAAAGTTTGGCGGATGGCAGGCAGACGATGGAGAATGCTATGGTTCAGCAAATTCCGGAATCGGTTGAGCTCCGCGCATCGTCTGGGAGGCGACCGCGAAAATCTTTCACGGTGGGTGCAGAACTGATGGCTGAGGGAGGCCGGCTTTGAAACTGAATTACGGAACGCTGGCCGTAGCCGTTCTCTTTGCGGTGCTCATTGCCAGATATACATGGGGGCAGCCCTGGACCATCTCCCAAATTGCCGGCCTCGCGATTGCAGTGCCTTCATTTTTGCTTTTTGTTCTTGCCCGCGTCCAACTTGGGAAGGCCTTCAGCGTTCAGGCCAAGGCAACCACGCTGGTTACCACGGGCCTCTACTCCCGCATTCGCAATCCGATCTACACCTTCGGCGCACTGATGATTCTGGGCGTGATTATCTGGGTCAACAAGCCGTGGCTGCTGCTGTTCTACGTGGTATTGATTCCTCTGCAGATTTCCCGAAGCCGCAAAGAGGAACGCGTGCTGACGGAAAAGTTCGGCGAGACCTACGTCGAGTACAAACGCAAGACGTGGTTCTGATTCAACGTTCTTAAGGAAGACACAATGCATTCAGTCTGGTTGGGCGAGTTTTTGGGCACGCTGATTCTGGTGCTGTTGGGCAACGGCGTGAATGCCGGTGTGACGCTGCGCAAGTCGTATGGCGCCGATGCCGGCTGGATGGCGATCTGCGTTGGATGGGGGTTGGCGGTGCTGTGCGGGGTGTTGGTGGCGCAGGCCTTCGGCAGTCCCGGAGCGAACCTGAATCCGGCGATCACGCTGGCAGTAGCAATCGAGAACGGGGACTTTGCGCAGTTGTTCAGCATGTGGTCGGCACAGTTGCTGGGAGCGATGGGAGGTGCGGCGCTAATGGCGTTGCACTACGCCCCGCACTGGAAGCTGACGCCAGATCCCGCAGCGAAGCTCGGCGTGTTCTGCACCAATGCGGCGGTGCGCAGCCCGGTCTTCAATCTGTTGAGCGAGGCTTTGGGCACGGCGGTGCTGGTGCTGGTGGCCGGCGCCATCTACTCGCACGGAGTGGCCAAGGATGGACCCGCGAACGGTATGGGGCAGTGGCTTGTGGCGAGCCTGGTATGGGGCATCGGCCTGTCGCTGGGAGGGACCACGGGATACGCAATCAATCCCGCGCGCGATCTGGGTCCCCGTCTTGTCCACTGGCTGTTGCCCATTCCGGGCAAGGGTGGATCGAACTGGAGTTATGCGCCGATTCCGATTATTGGCGACCTTGCCGGCGCAGTGCTGGCAGGGGTGTTGCTGCGATATTCGCATCTGTAGCTGAACGGTTCGCGAACTTTATTCCAGATACGAAGCGACGACAGACAGCGCGGCGAGGGCCGCCGTTTCCGCGCGAAGGATCCGCGGGCCAAGCGACGCGGCGCGCCATCCATTGGCATCGAAGAGAGCTTCCTCATCGGGAGCCCATCCGCCTTCGGGGCCGATTGCGATCTCAAGCGTGGGCATCTCGGCTTCCGCCTGTGCGATGGCTTCATCGAGTGCATTGCGCAGCGTGGTGGTGCGCTCCTGCTCGGCTAGAACGATATAGGCAGAGCTCGCAGACTGACCGGCGGGCGCAGATGCCGCACGAATGCGCTCGGCGAGTGGAGCGGGCGCGTGAATGAGCGGCACATCGGAACGGCGCGACTGCTGCGCGGCTTCGTGCACAATGCGACGCCAGCGTTCGACGCGCCTATCGGCCGCCTGGGCCAGGTGCTTTTCAGTGCGGCGCGCGATGACCGGGGCGATCGCGGCAACTCCGAGCTCGGTCGCTTTTTCGATGGCCCACTCCATGCGGTCAAATTTATACACGGAGACAACCAGCGTAATGGGGAGCGCTGGGTCAGCCTCAAGTTCGGCAACAAGGTTGAAGCGAATTTCTTCGGGCGATACGGCCGCGACCTCGGCATGGAAGACACGGCCACCGGCCACAACGTCGGCCTCAAGCCCAGGCTGGGCACGGAGGACACGCGCCATGTGTTCCGACTGCGAGCCGGTAATCACGGCCGTTGCTTCATCCCAATGTTCAGCGATCCAGCGACGACGGGTCATGCTCTCTCCAGTGAGTCATTTCTTTCAATGTCCATTTTACCCGCATAAACACTGAGGGGAGCGCCTTAAGCGCTCCCCTCAGTATTGCCTTCTTGCTTGTTGCCTTTCGGTTGGAGGTTCCGCTACTTCTTCTTTGCGGCCTTCTTGGCTGCCTTCTTCGCGGGTGCCTTCTTGGCTGCTTTCTTGGTTGCCATTTGCCTATTCTCCCTTTTCG
>JBEKET010000010.1:0-96547 GCA_050013695.1 Occallatibacter sp.
TCCCACATTTCCACCGCCGCGACGACCACGAGCAATATATGAAAACATCCCCAAAGGAGACATCTGAAGATGCCCGCATCAAACACCCCCTTCAGGCTCATTCCTGGATTGGAAAAGACTGTGCGGAGGGGCGATTGGGGCGGAAATGCAAAGGCTCCGGGTAATCAAGCCGGAGCCTTTGCTCATTTGGGTACCCAGTTTCCTGGATGCCGCCTGCGAAGCTACGTTGATATTAGCATATCGCCTTGAACCCGTCGAAGTTTTGGTCGAGCGCCGAGAGGAGGGCAAGGGAGTTGAACCCTAGTGGCTGAATCGGCCACTCGACCGCTTCGCAGGCGGCGTCCAGTACCCACTGGAAATACCCTCCAAACGACCATCTGCGAAGGATTGATGCTTTGTCTTCTTCGTGCACTTCTGTTGTGATCGCTGGCACAGGCCAAATGTGATCGGCAATGTTCCGGAGAGGAGTATCTAGGTGTTTCGTTTTTCTCTGAGTGCTTCTCGAATTTCTGCCAGGTTGCTCTCTTCGGTGGAAAAGAATTGGATGTACTCGTCGTGGCTGAAGAACAAATTCACATAGTTCGCGCCGGTCAGGACATAGCCACCCCAACCGTTCAGCATGGCCAACTGCAAATAAGACGCAAGGTCTTCCGCTTCGAACTCCAAGAAAAGATGGCCTGGGGCCTCGTGCAGTAGTCGCTGGTCGGCGTAGCTTTGGCGGAGCCTGTAATAAAGGTGCCAGTTTGCAGACCAGATTCCCCATTCAGTGATCCAGAGCAATGTGGGATCTCGATAGGTCAGTGAGGTGGCGATCCAATGAGCATAGTGCTGAATCCTGGCGGGCGTTGGCGGATAGGACATTTGTTCGACGAGCATTCCGGGAATCGCATTGGGCCTGACGCGCTCTCGGCCCTTTAACCAAGCCTCGCATTCCTGTTCTGTGTAAAAACGCATGAAACGCTCCGATCATTGGATTCTATTCGCTGGTGCGTTATGCGGCTGGCTGGCCATGGCCATTAACGTATTCAAGCAGTAAGAAAATGGAACAAAGCCCGCGCCTAAAGGCGTCCATCGTTCGACCGACCATTCAGTGGCCTGAAGGCCACTGCTCCCTCCGTCTTACTTCGTTGCTTCGGTCCATTCGGCTTCGCCGCGGGCCAGGACGGCGGCGCGGTCTTCTTCTAGAATCCAGCGCTGTTTGACCAAATCGTCCAGGGCGAGGGTATAGCGAGCCAGGTAGTCGGCGCGATCCGCATAGCGCTCGGCGATGGACTTGCGCGGGTCTCCTGTTTTGATGCGGGCGGCTTCGGTTTTTGGAAACGGCAGATACGATGCCTCAAAGGCGACGCGCTGATCTGACGCACCAATGGCCGGGTCGCGCAGATTCCAGCCAACGTATGTGGCGAGCGGAGCGGAGAATTCCGGCAGACGCACGCCGTCGCGCTCGTTGCCATCGGCGTCGACTTGCGGGACGAGGACGGGGAACGGCTCGCCGACTTTAGGCGGTTGAACGGAGAGAATGCCGTCCTGCCAATGCGGACCGAAATCGAGACGGTCACCTCCGTTGGCTTCGTGCGGATGATTGAGGCCGGGGATAGCGGGCAAGGCGTAGGCGCTGAGGGGGACGAGATTTCCGTCGGCGATCCTGGGATAGCTGCTGGGCGGCGGAGGGGTGTTGGAGCGCACCCATGCGTCCATGTTGGCGATCATGGCGCGCCAGAAATACCGGACCGGTAGGGGAGACTGCGGCTGTTGGCCGAAGAGATCAGCCGCGCCTTTTTGAGGTGGGAACGGGCCGGAGAAATGCTGGAGGCCGGTGAAGTGATAGATGCGGACATTGTCGGAGAGCTTGGCATCGTGCTTGCCGTCCGCGGTGATGCTGATGAGGGCTGCGGCGCGGCCCCAGTATTCATAAGACGTGTTGGAGAAGAAGATTTTTGGCACAACTTTTTCAGCGGTTGCCCGGTCGAGCAGGCCGGCGGTTTCACCGGTGATCGGGTCGTGTTCGCGCTTGTCGGTGAAGGGAAAGATGTCGGTGGGGTAGAAGACAGAGGAGGTGGGCTGGCCATCGCGCGAGGGCTGGGCGAAGCGGTAGTTGAAGCTGCCGCGGCCCGCGCCGGCGACATGAGCAAGGACGCCGTCGAGGGCGATGCGGCCGTCTTCATCGGCATTGAATCCCTGGTAGAGAAAGTCGCGAAGGAAGCGGCCATTTTGCGAGATGCCCTCGCCGTAGACGCGCTGCGCGGGGGTGATGGCGTCAGGCGCGTGCTTGGCGTACGAGGCGAAGTCACGAATGGCGGCGAATGCTCCGCCGGCGACGACGGGGTCGGCAACAACGTAGACGTACTCGTAGATTTTGCCGGGCTGGAAGCCGCCGTTGAGGTGAATGAATCGATCGCTGGGGGCAAGCTTGCTGTCGACATTATGGGCAAACTGCCAATCGGTGCGGGGGATAACGGTGCGCGGAGCGTTGCGCGAGTCGCGGACAGTGAGGGTGTTGCGCGGGTCGGCTGGATCGGAGACTGGGTATTCGCTGCCGCCGATGTTGTTGAGCATGAAATGGCCGAGCGGAATCTCAGGGCGCGCTTTAGGCAGCATCAAATCGCCGCGCAGCAGGCCGGTAATGGTTTTGCCGTGGTCTTTCGCGATGGGCGCGAAGAAGCGCAGCGCGCCGTCGCCGGCCGCGTCCCATTGCCAGCCGAGGGTAACGATGGTGTAGCCATTGCGCAGGAGCCAAGCGTCGCCGGTGTTGTGGGCGAGGTCCCAATCGCCGCCGTCGACGATGCCCAGGATGGCGCCGTGACCGCGGTTGGGGACTTCAAGGAGCATGGCCCCGTTGGATTTGGATGCGTCTTTGGGACGGACGGCGATGAATTCAGCGGAGAACTCGACTTCACCGTCTTTGAGATTGACGGCGTTGGCCAGGTCGACGATTTGCTTGTTGTGGGGATTGTCGACGGGAAGCGAAAAGTAGATGCGGCCGGTGATGCGCTCGTAGGGTCCCGCATCTCCAAAGGGCTTGCCGTCGAGGACGTCGCCGCGGGTGGCGATTTCAACGCGGAGGACGCGGGCGTGGAGCGGAAATGCGGTGAGCATGAGAGCTAGCAGGGGTAGAAGGGAAGCAAGTCTCGGGCGCATGGAAAGAAGGATACCAGCCACCAGCCGTGGGGCAGACGCTCGCTATTCGCTCGCACGGGCTTCATCGTCTCCCCGGTCCCCAATTGCGATGGACCGGGGGCACCCGCTTACTACGTTCCCTGGTCCCCAGGTGCGAGGGACCGGGGGCACCCAGCCTTGGACGGTTTGGGGATTGACGGTGTTACTCGTAACGGAGGGCGACTATGGGGTCGACGCGCATGGCTCGGCGCGCGGGCACGTAGCAGGCTGCCAGGGCGACCGCGATGAGTACAAAAGCGACGCCTGCGAAGGTTAGCGGGTCATGGGCAGTGACGCCGAAGATCTGGCTGCTCATCAGGCGTGTCAGGCCGAGGGCAAAGGCCATGCCAAGGCCAACGCCGATGCCTGCCATCTTCGCGCCCTGGCCGAGCACAAGGCGGAGGACGTCGCTGCGCCGCGCGCCCAGCGCCATGCGAACTCCAATTTCATGGGTGCGTTCGCCGACAAGATACGAAATGACACCGTAGATTCCTACGCAGGAAAGCGCGAGCGCAAGCCCGGCGAAGACGCCGAGCAGAATCATTGACAAGCGGCGCGCGGCAAACGAGTTGGAAATAACTTCATTCATCGTCTCCACGCTGTAGATGACTTCGCCGGGATCCACTTGATCGACTGCGCGGCGAACCGAATCCATGACGGCGCCGGGGTTGCCTTCCGTGCGCAACACTACGGCGACGGAGTTGGCAGCGAGCCGCATGATCTTTGGCGGGAGCTGCATGAAGGGGTAATAGAATTGCGCTTCGATGGGCAACTTCGCGGTGGCGCCCGGCCCCCACTGCTTGATGTGGCCGACCACGCCTACGATTTCAGCCTCAACGTCGAATTGAACCAGGTGAATGCGCTTGCCGATGGGGTTTTCATTGGGAAAGTATGTGCGTGCGAAGGCATCGTCGATGTCGACCACGATGGGAGCATTCTCATCATCATGGGGTGAAACAAAACGGCCGCGCTGGAGAGTGATTCCCATGGCAGGCTGGAAGCCTGATTCGACGAGATAAAACATTGCCTGGTGCATGTCGTTGTCGTTGGCCGGCTTTGGTTCGCCGTCTATCCAGAAAGGCAACTCGGAGTCGTGAATCATGGGACGCGAACCGAGCGTGACTGAAACCGCCTTGACGCCGGGGATGGAGAGCATCTGTGCGTCGAAATGACGCAGGCGCTCGCGGGTTTCGGCAGGGGGTGTGTGAGCAGAGGCGGGCATGGACAGATTGAAAGTGATGGCGTGACTGGGAATGTAGCCGGGGTCCACGCGCCACAGCGCGCCAAGGCTGCGAATCATGAGTCCAGCGCCAACCAGCAAGACAAACGCCATCGCGACTTCGGCGGCAACGAAGATTCCCTGCAGGCGGTGCCGCGAGCCACTGGAACCGCGTCCGGTTTTCTTCAGCACATCCTGGAGACTTACGCGCGAGATTCTGATGGCGGGTGCCAGGCCGAAGACGATTCCCGCAAAGAGCGAAACGCAAAACGTGAAGAGCAAAACGCGACCATCGAGGGTGACTTCAGTGGCGCGCGGCAAGGCTGCGGGCAGGGCGCGAATCACCGCCTTGGTGCTCCAGAAGGCAAGCACGAGCCCCAGCACGCAACCCATGCCGGCTAGCAGAAGACTCTCCGTCAGAACCTGGCGCACGATGCGCATGGGGCTTGCGCCGAGTGCCGCGCGAATGGCGTACTCGCTCGACTTTTTCATGGAGCGCGCAAGCAGAAGGCTGGCAACATTGGCGCACGCAATGAGCAGCAGAAAACCGACGGCGGCCAGAAGCACGAGCAGGATGGGCTGCACGTTGCCGACGATGTCTCCTTTCATGGAAGCGAGAATAACGCCGTCGTTCTTATCGGCCTCAGGATAGTTTGCGGCGAGCTCGATGGCGATGGCGTCCATGTCTGTCTGGGCCTGCGCCAGAGTGATGCCGGGCTTGAGACGCCCGACCGCGTGGGCGCTCACGGAGATGCGGCGATCACGAAAGGACGGGTCGTTCCACTGGCCGATGGGCGTGTAGACATCGCGTTCGTTCCCATAGAAGGCAAAGCTGGAAGGGACGATGCCAATGACGGTGGCGGCGGTGCCGTTGAGGTCGATGGCTTTGCCGATGATGGAGGGAGACGAAGCGAATCTGCGTTGCCAGAAGCCTCCGCCAAGAACGACGACGGGCGCTGCTCCGACCTGATCATCGTGAGGGCTGAAGGTGCGGCCAAGCACGGGAGCTGTGCCGAGGGCCGGGAAAAACCCCGCGGACACCATGGTGCCGGTGAGACGTTCCGCATGGCCGGCGCCGGTGAAGTTGTAGTCCTGGTTGCGATAGATGGCCATGGCCGAAAAAGTTTTCGTCTCGCGTTCCCAGTCCTGGAAATTAAGGTAGGTGATCGGGCCGTGGCTGACGCCAAGGTTGTTTTCGTAAATTGCAACGAGCTGGCCGGATTGCGGATAGGGCAGCGGGTTGAGAAGCACGCCGTTGATGACGGAAAACATGGTGGTGTTGGCGCCGATGCCAAGAGCGAGCGTAAGTATGGCGATGGCCGCAAAGCCGGGGGACTTGAGCAGCGAGCGGATTGCGTAGCGAATGTCCTGAAGCAGCGTGTTCAAGGCTTACTCCGTTGAGGCGATTGGAATTTCGATTTTCCGGCGCACGACGCTCAGGCCGATGATGTAGCCAGATGTTAACTCGAAGTAACTCCAGGGCCAAGACTGAAGATTGGTGGATGGTCGACAAAGACTATTCACAACAACCACTTTTCCGGCTCACACGCTATTGTCGTTTAACGCCGGGAAAAGAAACGGCGCTTAGGATGTGGGCTTCTACTTTGCAGGGAACAGGAATTTCAACATGGGGCGGACGCGGCGGGACCAGCTGGTTTCGTCGTGGGCGCCACCGTGAACTTTTTCAAAGTGGAGGGTTTCGCCGGGAACCCAGTGGTTGGCTTTGAGACGGCGATTGAGGTGTTCGACGTCGTGGAGGGTGCGGCGGCCTTCATGATCGCCCACGTCGAGCCAGAGCTTGGGACGGTCCCAGATTTCAGGGGCGCGTTCGTTGAGGTAGCCGAGGATGCTCTTGTGGTTCCACCAGACACTGGGTGAGAGCACGGCGAGCTTTCCGAACCAGGTGGCGTAGCGCAGGCCGAGGTAGAGCGAGACCAGGCCGCCGAGCGAGGAGCCACCGAGGCCGGTTGATTCGCGGTCAGTGCGGACGCGATATTGCGTGGCGATCCAGGGCAGGATTTCGTGGGTGAGGGTGAGGCCGTATTGCGAAGCCTCGCCGCCGCCCATGCGCCAGTCACGTTCATGCGTGTACTCGGCTAGACGGCGGTCGCCGGTGTTGTACATTCCGACAATGATGAGCGGTTCGACTTCGCCGGCTTCAATGGCGGCGTCAGCATGCTCGCGCACTTCCCAGGTGCGACCGGGGATGAACGAGGTGCGGGGGTCGAAGAGGTTCTGGCCATCCTGCATGTAGAGGACGGGGTAGGTGCGGTCGGGCTGTTCGTCGTAGCCGGGCGGGAGGTAGACGATCAGGTCGCGCTTGTCAGGCAGGTAATGGCTGGGAAAGGCGCGATGAAGGCGCAGACGGGGATGGAGCGTGGGTTCGCCGGCGGCGAGGAGGGCTTTGGGCGGGTTGGGCGAGGGGTTGCCGTCCGGCTGATGGTGTTCCAAATGCAAGGCGTACAGTCCTTTAGGCCTTATCGGCTCTTTTGGTTGTTTGCGACGGGAAAGCGGCGGGAAAAATAGCAACCCAGGCTGTTACATTAACAAAAACGGTGAGCAGTGCACAGGGTGCAGTGAACAGGAACGGCGGGAGAAAGCATGAATCGGGAATATCACAAGTGGTGGTCGTCGCGGCTGGGGCGGGATATGGAACTGCTGGTGTTTGGCCATGCGGGGCTGCCGGTGATGGTGTTTCCCACTTCGGGCGGGAAGTTCTACGAGTTTGAAGACCGCGGGATGATTGGCGCGCTGACGGGCAAGATCGATGCGGGCGAGGTCCAGGTCTACTGCGTGGACTCGGTGGACATGGAGAGCTGGTACAACAAGCAGGTGTCGCCCCGATGGCGGATTGCGCGGCAGGTGCAGTATGACGAGTACCTGATTCATGAAGTAGTGCCGCTGGTGCGGCAGAAAAATCAAGACTGGCACCTGGTTTCGCTGGGGTGCAGCTTTGGGGGATTTCACGCGGTCAACGTGGCGCTCAAACATCCGGATGTGTTTACTGGATTTTTGTCGATGAGCGGGGCCTACGACCTGCGCAAATTTTTGCAGGGGTACTACGACCAGGACTGCTACTTCAACCAGCCGCTGGATTATCTGCCTAACCTAGGCGATGCGTGGTTCTTTGATCACTATCGGCGCGCGAGCTACGTGTTGGCTACGGGGTGGGACGACCAATGCCTGGGACAGAATCAGAGGCTGGACGGAATCATGAGCGCAAAGGGGATTCCGCATAAGCTGTTTGTGTGGGACTCGTTTAATTCGCATGATTGGCCGACCTGGATGCGGATGGTGGATGTGTACCTGTAAGGCAGTGAAGAAGTGAATGAGTGAAGATGTGAAGAAGTGAAAAAGTGAACAGCGGAGACTTTTGCGATGAGCGAACAGAATCCTTACGAGAAGTTTTTGGATGGGCGGGCGCTGGATACTATTCTGGCTGCGACGCCGGTTGAGCTTGCGCGGTTGATCCACGCGATTGGAGCTGAGAAGGCGACCGTTTCACCGGCGCCGGGGAAATGGAGCCCGGCGGAGATTGTGGCGCACCTGGCGGATTGCGAGCTGGTGTTCGCGTTTCGGCTGCGGCAGACGCTGGCCGAGGATGCGCCGGTGATTCAGCCCTTCGATCAGGACAAGTGGGCGGCGACGTATCCAGGAGTGCAGGCCGGTGAGGCGCTGAGTGTGTTTACGGCGATGCGGGGATGGAATCTGCGGCTGATTGGCGGAGCGTTGCCGCGCGCTGCGAAACGGCCTGTGACGCATCCTGAGCGGGGGGCGATGACGTTCCTCACACTCGTGGAGACGATGGCTGGGCATGATTTGAACCATCTTGGCCAGCTGACAAAGATTGTAGAGAAATAAAGCTCGAAAAATAATTGGTTTCGTGCAAGATCACGCGACAGCGTCGTTCTCCAGTTAAGGACGACCGCGAGATCGCGTTTTTCGGTCAGCATTTTCCTCTCGCATCTGTCCCAGACAAACAGCATTCCAACGAGCAAGTCCGGGGAGGACACATGCGCCGAATTCTCGTAGTTTTGAGCCTTCTTGCGTTCACCCTCACAGCCACCGCGCAGTCTCAGGCTGTGTTGAATTCAAAATCCAATGCAGACGCAAAATCGAAAGCAGCCGTTCGGACAGCAGGGGCGGCCGGTTCAGGCTTCGTTCCCAACGCCGTGCACGATCTGCCGGTGCGGAAGGTGGTGCTCTACAAGAATGGGGTGGGGTACTTTGAGCACGCGGGGCAGGTGAACGGCAGCCAGCGGGTGGCGATCGACTTTACTTCTTCTCAGCTGAATGACGTGTTGCAATCTCTCACGGTTCTGGATGAGGGAGGCGGGCGTGTGGCTGCCGTCAATTACAACTCCACCACGCCGATTGAGCAGCAGCTCCGTACGCTGGCCCTCGGCCTGAAGGATTTTCCGGCGACGATAGCGATCTACCAGTCTCTGCGCGGGCAGCACGTGGAAGTGACGGGCGCGGGCGCTTCATTTACGGGCAAGCTGGTCAATATTGAGTTTCGTAAAGAGACGGACAAGAACGGGCTGACTTCCGACGATCACAACTATCTGATTGTCGAGACGGATGCGGGCGCGCTGCGGACAGCGGAACTCACGGACGCGGTATCAGTGCGCATGATTGACCCGGCGATGCAAAAGGAGTTTGCGAATTATCTGGACATTGTCGCATCGGCGCAGAACCAACTGGTGCGACACCTCGTGCTGGAGGACCGCGGCACGGGCGAGCGGGAGCTACGCGTGAGCTACATTAGTGAAGTTCCGGTGTGGAAGTCGACGTATCGGATTGTGTTTCCGCGGCTTGCGACGGGGAACGCAACGATGCAGGGGTGGGCGGTGGTGGACAACACGGTGGGCGCGGACTGGGACAATGTGGAGTTGTCGCTGGTAGCCGGCGCGCCGCAGAGTTTTATTCAGCCGCTGAGCCAGCCGATTTATACGCGCCGACCGGAGATTCCGATTGCGACCGGGCAGCAGTATGCACCGGAGACGCATGAGGCGGCGGAGATGGGGGGTGCGGGAGGAATCTCGGGCGTCGTCACGGACATGACTGGCGCCGTGATTGGCAATGCGACGGTGACCGCAAGCTCGTCTGAAAGAGGGGCAAAAATTACACGCAAGACCGCGAGCGACGGCAGCTTTTCGATCACGCCGCTCGCTCAAGGGCAGTATGAACTGACGATCAGCGCGCCGGGCTTCCAACGCTACGTGGAGCGCGATATCGAAGTCAACGCGTCAATGACGACCACTGCGAACCTGAGTTTGAATGTCGGGTCGTCCACGCAGACGGTGACGGTGAGCGCGGATGCGAATGCGGTGGCGCTGGAAGGCCGGAGTATAAACTCGCTGGCCAGGGCGGGCAAGGCAACGGGCGGCGCGCTTATTGCGGGCGCGGCGGCGCCTGCCGCTGCTCCTGTTCCTCCTGGATTCGGGACGGGATTCGGCGCGGGATATGGCGGTGTTTATCGACCCTCGGATGCGATTGAGGAGGGCGATGTTTCGACCAAGGCGTTTGATGATTTCTTTCAGTATTCGCTGGCGCAGCCGGTGACGATCCACAAGAACGAGTCGGCGATGGTGCCGATTCTGCAGCAGGATCTGCCGGCGGAGCATGTGACGCTGTGGAGCGAGCGCTCGCGGGCGCCGCTACGCGCGGTGTGGCTGGAAAACACGTCGAAACTGACGCTGGATTCGGGGAGTTTTTCGATCTTTGAGAATGGGGAGTTTGCGGGCGAGGGATTGCTGGACCCGATTCATCCGGGCGAGAAGCGGCTGGTCTCTTACGCCGCCGATCAGGCTGTTCGCGTGCAGGTCGCATACCGCGAAAACACGCGCGCGCTCCAGCACCTGAGCATTCTCAAAGGGGTGGTGATTGAGACGCATACCGGAGTTTCGTCAGTGACTTATTCGGCGACCAACTCCGGAGATTCTGACCGCGTACTGCTGCTTGAACACCCCAAAAATGCCAATGGGTGGAAGCTCGACGACGGCATCAAGCCGGCGGAGACGACGCCAAGTCTCTATCGGCTTCGCCTGGCCGTTGGCGCGCATTCAACGCAGAAGCTGGTGGTGAGAGAACGCGGGCCGGAGAGCACGACGGTGACCTTGGACGCGGACAATGACCAAACCAACTACCTGTTGGAGTTGGTGAAACGCGTGCCTGATGCGCTGGAGAAGCTGCAGCCGGTGATTGACGCGCAGGGAGCATTGGTGGAGCTTGACCGGCGCATCGCCCAATCGCAGCAGGACGAACAAACCGCGTCGACCGATGAAGCTCGCGATCGGGAAAACCTGACGGCGCTGAAGGGTAGCGACGCGGCCAAGCGATTTGTGGACGAACTGAACCACGCGGAAGACAAGCTGCAAGCCGCGCGGAAGCAGACCGCGGACCTGGAACTGCAGAAGCAGGCGGCGGTGGAGAAGCTGAACGAGCTGATTTCGGGGATCAGCTTTGATTGGGATGTGAGGGCGAAGTGAGAAATACAGTTGTTAGCTGTAAGTTGTCAGTTTTCAGTTGCCGGAGATCCGGGAATAGTTGTCAGTTGTAAGTTTTAAGTTGTCAGTTGCGGGGATCGAATCTCACGAACCATGATCGGAAGACTAGCCCTGGTCTTGCCGATTCGATTGAGGGGTTGAGGGCCTACAACTCACAACTCACAACTCACAACTTACAACTTACAACTTACAACTTACAACTTACAACTGCCTCACTCGGCCTGCATCGCGTGCAGAATGGTGCGGGCGGTGATGTCTTCATTCTCTTGTGAGGAGATCATCAGGTCGTAGAGGTGGGGATTGAGCCAGTACTTGCCCCAGTTCTGCTGGAGGTACTTGGCGCGCTCGCCATCGACGGTGCGGATGCGCTGCTCGACATCGGCGCCCTTGCCGAGACGCGCGCGCAGGCGCAGAATGCGCTCTTTGTGCGGGGCGTAGACGAAGACGTGGTATGCGTCCGGTTTGTGTTGCAGCACGCACTGCGAGCCGCGGCCGACGATCACCGTGTTGCCGTCGGCATAGGCTTGCTCGATGATTTTCTGCGAGATTTTTACCATCTCCTCGGCATCAAAGACAGCGTTGTCGCGGAGTTCGAGGCCGGCGGCTAAAGCCGCGGAGCGCATGGCCTGCTGGTTGAGGCGGCGCAACCACGATTGCACGTGCTCGTCGTAGCGGCTGACGACGCTCGGCTCGACGTGGGCGGCGTAGGCGATGGCGTCGATGATGTCTCTGTCCAGCAGCTTCCAGCCGAGACTTTCCGCAATTCTCTGAGCGATACGCCCGCCGCCACTGCCAAATTCCCGGTTCACTGTTAATAAGCGGTATTTCATCCGATGCCCCCTAGAACAGATTCCGGCCGAGGGGTCCGGGGTTCACTTGTGTTGCAGGCTTTCCGGGATGCACAGACCCTTCCGGCTCGGCATACGGACATTCATTCTAGGGAATGGGGATTATCGGGGCGGTGCGGGTGGTCACAGGAGCTGAAAAGAAACTACTTTGCAAGTTCAACAAAACAAAGGGTCGTCAAAAAAGACCCGGGCCTGAAGGCCCATGCTCCTTCCGTCGGTTTCATCCCTCCGCCGGTTTCATCCATTGGGGTCGGCTTTGCCGGTGGACGACCAAAACAAAACCAAAACAAAACCACCCGCACGCAGGCGCCGTGCGGGTGGTTGCCAAGAGGGAACGGCAAACCGTTAGTAAACGACTTTCAAGCCGAATTGGACGATGCGCGGCTCGAACGTGCCGGTAACGGTGCCACCGCTGGTAGGACTGTTGATGCTGGTTGCGGTGGAGAGCGTTCCGCCCAGACCGCTGGCCGGCAGGTAAAGGTTGGTGTGGTTGAAGATGTTGTACAGTTCGGCGCGGAACTCGATCTTCAAGCCCTCGACCGGAGTATTGAAGCGCTTGTTGAGGTCGAAGTCGGTTTCGAAGAAGTTGGGAGTGCGGCCGGGATTGCGGGAAGAGTTGCCGAACGGGCTCAACAGGTTTCCGTTGGCGTCTTTGGTTGCCGGGAGCGTGAAGGCGTTGAGGTTGACATATTGAATGCTGCCGTTGGACGCGCTTCTCTCGGCCAGGCATGAATGGCCGGAATGGCAGAGAACGACATCCGCGCCAGACACCTTGTTGGGGCGATATTCGTTGGCGCCGCGATAGGTGGCGGATATCTGTGGCGAGACCACGTTGGCCGAGTTGGGGCTGTAGGTGATGTTGAAAGGAGTGCCGCCCTGTGCGGTGTTGACTCCGCTGATCTGCCATCCGCCGACGAGGGCGTCGAGCACAGGATTGGCGTCCGCGAGAACGCGGCGGCCGTGACCGACCGGGACGTCATAGACGAGGCTGAGAATATCGGCGACGGGCAGGTTATAGTCCGACTGGCCGTAATCGGCGCGGAGGTTATTGGCGTCCTGCGGGGAGGGGGTGTTGCCCTCAAGCGAGGCGCTGGCGTTGTCAAGCGAATGTTCCCAGGTGAAGGAATTGAGCAGCGTCAGGCCGTCGACAAAGCGTTGCTCGTAGCGCACCTGCAAAGCGTCGAAATGGGAGTAGAACTCGTTGAGAGCCTGGGTAATGTCGCCGTAATCAAAGGTGGTGCCGACAAGCCCGCCCCACGTGGGGTAGGGGCGAACGAAACCCGCGCCCAAAGCGGGGTTGGTGGGGTTGGCCACGCCTAGCGACGGATTGCCTTGGTTGGCGTTGTCAAAGCCCTGCAATTTGAGGCCGTGGTTACCGATGAAAGCGATGTCCAGAAGGGTGTTCTTCGCCAGGGATTTCTGCACGCTGAGGAAGTAGCTCTCAACATAGCTGTCCTTGGTGTCTTTGGGGATGTATGTGATGTTGTCGGTTCCGGGGCTGAAGTTGGAGCCGGATGCGAGATTTGCCGGGTAGCCCTGGTCGAGGGTGCGATAGCCGGATGCGGTGACCGTGGAAGGCTGCGTTACAGAGACAAACAGCGCGTTGGGAGCGTTGATGGCCAGGATGTCGCCTGAACCGGCACGGGTGTAATGGGAGTAGCTGGTGCCGTATCCGCCGCGGACGGCGATGGTGGGGGTAACTGCCCAGGCGAATCCAACACGCGGGGAGTAGTCGCCAAGGGAGGGATTCACCAGTGTTTTGCCGTAAACGCCGCCACCCGTGTAAGGGGCGATGTTGCTGGTGGCACTGAACCCGGGCGTCAGGGTGACCATGGACACGGTCTGCGGATCGAAGTTGGAGAGGTTGTTGTAGGCCTCGGAGTAGGGCGCGCCGTATTCCCAGCGCACGCCGAGGTTCAGGGTGAGTTTAGGGGTGACCTGCCAGTCGTCCTGGGCGTAGACATTGTCCATGGATTGCAGCAGGTGAGCGCGGAAGTAGGTAGCCAGGGCGTAGTTGTTGGTGGTGCCGAAGATGAGGTCGGCCCAGTAAGTGTCGGCAGCAGCAGTGGGGTTGTTGCAGGCCGCGCCGGCCGAAGCGGGGCAGGCGCTGTAACCCTTGCCGTAGGTGAAAGAGCCGTAGAGCGGGTTGGAGTCCTGCACCTGCATCCAAATGTGTTCGTATTCATAACCGAATTTGAACGAGTGGCGGCCCTTGATCCAGGAGAAGTTGACCTTGGGGTCGAGGAGCGACGGGTATTGCCACTGGGGATTGGTGCTCTGGCGTCCAAAAGCGGTGAAGCCGCCAGAGACGCTGGTGGAGGGCAGGCCGCCGGCGACCACCGGGTTGGTGGGCAGGCCAGGGATGACGATGGCATTGTCACCGATAGACAGCGTGAATTTGCCGGCGCGAGTTTCTGACAGGCCGAGGCGCGCATCGAGGACTTTGTTTGAGCCCATCAGGCGGGTGTAGCCGAGCGCAATCTGCTGGTCGAGAATCTTGATGCGGCCATTGGTTTGCCCATCGAGCGGCAGGGGCAGCGTGGGGAAGTTGATGCCGGTCTCTTTACGGTCGCTGACTTTGAGAAACCACGAGCTTTTGTCGCTCTGCTGGTAATCGAATCGGAGGTCGCCTTTGTCGGCATTGTCTGTAAACGGCGCGTTGGTGGGGCAGTCGTTTGAATCCAGGCCGGTGGAGGCGTTGATGCCCGCGGCGCCGGGAGCAATCTGGCACTGGGCAGGCAGGTCGGCAAAGAAGCTGAGAATCTGCTTGGCGATGGGGCTGGCATTGGGCGAGTTGAGAACGGGCGTGCCCGCCTTGTAGTAGGTGCCGGGGCTGAATGGGTCCTGGACATCAACCGCGAGAATGCCCTTGATTTCATTCTCGGTGGGTACGGTCAGCACCACAGACGGGGTGAGCTTCTGCCGGAAGCCTTCGTAATCGAGAAAGAAGAACAGCTTGTTGGGGATGATGGGCCCGTTGACGTTGAGTCCGAACTGATTGCGATTGAAGCCGGGCTTGGCGATGGGATAGGTTCCGCTGAAAGCCTTGATGTAGCCGAAGGCGTTGAGGACGGTGTTGCGGTTGAATTCATAGAGCGTGGTGTGGAAGCGGTTGGTGCCGCTCCGTGTGGCCACGTTGATGGTGGCGCCGGCGGAGCGTCCGTACTCGGCGCTCTCGTTGTTGGTGACGACCTGGAATTGAGAAATCGAATCCGGCGGTGGCTGGATGATCTGGTTGTCGAAGCCCTGGTTGCTCTCACCGTATGCGTTGTTGTCCATGCCGTCGAGCAGGAAGTTGTTGAACATGCTGCGCAGGCCGTTGACGTTGTAGGACCCGGCGCGGACCAGGCTGGTGACGGCGGTGGTGGTGGCTGCGGTGGGCGCCTGGCGGGAGCCGGTGACCAGGGCCAGCAGGTCAGAGTAGTTGCGGCTGACCAGGGGCAGGGATTCGGTCTGGTATTCAGAGACGGATTGGCCGCGCTCGCTGGTCTCGGTCTCGATCTGCAGTGCCACGTCGCTGACTTCGACGGTGGTCGCATCCGCATTGCCGACCTTGAGAGTGAGGTCGATGCGCTGGCGGCCGGCTACCGAGACGGTGATGTTTTTGGCCTCGGCCGGGGCAAAGGTGGGCGCGGTGGCCTCAATGTTGTAGACGCCGACACGGAGTGATGGGATCTCATAATCGCCGTTGCCGTTGGCGGAAACCTTGATGACATTGCCGGTGTTGATGTTGGTGGCCGTGACGGCGGCGTTTGGAATTGCGGCGCCGGTGGCGTCATGGATGGTGCCGATCAGGCTGCCATCCTCGTACTGGGCTCTTGCAGAGGGGATACAAATTGCGATCAAGAGGCCTGCCAGAAAAAAAGTCCTGCAAATTACGATTAGTGTCTTCATGCACGCGAGCCTACAGAGCGAATTTCACGTGCCTGTGAATCCACGGTGAACGTAATGTGAATCGGCGGGGGTGGGCCGCGAGTTTTCCAGAGGGTTAACGGATGAGGCTCAGGAAAAGGTTTCTGCCGTACACTGGATGCGTATCACGCTGCGGCGGCGCACTTTAAGGGCGCCCCGCATGATTGACTGGAGGCGAGGCAGCATGAAAACGATCGGTGTCCTTTTCGGCATGGAGAATAGCTTTCCCGGCGCGCTGGTAGAGCACATCAACGCGCGAAATCTGGACGGCATACGGGCCGAGTTTGTTGAAACCGGCGCCGTGCGCCTGGACAAGGCACCGCCCTACTCGGTGATTGTGGACCGTATCTCGCACGACATTCCGTTCTACCGCGCCTATCTGAAACACGCTGCGCTGAACGGGACCATCATCATCAACAACCCATTCTGGTGGAGCGCGGACGACAAGTTCTTCAACTATTCACTGGCGGAAAAGCTCGGTGTCGCGGTGCCGAAGACCGTCATTCTGCCGCACAAAAAGCATCCCGAGGGAACGACGGACAGGTCGATGCGGAATCTCGAGTATCCGCTGAACTGGGACGCGATGTTCGAGTACGTCGGCGAGCATGGGTTTCTGAAGCCGGTGGACGGTGGCGGATGGCGCGATGTCTACCACATTCACAATCGCGAGGAGTTTTTCCGGGCCTACGACCAGTCGCGCGATTTGTGCATGACCTACCAGAAAGCGGTCGAGTTCAACGAGTACTTCCGCTGCTACGTGGTGGGGCAGAAAAAGGTGCACATCATGCCCTATGACCCGCGCCGGCCCCATGCGGAACGGTATGTTCAGAACCCTCCCAAGTATGACAAAAAGCTGTTAAAACGCGTGGAGCAGGATGCGCTGAAGCTTTGCCAGGCGCTGGGGTATGACTTGAATACCGTGGAATTTGCGGTGGAAGATGGGATTCCCTACGCCATCGACTTTATGAATCCGGCGCCGGACGCTGATTTGCACTCGGTGGGGCAGGCGAACTTCGAATGGATCGTGAAGGAAGTAGCCGATCTGGCGATTGCCAAGGCGAAGAAGGCGCCACATGTGCCGGAGCTGAGGTGGGCGGCGTTTTTGGGAGCGGAGACGGCAAAGCCATCGAAAAAGAAGCCAGCCAAAAAGAAGTCTGCCAGGAAGAAGCCCGCCAGCGTGCAGGAACCGGCTTCAGCGTAGAGCCGAGCAATTTCCGCCCCGCAACCAAGCTGGAGGAACGACAAATGGCACTGAAAACTTTCCCATTCGATGCGGCCGAATACCTCGAGGATGACGAGGCGATTGTCGAGTATCTCGAAGAAGCCATGAAGATCGCGACGGAAGACTCTGACCCTTCATTTCTTACTGTGGCTCTTGGGACAGTGGCCCGTGCGCGCGGCATGTCCCAGATAGCGAAGGATGCAGGCCTTTCGCGCGAGAGCCTCTACAAGGCTCTTGGCTCAGCGGGAAATCCGGAGTTTGGAACCGTTCTCAAGGTGCTCCAGGCGCTGGGGCTTAAACTCTCCATTCAATCACAGGGTACGGCAGCCTGAGAGACGCGCGGAACTTTCCTTTGGACAAGCTCGTATCTTGCTCTGTCCGTCTGAAGGAGAGTCTCCTGTTGAGCAATCGATTCGTTTTCCCGCTTCGTGCAGCCGCCCTGGGCGCGCTTTTTCTTACTGTCAGCATCTCCACGATTGCGCAGGACAAAGGTTTCAGCCTCGATCTTCACGCCAACTCGCACGCTACCGCGAAGGATATCGGTCTGCCAGATTATCCGGGCGCAAAGCCATATAAGGACGGCGACAATGAATCCTCAGCCGACCTGGGGATGAGCTTCAAGGATTTTCACTTCAAGCTGCTGGCTGCGAGTTATGTGAGCGGCGACTCCGCTACACAGATCCTCGACTACTACCGCAAGCCGCTGGCCCGCTATGGCGAGGTGCTTGAGTGCCTGAAGGGCAAACCGGTTGGGGCGCTTAAGGAGACAAAGAGCGGCTTGACCTGCGAATCGAAAAAGGATGGCAATATCGAGGTGAACGGAAGCGGAGACTCGTCTACTGACCACGAACTCCGCGCCGGGACGCCATTGCGCTTTCGCATTGTGGGCATCAGCGACGTGAAGGACGGCAAGACGCGGTTTGGACTGGTTTATCTTGAATTGCCCAAGGAATCGGATTCAAAGGACTGAGCGCCGCCGCCGAATCTGAGGCTGCATCTCCGCGACCTCCGCGGTGCTGGATTTGGGAATCCACAACAAGATATCAGGTCTCGGAATCGAGATCTGAAATGCCCGGCGACTGCCGTTCGTGAGGGCGGTCCTACGGCAGAACAGTCGATGATGCTCAAGAAAGTTGCGTGCTAGACTCGCGGGATGGGAAGGATTGTGGCGCGTTTGTTTGCAATTGTGTTTGTGGGCGCGCTGATGGGGATGGGTCCGCTGCTGCTGGTCATTTCGGGTGTGATGACGGTGCAACGGCTTAGTTTCCTGCATGACGCAGGGCGAGCCCAGGGGCAGGTGGTTGCGCTGCGACAGGCGCACACGAAAAGGTCCTCGCGACCAGCGTACTTCCCCGTCTTTCGCTTCACGGCCGTCAACGGGCAGTCCTACACCGTGACCTCAACAAACGGCGAACGGCGGACAGACTGGTTGGGAAAGCCCGTACCGGTGCTGTACTCTCCCAGAAATCCTGAGGACGCTCACATCGACACGTTTGCTCAGCTTTGGATGGCGCAGATGGTGATGGGCGTGGTGGGTGGCGGATTCTCCGTTATTCCGCTGGTGGTGTTCCTGCGGAGACGCAAGATGCGCGCCGCGCAGGCAGGCTGAGCGGCCGCATCAGGCCGTTTTGCGAAAGGTGAGGTTGTAGCGGTAGGGGCCGGTGAGCGGGTGATGGCCGGGCTTCAACGGTAATACACCGTGAAATCTCATGCGGGATGGGCCACCCCAGACGATCACGTCGCCATGCTCAAGCAGGATGCGCTTGGTGGGGTCGGTGCGCTCCAGGCCGCCGAGTTGGAAGACGCATTCAAGGCCCAGCGAGATGGAGACGATCGGCTGGGTGACATCCACCTCGTGCCTGTCCTGGTGGAGGCCGAGCTTGATGCCCGCCTCATAGCGGTTGATATGGCAGGAGTCGGGACGGAAGTATGGAAACCCGGAACGGACGGCGCAACGGATGGAGAAGTCGTGGAGGAGGCGGGGGATCGGCGGCCAGAGGCGCTTGACGGCTTGGTTGGCCGGGTCCCAGCGGCGGCGAAAGGCTTCCGGGGTGCCGCAGTCGGAAACCATCACGCCCATCGGCAACCCGCCCGGCGTAGTGGTGTGGTGCAGCGGCGAGGCGGCCACAATGGTCTCGATGGCCGCGAAGAATTCAGCGTCTTGCGGGAGCGCCAGGCTGCGCATCAGGACCGCGCCGGGGTAGAGCTCTTCGTGGGTGGGTTCGGCGGCGAGTTGGGAGAAGAGGTTCATCGCTAGGCGACATTCTAGCGGAAAAGCGAAGAAATGGCGAAAATATTTTGCATAAATCTATTCCTGATCACCTCGTCTTGCAATAGGTTGACTACGCCCATCGGCCAGCCCCTTGACCCTCCATTTGCCGAGCCCAGCACCGATCTTCTTTTTTTTGAAATAAATACAGCGAATTGATGCGACCATCAACCACACCTTCTGCTACGGTGTGTGCATGCCCAAAAGGTTCAAGTCCGGAATAACGCTCCCCAGCCCCTTCGGATGCAAGCTGATCATTTGGCTTGGTTTCCTGTTTGTAGTCGCCGGCATCGCGTTTGCGATCCGCACCGAGCTCTTTATTCACCGCAGCGCCACCATCCAAGGCAAGGTGGTCAAGCTTGTCGACAAGCAGGATGACAACGGCCATACTCTCTATGCGCCGGAGTTCGCTTACACAGTGAATGGCCACGATTATGCCGTCGACTCTTCGAGCTACTCCAGGCCGGCCGCATTCACGCCGGGACAAACGGTAGAGGTCATGTACGACACGAGCAATTCCGAGAACGGACGTATCGCGACTTTTTGGGAACTTCACGGACTGGAAGATACCTTCATGTTGGTCGGCCTTTGCTTCGCCGGCCTGGGCTATGCCGCTCTGAAGTATCAGCAACGCCGCCCAAAATTGCACGCCGCTGCAGCGCCTCAGTCCGTCTGATTTGTCAATCGGTTTGCGAGAGCCTTGATAACGATTTGAGGCCTCTGGTCTACAATTCCCCAAAGCACTCCCAGGAGCCGCACATGCGCCCATCGTTTTCGCTCGGCATTGAAGAGGAGTACCAGACCATCGATCCGGTGACGCGGGATCTGCGCTCGCACATCGAGACGGAGATGCTGGCCGCGGGCAAGATGCGGCTGCAGGAGCGGGTCAAGGCGGAGATGCACACCTCGGTGGTGGAGGTGGGCACGCGGGTCTGCCGCAACGTCGATGAGGCGCGGGAGGACATTTACGAGCTGCGCCGCGAGATGATCAAGCTGGCCAGCGATCATGGACTGACGCTGGTGGCCGGCGCCACGCATCCCTTTGCCGACTGGCGCACACAGTCGATTTATCCTGACCCGCGCTATCACCAAGTGGTCAAAGACCTGCAACTGGTGGCTCGCGCGAACCTTATTTTTGGCTTGCATGTGCATGTGGGCATAGAGGACCGCGAGGCGGCGATCCGCATCATGAATTCAATGCGCTATTTCTTGCCGCACATCATGGCGCTGGCAACAAATTCGCCGTTCTGGCTGGGGATTAACACGGGATACAAGGGCTATCGCGCCAAGGTGTTCGAGAACTTTCCTCGGACGGGAATTCCGGACGCGTTTCAAAGCTACTCAGAGTTTGAGAACTACGTGAGCCTGCTGGTGCGGACTAACTGCATCGATAATGCGAAGAAGATCTGGTGGGATATACGGCCGCATCCGTTCTTTGACACGGTGGAGGTGCGGGCGTGCGATATCCCGCTGCGCGCGGAGGAGACGGTGGCGATTGCCGCGCTGATCCAGGCTACGGCGGTTTATCTCTATAAGCTGCACGAGGCGAATCAGGATTATCGCCACTATGCGCGGCCGCTGCTGATGGAGAACAAGTTTCGCGCGGTGCGGTATGGGCTGGATGGGAAGCTGATCGACTTCGGCCGCCAGCAGGAACTGCCGCTGCGCGATCTGCTGGAGGAGTATTTGGCGCTGATCGATCCGGTTGTGGACGAGCTGGGCAGCCGCGAGGCGATCAACGGAGTGCGCAAGATCATGGCTTCAGGGACTGGCGCGGATCGGCAGTTGAAGGTGTTTGAGGAGAGCGGCCACGACCTGAAGGCGGTGGTGGACTATATGGCGCGGGAGACGGCGGAGGGGCTGTAGGCGGGAGCGTTCGATTGCGGTTGCGATCACGCGAGACCGGGTTGCGATTCCTTCTCCTTTTTCTGGTCGGCTGCGTCAAGGTCGGGGAGCTGGTTGAACCACTGAAAAAATGCCACATCAAAAGTGAAGGCCTGCTGAAACGAAAGTGATTTCAGCCGGTCGTCGTTTGGTTCCAGCCTGAAATAGCGCGTTCTGGCTCGACTCATGCCAATGTATTCCCGCCGGCCGCGGATTTCGCTGAAATGAAGGCTTCGGCGGCTGAAGGCTGTACGCAGCTCGATTGAGTCCTGGTAGAGAGTCACAGTGGAGATGAAAGCGCTTGCCGTCTGATAGACACCGAAAAGCAGTAGGGCGGCAATTGCAATCAATGGAACAAGGTTTGGATTCTCGGAGGGTTGGGCCGGTTCGCGCCAAATGAAAGCGATAAAGATGGGTCCGACAATCAGCGCCAGAAGCGCTGACACCCGGTTACCCCATTTCATGCGGTAGACGTGACCCATGTGATTCAAGAGTACATCCGCTTGGCTGACGATTCCCAGGGTTCTTCCTCCTGCCACAAAACGGGAATTGGGTCGGGTCGCAACCGATGGGCCATTTCATTCTGATGAATTTTCCAGTAACCTCAAAGAATGGAGCAATGCGCTCCGTTGATCCTCTTTTGCAAGGAATTCTCTCGACGCATGACCGAATCCGCACAACATCTGCTTTCCCTCGACTATCCTGCCGAGTTTGCGCCTGGAGCGCGCTCGGCTGTTACCACTTGCCTGCGCATTGATCCGGCGGAAAAAGTTACGCTGATTACCGACCGCGTGACGGAGCCGATTGCCGCTGCGCTGGCTGCGCAGTTGGCGGAGCGAGGGTGCGAGTGGAACGTCTTCATGCTGGAGGACCTGGCGCCGCGGCCGCTGATCGACATGCCGGCGCCGGTGCTCGAGGATATGGAGACTTCGCAGGTTTCGATCTTCGCCGTGCAGGTGCAGACCAATGAGCTGCACTCGCGCATGCAGATGACCGACGTGGTGAATCGGCGGCACATGCGACACGCGCACATGGTGAACATTACGCCGGAGATCATGTGCCAGGGAATGCGGGCGGACTTCAACCTGGTGGACAGGCTCTCGCAGAAGGTGCTGGACCGGGTGCGGAAGGCAACGCGGATTCGTGCGACTACAGCCGCGGGCACCGACATTACGGCCGAGATGAATCCGGGCTACAAGTGGTTCAAGACGTCGGGGATTATTTCGCCTGAAAAGTGGGGAAACCTGCCTGGCGGCGAATGTTTCACTTCCCCCGGTGAGGTGAACGGCACCTTTGTGGTGGATGGCGTGGTAGGCGACTGGCTGTGCGCGCGTTATGGGCTGTTGGCCTCGACGCCGCTGACGATTGAGATCGGAGGCAATCGCATTGTGAGCTGCGCGAGCGTGAACAAACAGCTTGAAGCGGATTTCTGGGCTTACACGCACACCGACGAGAACTCAGACCGCGTGGGCGAGTTTGCGATCGGCACGAATCTCGGTGTGGAGCGGGTGATTGGAAACATCCTGCAGGACGAAAAGTTTCCGGGAATTCATATTGCGTTTGGGAACCCTTATGGGGAACACACCGGCGCGCCGTGGCGTTCAGGCACGCACATCGATGTGGTCGGGCTTGGTTTCAACATCTGGCTGGAAACCGAAGCGGGGCAGGAACAGATCATGCGCGATGGAAGATTCCTGATCGCGGCGTAAAAATTCTGCGAGCCGGAATCGTTGCAGATCGAACTATCATCTAGTTTTATATGACGAATACTGCTGCTTCACCTTCCTTGCGTACTCTTGGAAATTCCGATCTTCGTCTCACGCCGATTGGGTTTGGCGCCTGGGCTATTGGCGGCGGAAACTGGGAGTTCGCATGGGGGCCCCAGGACGATCAGGAATCGATTGACGCGATTTACCAGGCACTCGATGAGGGCGTGAACTGGATTGACACAGCGGCTGTTTATGGGCTGGGACATTCAGAGGAAATAGTTGGCAGGGCGCTGAAGTCGACCGCGCACAAGCCGCTGGTATTTACCAAGTGCTCGATGCGCTGGCATGAGGATCGGTCCATCTACCGGTCGTTGAAGGCGGGGTCTTTGGCCGAGGAGTTGGACGGGTCGCTCAAGCGGCTGGGAGTGGAGACAATTGACCTCTACCAGATTCACTGGCCTAACCCTGATGACGAGATCGAGGAGGGTTGGGAGGCGCTGGCCCGGCTGAAGGAGCAGGGCAAGATCCGCTGGGTGGGGGTTTCGAACTTTTCAGTGGAGCAGATGGAGAGAGCTCAGAAGATTGCGCCGATTACCAGCTTGCAGCCGCCCTATTCCATGTTGCGACGGGCCATTGAGAAGGATGTGCTGCCGTTTGCGCTGGCCAACGGGATCGGCGTGATCAACTATTCTCCCATGGTTTCAGGCCTGCTGACGGGCGCGATGACCGCGGAACGGGTTGCGGCGTTTCCGGCGGATGACTGGCGAAGGCGCGCGGTGGAGTTCAACGAGCCGCGTTTGAGCAGGAACCTGCGCCTGGTGGAACTACTTCGCGAGTTCGGCAGCGGCTACGGAGTGAGCCCCGGGGTGGTTGCCGTGGCCTGGACGCTGAAGCACCCGGCGATTACGGCCGCCATTGTGGGAGGCCGCAGCGGCAAGCAGGTGCAGGGTCTGGCGCCGGCGCTCCACTTCAAGCTGACCGATGAGGAATATAGCCGGATCAACGAGTTTGTCGGCTCCAACGCTGCCTGATGGCAATTTGCGCGAGCGAAAAAAATTGCCCCGGCCAGAGCCGGGGCTTTTTATACCCTAAGGAGATTTTGGGGTTACATGGCAGCGACAAAGTCGGGGACGATCATGGCCGCATGTTCCTGGAGGAGCTGGGTCATTCTGGCGGCCATCCCGGTATACATGGAAGCGGCGCGGAAGGCGTTAACCCGAACGCCTTCGCTGGCCTGGGTGAAACCGTATTGGGCCAGGGCCATGAGCACGCAAAGGCGAATGTGCATGGCATCGCTGCGCAGAGTTTCAAGGAGAACGCGGTCCACATTTTCTGAATTTCTGGCGGCAAAATCAGCCATTTCAAGCATGACTTGCGCGTTCTGGTACATCACCCACAGGCCTCTGGGGCCATGCATGCGCTGCCAGGCATCCTCAGGGGTTGCGTTGAGGCCTTCTTTCCAAAGGAAATGATCACTCAATTCGCTGGCGCTCCAGTCGGGACGCAACCGAGCCAGCAAAGAGTCCCACGATTGGCTATTGCGCCGCCGTGAGTTGATTCTCCACTTACCAAGGTAAAAAGCGATCGACGCGACCGCCAAAATCTGAAGCAAAGGTAAGATCATTGGTGATCCTTAGAGCGGGATTTGGTAACCATTTGTTTGGTCCACATAGCACACCGGGTATTCCCACTTCAAGTATTAGTAACAGAACTCTGCCGGTTTGTGCACAAAAATCTTACACTTCGGCCACTTTTCTTCAGCAATAGGTACCTAAGAGCCGATGCCACTAAAGTAACCATTGCCATTCTGGGGTCCAACCCATAGTACCCACCCCGGTTTGACCTGTGGAAAACAGGTAACGGAACGCGAAAGAGAGCGCTGAAGAGCTGAACGAGCCTCAGCGCTCTCCTGAATCCCGTCTTTCATCGGCAGGCGCATTGGCAAGCGAAATGCGAGCTGATCGTGCGCTTCCGGCGACCGCAAGCAGAAACGTTGCCATCTGCGGGGTGAAAGCGCGGCGCTCGGCTTCCCTGGTGGCAAACGAGAAGACCCAGTAGGCCAACGCACACAAATACCCGGCGACACCCATTTCGTCGAGCCAGTGATATTGCTGGCCAACGAACTGGTGGGTATGAAGGACGCTGACGGCCAGAGCAACGATGGAGTAGAAACCGAGGCCGGTAGCCACCTGAAGTTCGCGGTTGCGCCAGCCAATTGAGAGCAACTGGCTTAGGCCGGCCATTGCCAGGAAGATGACGACCCGGAGAATGGCGAATGTCTGTTGCAGGCGAAAGAAAACGAGGCCAGCGGACGTCAGCCGTGAGGCAGGGAGGGTAAGGCCGGCAACAGGCCAGAGGAGCAAACCGATGAGCGCGATCAAGACTGCGATACCTATCCAGGCGTTTTTGGGGAGGGAGGCGCGGATTGGCCGCAGGACCGACCATGCCAGTTCGACAAGGACGGCGAAGAGCATTGCCGAGTCGATGACCATCTGGACTTCATAGAGCTTGAAATAGGTTGTGGCGGGCAGCGATATGAATTGAAGGCGAAAAAAGATGACGTCGCTGAGGAAACTCCAACAAACGAAAAGGAAAAACGCTGGGAAGGCGCGAAACACACGATTCCTGGCGAGGAGCACGATGAGAACTGCTTCAGCCAGGAAGCAGCTTACCCAAATGGCATAATCCGGCGCCAACCGGACCTCCTTCATAACCAGAAAACGCTATATTCAGTTCTCAAGTCTAGCAGGATGATTGGATGGCCTATCAATCCCCCAAAAGGATAAGACTAGACTTTGGTAACGTTCATGTTTGAAGGGGGCTGGGTAGGCGGCAGCGGAACGGGAATTCCGGGGCCTGCGAAGGCGACGGTCGCTGACGGCGGTTGAGTCGGGGGCAACGGAACCGGGATTCCAGGGCCTGCGAATGCGGCTACTGCTGAAGGCGGCTGGGTAGGGGGCAGCGGAACGGGGATTCCAGGGCCTGCGAATGCGGCTACTGCTGAAGGCGGCTGGGTAGGGGGTAGCGGAACGGGGATTCCAGGGCCTGCAAAGGTGGCTACTGCTGAAGGTGGCTGGGTCGGGGGCAGCGGAACCGGGATTCCGGGGCCAGCGAAGGCGGCTAGTAGTGAAGGCGGCTGGGTCGGGGGCAGCGGTACGGGAATTCCAGGACCTGCGAAGGTGGCGAATGCTGAAGGTGGCTGTGTTGGCGGCAGCGGAACAGGAATGCCAGGACCTGAGGCGACAGCAACGCTGGTGGAAACCGTCAAAACGGCGGCAAGTATGGCAAATTTCAACTTAAAGCTCTTCGAGGTCATGTAAGAATGTCTCCTTGGGTACAACTTTGTACAAGAAAGAGTAACCCAAAAGTGCCATTTTGGATACAACAAAAGTTACTAATGGGTCAATTTGAGTCAATTTTCAAAAAGGTGACAGACTCGAGGTGCGAACTTTCAGCTAACCCAAAGCTGGCTAGAGGCTTACATCGAGATGGATTGGCGGTTTTTCCAAGGGGCATCGAAGGGGAAGTTGGATAAACCGGCAGTTTTGCGACATGCGGGCGGTATCTTACTTCACAAGCGCCATCGCACCCAAAGAGGACAGGGCTTTGATTCCAGAGCTGCGCACGCAATTCAATGAAGGTTTCAGTCCGGAGCAGTATAGAGAGCTGCTGAAGTTGGTGGATCAGCGCTGTGGCGCGCCGGTGGAATACCGGATCGCGGAGACGCCTGTGTTTCTGCCGCCGGCGCTGCTGAACGAAATGGCGGAGGCCGGCGCCGAACTGACCATGAGCCTGCTCGGAGATGCGGCGTGCCTGGGGGCGGCGCGGGCGGCAATTCCCAAGGGGTATCGCGTAGCCGGCGAAACGCCGCACCCGCACTTTCTGACAGCGGATTTTGCGCTGGTGGAAGATGAGGCGGCCGGTCTGGTTCCCAGACTAGTGGAGATCCAGGCGTTCCCCTCGGTGTATGGCTACCAAAGCGTGCTGTCCTCGGCATATCGCGATGTGTTCGGACTGGGAGATGGGCTGGAGACCTTCCTGAGCGGACTGAACGAAGAGAGCTATTGGGAACTGCTGGGGCGAACCATTCTGGGCGGACACGACAAGGAGAATGTGGTGCTGACCGAATTGGACCCCATGAACCAGAAGACGCTGCCCGATTTTCTGGTAACGGGGCGGCGGCTGGGGATCGCGGTGGTGGACATTCGAGAGCTGGAAGCCCAGGGAAACAAACTGCATTACCGCAACTCCGCGGGACGGCTGGTTCCCATTCATCGAATCTATAACCGGGCTATTGCCGATGAACTGATGGCGCGCGGTGTGCGGTTGCCCTTTGACCTGACTCACGACTGGGACGTGGAGTGGGCGGGGCATCCTAACTGGTACTTCTTGATTTCGAAGTTTTCAATTCCGTGGTTGTCGCGCCCGGTGGGGAGCCACCCGGTGGTGCCGCCGGCGGTTTTTGTGAGCGACTTTCTGGACGGAAATGGGAAAACGGAGTTGGAGGCAGCGGGTGTTGGGCTGCCAACCGAGGCTGGACCGGAGACAACCTACAGCGAGTTGCTGCTGAAGCCTCTGTTTTCGTTTGCCGGGAAGGGGATCCACTTTGATCCAACGCAGGCGCAGCTGGAGGCGATTCCCCCGGAGCGACGGGGCGAGTATCTCTTGCAGCGGCGCATGCGGTTTGTACCGACGATCGCGACGCCGCATGGGCTTACCCAGGCTGAGATTCGCATTTTGTACCTGTGGCCGGATGACGGGATGCTGACAGCGGCTCTCTCGCTGGTGCGGCTGGGGAGGGGAAAGATGATGGGCGTGGACCACAACAAAGACCAGGAATGGGTGGGCGCATCGGCAGCATTTTTTCCGGCCCGAGCGGAAAAGTGAAGCCCGACCGAGCACCGGGGTCACCACGGTGAAAACTTTAGTGCTATGTATGGAACGGGAAAAGTTCGCTAGAGTGACTTACGATAGATTTTGGATCAGGGTCGCATCTGATGAATGCTCCAAATTCGGGATCACCGCTCGAAACCGCGCTTCCTGGCGCCGCCGATCCGCGGCAGGAAGTGCGCTGTGCTGTGCGGTTTCCGCTGATGTTGCCGGTGGTTCTCGTATCGAGCCAGGGGGAATTTGGGGCTCTGACTCGAAATGTCTCCGCAAGCGGCGTTTTGCTGGAGCTGGATCGACCATTGGCGGTGGGGCTGGAGATCAGTTTTTCTTTGCGGATGCCAGGTAGAGTAATGGGTACCCCCCGCGATGTTTTGGTTTATTGCCTGGGCCGTGTGGTACGCTGCTCCTTAAGCCAAAATCAGTACCAAGCCGGCGCAACAATTGATGAATACCAATTCGCCGAGCAGTGAGGACTTGAGTGGCTTTGCAGCATCCAACTATGGAATTCCTGGAAGACTCACCCGATGGCGAAATTCTTGACGCACCGGTCAAGCCAGGAGCGGTTCGCATTATTCTTGCGGATTCGCAGGCGATTTACCGCGTAGGCATTCGCAAGGTTTTTGCTCTTGAAGACGATCTGCGCGTGGTGGCCCAGGCGGACTCGATCGAGAATCTTCGCGCGGCAGTGGATCGGTACCCGACGGATGTGGTTTTGCTGGAAGGCAGCCTGCTGGCCGGTACGGCAAACGTGATCCCGGAACTGCTCCGTTCCGCCCCGGATGTGAAGCTGATTGTGCAGGCCGTCTCGACCGACGAAAACCAGACGGTAGAGCTTTATCGACGCGGCGTCCGGGGGATTATTTCGCGGTCCATTTCGCCGGATCTGCTGGTTCGGTGCGTGCGGAGAATTGCGGCGGGCGAGACATGGATCGACAATCAATCGGTTACCTGGGTAATCGAGGCGTACCGTGCACAGGCTGCGGCGCTGGTGAGTCCGCGTACCCAACCCCGTCTGTCTCCCAAGGAGATGGCAATCATTACCTGCATTACCCAGGGCAAGCGCAACAAGGAAATTGCTTTTCAACTGGGCACCACAGAGCAGGTCATCAAGAATTATCTACGCAAAATATATGACAAGCTGGGCGTCAGCGACCGGCTTGAGCTGGCGCTCTATTGTCTGCACAACAAGATTATTCAGTCGGATGCGGACGAGGAATCGGTGGCTAAGAATATTGTGACGCGGTAGTTTCACCTGAGAAACGACCTATAAAGAAAGCGCGGACGTGGGCGTCCGTGTTACAGCAGGTCAGGAGACCGGCGTTAAGGTGTCAGCGCTACCCCTTTTACTCGTGCTTCCCGGTGCAGGTGACAGGAGCTTGCGGGGTTTCTTCGGGGTTGCGAGCAAGCTCCAGCAACTGGATCAATTCCACCAATTGCTTATTGGTCAGGTGCCCCAGCAGTTCCCGCGGAGCCTGGAGGATAACGGGATCCATCTCGCTCAAGAGGGCCAAACCGCCCGCGGAGATATGTGTCCAGACGGCGCGGCGGTCGTTTTTGTCGCGCTGCTGACGGACGAGCTTGAGCGCCTTCAAGCGTGCCAGCAGGCGGGTGATGTCGGGCTCGGCGGTGATCATGCGGTCGCCTATGGCCGAGCAGGTCAGGCCGTGAGGCTGGGCGGCGCGAAGAATGCGGAGCACATTGTATTGCGTTGAAGTTACGCCCCATTTGCGGGTCTTCAAATGGAAGGCGCGATGGAGGCAGTCGGAAGTGCGCATCACGTTGAGCAGCGCCTCTTCCTCGACGCTGGCAAAGGGAGCTTCCTGCACGATTTCAAGCTTCAGGCTGGTCATCGACAGTTCTCCCTTCAAATTTGCTGACGCAAGTGGGATGAAGGCCAGCCGTTCTGCCCTCATCCCAACAGCGGCCGATTTGGGACTGGTTACTGCTTTACGACGTCGAGATCGAGGGTGAGCTGGACGTCATCGCCGACGGCAGCCGGCGGAAAGGTGGGGCCGATACCAAATGCGGAGCGGCTGATGGTGGTGGTGGCGGAAAAGCCTTCGTGCGGCTTTTTGTCCATCCCGGGCACTGGGCCAACTGGGCCTTCCACTTCAAGCACGACGGGCTTGGTAACGCCGTGGAGGGTGAGATTGCCGACCACCTTCAGATTGTTGCCGTCTTTGGTCACGCTGGTGGAGGTGAAGGTGGCAGTGGGGTACTTGGCTACGTCGAAGAAGGCATCGGACTTGAGGTGGTTGTCACGGCCCGACTGGCCGGTCGCGACGGTGGAGACGTCGATGGTGGCGGAGACGACGGACTTGGTGATGTCCGCATCGTTGAAGACGATAGTAGCTGCGACTTTGCCGAAGCTGCCATGCACTTTGGAGATGGTCAGGTGGGTGATGCTGAAGTTGACGTCGCTGTGATTCTGGTCGGAAACCCAGGTTGAGGTCTGCGCAACGGCCAGGGGAGCGGCGAGCGCGAGAATGCCGGTGATCAATGCCAAACGCTTCATGAATGTAATTCCTTTCGATGCCGGGCCGGTGGGCCGAGTGGTATTGGGGATAGCTCTTACGATAGATGTGCTGGGGCGGGAGAAGCGGTTTCGCCACGTGCACGATCTTCTTTGCTTAATAGGATGGAGCAGACAAGGTATTTGTTGCAACAAATATTTTTATTCCAGATTGATGCCGGCATCGAAAGTCTCAGCATCTCGCGCGTCGTTTCAAATTCGTGAAGGGCACGGGAGCAAGTGCGTGCCCTTCAAGGGTTGCTCCAAGGCTCAGCTGGCCGGTGGCGTATCCTGCTTGACGATCTCCACTTCAATGACCAACTTGACCTCGTCGCCAACCAGGGCAGATGGGACATTGGTTCCGATGCCGTAGGCCGTGCGGCTGATGGTCGTGGTGGCTGTAAAGCCGGAATGTGGCTTATGGTCCATGCTGCTTTCGACCGGCGTGCTGGGACCTTCCACATCGAGCACGATGGGCTTGGTAACTCCGTGAAGGGTGAAATTGCCGGCGACAGTCAGCTTGTTGCCATTCTTCACCACGCTTGTGCTGGTGAATGTGGCGGTGGGGAACTTGACGGCATCAAGAAAATTGCCGGTTTTGAGGTCGCCGTCACGGTGTGGCTCTCCGGTGTCGACTGTGCTGATGTCGATGGTGGCCGTGACGGTGGATTTGGCGACGTCGGTCACGTTGTAAACGAGGGTGGCGGTGACGTTGCCGAAGCGGCCGTGCACGTTGGAGACCCCGCCATGCCTGATGGTGAAGTCGACTTCGCTGTGGACTGGATCGGAAGTCCAGGTGGAGTATTGGGCAAGCGCCATGGGAGCCGCAAGCGCCAGAATGCCGGTGAGCAATGCCAAACGCTTCATAGATGCTTTTCCTTTCGATACCTTGCTGGTAGGCCGGTTTGGGGGTTGGGAAAGAGGGGCTCCATCTGGCCGGAGGTGCGCGAGCGGCGAGGGAAGCCGGGGTGGGTCGGCGCGAAATCTCCTGTGCCTAGTAGGATGCGGATGCGCGGTAATCGTTGTAACGGATGTTTTTCGAATTCCCGGATGGAAGATCAGCGGACGCCGACGGCGCGGAGAAAATCGGCCAGGGTTTTGCCGGGTTCGTCGGAGAATGTGGCGCCAGTGCGCTCACAGGCACGGATGCGGTCTAGGCGGAAGTTTCGAAAATCAACGCGCAGCTCGCACCAGGCGGCGAGGGTCCACACCGATCCCCAGAAGTGAAGGGCGAGCGGGCGGACGTTGCGTCTGGTCTGCTTGCGGCCGTCGTCGGCATAGGTGAGGCGAAGGACGGCGTGGTCATGGATGGCTGTATTGAGCGTCTCCCGCATGGGATCGACTTCGCGATGGGTACTGATGGGAGGGACATATATCTGCGAGCGGTCGACCTCGGCGCGGCGGTTTTTGGGCAGGGCCAGAATGACCTTGTCGAGGGCCGTGACCGAGGCGTCGCGAAGGCGGTGACCGGCGAAGGCCTGCGCCATGCGAAGACCGACGACAACCGCTTCGACTTCATCGGGAGTGAACATGAGGGCCGTTAATTCATAAGAGCGATCAAGACGGTAACCGACGCCCGCCTCACCCTGGATGGGGATGGAGGACAGCGAGAGGTCGCGAATGTCGCGGTAGATGGTGCGCTCGGATACGGAGAGCAGATCGGCGAGCTCGGCGGCGGTGGTGAGCCGTCGGGCCCGCAGGTGTTGCACGATCTGGAAGAGCCGGTCGGCGCGGCGCATGGAGACACGATAGCAGCCGTGAGCCGATTCGGCGCGAGGAGGTTAGACATTGCCAGTTTCAGGCGTAGGCGTGGAGGCCGACGCGGTTGCCTTCGGTGTCGAGGATTTGAGCGAATGCGCCCATGCCTGGCCCAAGCTCGGTACGGGGAAGGGCGATTGAGCCGCCCGCCTGAACGATGCGCGCGAGCACGCTATCGAGCGAAGGGTCGGCGTTGAGGTAAGGAATCACGCCGTCGGTGGAGGGCTTGAGTCCGGGGCCGGACATCAGGCAACCGCCGGTCGAGTTTTCGCGATCATAGGGAAACACTGCGAGCGAGGCGGGCCCCATGTCGCAGCGGTTGAAGGTGACTGCGAGGATTTCCTCGTAGAACGTGCTTGCTCGATTGATATCGAGAGCAGGGATTTCGAACCAGTTGATTGGCTTGTTCATGATGGGAGGATGACAGGGTGCTCCTGACAGCGTTCTGTCAGGAGTGTTTGGTCTGATATTCTCCCGGCTATGTCTGTCCTCGAACCTTTTCGGCAACTGACCAGCGCGCAGCGGCACACGTTTGTAGCCGCTTTTCTGGGTTGGACGCTCGATTCGCTGGATTTTTTCCTGCTGATTTTTTGCGTGAATGCTATTGCAACGGAGTTTCACAGCAAACCTTCGGCGGTACTGGGCGCGGTGTTCATGACGCAGGCTTTCAGGCCGGTGGGGGCGCTGCTGTTCGGGATGCTGGCCGACCGCTATGGACGGCGGCCGGTGCTGATGTTCAACATTCTCAGCTTCTCAGTCATCGAATTCTCTTGTGCCTTTGCGCCGTCACTGGGCACGTTGCTGGTGTTGCGGGCGCTCTTTGGGATTGCGATGGGCGGGGAGTGGGGGGTGGGTGCAGCACTGGCCTTTGAGACGCTGCCCAAAGAGGGACGCGGAACGTTTTCAGGGATCTTGCAGGAGGGGTATGCGGCGGGATCGATTCTGGCTTCGGGGGCGTTTGCGCTGCTGTTTCATGGCGTGAGCTGGGGTTGGCTTGTGATTCCCGGCATCGGCTGGCGCGGCTTGTTCATGGTGGGCGCGGCGCCGGCGTTGCTGGTGTTTTATGTGCAGGCACGGGTGTCGGAGTCGCCGGTGTGGGTTGAGCGAGCGAAGAAGCGGCAGGAGCGGCAGGCTGGAATGCACTTGCCGGCGGAGATTGGCTCCCTGACGCAGGTCGTGCAGTTTCTGCCTACTTTTTTGTTCCTGATTCTGCTGATGACGGCGTTCATGAGCTTTTCGCATGGAACGCAGGACGTGTATCCGACGTTTCTGACTGTTTTTGCGAAGTTGAAACCGGAGACGGTGGGGCTGATCGGAGTGCTGTATGGGTTTGGTTCGATCGGCGGCGGGATTTGTTTTGGTGCGCTGTCAGAAAAATGGGGGCGGAAGCGGGCAATTGTGACGGCGGCGTTGCTGGCGATTCCGGTGATTCCGCTTTACGCGTATGGGCATTCGGCGTGGACGCTTGGCGCGGGGGCGGTGCTGATGCAGTTCATGGTGCAGGGCGCGTGGGGGGTGGTGCCTGCATATTTGACGGAGCTTTCGCCGGCTCCGGTGCGGGCGACTGCGCCGGGGTTGGCGTATCAGCTTGGAGGCTTGGTGACTTCGTGGAATGGTAAGGCGCAGGCTCTGGCGGCGGAGCGGTGGGGGAATTACCCTGCGGTGTTGGCGATTACGGTGGTGGTGGTGGCGTTGTCACTGGCGGCGCTGGCGCTCCTGGGGCATGAGGCTAAGGGGCGGGAGATGGGGGCTGCGTGATGCCCAAGAGCGGCTTGGCCAATTCAATTGCTTTGTCCGCACTGACGTTTGATTTCCGAAACGGCAGATAGAGCAGTAGGAAGACGAAGCACGCAACACCTTCGGCGGCCGCAATGTACCAGGGCCAGGGGCCGAGTACGTCGAGCAATGAAGCGTTGGGAGGCTTGGCGCGCAGGTACATGTAGTCGGTCTTATAGAAATAATCAAACGCTCCGACGCATGCGGCGTAGATGTTCACGGCGACCATGGCGCGGAGGACAGAGCCTTTGCGCGGCCGCGCCTGCCTGGACCATGCAAGATAGAGAGCGGCGGCGACGATGAGGCCGTGGTCAACGAAAAACTGAATCGTAGAGAACGATGGAAACGGCTCCCACAGATTAGGGGTCAACAGCGCCATGGTCGCGCCGGCTAATGCGCCGTAGTAGGCCAGGTCAAATACGGTTTTGTTCAGAGTGAAAAGGGCAATGATGATCAGGCACAGTGACGCGTCGCAGAGCTCCAGTGGAAGATGATCGGGAAAGGTGAGTTGGTCGTGCGCGATCATGTATCCGTAATAGACTGCTGCGTCCAGAAGGATGAAGTAGGCCAAGCCGAAGCGCAAAGAGCGTGAGCCGGGCGCGAGTTTGCTCTGAGCGTATGCGAGCAGACCGGCTAGAATTGGGACTGCGCCAAGAATGGCGAGGTGCGCCGGGCCGAGGAGCTGGAAGTTAGCTTGCATGCTGGGTCTTTGAATGTTGGTACAGAATACCCCGCAGCAGTGGACGCTGCTCCGATTTTTTTGTGAGGCCGGTGAGAGGCTGCGGTTTGGCCTACTTCAGAATGGGAAGACAGGCGCGCCAAGGGCCGATCGCTTCGGTAAAGGCGCTGGACATGGCCATCCCGATCCGCGAGATGTGGCCGAGGTCGTGGACGCCCCAGGTGTTGCCGGCTATGCGGTTCACGGCGTCAAGCCGTGCGGGGGCGAGGGTGACCGTTGCCTCGTTTGTGGGATGGGAGGAAGCGAGATCGACGTTCATACTGATAGCGTAGAACATGGCCGCCGTGCGATGAAGCTGGGGTGTGACGACGATCATACCTGAATCGGGATGCGAGACCTAACTTAGGAAGAGCCACGCGGGACCGTAGCAAAAGTGATTCCGGTCACGAAATTTGCACAACGGTAACATGCGATGATGCACAATCAGGAATACGGGAGAATTCGTCTTGCCGCGCATACATTTTCAACTCCAACTCGCCGAACTCAAGGACAAGCTGCTGGCCATGGCTGCGCTTGCGCAGCAGTCGGTGGAGTCCGCGGTGGACGCGTATCTGCAGCGCGACAAAGGCCTCTGCAAGTATGTGAAGCAGAATGAGGCGGCCATCAACACGGCGCAGCGCGAACTGGACGAGATGGCTTATGAGTTGCTGGCGAAGGAACAGCCGATGGCCATCGACCTGCGGTTCATTCTCGCGGTGATCAAGATCAACGGCGACCTGGAACGGATCGGCGACCAGTCGATGGGCGTGGTGCGGCGGACAAAGGATGTGCTGGACGCGGAAGAAGTGGATCTGCCGGTGGATTTTGCGGCGATGGGCGAGTTTGCCGGCCGCATGATCCGGTCGGCGGTGCAGGCGCTGCTGGACGGCGATGCGCGGCTGGCCGACTCGGTCCGCGAGATGGACGACGAGATCGACCGCATGAACCGGCGGGCACACTCGGATCTGCTCAAGCTGATCCAGGAGAAGCCGCGGTTTACGCAGCAGGCAATGAACGGGATACTGGTGTCACGCAACCTGGAACGGATTGCGGATCATGCGTCGAATATCGCTACGGACGTCATTTTCTGGATACGCGGCGCGGATGTGCGTCATCAGCTCAGCATGTCAATGGACTAGGGACTAGGGACTAGGGACTTGTCGAGTTGTGCGCCGGTGCTTCTTGAAAGAGCAATGCTTATTTAGAAACCGTCAAAGCAACCTGTGCAGAATCCAGCCACAAGCGCTCGAATTCGTTCAGTGGCAGCGGACGGCTGAACAGGTAACCCTGGAAGCAATGACAACCGATACAGTCGAGGAAGTCTCTCTGCGTCTCGGTTTCAACGCCTTCAGCGATGACCGACAATCCCATAGCCCGGCTCAAAGAGATAATTGTCTGCGCAATGGCGCCGCTGGTTTCATCGACCAGAATGTCGCGGACGAAGATGCGATCAATCTTCAATTGATCAAGGGGCATGCGCTTGAGGTAGGCGAGCGAAGAGTAGCCGGTGCCAAAATCATCGAGGGAGAATTGAACGCCGCAGCCTTTAAGGCGTGACATTTTGGCGATGATATCCTCAACGTTTTCTACCAACAGGCTCTCGGTGAGTTCCAGTTCAAGCAGGTGTGGATCGGCGCCGGTGCGATTGAGGGCGGCCAACACCTGCTCGACGAAGTCAGGCTGGCGGAATTGGCGTGCGCTGATATTGACTGAGAGTGTGAATGGGGAAGTTCCCGTGGCGCGCTGCCACACAGCGATCTGCGCGCATGCATTTTCGAGAACCCATTGACCCAGGGGCAGGATGAGTCCGGTTTGTTCAGCAAGGGGAATGAAGCCATCGGGGAAGACGAGGCCGCGAACGGGATGATTCCAGCGAATGAGGGCCTCGGCGCCGATCAAGCCGGAAGAATTCACCTGTGGCTGGTAGTAGAGAACGAACTGGTTGTTTTTAATCGCGTGGTAGAGGTCTTCCTCCATGGCGGCGCGGTCATTCACGGCGGCCTGCAGAGCCGGCGCGAAAAAGCGCATGGAGTTGGGGCCTGCTGCTTTGGCCTGATCCAGAGCGATATCCGCTTTTTGCAAAACGTCGTTGCTTCTTTCCGATTGTGCGGCAAAAACGGCGATACCGACGCTTGAGGTGCTGCGGCATTCGCGGCCTGCGAGGAGGTAAGGTTTTGCCATTGCGGAGAGGATTTGCTCGCCAACGGCCTCAGCCTGAGCTGTGGCCGCGGCGGGATTCTGGCTCAGGCCTTCAAGGATCACAACGAATTCGTCGCCACCCCACCGCGCCACTGTATCGGGCTCGCGAATGATGGAGGTCAGGCGCTCGGCAACCTCTTGAAGGATCAGGTCTCCAGTGGGATGGCCGAGGGTGTCATTCACGGTTTTGAAATCGTCGAGGTCGACAATGAGCAGCGCGCGCCTGCGTCCGATTTGGTCGCTGGTGGTGAGGGATTGCTGTAACCGCTCCAAAAGCAGATGGCGGTTGGGGAGGTGGGTCAATGTGTCGTAGAAGGCGAGTTTCGCGATCTGCTCCTCGGCGGCTTTGGAATCGGAGATATCGCGCGTAACCGAAAGGACGCAGGGAACGCCTTCAATCTCAATGACGGATGCCGACATCAAACCCCAGATCAATGATCCATCCTTTCTGCGGAATTTGACTGGCAGATTTCGGCACGCCGAGTGTTGCTGAAGAGCATCAGTCATCCTCAGTCGATCGGAGGGTTCCACCCAAATGCCGAGTTCCAGCGATGTATGGTTTAGAAGTTCTTCGCGTTCAAATCCCGAGATCTCAAGGAAAGACTGGTTGACTTCTGTGTATGTGCCATCGCTGATGCGATTGATGGCGATGGCGTCGAGACTGGTGTGGAATGCGGTGCGGTAGCGCTCTTCGCTGACCCGCAGAGCTTCACTCGCTTTGGCCAGGCGTTCCTCCGCCGTCTTGCGGTCGTTGATGTCCTCTACGACGGCGATGTAGTGAAGCGCGCGCCCCTCATCGTCTCGCTGGGTTGAGATGGTTAACCTGACCCATGTGGGGCTGCCATCCTTGCGAACATAGCGTTTTTCCCAAACGGCGTTGCTCGAATCGACGGCTGGCATTTGATGGAGGACGCGAACGCTGTTGGCCAGATCTTCCGGCGCGGTGATCTGCTGAAACGTCATCCCGGGGATTTCGTCAGGAGGATATCCGACGATCTCAGCAAAGCGGGCGTTGCACCTGAGAATACTGCCGTCGAAGGAGGTGTGGATGATGCCGACGGCAGCCTGCTCGAAGGTTTCGCGGAACCGTTCCTCGTTATCGCGAATCTTCATTTCAGCTTGTTTGCGCCCGGTGATATCCCGGATAATGCCCCGCATTTTCATGGGCTTTCCGTTGCCATCGAACTCGACGCGACCCATCCCGTGCACCCAGCGCTCCGCCTGGTCGCTTTGCCGGATGATGCGATATTCCTTATCGAAGGCTTCACCTTTTCCCACAACTTCATTGGTGAGGTGGGTCACGATCCTTTCGCGGTCGTCAGGGTGCATGAAAGCCAGCCATCCAGCTATGGTGTGGTCATAATTCCTGTCGATGCCAAAGAGTTCATCCAGTCCATCCGAACATGTCCAGATTCTAGTGGGGATATCCAGGACATAACAGCCAAGATCGCCGATCCTCTGCGCTTCCTTTAAGAAGTCGCCATTCTCGCGGATGGTTTCCTCCGCCCTCTTTCGCTCGGTGATGTCGATGATGAAGCCTTCGTTGTAGAGTGCACGTCCGTCGGCTCCGCGAACCCTGTGGCCATTGAGCGAGACCGACAGGATGGAACCGTCTTTTCGCCGGAGTTCGGTTTCGAATCCAAGACTCGCACCCTCCTCGCGCTGTCCGAGTTCTTGTTGATACCTGGCGCGCTCCGCAGGGTCAGCCCAGACATCAACGCCGATGTCTTTGACCAGGGATTTCATTTCATCCGGGGAATCGTATCCCAACATCCGGGCGACGGCGCGGTTGGCAGTCAACACCTTGCCGTCCATTGTGGTCTGAAAAATCCCTTCGACCGCCCCGTCGAAGATGGCGCGATACTTTCTCTCAGTTTCCTGGAGAGCTTTTTGTGCGGTCTTGCGGGCGGTGATGTCTTTCCCAAAAACGGAAACGCCGGTTGGTTCCCCGTTGAGGAGGATGGGGTAAAGCGCCAATTCAATTGTCCGGCCATCGGGGCGAGCGAATTCGATGCGAAACGGTCCGTCGGTTCTTGCTTGCAGGTAGAGCCTGGGCCAAGCCGCAGCGTCCTCTGGCGGGAGCAGATCCTCAGCACCCATGCCCAGCTCGGCTTTAATACCAAGCGTGTTCCAGAAGAACTGCCGAAAGGCTGAGTTACAGGTGAGAAGACGATCATCCAGGTCGACTGACCAGATGAGGTCTTTGGTGCTTTCGATCAGGGCCGAGAGATTCGCTTCACCTTGATCGCTCATGTCGGCCTTTCCGGAGCCCGTTTTGACAAGGTAGAAGCGCGCCTTGAGCGCAGACCTGGGCAAGCGAAGCAGAGAGAGAGCGCATGCCGGGAGCCGTTCAATTCGCAGTATTCCTCTTCAAGCCGTCTTTCCTATTCATCGGGGAAGCCGGAACGATCTTTAGGAGGCTCTCAAAATGATTGGAGAATCGCATCGCGCAGTACGCCAAATGGCCCAGGTTCATTTGAACCTGGGCCATTTTGGAGTTATGCGGACGTTTGGAGCAAGGTGCCTGGGGTGGGCGATCGCCGGTTCTGCCCGTCCAAGGTTGACTTGGGAGTAGGCACTCGGTCATTTCGCCGTGGACCGGGTTGGCCGTTAACGCAGCGCTGGCAGGGGGCCAAGAGGTTGAAGTTCCGACTACCGCGTGGCTTCAAAGAGAAACCAGGCGCGACGCTCGGCCTCGTCAATCCACACTTCAATCATGCTGGTGGTGGCGAATTCATTGGCTTTGCTGGTGACCTCATGGGCGGTGCGCAGGCTGTCGATGAGGGACTTGTTGTCGCCGTGAAGTTCAAGAAGCATGTCACGGGCGGGCACAAACTCCTGGTCATTGTCGGCGATGCGCTGGAGCTTGGCGATGTGCCCGATGGAGCGGATGGTTGTGCCGCCGACTTTGCGCACGCGCTCAGCGATATCGTCGGTGATAGCAAAGATCTGCGCGGCATGTTCGTCGAGCATGAGGTGATAGTCGCGAAAATGCGGTCCGCTCATATGCCAGTGGAAGTTTTTCGTTTTCAGGTAAAGGGCGAATGCATCGGCCAGCAGGGCGTTGAGCACGCTGGAGAGATTCTTGACCTGTTCTGGATCGAAACCGTCTGGAACGTTGACTTTGGCTGCTTTCGATTCCTCATGGGTGTGTGTCGACATAGGGAGAAGCTCCTTTGCAGTGGGAGAGTATCGGGATGTCCGGAATGGATCATCCGCGTCTCAACCCCACGCAAGGGCTTGGATGCCGACGCGGGGAGAAGGGTGTATCGACGCACATGGAGCGACGGAAAAAGAAGCGGGCGCCAATCTCACAGGAGACGGCGCCCATTCGACTTGCGGATCAGATTGGAGGCTAGACTCTTAAAGCCGGGTGTTCGGCGTAGTGGAGTAGAACGGCCACGGCGCAACTGGTGAGGCGGGTTTCAGCCGAATCGGCTCGGCTGGTGAGAATGACCGGAACACGCGCGCCGAGGACGATGCCGGCAAGTTGCGCGCCACCCAGGTATTCAAGCTGCTTGGCGAGCATATTGCCGCTTTCGAGGTCGGGGACGACGAGAATGTCGGCCTGGCCGGTGACGGGTGAGACCAGGTGCTTGATGGCTGCCGCCTTCTCGCTGACGGCAGTGTCGAAAGCCAGGGGGCCGTCGAGAATGCCTCCAGTGATCTGGCCGCGATCGGCCATCTTGCAGAGAGCCGCGGCATCAAGGGTGGACTTGATCTTGGGGTTTACGGTCTCGACGGCGGAGAGCAGGGCGACCTTGGGCTCGGGAATGCCGAGGGCGTGGGCCAGGTCGATGGCATTTTGCACGATGTGGACCTTGTCCTCAAGCTCGGGGATGATGTTGATGGCCGCGTCCGTAATCAGCAGGGTGCGGGCATAGGCAGGGGTGTCCATGATGAAGACATGGGAGATGCGTCGCGCGGTGCGCAGCCCGGTGTCGCGCTGCATAGCGGCTTTCATCAGCTCGTCGGTGTGAAGGCTGCCCTTCATCATTGCCTGAGCGTTGCCTGCGCGGCACATGGCTACTCCCAGTTCCGCGGCTTTCTCTCCGGTGTCGGCCTGAATGATCGGATAAGTGCTGATGTCTAAGCCGATCTTCGCGGCCAGCGCCTTCATTTCGGATGCGTCGCCGATGAGCGTGGGCTCAATGAGGCCTTCGACGGCAGCTTCGACGGTTCCGCGCAGGGCCACGTCGGAGAGCGGCCAGACTACTGCAGTTGTGATGGCGGGGAGGGTTTTGCAGCGGTCAATGAACTGGTGAAAGACATGGTAGTCGGCGGGATGGCCGACGAGGGGGTCGAGGACAACGCTTTCAGCCAGCGTGGCGAGATCGCTCATGGTTTTTGGTCTTCTCCTGGGCACGCAGCGCATGGCTGGCGAGCCTTACGCATTCATTTTCACCCGGAGCGGGGAGTGCGACTGTGCTAAAGGTCACAGTTCGGGGCGAAGTACCGCATGGCGGTAAGAGATTAAGTGGGCGGGCCACTCCGGACTTGATTGCCGGAATTGATTGGAGGTGCCTGGTCCGCCCCTCCAGCCTATTTGACGAGTTCTGAAACTACCGCGATATCCTGCTTGCGCGTAGTGCCGGGGATGTCGATCGAGCCAAGGATGAGTGGCTTGCCTAGAGTAAGAGCCGATGAACCTTCGAGCACGATTTGACGGAGCACCGGATCTTGCGCACCGAAGCTTGACTTCTCTTCAGCAAGGCTGGTTTGCGCGACCTTGGAGCGCAGGAACAAGCCATCGACATTGCCTTCCACTGTGAACTCGATGTTCAGGCCTACATCCAGGTATTGAAACTGGGTGTTCGACTTGGAATTGTCGCTGTCGTACGATCCGGTTGCGATGGGGACCTTGCTGCCTTGCTTGAACGTTGTTTTTTCGCCGTTGGCTGCAAGGATGCCGAAGGTCTGCGTTCCGGTGCGCTTGCCGTTGTCAATCTCAGTGATGGTATAGGTGAGGCGATAAATCTTTCTGGGCCGGTCAAGCTCCGCGATGAGCTTCCGCGCGCGCTCAATGTCCTCAGGTGAGCCGTGGATGGAGATGGCGTTCTGCGATGGGACGGCATAGACGTGGGTACGGCCGGCTACCATGTTTCGTATGTCGGTTTGCAGATCGTTGAGGTCGTTTTGCTGTGTCACGTTGGTTAGGAAAAAGGTCTGGTCGATGCCTGTGTCGGGCCTCGTCTCGGCGGGTTTTGCATCGGCGGGCTTGGTGTCGGCTGCCGGGGTTTGCGCAAACGCGGCTGGCGCTGCGAATACCAGCGCCAGAGTGAAGGCAGTCAGCATTTTGACACAGCAATCCACACATCTTCGGGTCGGGTCATCATTCAATTTCATCTTTCGCCTCTCAGAATTGATTTGTGATTAGAACACCTGGGTGTGCTGCGCAGCCGTGCAGGAGTCTTCTACTGCACAGACGCTGAGGGTTATTTTCCGCTCGTCAATTTTTGGGGAGCGCGCATTGAGTGGGTTTGTCGAGTGCACGAATGATCGGTGTTTTGGACGCTGGGTTAAGGCATGGCATGGGTTGGGCGGGGAGTGATTTGCCTGTTCCCTTATCGGTGCGGGGTGATATGCTGCGTGCGCCGGGAAAAGCGATTTAGCAAGGGAGACAACGGTTATGTGGTTTCTTGGAATGGATGTGGGCACGGGCGGAACGCGGGCGGTGGTGGTGGATGCGGCTGGCAGGCTTATTGCCGGGGCATCGAGCGAGCATGAGGCGTTCAAGACGGCACATCCGGGCTGGGCGGAACAGGATCCGGAGGACTGGTGGCGCGCGGCGCAGGAGGCAATTCGCGGTGCGCTGGCTGCGGCGCCAGAGCCACGCGAGCCGATCGCAGCGATCGGGCTGACGGGGCAGATGCACGGCGCTGTGATGCTTGACGATAATGGCGCGGTGCTGCGGCCGGCGCTGATCTGGTGCGACACGCGTACTCAGCCGCAGTGCGACTGGCTTACGGAAAAGATTGGCTATGAGCGGCTGATCGAGCTCACGTGCAATCCTGCGCTGCCTAACTTTACGGTAACCAAGGTGCTGTGGGTCAAAGAGCATCAACCGGAGATCTTCGCGAAGATTCGCCACATTATGTGCCCCAAGGATTATGTGCGCTACCGGCTGACGGGCGAGTTTGCAATTGATGTGCAGGAGGCTTCAGGGACGCTGCTGCTGGACGTGACGCATCGGCGCTGGTCGCGCGAAGTGGCGGAGGCGGCGGGGATTCCGGAGAGCTGGCTGCCGAAGGTATACGAATCGCCCGAGGTGTGTGCACGGATCAGCGAGAGCGCGGCGGGGCTGACGGGGTTGACGGCGGGAACGCCGGTGGTGGCTGGCGCGGGCGATCAGGGAGCGGGCGCGGTGGGAATGGGAATCCTGCAGCCGGGGTCGGTATCGGCGACGATTGGGACTTCGGGCGTAGTGTTTGCGGCGACGGCCGCGCCGACCAAGGATCCAAAGGGACGGCTGCACACATTCTGCCATGCGGTGCCGGGGTTGTGGCACGTGATGGGCGTAACGCAGTCGGCGGGGTTGAGCTTTCGCTGGTTGAAGGAGACGTTCTTTGCCGGGCAGAGTTATGACGAACTGACTGCGGCTGCCGAGAGGATTCCGGCGGGCAGCGAGGGCCTTGAGTGGGCGCCGTATCTGCTGGGCGAGCGAACTCCGCATCTGGATCCGCAAGTGAGGGCGGCGTTTGCGGGGATTTCAACGGTGCATTCGGCGGCGCACTTTGTGCGGGCGGTGTTGGAGGGCGTGGCGTATTCGCTGGAGGATACGTTCACGCTGTTTGCCGAGTTGGGGATTCCGGTGAGCGGGATCCGGTTGGGCGGTGGCGGGGCGCGCGGGCCGCTTTGGCGGAAGATTCAGGCGGGGATTTATGGGCATGCCGTCGAGGTGCTGACGGCGGAAGAAGGCGGCGCGTTTGGCTCGGCGCTAATGGCCGGAGTGGGCGCGGGACACTGGGCGAATCTGGACGAGGCTTGCGGGCAGGCGATTGAGGTTGCGTCGCGGATTGAGCCGGATAAGGCGGATCTGGTTGCGTATCAGGCTGGATATGCGAAGTGGCGGAAGCTTTATCCGGCGTTGAAAAGCTTGCGGTAACCACCTGAGGTGGGGAGGAGCTCGCGGGAGGCACGCACTGGCATGATTGCCTTCCGATCCCTGGTCCCCAAATGCGAGGACCAGGGGCACCCACAGGTCAGCGAGTTAGCAGGTCAGCAGGTCAGCGAATGCACGCTATTGAAAGTCGGCGAAGACGAAGCCGTCGCGGTTGACTACTTCGCCGGGTTTCAAATTCAGTGGTGCGGTGAACATGGGGCCGGCGTAGACGCAGGTGTGGAACTCGCCGCGCTCGGCGCAGGGGTCGGTTCCGGGCGGTAGATCGGCCAGGAACGCTTCGTCGAACTCGCGGCCGGCAAACGACTCGGGCACCTTCTTCGGGTCGACGCAGACAACGCGCGCGCGCAGGCCGCTGGCGATCATGGTGCGCGCCAGCTGATCGGTGGGAATCTCCCATAGAGGAAACAACGGCTCGAGACCGGTTGGCTTTAGTTTCTCTTCGCGATAGGCGCGGACGTCGCGGAGAAACAGATCACCGAAGGCGATGGCGTCGATGCGCTCATTGACGGCTCGCTGGCAGGCTTCGGCCATGCGCGCCTCGTAAATCTCGTTGGAGCAGGGCCAGGGCAGGGGGACGACCCACAGGGGTAATTGGGCTGCTTTGGCCTGGGCTTCGAGCACCGAGTGACGGGTGCTGTGCATGGCGACTCGGTCGAATTCACTGTTGACCGTCGTGAGCAGGCCGCAGACTTCAATATCGGGTTGCTGGCGCAGGACGTGGAGGGTCCATGCACTGTCTTTGCCGCTGCTCCAGGATAAGAGGACGCGCTTCATAGGATGATCATACCGAAGAGGTTGCTCCCCCCCCCCCCGAAAATAAGTGTTTTGTTTTCATGCTTTTACACTGTAAGCATGACATAACAAAGGAGTTATTGCATACATAAGAAAACAAAGGAGTTAACCTATCACGTAGTGCGGCAGACGATTGCGGCAGTATCCTGGGATTGTTTTTTCGTCCATTCGAAGCTCCATAACCCATTGTGCGCCGAATGAGGGTAATTATCGGCAAATTGAGGGGATGTTTTTTGGGGTGAATCATGCCGTTCCTCCCGGAAGGCGAGGCGCGCGGGCGGAATCCCAAGGGTTTCACCCGTGGCCCTTCTCAGTCCACCCCCCGGGGCGGCACCCGCGGTGGGACAGATCACAGATTGCAGATGGCAGTGACGATGGGATTAGCCGGCCTACCCCCCTCCCCCGGTCATTTTGGTAAAATCCTTTTTTTCATGGGTTTACGATTTTTCCTACCCCGTAAGCATGACATAAGAAAGGGGTTATTCGCATACATGAGAAAACAAAGGAGTTCCAGCCTGCGATGGGGCTGAGGGTTGCTTTCCGCTTGTGGGCCGAATTGCTTCCAGCGGGCTGGTTTTCAGCTGGCTTGGAACCTTCTATTTGTGATTGTGCGGCAACGGGGTTTAATTATCGGCAAATTTGGGGTGGTGAGCGAGATTAATCTCTTGAAGGATCGGGGCACGGTTGAAGCGAGCGGCGTGGATGAGTGGACAGGGTTAATCATATGGATCATAATGATCATTATGATTGGAGAGCGAGATGATCTCTGAGGTAAGCGCGGTGAAGCTTCGGCAGAACCTGGGCGAGATGCTGAACCAGGTGCAGTACCGGAACGACAGCATCGTGATCTCCAAGGACGGGAAGCCAGTAGCGGCGCTGGTGGATGCCGAATTGTTTACGCGGATCAGGCGGATGCGGGAGCGGTTCGATGAGCTGAGCAACCGGATTGCCGAGGCATACGCGGGTGTGCCGGCCGACGAGGGCATGGCGGAGATCGATGCAGCGGTAGCGCGCGAACGGCGCCGGTAATGCCGGGGCTACGCGTGGTGCTGGATACGAATGTGCTGGTTGCTGGACTGGCATTTCCCTTGGGTATTCCGGGGCGCATTGTGGGCGCGTGGCAACGGGGTGGGCTCGACGTGGTGCTTTCCAGATACATTCTGGAAGAGATGGTGCGGGTGCTGCCGCGGCTCCCGCGGAATTCGCTGAGCCCGGAGGAGATTCGCGATCTTGCGGACAGCTTCCTGTTTCTGGCGGAGGTTGTGGAGCCTGGCGGGGATGTGGATGAGGCCCTGCGGGATAAGGCGGACGGGCCGGTGCTGGGGACGCTGCTGGCTGCGAAGGCGGATTACTTGATCACCGGGGATAAGGATTTGCTGGCGCTGGCGGGGAGATATTCCATTGTTACGCCGGCGGCGTTTTGGGAGCGGCATGGGAGCTAGACTCGTGTGTCGAAGGTTCGTTGATTATTTCCGAAGAGCAACCGCAGGTCCCCTTCGGCTACGCTCAGGGCAGGCTTTCGACTCCCCATGTTTCGCTCCGGTCGCTCAGGATAACAGCTCTTATTGGATGCTCCTGAGGACCGGCTTGTAGGGCTCGTCAATGCGGACGAGGGGCAAAGGCAAAGACAAGAACAAAGACAAGAACAAATGCAGGTCCTTCGACTCACCACCCCCAACCTCCACCCCAAAGAGCAAAGACCGCTCTTCGGGGACCCCGGAAACTGAAAAACGTTTGGGGACCCGTTCGCTCAGGATGACCGCCTTGAGAGGGTAATTGCTCAGGATGACAGCTCAATTATGATCAGAGCTTTTTATTTGCCACGCTAGTTGTTGAAGAACAATGACCGTCTTTTCGGGGCAAATCGTATGTCGATTTGGTGTCATGGGATTTGTTGAACCCATTGGCTTCGCCAGGCGGGCGCCTCGAAGGGATCAGCGAAGTACTGTGTCTCGTGCACGACTTTGCCGTTTGAAAACTCCATAATGCTTACTGTGAATGCTGAACGCCCCTGGTAAACGATTGTGTATTCCGTGATCCAGAGATCGCCTTTTCCCATCATTCGCCTGACGTTGAAACCGGATGGTTTCCCGGGGTGATGACTTCGCAGGGCCTGCAAGTTTTGTCGACCGAGGATTCGCTCGCCTGACTGGGGATAGTCACAAATGGCATCGTCCTCGTAGATTTCGTGTTCTGCGTTTGTATCGCCGACTGCCGACGCGCGCCAGTGCGCATCCAGGGCATTCCGTATTTGTTTTTCTTCCGAGGGCAGTATGGCTTGAGGCTTGTTTTCCAATTTCATACCCCTTATGGGATCAGTCTACCGTTCCCAGGCAGATAGCTCCCTGACAGGATGCATAGCCGCTGCGCGGAAATATCTGGAACCATGGAACCGCTCGGCGCGTAATGAAACTTCACAGTCGCGGCGACAACGGGGCGCCGGTGGAGAACAGATGCACGATCCGTGGTGGATGCATGCTTTTCTGGCGGTTCACATCACTGCCGGTGGCGGAGCGTTTGCGCTGGCTCCGCTGGCGCTGGTCACGGCAAAGGGCGGCAAGGCGCATCGCATGTGGGGCAAGACCTACTTCTGGTGCATGACCGTCGTTGCCTTTACTGCGCTGGTGATGGCGGCCTACCGGCCAATTCTATTCCTCGCGCTGGTGGCAGTTTTCAGCTTCTATGCGGCGTTTTCGGCCTACCGGGTACTGGGACAGAAGGCGGCATGGAAGGGTGCTCCAGTTGTCCGCGGACTGGATTGGGCCGCGGCCATTTTCTGCTTTGCAGCGAGCCTGACGCTGGTTGTGCTGGGAGCGCTCAGGCCGGAACTGGTGCAGGGTCTGCGCATCCCGGCGATTGTCTTCGGATTGGTTGGGATGCGCATTTCGGGTCGATCGATGTGGCGATTTACGCATCCGCCGGCGGAGAAGATGTTTTGGTGGTACGCGCACTTGCAGGGGATGATCGGGAGCTACATCGCCGCATGGACGGCTTTTTCGGTGGTCACGATCGGGCCGTTGCTGCATGCAGGCTGGTGGCTTTGGATCGTGCCGATCTCGATTGGGATACCGGCGATTGTGGCGACCACGGCTTATTATCAGCGGAAGTTTGCGCCGCGGGCGAAGGCGCAATTTGAGGAGCAGGTTTCGGAGCAGGGGAGATAGTGCCGGCGTTCTCCGTAGCCTTCTACATGGTCAGAATTTTAGCGCTCATGAGGCAGTTCTTCTGGCCTTTGCTCGCGTGTGCCGGCTGGACTCCATGGCATGCCGGAGCAGAAGGTTGGCCTTGGTTTGGTAGCCGCGGCCATAACTTTTGAGCCATTCGATCACATCGTGGTCTAGCCGGATGGTGACTGGACGCTTGGTTGGGCGGTAGAAGCGGCCGATCTCCGCGCCGCTCCAGTCGACGGCTTCCGGCATGTCAGAGAAGTCAATTGTAGCGTCGGTCTTGGCGGCGATGGTGGCGATTTCCCGCTTGCGAGCGGCTTCTTGCTTCTTCATAGAACCTCCGTTCCTGGGCAGATGCGGCTCGTGCGGAGATCAGGCGGATGGTTTCCGCTCCATCCTTCTCTCGAACAGTGAACACGACAAACAGGACTGTGCCCGGTGCGATCTCTCCAAGGGCGTTGTACCGCTCTTCGGCCTGGTCGTGGGATAGGTCTTTGCGGGAGATAATCCACGGGTCTTCGAATATCAACTGGGCAGTCCCAAAACCGACGCCATGTTTGCGGAGGTTCTCGCGGTTCTTGACCGGATCCCATTCGAACTGGCACATCTTGCCTGCCAATTTCTATTATGAGATTTGTATGTACAATTGTCAATACTCGGATTGTAGTTGTCCAAGGTCCCGAAATCGGGACCCTGGACGACCCAGCTTTGTTGATGAGGGCGGGTTAGTTGAGGGTGAGGTCGGCGTAGAGCGGGGTGGATTCGCTGGAGTCGCCTACGCGGATTACGAACTTGCCGGGGTCGATGGTCCACTTGTGGGCTGATTCATCCCAGTAGCTGAAGGCGCGGGCGTCGAGATTGAGGGTGACATGCTTGGTTTCGCCGGGAGCGAGGCGGACTTTCTCGAAGCCCTTGAGTTCGCGCTCGGGACGGGAGACCTTGGCGGACGGATCGGAGATGTAGAGCTGGGCTACTTCAGCTCCGGCTACGCTGCCGGTGTTGGTAACGTCGAAGGTGACGGAGACGGTTGATCCGGAGGCGGCGGTTGTGGGCGCTTGCAGGTTGGAGAAGCTGAAGGTGGTGTAGCTGAGGCCAAATCCAAAGGGATAGAGCGGGTGCTTGCCGGTAGTGGTCCAGTAGCGATAGCCGACCATGAGCTTGTCACCGTATTGAACGTGGGGGATGATGTAATCGACGGGCGCATGGCCGGGCTCGAGGACGTGGAGTGAAGTGTCGGCGCCGGGGCTGGGGTAGTAATACTTCGCGGATGCGCTCGAATCCCAACTGCGGTCGAAGGTGACGGGAAGTTTGCCTTCAGGATCGTGTTTGCCAAAGAGGATGTCGGCGACGGCGGTACCGCCTTCCTGGCCGGGATAGTAGACGTGAAGGAGCGCGGGAACCTTGGCAAGCCAGCGGTGAGTGTCGTATCCGACGCCGCCGGTGATGGTGACGATGGTGTGCGGATTGGCGGCGGCGACCGCTTCAATGAGGGCGTCCTGACCCCAGGGAAGTTGGAAGGTGCGATCGAAGCCTTCGCTTTCGGTTGAGCCGGTGAACCCGGCGGCGACCACGGCTACATCGGCGATGGACGCAAACTTTTTTGCCTCATCCGAAACAAGGCTGGGCTCATAGGCGATGCCGAGGCCGAAGTGCGGGGCGGCTACGGGATGGTATTCGGCGACAACGTGGATGGTCTGTCCGGCGGCGAGATCGAGAGTGAAGAACTGTGGGGCCTGGCCTTCGGCGTGGGGAGGAATGGGAAGCAGCTTGCCGTCGACTGCGACGCTGTATTGAGCGCTGTTCCATCCACCGGTGGCGGAAAGAATCACGTATTTGCCGGCCTTATCCGCTTTGTAGGCGGCGGTGTAGCGAATGCTGCGCGGCTGGTTGCTCCTTGGTTCGTCACCATCGTAGTCCCAGTGGGAGAGCGTTTTTGTCTGTCTGATTTCGGGCGTGCCGGTGAAGTCGGAACTTGGATAGGTGGCAACCTGAATGGGGCCGTCCCAGTTGGTGTGGCGGAGAACGTCATTCAGATTTGGCAGGCCTGGGGCGTAGAGGACGTGGACATTGGGTCCGAGCAGGTTGGCGATGCCGGTGAGGGTGCTGATGGGTTCAAAGGCCTGCGCGGTGGAAGAGCCGCCGCCGCCAGTGACCGCGGGCCATGCGTTGGGGCCGATGATGGCGATGGTCTTGATTTTGGCGGGATCGAGCGGGAGGATTGCGCCGTCGTTTTTGAGCAGGGTGATCGATTCAAGCGCGCCGTCAAGGGCAATGGAGCGATCGGCAATGGAGTAGGTGGAGTCGGCCGGATCGAATTGGGGACGGTCGAGGAAGCCGTAGCGCAAGGCGGTGCGGAAGAGGCGGAGGACCTTGTCGTCGATGGTGGACTCTTTGACGGCTCCCGACTTGACGGCGGAGACGAGGCCTGCCGCATTCATGAAGCGGGGGCTGGGCATTTCGAGATCGAGGCCGTTGTTGGCTGCGCCGATGGAGTCGTAGGTCGCGTCCCAGTCGGACATGAGGATGCTTTGAAATCCCCACTCGCCTTTGAGGATTTTTAGATTCAGAATTTCATTCTGCGTGGCGTGGACGCCGTTGATGAGGTTGTAGGAGTTCATGACCGCGTCGACGTGGCCTTTGATGACGGCGGCTTCAAAAGCGGGGAGATAGATTTCGCGCAAGGTGCGCTCGTCGAGGTCGGAACTGACGTTGTGGCGGTTGTATTCCTGGCTGTTGACGGCGTAGTGCTTGACGGTGGCGATGACGCCCTGGGATTGAACGCCCTGAATGAAGGGCACGGCGAGGCCGGCGTTGAGGAAGGGATCTTCAGAGAGATATTCAAAGTTGCGGCCGGCGATGGGGGAGCGGGCAATGTTGACGCCGGGGCCGAGCAGGAAGTTGACGTTGCGGGAACGGGCATCCTTGCCAAGGCCCTCGCCGATGCGGCGCGCGAGTTCAGGGTCCCAGGAGGCGGCGAGATCGACGCCGCCGGCATAGGCGGTGGTTGGTCCCCAGGTGCGCACGCCGACGGAGGCGTCGGACATTTTGAAGCGGGGCAGGCCGATGGCGGGGATGGCGTTGGTGTACATGTCGTTCACACCGCCTATCAGCTCGATCTTTTGTTCGAGGGTGAGTTTGCCGAGCATGTCGTGGGCGCGGGCTTCGATGGCGGTCGAGTCTGGTACAGGAGCTTGCGCCTGGGCGTGGACGGCAAAGGCTAGAACAAGAGTGGACAGGATGGCTGCGAGGTATGCGGAGAGGCGAAGAGCGATCGATTGCGAGGCGAAATTCGTTGAGGTTTTCATGACGGTGAGAAGGCTAACGCATTTGGCTGCGGCGTGTATATGAGATTTGGCACATCGGCGATATGGAGTCGAGCAGGGATTTTGATCGTTGGACGAGGTTTTTTGATCGTTGGAACAAAGACTTGTGACACGAGTCACAGCGCGGGGTGAATGGTGTCACTGATTGATATTCACTGGGAGCGCAGACTCTGAATCCAACAGACGGAATCTGAGAGTGGCGGCGCGGGACGCCGGGAGGTCTCAATGAGTTTTGGAGCGAACATGAAGACGATCGTGGTGGCCACGGATCTGCAGGGCCAGGCAGAGGCGGCGCTCGAGTATGCGCGCAAGCTGGCAGGCGGCTACGGGGCGCGGATTGTGCTTGCTCACGGAATTGATCCAACGGACTATGCCGCGGTGGATTCGGTGCCGGGTCGCGTTCTGAAGGGTTTGACGGAAGAGGCGCGCGGGGAGTTGGGCAAGATGGCGGGAGACCTGCTGCGGGTTGGGATTCATAGCCATTCGGAGATTCGGCAGGGCGCGGTGGCCCAGATGCTGGTGGATGTGGCGCGGCAATACAAGGCCGGGCTGATCGTGATTGGAACCAAGGGAGTGGAGGGCGCGGGGCCGGTGGTTGTGGGCGCAGTGGCGGAGCAACTGGTTCGGTTGGCGCCGTGCCCGGTGCTTGCCGTGGCCGCGGACTGGAATGCGGGCGAGTTTCGTCCTACTCCGGGAGGGCCTGTGCTGCTGGCGATGGAACGAAACGAGGCAACGGCGGCGGCGGTGTCGACAGCGTATTCGCTGGCAGAGACATTTCATCGCACGCTGGTGGTATTGCATGCGCGCGGTCCTGCGGAGGCATCGGCATTTTTGAACCCGGTGGCGAGTACGCTGGCGCAGTTCGGGATCGAGCCGAACGGGCGTTTCCCGGTGCGATTCGTTGTGAAGGACGGCAACGTGGCAGACGCAGTGGTAGAAGCAATTGGCAAATACAGGCCAAGCCTGCTGGTGGCGGGAGTGAAGCGCACCAGCGAGACGCCAGGACCGCACGGGACCGTCTTCCTGCTGCTGGCCCGGTCTCGAGTACCTGTGCTGTGCGTTCCGCCGGAGGCAACGCCCGTCGAGGAAGAGCGGGAGGCTTCAACGGTGTTAGCCAAGTAGCAAAGGAAACGCACAACGGTTGACTGTTCGATTTTGACTCGGGACGGTCTGGTGGAAGGGGTAGATTCCACTGCACCTTTCTATTGATTCATTTCTCTGGACTTGTTCCATTTTGAGCGATTTGTCGCTTAGGGCGCGAGGTGGAAGGCCAAGCCGCGTGGCCAAAGACGCTGGTGAGGGACTGGCCGGCAGGCAGGCGGGTTGGACGGGCCAAGCTGGACGGATCAGGCTGGACGGATCAGGCTGGACGCGTCAGGCTGGATGCGTCAGGCTGGATGCGCCAAGTTGAGCTGGACTGGAGATGGGACAGGGACAAGGAAGAAGGAGTCATGCAAACACAGGCAGGATTCGGGCAAAGGGATGCGATGGCGCCACGCCCGCTGGCAGAGTTGTTGCAGTGCCCTCCGGCTACGGGAAGTTTGCTGAACGGTTCTTCACAGTGCGTTGATTACGATTCCGGGGCGATTGTCTTTCGCCAGTCCGATGTTTGCCTGGGGCTGTATGTGCTGGTTGCAGGTCAGTTTTTGCGCAGGACGGAACGGCTTCAGACACGGCTGACGCTGGGGACGGCGCGCGCAGGAGAACTGGTGGAATTGGCGGCGGTGCTGGGAGACGGGCGCCACACCTACACGCTGAGCGCGCAGACTAACGGCTCGGTCTTGTTGCTGCCGATGGCGGCTCTGGTGGAGGCATTCAGGGAATATCCACCGCTGCGAATGCAGTTGCTGGAGGAGTTGGCGCGCGAGGTATCGAGGGGCTATATCGCAAGCAGCCAGAACCGCATTTTGCGGACCAGGCAGCGTAGTTCGGGGGCGAGTTTGTCTCAGGGATAGAGTCTTGACCCTTCAGGGCTGGGGATCGCCGCTCTGCTGGACTGGCCGGGATTGAAGCAAAATCCCTGTATTGACTGCTTACTCGCCTTATCACCTGTTAAAGTGCGCTATACTTCGAGTAGATCAGTAGAAAAATATGGCTACGTTCCATCCTCATCACCCCCCGGAAGATTGCATCAATTGTGAGCATCGCCATCTGCGAATGTTCTGCAATCTCACGGCCGAAGCGTTGCGGGACTACGACGGTATTGGCATTATGATGAGCCACGCGCGGGGCGCGAAGCTGTTTACCGAGGGTGACGCGGCACGCAATGTGTTTGTGATCTGTTTTGGTCAGGTAAAGATTTCGTCCACATCGCGCGACGGCAAGACCATGATTCTGAAGATTGCCGGGCCGGGCGACGTGATGGGCCTGAGCGCGGTTTTGGCCAATGTGCCGCACGAAGTGACGGCGGAGGCGATTGAGCCCTGCCAGGTCAAGACAGTGCGCAAGCAGGAATTTGTCGACTTTCTCGGCCGCCACGGCGTCGCCAGCATGCACGCGGCGCAGTCACTTTCGGGCGAATACCTGACGGTGTTTCACGACGCCAAGCGGTTGGCGCTTTCAGGGTCCGCGGCGGGCAGGCTGGCGCGGTTGCTGCTGGACTGGGGCAGATCGTCGGCTAACGGCAAGCCTGAGATCCGGTTCACCATGGCGCTGACGCATGAGGAGATTGCCAACATGGCAGGCACCTCGCGCGAAACCGTGACGCGGCTTCTGAACCAGTTCCGGCGCGACCAGTGGATTACCATCAAGGGGTCCAGCATGACGATCGTGAAGCCGGATCAATTGGAACGGCTTACGGCTTAGGCATCTCATTTCCGCATTGGCCGGGCGGTCCAAACGAAAAATTCGCGTGGGTTGATGTAGTAGGCTCAGCAAGTCAGCCTGCTCTTCGCGGGGTGGCGAGTTAGCAGGTCAGCGGGCTATCGCGTACCAGCTTTCATCGACTGTGGGTTGGCTTCGCCGATGGATGACTGATACAAAACATTTGAAAATCGCTGGTGGAGCGAGTTTTTCCGCAGGTTGTGGAGACCAGCGCTGTGGTCTTTTGCCGCAAGTGCGACATCAGACCAGAGGAATCGAAACCGCTGTAGCTGGAACAATCCCTTTGTGAGGCGCTGGAAATGGAATCCTCGAGATCCGGTCAGAACGATGCCGCTGCGAGGCCAAAATGTCCGCTGTGCGGCAGCGGCGACACGCTATTCGAAACAAGAATCAGCGCAGAATCAATCGTCAAATCGTATATCGCGGCACAGAGGGAGTTGGTGAAACACGATCTCCGGGGAACGCCCTGGATCCAGGTTTACCACTGCCAGAGATGCCACGTTGTCTTCTTTGATCCGGAACTGCCGGGGTCGCCAGAATATTACGCCAGCTTTCAGGCATTCGATTGGTATTACCTGGAGGACAAACCCGAATACGATATGGCGATCAAATGGATGCCGCCAAGCGCACGCGTTCTCGAAGTTGGGTGCGGCGTGGGATGGTTTGGAAGAAAACTTACCTCCGGCCAATATACGGGTCTTGAGTATTCTCACGCTGCGGCAGAGAAGGCTCGCGCGAGCGGACTTGATGTTCGAACTCAATCGATAGAGGAGCATGCCGTGGCCTGCCCGGCCGCTTACCAGGTTGTCTGTTCATTTCAGGTTCTGGAGCACGTCTCTGGGCCGGGCGCCTTCATTAGCAAATGCATCGAATGTCTCGAGCCGGGTGGGCTATTGATTTTTGCCGTTCCGAGCGAGGATTCCTTCCTGAAGTTTGCTCAAAACGGCTACTTGAATCTGCCGCCGCATCATCTTACCCGTTGGCCGGACAAAACGTTGGAGGCCATGGCCGGGATTTTTCCGGTCAGCCTGGTAGCGATTGAGCATGAGGTGGTGGCTGACTGCCACTTGCAGGCATACGTCAGCACAATGATCAGTAGAAGGCTCAATGCGATATTGGGCCGCCGGCAAACTATGATCGACTTCTCGATCATGGGTAAGTTTCTCGGCAAGTTTGCTTCGGTGACCGGCGGATGGATATCGACGATCTTCGACGACGAGGTTTTTCTCCCGAGAGGGCACACTGTTCTTGCGGTGTATCGGAAACAAGGTTCACCGGATCAATCGAAGAACATAGCCGAATGAGCTTCCGTTCATTGGTGAATGGAGCTCAGTTGCTCCTTGAGTGGGATTGATGCGGAGATGGGTTCGCGCAGGGTTAGGACGGGGCAGCGGGCGTGGGCCAGAACCCGGTAGATGGTGCGGTCGCGGGTCAGATTCTGGAAGATTGAGCGCTCAGTGGCGGCCAGAACGATGAGGCTGGCGTGACATTCAGCGGCTGCGGCAAGAATCTCTATGCACGGGTTTCCATGGACAACCTGGGGCACGATGTCAGAGAAGCAATCGGCTGCGGTTTTCTCCATAAACAGATTGAGCTCATGGAGTGCCGCGGCGTCGAGGCTGGCTGGTTGACCGCTCTGGCCTGTTTTTCCGGCGAAGGGATGAAACACACCGGGTTCTTCCGTGGGAGGAAGCACATGGAGGAGAACCAGCCTGGCTCTCTGGATTGCCGCTATTCGACATGCAAGGGCTGCGCTCGGGATGGAGGTCTCTCTGAGTGTGGTGGCGTGCAAGACGACGCGCGGCTGCGCGACCACCGGGAGATGAGCCTCGGGACCCACGGTAATGACCGGGAGGTTAACCGAGCGCAGCACTTGTTCCGCCACGGACCCGAGCAGCAGCTTTCCTAGTTTGCTGCGGCTTCGAGTGCCGAGGAGAACGCGATCCGCCTTGAATTGCCGGAGGACTTCCGCAACCTGGTGAGCGGGATGGCCTTCGCGGATGATGGCATCGCAGCCGATGCCTTTGCGGTGGGCCAGCGCGCACCAGGGATCGAGGGTTCTGGTGGCGAGGTCGAGGGCGGCGGTTGGATCGTAGTAGGGCAGGCCGACCGCGTCCATTGCCATGCCTGTGCCGGCAGCCAGCACGTGGAGGAGAAAGAGGTGCGCTCCGGTTTCCATGGCCTGGTCGAGCGCAAAGGGCATGAGGCGATCAAGATCAGCCAGATCGGTGGCGACGAGGATAGCGGCCGGATGGGACCACGCGTTGTCAACGGCGCTGGGGAACGAATCCGGCATGGGATTCACCTCGCACTGGACAGCGTGGCACCGCGGCACGCCCCGAGATGTGCCAGCGGGCACTTTGCAATGTGATTGGGCTCACTCCGAGAAAGGCATTTTTAGATGCTCTATTCAGCGGGAAGTTTGTCCAGGGATGAGGGTTTTGAGGAGTTTCTTCATTGAATCTTTATACGTTTTCCCCGTAAGCTGGGACATGGAAGTACATTCGCAAACATTCCATCCTTGTAGACACCCCAAGAAAAAATAGGACTTCGTACGCTCATGCGCGCCCGCGCAATTGCAGTTATTTCTTTCATATTTTCGGGCGCATGGAAGCAAAACTCTACCTGCATTTCTGGAGGACAGGCCAAATGAAACATCGAATCACTCGAAGTGGATTGACTGCCTTGTTGCTGGCGCTTGCGGTGCTGATGGCACTGCCGGGCTTTTCACAGACGTTTCGCGGAGGGATCAACGGCACGGTGACCGATCAATCTGGCGCAGTGGTGCCGGGAGCGCTGGTTTCGGCTGTCGAAGACGCCACCAACACGACCTACAAGACGGTGAGTTCCAGCGCGGGCGAGTTTTCCTTCGCGAACCTCCCACTGGGAACCTACACAGTTTCAGTTTCGGCCAGCGGCTTCAAGAGCGTGAAGATTGACAAGGTTCCGATCACGGCTGCCACCAATTACAGCATGCCAGTAAAGCTGGCGGTGGCGTCGGCCGGAGAGACGGTGGAGGTGACCGCGAGCGCATTAACCCTGGATACCGCAACGGACACCCAGGCGACTGCGCTTCCTGAGGAAGTGGTGCAAAACCTGCCCAACAGCGGGCGCGATTTTACGCAGATGCTGGCGCAGACTCCCGGATTTGCGGGGCTCTCCACGGGCGGGGGCGCCGGCGTAGCCAGCGTGAATGGCACCCGCTCCAACTCAGTGAACTGGCAGATTGAGGGCACGGACAACAACGATCTCTGGTGGAACATCCCGGCCGTAAACCAGGGAGGTGTTTCATCGATTGCGGGTGTGATTTTGCCGATTGACGCGATTGAGAATTTTTCATTTGAGACATCGGGCTCCACGGCGATCGGGCGTAACTCGGGCGGCACGGCCAACCTTACGCTGAAGTCCGGTACCAACAGCCTGCACGGCACCGCCTACTACTACAATCACAACGAGTTTTTTCAAAGGATGAATCCATTTGAGACGTCAAAGGCGGCAACCCGCAATCAGCATATCGGGTTCTCATTTGGCGGACCGATCTGGAAAGACAAACTATTCTTCTTCACGGCGGGCGAGCACCAGGGGTTTCTGATCGGGGCCGAGAATCATGCGACTGAACCCTCGGCTGACTACCAGGCAGAGGCACTGGCGATCTTGCAGCAATACGGCATTGCGGAGAACACGGTTTCCCACAACCTGCTCAACGGCAGCGGCAACTATAAGGCGCTCTGGCCGGCTGCGGTGCTTACCGGCCCGGCGCAGAATGACAACTACGCAGCAACCGGAGACCTGACCGGGCACAGCTACAACAGCCTGGTGAAGTTTGACTATCAGCCAACCGCCAAGGACCACTTTGCCGCCAGCTGGTTTGCCGGTGAGGGCACGCAGACCGCGCCCACATCCTCGTCGCTGGCGCCTTACTTCGAGAACGCCCCGATTCACGTGGAGAACTTTTCGCTGGTTTATAACCGCGTACTTTCCAACAGCATCACCAACCAGCTCTCGGCCGGCGTGAGCTATTTCAACCAGGTCTTCTCCGATGCGGAGACGGATTTTAACCCGGTGGGCCTGGGCCTGAATACGGGCGTCACCGACCCGGCCCTGGCGGGGTCGCCGCACTTGATCATCGGACCGACCGCCGCGAGTGTGGGCCTCACCGCCGGCGGGAGTGGCTTTGATCCCATCGGCGTCACGGCGCCTTCCGGACGTAACGACATCACCGGCCATCTGGACGAGAATCTTGCCTGGATCAAGGGCGCGCACCAGATGAAATTTGGCGGTGAATTCCGTCAGGCGCAGGTGGACGACTTCTACCAGACTGGCGAGCGCGGCACCATCTACTTCGATGGGTCGCAGGGGCCGTGGGTCTCAACAGGTACACCCTGCGCGAATCTCGGCAATGGCACGGCTCCACTGGCCACTGCTCCTTCCGATCCGAATATTCTGTTTCTTGCCGACTTCCTGGCAGGCTGCTTCGACCCGACGAACTCAGAAAACGTGGTTGGCGATCCCAAGCGGCAGGTTTTCGTGAACACCTTCTCCCTCTGGGCGGAGGATGCTTGGCAGGTTTCAAAGAGGCTGAGCCTGGATGTCGGTCTTCGCTACGACTACGAAGGACCGGTGCATAGCCAGGAGCCGAACCTGTCGGTGTTCGATCCCAACTCGGCCACGGGGCTTGCTGTTGTCGGTCAGGGCGTGCCCAACCTGTGGAACAAGTTCTGGGGTGGCGCCAGCCCGCGCGCAGGCTTCTCCTACCAGGTGGACTCTTCGGCAAAGACTGTATTGCGCGGCGGCTTTGGCCTGTACTACGACTCCATCTACATGAAGTCGGTGCTGCAGAACAATGGTGCTCAGAACATCTCGGTTTTCGGGCCGGGACTGAATCCTGCCGGTTCAGAGGAAGTAGCGCAGGCGGGCGCAAACAACATTGTGGTCACCGCCGGGGCACCGATTTTCCAAACCCTTCAGGAGGCGCTTTCCGGTCAGAGCCTGGTCAAGATCTCGACGTTCGATCCGAAGTTCCGGCCTTCCTACAGCGAGAACTTCGACCTCAACCTGCAGCATAGCTTCACACCTTCGATTGTGTGGCAACTGGGCTATGTGGGTACCAAGGGCACACACCTGATGGGCCTGTTTGACATTAACCCGGGCGCGGCGGGATCGCTGAATACGGCTGTTCCGTATAACTCGACGACCTGCACTCCGGCCTACAGCGGCGCAACGCCGACAAGCGCCGGCACCAACCTGCAGTGCTCGCGTCCGTACTTCAGCCAGTTCCCGAATTTCTCGGTGATTGACGAGGCCAAGAGCAACCTGGGGTCGATCTACAACTCGCTGCAGAGCACACTGCGAATTCAAAACTACCACAACCTGTCGGCGCAGCTTGCCTACACATGGGGCCACGCGCTGGATTACGAGACTGGCCTGCTGCCCTATGTGGCGCAGAACCCGCTGGATGAGAATGCCGAACGCGGCAACTCGGACTTTGACGTGCGCAACACGGTCACAGGCTATGCGGATTACCATGTACCCCAATTCAAAGGACCTGAGCGCCTGACCAAGGGATGGGAAGTCAATACCGGCTTCTCGCTCCACGGCGGCACGCCTTATACGGTGGTCTCCTCGTCCAATCCGAGCGGCAACGGCGAAGGCGCGGATCGCGCAGTACAGGTGGTCAGCAATCCTGAAGCCGGTCTCAATCACGCCATTTCGGGTGGGGTGGTGCAATGGTTCAGCCCGACGGCGTTTGTGGATTGCGGCACCTCGCCCGCGGCGCAATGCGTCTACTCGCCGACCCGCCGGGGCCAGAATTACAACCCTGGGTACGCGTCGGTGGACGTGGCTTTTTTCAAGACGACAGCTATCACGGAGCGCATCAATGCGCAGTTCAGCGCGAACGTCTTCAACATCTTCAATCGAGTGAATCTTGCGCCGGTTGGCTTCCCGCAGTCCGGTGAGGGTGGCGAGATCGGCTCAACGCTCGGACCATACCTGGGCAATCCGGGTATCGGCCCTGGGGAACCGTTGAATGCTGAGTTTGCTTTGAAGATAATCTTTTAAATGCAGCTACTAGCCTCTAGCTTCCAGCTACTAGCCAGGATCTACGTTTAGCGGTTTCAAAACAAAGAGAGCCTCCGTTCAACGACGGGGGCTTTTCTTGTAGAGAGATGAGCAAAGAAGAGCGCCGACTGCATTTCACAGTCGGCGCTCTTGAAAGCTGATAGCTAGAAGCTGAGGGCTGGAAGCTGCTTTTTACGACAGGTGGGTGAAGGGCCTGTCCTCTAGGCGGCCGGGGCGGGGCATGGGCGTCAGGCCGGAGGTCTTGGTGGCCATGACGTCGGTGAATGCGCTGCGGAAGGCGGCCATTTCATTGGCGGTGCCGACGGTTATGCGGACCTGGGTGGGCCACGCCGGCCAGATGCGGCCGATGTAGATATCCTTGGCAGCCATGGCGGCCATTACTTCCTTGCCGGGACGACGGACGTCGAGCATGAAGCAGTTGCTCATCGAGGGGGTGCAGGCATATCCCTGGGACTTGAGCCAGGCCAGGTTCTCATTGCGGATGTCGGCGATGATTTTGCGGCGGGTGGGGACCAGGTCCTTATCGATGAGGCTGGCCTTGGCCGCTGCGAGGGCGGTGATGGGCAGGGAGTTCTGGCCGAATTGCTGGTACTTGGCAATAAGGTCCGGCCGGCCGATGGCAAAGCCCATGCGGATGCCGGCCATGCCGTAGAGCTTGGAGAAGGTGCGCAGAACGATGACGTCCTTGCCTTGCTTCACAAAGTCCAGGGAGTGCGGCTCTTCGCAGAGGTGGATGTAGGCCTCGTCAATCAGAAGGATCGATCCCTTGGGCTGGTTGGCGACGGCGTATTCAATGTCCTCGCGCGGGGTGCAGGTGCCGGTGGGGTTGTTGGGATTGCAGATGTAGATGACGCCGGGTGTGGCCGCGGCGGAAACCATCTTTTTGACGTCGTGGGTAGCGGCGCCATTGGGATCGGCGAGCGGCACTTTGATGATCTGGGCGCCGGCGGCTTGCGCGGCCCACATGGGCGCTTCATAGCCGGGATCGGCTACCACCAGCGGCTTGTTCTTGTCGGTAAAGGCCAGCACGGTGTAATGGAGCGGGTCGCTGGAGCCGGCAAAAGCGGCGATCGAATCAGGGCTGAGGCCTTCAATTTTGGCGAAAGTCTCGACGAGGTCCATTTCCATGCTGAACTCGTAGCGTCCGCCTTTGGGAATGATGTCGGATATGGCCTGGCGCGCAGCTTCAGAGGGCCCGAGGGGGTTCTCATTGGCGTCGATATGAATGCCTTTATTGGGGTCGGCAAAGTGGGGGCGCGCGGCGAAGGCGAGGCGGGATTCATTGAGGATGGGCATGCTGGCCACGGCAGAGACGCCGGCAGCGACGCGGAAGAAGGTGCGGCGAGAGAAGCCGCTACAACCAATGGGATCAACAGGCGAACGCATGGTCAAGACTCCTTAGGGCGAGGGTGAGAAGCAGGTTGCGCCGAGGACGCAGAGGTGCTGCGAGCGGAGACATGGTAATGGGTTTGAGAGCGGGGGAAGACTGTCCCATGACTCAAAATACTCTTGCGGGCATAGGGAAGACAAGAAAGAAATCACGCGGACGTCGGGAGTGGCGAAGAATATGGTAGACTTCGTCCAGTAAACGTTTGCTGCGCCCTGAAACATCCTGATTTCAGTTGCATCGCGATTTCCAGCGGGGCGGGGCAGGTTCCTGTCCGGTATTATTTGAGCGGGGCAGTTTCTCGCTTGACAAGCCATGGAGTAAACCCATTTACTTAGGGGCGAACGTCCGGCAACCTCGAGGGCGCAACACCCTGTTCAGGTGACAAGCATGTTCGATCTGATCCCACACACGCTGGCCGCTACTGGTTCGCCTGCGGCTGCCGCTGCGTTCCTAGTCCTCGGAGCGCCCTCACTCGCTCACCTGAGCACTCTCGATCTTGCCGTGATTGCCATTTATTTCGTGATGGTGATCTGGATCGGTTTCTACCTGAAGAGCAAGGCCAACACCAGCGAAGAGTTTTTCATGGCTGGGCGTGAGATGACGGCCTGGATTGCTGGGTTGAGCTTTGTTTCCGCGAACCTGGGCTCGCTGGAGCTGATGGGCTGGGCCGGCTCGGCTTACCAGTACGGCATTCTGGCAGCGCACTGGTATTGGATAGGCGCAATTCCCGCCATGCTGTTTCTGGGCATGGTGATGATGCCGTTTTATTACGTGTGCAAGACGCACTCGGTGCCTGGATATCTGAAGCTGCGTTATGGGCAGGGCGCGAGCACGGTGGCGGCTGTCTCGTTCGCTTTCATGACAGTGCTGATGAGCGGCGTGAATATGTTCGCCATGGCCGAAGTGATGAAGATCGTCCTTGGATGGGACTTGAACTTCTCGATCATTGTTTCGTCGCTGGCGGTGGCTGCTTATGTTGCGCTGGGCGGATTGCGTTCGGCGATCTTCAATGAGGTTTTGCAATTCGTGCTGATTTGGGGTGGCGCGCTGCTGGTGCCGATCCTGGGTTTGGTGGAGGCCGGAGGCTGGAGCGGGTTCAAAGCCAGGCTGGCGCATAACATTGCCACCGGCGTTACCGCGAATGGCGACTACACGCACATGTGGCGCAGCATGGGCCACTTTGCCGACAATCCGATGGGGATTCACTGGACCGGGATTGTGTTTGGGCTGGGCTTTGCCATCAGCTTTGGATACTGGACGACGGACTTCCTGGTGGTGCAGCGCGTGCTTGCCGCTAACTCGCTGCGCTCCGCGCGCATGGCGCCAGTGATCGGGTCATTCTTCAAGATGGCGGTTCCGTTCATAGTGATCTTGCCCGGCCTGCTGGGCCTGGTGGTGCTGCAGAATCCCGATGGCACGCTGATGCACCTGGTGGGCGAAAACATGGTCAAGGCAAATCCTGGGGCGGGGCTGCACAGCTACAACGAAGTGCTGCCGCTAATGATGGTGCGCTACCTTGGGCCGGGACTGCTGGGGCTTGGCATAACCGCGCTGATTGCGGGATTCATGAGCGGAATGGCGGGAAATGTGAGCGCCTTCACCGCCATTTTCACCTATGACATCTACCAGCCGCACATCGTTAAGAATGCTCGCGACGAGCACTATGTTCTTATAGGGCGGATTGTGACCATTGTGGGCGTAGTGATCTCCATTGGCGCGGCATATCTTGTGATGAATGCCGCGGGCATCATGGATTATGTACAGGCGCTATTCAGCTTCTTCATTTCGCCGCTGCTGGGCGCGGTGCTGATGGGTATGTTCTGGAAGCGGGCTACAAAGGCGGGCGGTTTCTGGGGATTGCTGATCGGCACGCTGACGTCGATTGGCTTGTGGGCGTGGGTGAAGATCGATCCATCGGCGCTGCGCTATGTGGCGCTCTCGCCGGACGCGAAGGACATGGCGGAGAACATGTATCGCGCGCTTTGGTCGGTGAGCACCGCGGTTATCGTTGTCTTTGTGGTCAGCATGTTTGGCAAGGCTCGACCAGACGCGGAACTGAACGGGCTGGTGTATGGCGCGACTGTGCTGCCCAAAGAGGAGCCGGTGCCGTACTACAAGAACGAGTATTTCTGGATGATCCTGGCGATCGTCTGTTTTCTTGGCCTCAACATTTACTTCTGGTAGAGAGGTGAAGCATGCATAACTCAGGACTTTCGATCTGGTTTTTTATTGGAGTTCTCCTGACTATCTATGGCGCAATGATTTTCGGCTATGGATGTTACGAATGGAGTACCGATCTTTGGCGTACTTCCAATGTGATATTGGCCGACCTGCACGCACCGGTTTGGTGGGGTGGTCTATTGCTGGCGCTCGGCCTGTTCTACGGAGTGCGCTTTCGCCCGAGCCGCAACGGTTGATGGGAATGCGGCAACAAGGAGCAACTAAAACATGACAACAAAACGGAAGATGACATTTGGAATCGTGGTTGGCAATCGTGGATTTTTTCCTGGCCATTTGGCCAACAGTGGCCGTGAGGAGATGATTGCAGCGGTCGAGTCGGCTGGCGACAAGGCGATTGTGCTGAGCGCAGAGGACACAAAATACGGCGCGGTGGAAACCTTTTCCGATGCAATGCGCTGCGCAGATTTATTCAAGAAGCATGCGGGAGAGATCGATGGAATCATTGTCACTCTTCCCAATTTTGGCGACGAGCGCGGAGTGGCCGATACGTTGCGTCATGCAGGGCTTAACGTGCCGATACTGATCCAGGCTACGCCGGATCGCTCCGATGCAATGACTATCGCCACGCGGCGCGACAGCTTTTGCGGCAAGATGAGCGCGTGCAACAATCTGATGCAGTACGGAATTCCGTATTCGCTGACCACGCTGCACACGGAGAGCCCGGCGTCGGCAGAGTTCAAGGCGGACCTGGAGTGGTTCTCAGCGGTCTGCCGCATTGTGAAGGGACTGAAGAATCTGCGCATCGGGTCTATCGGAGCGCGTCCCGCAGCATTCAATACGGTTCGCTACTCGGAACGGATTTTGGAGACGCACGGGATTTCAATTGAGCCGATTGATTTGTCTGAGATTTTCGGCCGCATCAACCGACTCGCGGACGCGGATGATGCTGCGCAGGCCAAGCTGAGCGCCATCAAGAAATACGTGACGACCTCCGGAATTCCTGATGCGGCGCTGTTGAAGATGGCCAAGCTGGGCGCGGTGGTCGATGGCTGGATGAAGGAGAAGTTCGTCACCATCAGCGCGGTGCAGTGCTGGACCTCGTTCGAGGAGTACTTCGGCGTGGTGCCCTGCACCATCATGAGCATGATGAGCAACGACCTGATTCCGTCGGCTTGCGAAGTGGACGTGCCTGGCACGCTGAGCATGTACATTCTGGCGCTGGCTTCGGGGACTCCGTCGGCGCTGTTGGACTGGAATAATAATTATGGCAGTCATCCCGATAAATGCGTGTGCTTCCACTGCTCGAATCTGCCCAAGCACTTCTTCAAAGAAGTGAAAATGGACTACCAGGAGATTATTGCCGGGACGGTGGGCAAGGAGAACACGTTTGGCACCTGCGTGGGCAGGGTGAAGGCCGGCGCGATGAGCTTTGCGCGCTATTCGACAGACGATCGGCGCGGTGTGATTCGCGGATATACGGGTGCGGGCAAGTTCACCGACGATCCGCTGGAGACCTTTGGCGGTGCGGGCGTGGCGGAGATTCCGCAACTGCAGAAGCTGCTGAAATACATCTGCCGTGAAGGCTTTGAGCACCATGTGGCCGCGAATTTCAGCGACGTGTCGAAGGCGGTGCACGAGGCTACGGTGCGCTACCTGAGCTGGGAGAGCCATTACCACCCGGCGCTGGAAGACTAAGAGCAGGGATTAGGGAACAGGGAATAGGGAACAGGAAGAGCAAGCCTGTTTCCTGTTCCTGAAATCTCTTGCGGCTCCGGCGGGAGTTTCGGAGACGAGTGATGCGGGAAGTGGAGTTCCAGATTGCGCCTTCAGCGCGGCTGACGGATGTGGATTCGAAGATCGGATCAACATGCATCGCAGAAGGCCTTCTGATCTGCATGAAGGGAACGCTTGCAAGTTTTTCTGGATCTACGCACTGGCATTTCAAGAAGTCACGGGAGCGTGGAACATTGGAAATCACGTTCTTTCCGCGCGACCGCAGGATATGGGCACAGATACAGGACGGGCGGCGCGCGGATTGGATCGATTCTTGTCTTGAAAGAATTAGACAAACCGTCGAGAAAAAGCTGAATGGATCCAAGCGAGGAGCTTTGTAGGAGCGATTGGTCAGGTCATTCCGACCTTCAGTTTTGGGTTCGTTGAGAAAAAGGAAGAGCGACAATGAGCAGGAGAATCGGCAAGAGCCTTGTGGTTGGCGGCACGACGCTGGTGACGGAAGCGGCGTGGAACGCGGAGCTGGACGCGAAGCACGAGAAACTGGTTGAGTGGCTGAGCGCACAGGGATTGGCAGGCGTGCTCATTCGTCGCAATGAGAATGTGGCGTGGGTGACGGGTGGCGCGGTTGAACTGCGCGTATTGACGCCATGCGAAACTGGCGTGGCTTCGCTGCTGGTGACAGCGGCGGGCAAGCGCTACTACTTCACTACAGAGAATGAAGCGCCGCGGTTGCACGATGAAGAATTTGGCGCGCTGGATTTTGAGCCGGTGCTGTTTCCTTGGTGGGCGGACGATACGAATGCGACCGCGGAGAGGTTGGCCGGTGGACCGCTGGGCGCGGACACGCCGGGCGCGGGGTTGACGCTGGTGAATCTGGCATCGCTGCGCACGGCGTTGAGCGAGACGGAGATCGCGCGCTATCGCTGGCTGGGTGCGGAGACGGCGGACGCGACGGTGGAGGCGCTGCACGAGGTGGAGCCGGGGCTGAGCGAATACGATCTGGAGGCCATCACTGCGGCCGGATTGTTGCGCCGCGGGATTTTGCCGTCGGTGTATCTTTACGCGGTGGACGATCGCATTTTGAAGTACAAGCACGCAGTGGCGCGGGGTAAACGGCTGAAAGAATACGGCATGCTGAATTTGTGCTCGCGCAAATGGGGAATGGCGATTTCGATTACGCGCTTCGTTCACTTTGGCGCATTGCCGGCCGAACTTGCGCACCGCTTTGAAGCTGCCGCGCAGGTGAATGCAGCGTTGTTGAATGCATCGCGGGTGGGCGCAACTTCTGCCGAGCTATTCAAGGTGGCGCAGGACGCGTATGCGGCGCAGGGATTTCCGGGCGAGGAGCGTTTTCATCACCAGGGGGGGCCGACCGGATACGGCGAGCGCGAGTGGGTTGCGACGCCGGAAGGAACCGAAGTCGTGGTCAACAACCAGGGGTTTGCCTGGAACCCGAGTATTCGCGGCGGCAAGACCGAGGACACCGTTTTGTTGCGCGATGGGGTGATCGAGAACCTGACTGCAACGCCGACGTTGCCGGTGCTGGCCGGTGCGGTTGTGGAAGGCAGCACGTATGTGGCGGCGGGTGTGCTGGTGAAGTAGAAAAGCAGGGAACGGGGAATAGGGAACAGGGAATAGAAAAGCCCGGTTTGGCGCTTGTTCGCTGACTAGCTGAGCTGCTGACTCGCTTCCTTCGGCTGAAGCGTGAGCCTTGCGGTGAGCACGACTAATGCGGCCCACAGGACATCGGCGCCTAGCAGGTGAGCTACCTGGAGCCAAAGAGGAGCGAGCAGCACTACATCCAGCACCCCCAATACATATTGCGCGGCGAGCAGCAACAGGATAAGCGCCGACAGATGGCGGTTGTCCCATGCCGCGGTGCGCCGGGCTGCGCGCACGAGAAGCCAGATGAGGAAGATGCTGGCGAAGAAGGCGATGGTGGGGTGCGTCCAGCGCCAGCGGACCAGCCAACCGCTGGTTGCGGAGAAGTCCTGTGCCAGCGCATTGGCCAATGAAGACGCAGGGAAGAGCGTGTCTCCCAACGCGGCCAGCGAGCCGGTGACGCCGACGATCATGACCACGACCACGGTGGCAATTGCGCCGAAAGGTGCAACCAGGCGGATGGTGCTACGCAGGTAGCCGGTGCGGCGGCCGAGCAGGTGCGCAGTGAGGGTGAGAGCTGCCAGCAGCAGCAGGGTGTTGGTGAGGTGCAGCGCGAGATAGGCGGGGCGCAGCGGCGACTGGCTTTGCGCGGTGAGCCCGAGCTTGACGAGCAACGCGCCGATGATGGCTTCGACCAGCGTGAAGGCTACCGAGGCCACGGCTGCCGCGCGCGCCAGATGGCCGCGTGTGGTGGTGGCGAAGGTCCACCAAAGCAGGCCGACGACGGAGAAGAACGAGAGGCCGCTGGTGATTCGATGAGTGAATTCGATTATCGTATCGACGCTCGGGGAATGCTGCATGACGGTGCCGTTGCATAGCGGCCAGTGGTTGCCGCAACCGTCTCCCGCACCCGTGGCGCGGACTAACGTTCCCCATAAAATGACGGCGATGAAGTAGACGAGCACGCCCCAGGCGAAGCGGCGCAGGGCGGGTGAAGGAAGTGCTGGTGATTTTCTGGAAATAGAGATAACAGGCATGAAGAAAAACTCCGGATAGAACTCATTAGTGTAGAACAGTGGGGGCCGAGCCTTGCGTCGGTTGCCGCTCGGAGGCAGCCAGATTGTGATTCGAGGCATAAGTCGGCATCTCTCAAGTCATCCAGTTGTCATCGATGCACCTGGAGAGTGGCCGTGAGGACCTACAAGCCAGAAACTACCACGTTCATCAATGCACATTGGGGTGAATTGCGCCTTTTTGGTTGAGCGATAACTGAGTAAGCAAGCGAACCTGCTCACGTACCGACCAGTTTGGAGTCTTGCTCGATTGAAAGTGAAGCGCAACATCTACTTTGACGAATTTAATCAAAATGTGCATACTGATTGGTATGTTACCGGGAACAATAGATCTGTTGGTGCGTGGAAACAGAACGAGACGCAGCGGGTCTGCACCGCGCGATCCGGAGCGTACCAGGATGCGCTTGCTGCAGGCGGCATTCCGCGAAGTATACAGATCGGGCTTCCAGAGTGCCGGCTTGAATGCCATTCTGGCCGCAGCCGGGGTCACAAGGGGGGCGTTGTACCACCACTTCGGCAGCAAAGAAGCCCTGGGATACGCCATCGTCGAAGAGATCATCGCTCCCGACAATCGCGGCCAGTGGTTGGGTCCTCTCGAGAACTGCGAGGACCCTATCGACGTTTTGATCGGCGCTGTTCAGGAGTTGTCAGTTACGCCCGAGGCTGTGCGCGGCGGCTGTCCTTTGCTCAATCTTGCACAGGAAATGTCTCCTATTGACGCGGGATTCCGCCAACGGCTCGCAACAATATTTCGTAACTGGCAGGATGGCGTTGCAACTGCTTTGCGGGATGGTCAGAACCACGGAAAGGTGCGCCGAGACCTTGAACCCGCTCAAGCAGCTGGATTGTTGATTGCCATGGTTGAAGGCTACGGGTCGCTTGCAAAGAATGCCCAAGACGCGAAAGTGATGGAAGAGGGGATCAGAAACATCGTGGAGTGGCTGCGGTCTTTGCGCCCGCCGGGCAACCGGAAGCGGGGCTGATCGGATGGTGCGAGATGGGCTGATACTGTTGCATACCAACCGGTCTGTACTCACTAAGGCGCAGCTCGGTTCGTGCAAACACAGGATGCCGAGCGCGGTGACCTGCTAATCAATCAGGACGGCCTCAGCGGCCACTAACCCAAGAATCTGGAACAGGAGAATGGACATGACACGAATCGGAGTATCACGGCGGAAGGCGCTCGAAGTGGGAGCTTGCGCACTGGCTGGAGCGGCGGGACTCCTGGTGACGGCAAGTGCGCGCGCAGAAGCGGGAACGAGCCCGGCAACCGAAGAAATCATCCGGAAGTGGTATAAGGCGTGGGTGGAAAAGGACGAGGGTCAATTCGAGTCCCTGATGACCGACAACTTTACCTTCACCAGCGCGGCCGGCGACGACCACATCAGCCGGAGCACTTTCAAAACGCAATGCTGGGATACGCAGGCTAAGCTTATCGAGCGATCCGATCTGGAGCGCGTGATCACAAGCGGCGACGAGGCATTTGTGAAGTACCTATGCCACACGACGAACGGTAAATCATTCCGGAACGTGGAATATCTCCGGGTCAGAGGTGGGAAGGTGGAGACCCTTGAGTGTTATTTTGGCGGGGCCGGCTATCCGTCAGCAGCCAGCAAGGGGATGTGACGGTGTGTTAGCCAGCCTTTCCGGGATGGGGAGGCGGGGATCGGAAAAGACCAGCGCCGCTTCCACGACCTCGCGGCTGATCGCGGTCAATGAATTTGTTCAATGGCTAATGCTTGGCGCTGGAAGTGCTCCTGGCAGCCTCGCGCCCGATTACTGCTGCACTGGCGAAGATGGGATTGGCCCCAACTGCATGGCGTAAGAGTCACGATCACGGTTATAGGCGGAAAGCTGCTAATTGCGGGAAAGGGCACAACTCGCTTCCGCGTTAAGCGGCCGCCTTCGGCGAAGGTTACTCGCCCAGCAGGCGGACGACGTGGTTCACGATCATGAGGTCTTCGGCGGGCGGGATGACGCGCACTGTGACGGGCGAGTTTTCAGCAGAGATGATGGCTTCGCCGCGGACGTTGTTGCGTTGCGCGTCGAGAACGATGCCTAACGCGCCGAGGCCGGAGCAGATTTCGGCACGGGAATCGATATCGTTTTCGCCGATGCCTCCGGTGAAGACCAGCATGTCGAGGCCGCCTAATTCTGCGACATAACTGCCGATCCAGCGGGCGATGGTCCAGGTGAATTTGTCGACGGCGAGGCGGGCTTTGGCGTTGCCGGTCTTGATGGCTTCGCGCAGATCGCGCATGTCGTTGGAGAGATCGCTTACGCCGAGGAGGCCGGATTTTTTGCTGGCGACGGTTTCGAGTTGGTCGGCGGCGTCGGAGGCGCTGGCGGCCGTCTCGCAGATTTTGCGCAGGATGAAGAGCAGGACGCCGGGATCGATGTCGCCGGTGCGGGTGCCACTGATGATGCCGCCGGTGGGCGTAAGACCCATGGACGTGTCAAGGCATTTTCCGTTGCGGATGGCGGAGATGGAAGCGCCGTTGCCGAGGTGGGCTACGACAAGCTTCTCCGGGACGTTGGGCTCGAGCTGATAGACGATGGACTCGTACGAAATGCCGTGCGCGCCGTAGCGGCGAACGCCCATGGCTGAATACTCTTCGGGAATGGGCATGTGGCGCGCGACTTCAGGCATGGTGCGATGGAAGTAAGAGTCAAGGCAGACGAAATTCTGGACGCCGGGGAAGAGGCGTAGCGATTCGCGCATGATGTAGACGGCGATTGGCGTGTGGAGTGGCGCGAAGGCCGTGTAGCGTTCCATTTCGTCTATCAGGTCAGGAGTAATGAGCTGGTTTTCCTGGACAGTGGGACCGCCGCATACCATGCGATGGCCGATGGCGGCGGGGGTGGGGAAATCGCTGGAGTGGAGCGCGTCGGAGACGAGTTTGAACGCAACGGCGCGATTGGGCAGAGCGGGTGTTTCATCAACGAGCTTTTTGCCGTCGGCGTCCTTGATCCAGAACTTGCCCAGGTCGGTGCCGATGCCGTCGACCGCGCCTTCGTGGAGCTTGCGGCGTTCGCCGTCGGCGGCTTCATACACGGAAAACTTTATGGAAGAGGAACCGCTGTTCAATACCAGCACGGGCAAAGACGACATTGAGAAACCTTTCGGTTGAGTTAGCCGCGCTTCGCGCGTGTTAGCGGAGTTTGCGGAGTTAGCGAGTTATTTGTTTGGCCAGCGCCAGTTCTTGATCTCGGGCAGGTCGTCGCCGTTTTCCGCTACGTAGAGACGGTGGCGCTGAATGTTTTCGGAGTACCACTGCTCGGCCGCTCCCACCTGCGATGCGAGACTTGGTACGCGCTTGAATACGTCCAGGACGAGTTGGAATCGATCGATGTTGTTGAGCACGCACATGTCGAAGGGGGTGGTTGTTGTGCCTTCTTCCTTGTAGCCGCGCACGTGGAGGTTGTCGTGGTTGTGACGCCGATAGGTGAGCCTGTGAATGACCCATGGGTAGCCGTGGAAGGCGAAGACGATGGGAACGCCGACAGGAAAAATCATATCGAATTCTTCGTCGGGCAGGCCGTGGGGATGTTCGGATTGCGGTTGCAAGGCCATCAGGTCGACAACGTTGACGACGCGGATACGCAGATCGGGGGCCCGTTCACGCAACAGGGTGACGGCGGCGAGAGCTTCCATGGTGGGCACGTCGCCGCAGCAGGCAAGGACTACATCGGGATGGCCGTCGTCGTTTGAGGCCCACTTCCAAATGCCCAGGCCGGTGGTGCAATGCGCGACCGCCTCATCGATGGTGAGCCACTGCGGCGCTGGCTGCTTGCCGGCGACGATGAGGTTGATGTAATGGCGGCTGCGCAGGCAGTGATCGGAGACGGAAAGCAGCGTGTTGGCGTCGGGCGGCAGATAGATGCGCACCACATCGGCCTTCTTGTTGAGCAGATGGTCGATGAAGCCGGGGTCCTGATGCGAAAAGCCGTTGTGATCCTGACGCCAGACCAGCGAACTGAGCAGGTAATTGAGCGATGCGATTGGCTTGCGCCAGGGAATTTCGCGGGTGGTTTTGAGCCATTTGGCGTGCTGATTCACCATGGAGTCGACGATGTGGATGAATGCTTCATAGCAACTGAAGAAGCCGTGGCGACCGGTGAGGAGATAGCCCTCAAGCCAGCCCTGGCACATGTGTTCGCTGAGGATCTCCATGACGCGGCCGGTTTCAGAAAGGTTCTCGTCGACGGGGAGTGTTGAAGCCATCCATCTCTTGCCGGTACCAGTGATTACATCCTGCAAACGGTTTGAGGCGGTTTCATCGGGGCCGAAGACGCGGAAGTTTTTGATATCCATGTTGGCCTGCATGACGGCGTGAAGGAGTTGGCCGAGGATGCGCGTGGACTCGACGTCTTTTGCGCCGCGGCCTTCGATCTTCACGGCGAAGTCGCGGAAGTTGGGGACGATGAGTGGCTGCAGCAACAGGCCGCCGTTGGCGTGCGCATTCATGCCCATGCGCAACTTGCCTTTGGGCGCGATGTCGGCAAGATCGGCGCGGAAATGGCCTTTCTCGTCGAAGAGCTCTTCAGGCTTGTAGCTGCGCATCCACTCGTCGAGTTGGCGCAGGTGCTCGGGATTCTGCTGAATCTGGTCGAGCGGGACCTGGTGGGCACGCCAGGTGTTTTCGACCGGTTTGCCGTCGACGAATTTAGGGCCGGTCCAGCCTTTGGGGGTGCGCATGATGAGCATGGGCCAGGCCGGACGCGCAGTTGAGCCGTCTTCGCGCGCGGCTTTTTGAATAGCGGCGATGCGGTCGAGCATGGTGTCAAAAACCGCGGCGGCCTGCTGGTGCATGATGGCCGGGTCGTCGCCCTCGAGGGTGAAGGGCTCATAGCCGTAGCCGCGCATCAGGTCTTCAAGCTCGGAATGAGGAATGCGGGCGAGGACGGTGGGGTTGGCGATTTTGTAGCCATTGAGGTGGAGGATGGGCAGGACAGCGCCGTCGGTGAGCGGGTTGAGAAACTTGTTGGAGTGCCAGCTTGTAGCGAGTGGGCCGGTCTCCGCTTCACCGTCTCCGACCACGCAGGCAACGATCAGATCGGGATTGTCGAAGGCAGCACCGTAGGCGTGCACCAGTGAGTATCCGAGCTCGCCGCCCTCGTGGATAGAGCCCGGCGTCTCCGGCGCCACGTGGCTGGGAATGCCGTAAGGCCAACTGAACTGCTTGAAGAGGCGCTTGATGCCGTCGCGATTCTGCTCGATGTGGGGAAACATCTCGGAGTAGGAGCCTTCAAGGTAGGTGTTGGCGACCAGGCCGGGGCCGCCGTGACCGGGGCCGATGATGTAGAGCATATTGAGATCGCGTTCGCGGATGAGGCGGTTCCAGTGGACGTAAAGAAAATTCAGTCCCGGTGTCGTGCCCCAATGGCCCAGCAGGCGCGGCTTCACGTCGTCGAGGGTCAGCGGATGGTCAAGAAGGGGATTGTCTTTGAGATAGATCTGGCCGACGGAGAGATAGTTGGCGGCTCGCCAGTAAGCGTCCATTTTGGCCAGCAATTCAGGGCTCAGCGGGTTTTTGGTTGCTGAATCTTCGCTCACAGGTTACCTCGCAGGGAGAGATTAAGCGCCGTTCCAAGCCTAGCAGTAGCACAAACATGTGACAGGTGATTGAAGTCACAAGCCAACGAGACACCAGACCATCATGAGGGACGAAGCTGCCCCTTTCGAAGCTGCCCCTTTCCATGATCGACGGGAATGCGCGGCGTTGCTGTATCCAAGCGACCTTGACAATCACCTCGATTCGGGATTCAATCGGTTGCTACTGCCAACGGCGCGACTGTCACTGCGCCAGATGCCGAAAGTTGAGCGGGATAGGCAGGGGGAACGATGAACACTGTACTTTGGATTGCGCAAATATTGCTTGCGGGCACGTTTCTTTTTGTGGGCGGCGGAAAACTGCTGGCTTATGAAGAGTTTGTAAGAGCGGTTGAGAGCCGGTCAAAGGGCGGCAAGATCGGCATGTCGCGCATGCAGGCTGGGTTTGTGGGCGTGTTGGAGATTGCCGGTGCGCTGGGCGTGATTTTGCCGATCGATCCATGGCCTCCGGACGTGCTGCTGCGGCTGGCGGCGGCGGGCCTGGCGCTGCTGATGGTGATTGCAGGAATCTACCACCTGCGCAGGCAGGAGACAGCTACGCCAAGCGTAGTGCTGTTTCTGCTGGCGATTTTTGTGATTGTCGGGCGCTGGCCGCGGTGAGGGCGTTGAGTTGAGATTTGTGCTCTCCCACCCGTCGAGCAAGAAGACGCTCGATGAATGGGGCACGGTGCATTTGTTCGCACATGAGTGGAAAATGTGTCATATCCCAAATGAAGCAGGCCCTACTTTTGCACTTGCAGGGGAACTTCAAGCGACCCGGTGCGGTGAGCGGCGAGGTCGTGAATTGCGATGCGCAGTGAGCCCTGCCCCCCGGGAAGATCGAGCTCCGCGCGAAGAGGAACGCCCGAGGCCATCAATCCTGCAAATCGGGCAGACGTCAGAGTGAGCTGGAAGCTGTGTTCCAGGTAGTTCACGCGCGTTCCGTCGGCGTCATACGCCACCATGGCAAGCTCCAGGTGGGCCACATGCGATCCGTCTGCCGTGGTCGAGAAGACGAGGCCATGCAGGTCAACTACCAGGTCGGCGACGTAGCGGTGAACCGGCCCTTTTAGTTTGGCCGCGGCATCGCCGACGGGGCCTTTGGTTAACGCGACCCCCAGAAGCTGCGGATCGTTTGCCGGCAGCACCCGGGCAATGAAGGAGATTTGCGTCGATAGCGGCGCCCCATGCGTCGATGCGGCAAGTAGCGGGCTGGTTTCGCCGGGATGATGCGGGGAGGGTTTGTCCTGCGGGTCGGCAAAGTAGCCGCGACGGTAGGCAAGTTTGTATCCGGCACCATCGAGGCGGACTTTAAAGGTGTGGAACTGTCCGTCGAATGCATTGCGTGACGGGACATATCCGATGGTGTAATAGCTCGAGCCGTCTTCAATCACCTTCGCCACGTCATCCCCGAAGTCGTTGGTGTCGATGAATGCCTTGCCACCGGTTTCCTGGGCAATCTGGAGCATCGTGCCCTGTTCGCGGTCCGTCTCGTCGCGTTCCTTGTTCATATCGGTGACAAGTGAGGGCGCTGACCGAGGAGCGTACGTATTGTTCACTGTAGGGTTATTGGCTGCGTTGTACACGGATGGCACCATCAGCCCCCGAGCATCGATGGGGTAGATGGAGACGCGCGCGTCGGAAAGCATTTTGGTGGTCTGCCGAATATCGTCGTCGTAGCCGACGGCGGTTCTGAAGGCCTCCGAGCCAAGCGAAGGGTCAGGGGGAATCACGGACGGGAAAGAGCCGGAAAACCAGATGACGTTTTTGCGGCCGGGGATGGCGCTCAGGTATTGCGCCAACTGCTGCATGGCATCGAGCGTGATGCGCACGCGCTGGTCGATGAGCCCAGCCGCAAGTTCGGATTGAAACACTTGAACGGCAGTGAGAGCGCTCATGGGACCGCCGTTCGCAGGCGCGTTTGAACTGCCCTGACTGGACCCCGTTGTAGTACTGGTCAAGCCTGGTGGCGCCGACCCCGATGCGGAGGGAGGAGATATGCCCACGTCCTGGACGGTATTGTCGGGGTCAATCATCGCCGATTGCCCCGGCGCGGCTTTGGAGCTTTTCAATGCGGCGGTCAGTGCGGCCAGATCGGTTGAGAAGCCCGCAATCAGGTGCAGATGGGAAGCGAGCCCAAAGACCGCCAGCGAGGTGCCCGGTTTGATCTTGCCCAGGTAATCGATCATCTTTTTGCGGACGAACATCTGATCGGTGAACTGGGTGTTCAGCGAATCCAGCAAGAGGACCGTTACCGTCCCGGACTCCGGATATTCGGGGATGTTGGAATAGGTGCTGGGCGGCAGCATAGCCCGCTTCATCGGCGGCATGGCGCCTGGGGCAGTTGTGGCTGAATGATGCTCATCAAAGGAAGTGATGGTCTGTTCGTGCCCGTCTTCGAAGAGATGAAAGCGGTTGCGATCCAACGTGTGCACGGGTTTGTCGTGGTCAGTGACTACGACATCGACAAGGACGAGATTCGTGTTGGCGTGGAGAACGGTTGTGGGCTCAGTTGGAGATGTGGCGGGCGGGGTTTGAGCTTGTGCGCCGATTGCTGCAATGGCCGTGATCGACAGGGCTGTAAAAACCGCTGTGGCGAAGATTCGGAGCGAATGCATCGGGTGTCCTTGTTTTTGACGGCGATTGAGAAGCAGACGAGCACTTTTCCGCTTGCATCCATTTTGCACCCTGGCGAAGGGCCGACCCTAAAAGAAGCGTTTTAGCTTGAGAATCTGCGATTCGAATCCATACCACAGGGCGGTGGCTACTGCGGTGGTGGCTGCCAGGCGGAAGGCAACGATGGCGAGGTTGCCCGGGATCCCGTAGTTGTTCATCCACGCATCGAACCAGCCGAAGTAAATGAAGACCGCGATGTGGATCATGTACATGCCATAGCTGATGCGGCCATAGAAGGCGAGTGGGCCGCGGCGCAGAATTGCGTTGAGGGGATTGTGCGCGCCGGTTGAGGCGATTGCTGCGAGGACAGCGCCGCCAAACCCTAGCGCAAGAGCGGAATCCAGAAACCTGGTGCCACCGGCGATGGTGGCCGCCATTGCCATTCCCAAGACAAAGCCGGCCAAACCAATCCAGAGCCAAACGCGACGGGTGAGCGGGAGCGTATAGATTCCCAACGCCAGCAGGCTGCCCAGTGCGATGCCGTCCAGGTGAATCAGCGTATGCGTCGGCGTGAGCCATGGATGGTGGTCAAGCAAGGGAGAGCAGGCGAATGCGCCAATCAAGATCACCGCCAGCATCCAGGGCCGTCGCAAAAAACGCACCAGCGGAGCCCAGAGGAAGTAGTACTGTTCCTCGATGGCCAGCGACCACGTCTGTCCGATGGCAGGAGGCAGCGCGATGTGGAAGAGATTTTGCACGAAGAAAATGTAGGCCAGCCAGGGAGCGGTTTTGATGGCGTCGGAAATGCTGAGGCCGACGAACCACGGCGCATTCAGATAAACCACTACAAGCACGAGTACGTACACCGGCCAGATGCGCAGCGCGCGGCGACCATAGAAGTTGCGGAAGTAGTGCGGTTTGTTGCGCGCCTCAAGGAGGATGGAAGTGATGAGGAAGCCGGAAAGGACGAAGAAGAGATTGACACCGGCCCATCCCCAGAGCGACGGATAGTAGATCCAGGTGCCTTCAAGGCGCGGATGGCAGTGGTAGATTACGACGGCGAGAACGGCGAGGCCGCGCAGGCCCTGAAGTTCGGGGATGTATGAGGGCAGCCAGGTTGGGCGTTGGATGGGCAAGGTAGCGAGCCAGCGGAGTTAGCGTTGTTAGCGGAGTTAGCAAGTTGGCTGCAAGTGCATCAGCATCTTTCTTATCCCGCTGCAAGTTGTTTTGCGCGTTCGGTGGCGCGCATGACCGCTTTGATGAGTGTTACGCGCAGGCCGCCTTCTTCGAGTTCCAGAATGCCGTCGATGGTGCAGCCGGCGGGAGTGGTTACCTGGTCCTTCAGCAGCGCTGGATGATAGCCGGTTTCGAGCACCATTTTGGCTGCGCCGAAGGTGGTTTGCGCGGCCAGTTGCGTGGCTGTTTCGCGGGGAAGGCCGACCTTGACGCCGGCTTCGGCAAGCGCCTCGATGATGATGTAGATGTAGGCGGGGCCGGAGGCGGAAAGGCCGGTTACGGCGTCCATGTGCTTCTCGTCGACGATGACGGTGCGGCCCACGGTCTCAAAGATGCGCTTGGCCAACTCCATCTGCTCCGCGGAGACAAAACGCCCGCGGCAGAGGCCGGCTGCGCCTGCTCCGAGTGCCGACGGGGTGTTGGGCATGGCACGGATCACGGGAATGTCAATGCCTGCCGCTTCCTCAATGGCGCGGGTTTTTACCGAGGCCGCGAAGGAGACGATGGTCTTGGCGGTGGAGAGCGCGGGACGAATTTCGGCGATGAGGTCGGGCACCTGGAAGGGCTTGACGCCGAGCAGAATCAGGTCCGACTTGCGGACCGCTTCAAGGTTGTCGGTGCTCACGTCGACGCCCCACTGGGCGCTGAGGGCGAGGGCGCGCTCGGGGTGGGCGACGGTGGCGTGAATCTGGTCCGCGGCAAAGAGGTTCTGCTTGAGGAAGGCCTGGAGCAGGATGCCGCCCATCTTGCCTGCGCCCAGCACGGCCACGCGGACGTTTGGCAACTGCGCGGGAATTTCGGTGGGCTCAACGGCGATTTCAGACATGGTTTTCCTTTTTGGTGTAATGGATGAATGGGTGGTTCCAAATTAAAGAATACGCGCATCCAGTGCTCGCGGGCTCCATCCTGACTGAGTTGCGTCGCGGGTACGAGTTTCGGTTCGCCGGATTGTGCTACTTCGCCGGCGCGGCCTTCTGAGCGGCGATCCAGGCGTCGATGCGGTCGCTGAGGATGTCGAGGGGGAGAGCGCCGGCGTCGATGACCTGGTCGTGGAAGGCGCGGAGGTCGAACTTGTCGCCGAGTGCAGCCTTGGCGCGGGCGCGGAGATCTAGAATCTTCAACTGGCCGATTTTGTAGGCCGTGGCCTGGCTGGGCCACGCGATGTAGCGATCGACCTCGGACTGAACTTCCGGCTCGGCGATGCCTGAGTGCTCATGGAAGAAGTCGACCATCTGCTGGCGGGTCCAGTGCTGGTTGTGGACGCCGGTATCGACTACCAGGCGGATGGCGCGCTCCATGTCGCCATCGAGGCGGCCGTAGTCGGAAAGAGGGTCCTGATAGAGGCCGACGTCCTTGCCGAGGCGTTCGGCGTAGAGTGCCCAGCCCTCGACGAACGCGGTGTAGGACTCGAACTTGCGGAAGGTGGGCACATTGTCGAGTTCCTGCGCGATGGAGATTTGGAGGTGGTGGCCGGGGAGGCCCTCGTGGTAGGCCACGGCTTCCACTTCGTCGAGGTTGCGCTCGGCGGCGTCATAAGTATCGATGTTGAGACGGCCGGGGCGGGAGCCATCGGGGGCGCCGTCTTCGTAGTAGGCGGACGCCGAGGTTTTTGCCAGGTAGTCGGGAACCGCGATGACCTCGAATTTTGCCTTGGGAAGACGGCCGAATAGCTGCGGAAGCCGGGCCTGCATGGGCGTCAGGTAGGCGCGATATGCGGCGAGCAGCGCATCGCCATTGGCTGGGTGATTTTTGGGGTTGGTTTTGAGGCTGGCGCGGAAAGTGGTGAGGTCCTTAACACCGAGCTTCTGCGCGATGGCCAGCATCTCGGTTTCGTCCTTCTTCACTTCGTCGAGACCGATCTGGTGAATCTGGTCGGCGGTAAGGTCGGTGGTGGTGGTGCGGCGGAGCAGGAACTGGTAGTACTTTTGCCCGTCGGGCAGGGCGGAGATGCCGGGCTGCTCGCGGCCGGCGGGGATGTAGCTGACCTCAAGGAAACGGGCGAAACGCATGTAGGCGGGGAGCACTTCTTTGGCGATGGCGTCGAGCATTTCGGTCTTGATGCGGGTCTGCTCTTCAGGCTTGATGCCGGCGGGAAACTTTTTGAGGGGCAGCGCGAAGGGCGAGTCCTCAGGCTTTTGGCCGGCAAGCTCCTTGACCTGGACGAGCACCTTTTCCAATAGATATTTGGGAGGAACGCGCTTGTCTTCCATGCCAATGGACATGTTGGTTGTGACCTGGTCAAAGGCTTTGGGGAGCTGATGGAGGCGGGCGATCCATTCGTCGTAGTCCTTGACGGTGGTGAAGCTGAGCTGGGCTACAAGCTGCGGGAAGGCGGTGTGGATGCCGTCCATCTGGCTGACGGGCATCTCCCACTCTTTGAATTCGGCAGCTTCCTCATCCTCGGTGAAGGAGCGCAGGAGCAACTCGCGGCTGATTTTTTCCTGGTCAGTGAAGCCGGTGGGGTCAATGGCGGCGAGGCGCAGGAAGAAGGCTTGTTCGCGGGCCAGGCCGTCGTTGAAGGCCTTGACAGACAGGTCGGAGACCTGGTCGTTGTAGCGTTTGTCGCCGAGCAGGGAGGCAAACTCGGGACTGTGGCGGAGGTTGTCCTGCCAGTACTCCTCAAAGAGGGCGTTGAGGTCTTTGCGACGGTCTTCGAGGGAGGGGATGGTACCGGCCTGGGCGCGGAAAGCAGGGGCTGGGGCGAGCAGAAGGAGCGCGGAGAGGGTGAGGAAGAAGGTTTTCACGGGCGGACCTCGTGTGGAGAGTGCTGTCGTGTTGAGTTTAGCGCGAGGGATCGGGTCTGAGGGATTAGGCATTAGGGATCAGAAAACTGCGCTTGGCGGAAGGCTTTCGGGTGTGTCTGCGAGAACCGTACCAGAAATCGGCGGGCATCTAGGATTCTGCGGGCGGGTCGGAGGTCTGACGGAGCCAGCGGATCATGTGGGGGTAGGGTGGGATGGATTGGGCGGCGGCGTGGATGGGGTCAAGTGTGAGGCCCATCCACTGAAGGAGGGGTACGCCGGCGTTGCCGTCGCGATAGATTTCGATGAGGCGGGCGGCGGAGTCGTGGTAGCCGGTGGAGTGGAAGACGGTTTCAGGGGGAAGACCGAGGTGGAGGCAGGCTGCGTAAGACCAGGTTTGGGCGGCGATTTCGTCTCCCATGTCGGCGCCGGCGTTGGAGCCTGTGGTGGCGCGCAGTTCAGGGAGCATGATGGCGAGATGGCCTGCTTCATGGAGGAGGTCGCCGGGGTAGAGGAGGCGGTCGGGGTCGACGATGAGGCCGCCGGGTTCGAGGGTGACGCCGGGGAGGAAGGTGTCGGTGGTGAGAGGGGCGACGCGGACAGAGAGGCCGATTTGGCGGAGCCAGTGGATGATTTGGTCGGCGGTGGGGTGGAGCATGGGAAGAGTGTAGAGCAGTGGAGCAGTGAAGGAGTGAATTAGTGAAGGAGTGAATCGGTGAAGAAGTGCAGGGTGTTAGGGACTAGGGACTATAGGACTGAGGTGGTCCAAATCAGGGGGCGAGGATTTTTTCGTTGCCTAAGATGCGGTAGAGGGTGGAGCGGCTGATGCCGAGTTGGCGGGCGGAGCGGAGCTTGTTGCCGTGGTTGATGTCGAGGACGCGCTGGACGTGGTGGCGGATGACGGCGTCGAGGGTGAGGCATTCGGCGTGGAGGGAGGAGCGGTCACGGGACTCGGAGTTGGGATCTGCGGTCCATTGGCCGGTAAGGGGGCCATTCAGGGGAGCGAACTGGGAACCGCCGAGAGAGTAGCCGCCCGAGTTAGGGGAGTTGGGGTCGGAGGCGCCGGGTGAATCGGGGAGGGCGAGGTCGGCGGCGCGGATGACGCCGTTAGCGGCTTCGAGGAGGGCTGTTTCGAGGACGGAGGCGAGTTCGCGGATGTTGCCGGGCCACCCGTGCTGGATGAGGCGGGCGAGGGCGCCGCTGCCGAGGGACACGGGGCGCTGCTGATAGCGGGCGCAGAGTCGTTCAAGGAGGCACTGGGCGAGAGGGGCGACGTCTTCGCGGCGCTGTCGGAGGGAGGGAACGGCGAAGCGGACGGCGGAGAGGCGAAAGGCAAGGTCGGGCATGATGAGGCCCTGGCCGGCCATCTGGCGCAGCGAGGCATGGGACGAGGCGAGCAGGACAGCGCGTCCGGCGGGGCGATCCTGAAGGGATTTGAGGATGCTGAGCAGGAGGCCCTGTCCGGGAGGGGCGAGCAGGTCGACTCGGTCGAGGTAGGTAAAGCCGGCGAGGGTAGCTGGATCGGCGTCGGTGACCAGCCATTCGCGGGCATCGCGGCGCTGGAATGTGGTGTTGGCGAGCGGAGAGCGGCTGAAGAGATAACGGGCCAGGGTCTGCTTGCCGGAGCCAGGCTCGCCCTCAAGAGCGGCCACCTGGAGGTGTGGCGCGGCCATTTCAGCCTGCATGAGGAGCTTGCGCCATGCGGCGCTGACGCCGACGATCTGTGTGGCAGGCATGCCGGGGGCACCTGGGGGTGATTCAAGCTCAACCAGGGTCAGGCCTGAGACAGGGGGATAGGACTGGAACTGAGTGGTGCTCCGCAAAGATCTCAAGGCGCCTCGCCTCCCGGGCCCCAATAGCAGTACCAGGCCAACATAAGTGTTATCGACGAGGCGGGAAAAAACTTGAGGCGGAGAGATGATGGATTCTCTCCGGCTCAAGTGGGAGTCTTTCAGGGAGTTGTAGGGGTTTTAGCGGAAGCGCTTGGAGGGCTCGTCGGAGAAGATTTGGCCGTCGCGGATGTGGATGACGCGATGGGCGAACTCCGCGATGTCGGGCTCGTGGGTGACGAGGACGATGGTGTTTCCGTTGGCGTGGAGGGTGTCAAAGAGGGCCATGATTTCGAGGCCGGTCTTGGAGTCGAGGTTGCCGGTTGGCTCGTCGGCGAGGATGATGGAGGGGCGGTTGACGAGGGCGCGGGCGATGGCGACGCGCTGGCGCTGACCGCCGGAGAGCTCGTTGGGCTTGTGGTTCATGCGCGACTCGAGGCCGACGTCGGCGAGGGACTCTTTGGCGCGGGCGACTCGGGCGGCGGCGGGGGTGCCGTTATAGATGAGGGGCAGTTCGACGTTATGGAGCGAGCTGGCGCGGGCGAGCAGGTTGAAGGTCTGAAAGACGAAGCCGATTTCCTTGTTGCGGATGCGGGCGAGCTGGTCGTCGTCGAGTTCGCTGACGAGCTGGCCGTTGAGCCAGTAATTGCCTTTGGAGGGCGTGTCGAGGCATCCGATGAGGTTCATCAGGGTCGACTTGCCGGAGCCGGAGGGGCCCATGATGGCGACGTACTCGTTGTGCTTGATCTTCATGGAGACGCCGCGCAGGGCCTGGACCTGCTGCTCGGAGCCCATGTCGTAGGTGCGCCACAGGTCTTCGACGACGATGACGTCGCCGGTGGGTTTTACGGCTGCTTGCACGGGTTCTTCGATTGTCATGTCGAGAGCCATCCGAAATTCCTTTTTGATCCCTCAGGGGCTAAAGCCCGCGTTGATGGTATTGCTCTTTTGCCGGGGATAAATTCCCGGCCTGCCTCCCGGATGATGTTTCTGCCGCCCGGATAGGTTTTTCAGCAATCTGTGAAGTTGTGCTCATTCAAAAGCTACAGCTTTACCGCGTGAATCTTGAGGTTACGACGACGTGCTGGTAGCCAGGGTGGTTTGAATCGAAGTGTCCCGCTTGACCAGCGCGTTGTTTTTGAGGATGCGGAGTGTTTTGAAGGGGCCGGTGACGATCTCCTGTCCTTCGGTGAGTCCGGAAAGGACTTCGATGTCGGTGGCGCCGGTGATGCCGGTGGTGACGGGAACGAACTTGACGCGCAGCTTGCCGGCATTGTCCTTATCGAGGACGAAGACGCCCTGGATAGGGGGAGTCTTGACGACCGGGGTGGTGGATGCGGCCTGAACGCCGCCGGCGGTCTTGGGCTTGTCGTCATCCGGGTTGTGCATGGTCAGGGCCTGAATGGGCAGCGAGAGCACGCTGGATTTGTGCGCGGTGGTGATCTTGGCGGTGGTGGAAAGGCCGGGGCGGAGTTCGTCGTTGGGGTTGTCGAGGGTGACGACGACTTTGAAGTCCTTGGCCTCTTCAGTGCCGGTGGTTGACTGGGAAGTGGCCATGCCTGTGGAGCGCAGCAGGGCCTGATCGCCGACCAGGGTGACGTGACCTTTGAATACCTTATTAGGGATGGCGTCGACGGTGACGTCAGCGGGCTGGCCCATCTGGATGTTGACGATGTCGGTTTCGTCGACTTTGACTTCAGCGGTAACCACGCTCATGTCGGCGATGGTCATGATGGTTGAGCCCTCAGTGTTCTGAATGCCGAGGACGACGGTTTCACCCTCGCGCACCGGCTCGTTGGTCACGATGCCGTCAAACGGGGCGATGGCCTGGGTGAGGTCGAGGGCGTTCTGGTCGCCGCGCAGACTGGCGATCTGGGTGCCGAGATGGCCGCGGGCTGAGTCGGTCTGCGCTTTGGCCTGGTTGAGCATGGCAACGGCCTGGGCTACGGAGGCGACATCGAGGTCATAGGCGGCTTTTTTGGCGTCGAAGTCCTGCTTGGCAAGGATGCCGTCCTTATAGAGGGCCTGAGCGCGATCCCAGTCGAGCTTTTTCTGCTCGAGGTCGGCCTTGGCGTGCTCGAGGTTGGCCTCCTGGGTTTTTTCGGCAGCGATGTCGGAGGCAATGTCGGTTTTTGCGGCGGCAATAGCTGCCGACTGGCCCTCGACGCTGGCTTCCTGCTGGACGTGCTCGATGGTGGCTACGATCTCACCTTTTTTGACTCTCTCACCCTCCTTGACGTTGAGGTGGGTGATGCGGCCCATGGCGGTGGCGCCGAGGTTGACGTAGTACTTGGCCTTGATCTGACCCGTGCCGCTGACGACCGTGGACAGATCCTGCTTGACGATCTTGGCGGTCAGCACTTTGGTGTAGCCTGACTGCTGCCTGACGATGAAGGCAGTCACAAGGCCCGCGACGACCACTACGATAAGGGCGATCAACAATATCTTTTTCATGTGAAATTCGTGCTCCAGGTCTCCCCAGGATTAGTGTACGCAATTTTGTCTTGCCCGGTTCCAAGCGGCGATTAAAACGATTCCGGAGGCCCTGGAGAGACTGTCGAAATGTGTTGAGCGGGTCCGCTTGAGGGGACTGCGCTGACCTTCGGGCCTTGCAAATGGGGCGTTGAGTCAATGGGGCTTCGAGGCCGCGGAAACGTTATGAAAAAGACTGAGATTACGAGGATTACGCTCTCTTTTTGACGTTTGAAGACGCGGAAGGGTCTCAAAAAGTGTTGATTGAAATGGTACTTTGGGTTTTTTGCGAGGGGATTGAAGGGCTAAAACGGTGTTGGGCGGGATTCTCTTTGAGCCGCTCTGCGAGTCAGCGGGTTAGCAAAGCAATTGGGGCATGGATTGTTTTCAACGAAAGACCCTATTGTCCCCCGAGGGCCTTTAGCCGGGTTTGCGCGAGGATGTAGGTATCGGTTGAGCCAATCGCGCCTTCTGGTTTCTCCACTTTGCGATAGGCATTGATGGCGGCGTCATTGACTCCGTACTGCTCATAAATTGCCCCGAATCCAAACCAGACCGACGAATTCGGCTCAGACAAGTTGGCGACAGTCATCGCCTTGAGCAGCAGTTCCCTGGCCTCAGTCGTCTTGCCCTGGTAGGCATAGATGCAGGCAAGAGTATGAAGTTCGGCGAAGTTGGCGTTGTTCCCGAGCAAGTTGGCCTGCTGCGCGGCCTTGACCACGTCAGGGCTGACCTGGCCGTCGAAGAGTGCCGACCACGCATAAGTGTTGTAGTCGTTGGCGACTGCTTTGCCTTTATCGATGATCAACTGTTCAGTGGCGCGGGTCAGCGCAAAATCGCCCTGATCCTGTGCGAACCGGGCTTTCAAGTGCAGTAGATTCTCATCGTCCGGGCGTTTTGCGATGCGGGCATCGATGGTCCGATTCCAATCGCTCCAGTCTTTGAGCAGACTGGCATCGAGCCCCGCAAAATTGATGGCAACGTAAGAGTCCGGGTGCGTGGCCAGAATCTGAGAGCTCACAGTCTTGAGTCCAGGGCCGTCTTCTATCGTGTCCAGGATGGTTGCCAACAAAAGCTCCAAGTCCAGACGGTTCTCATCCGTTGTGGCCTTTTCCAGCGCCGCACGGACTTTGGGGACCATGCTTCCGATGGTTGCCGCAGCACCTGGATTGGACGCAATCAGAGACAGGCCGGCCAACTCAATCTGTTCGGGTCCGCCTGTGTCTCCGACGGTCCAGAACCTGGGCAGGAGCGGTCCTTGAAGCGGATCGTCGCCGCCGCCTTTGTGGAGGAGATCCCGCATCCAGTCCAGCAGGGATCGAGCTTCCTCTTGCTTGCCCTGCTGCAGCAGGTAGAGGACTTCAAAGCCAGCCTCAGAATAGTTGGCCCCGTCCGTAACGATCTTGAACATTCCGTCTTCTTTGGTTACGAAGAAGTGTTGAGGTTTCGAACCCAGGCTCTGTAAGGAGACTTTGTATCCAGTGTTTTCATCCCCTTGAACGGAAAACTTCAGGTTTCCGGCGATGACATCGAGCAACACGTTTGCAGGCAATCCGGCCTGAGCGGCATACATATGCAACATGCCCTGGCTTTCGATGACCTTTTCGAGATCTCTTTTCCAAGCCAGATCAGATCCGTAGGCATGGCGCGAAAGCACGTCTGACGCGGATTTCTCCGTGAAGCCGCCCGTTAACATCTCCATGAAGGTTTTTTGCACGACAGATCGAGCGTCTGTCGGCGGAAAGAGCTCGCCATTCCATGGACTGAGTTGACGGAACACTCCTATCTGCTGCGTCACACCCGCCGCATTACTCTGCCCTTCAACACTTGCCGAAAGCATTCCGACGGCTTCAGGGTAGAGTCGCTGACGCAGCAGCAGGATGCCTGCCGTAGAGAGAGCGGAGGTTCGTTCCTGTGCTCCGGTAGTCAAGTGGTCGGCGCGATCGATACCTGCCGCGATGCCAGGCGCGCCGCCTTTTTGCGCGACTGTGGCACTGATTGCAAGCCCGTTACGGCCGACGGAAGAAGGAAGCTTCTCAACCTCCTGTAGAAGCTCTTTATATTGGCCGCTATAAAACAAGTCGTAGAGCACATTGTCCTGATACTGATCGCCGGTCGCCTTGTCTTTTTCCTTTACGGCTCTGTATTCCTTGATGGCATCCGCCGGGTGCGCGTCCGCCGTGTATCGTTCTCCGCGGGTGTTATATTCGTCGAGAATCGCAAGATTGAGTGCAGTGGTTGTGTCATCCGGATCAAGTTCGAGAGCCCGCTTGAACGCAGTGGCGGCGCAGTTCCAGTCGAAGCCGTACGCGAACTGGATTCCAATCTCGTTGAATTGGCAAGCCCATCCAAGCGTTTTGAATGCAACGGCGGATTTCGGATCGATTTTGGTTGCAGCAAGAGCCTCGGCCCTGGCCTGTCCTCCCATGCCGGCATTCAATAACACGTAAGCAATCTGCGCGTGATGCAACGCTTCCGCGGGGTGCTGATTGATCAACGAGCGGTCGGCGGCCAGAGCCTCGCGGATTTTTCCCGCGGCCATGAGTTTCGACCCCGCCTGATCAAACAGCAGCATGGGCATATCCTGCTTGTAAACGGCGAGAATCGCATCGCGGAGGGCCAGCGCCTCGTCTACTGAGTATTTCGGTTTGCCGGTGTCAAAACGCAGCACTGCGCTGATGATCCCGTGATCATCGACTTCATAGTGCTGAGATAGTTTGGCAGGCCCCATGGCCGTGGTCTTGTTCTCCGGCAAGGCTCTGAGGACAAATCCGGCCGGCGGAGTGACTTTGTAACGCCACTCGGTAACGTATGGATCAACGTCGTATTCGCTGACCCGCGAAAGGACTGCCCTCTTTTTGTCTTCTTCCTGCTGTGGCGTGAGTTTTTCGCCGTTGGGGTCGGGGTCGGTGGTGAACCATTTGGGCAATCGATAGAAGAGCCCTCCCAGGGGAATCGCAACCGCTGCGTCATCCATCAGGGTGTTGCCGCGCTTGGCCTCCGCCATATCCAGCTTGAGGACGAAAGGCTTGCTGAAGTCATTGCCTTCGCCATGCTGGACGCCGGTCAGCGCTTTTGCGAGGTAATAATTCTTGGCGTACGTCTCCAGATTGGTTTTCTTCTCGCGCGTTTCGGCGCTTCCGAAGTCTGAGCGGTAGCTTTCATCGATCTCGCCACGGGTTAGAGACGTCTCGGTAATGTGTGCCGGGCCGTACTCAGCCATGACCACATCGCGCAGTTCTGTCAGTACATCGTCTTCGGATTTCGGAGCCGGGGTGGTTGTCAGCGCGTCGGTGCCTTTGGCAATGATCAGCGCCATTCGCCCCTGATCCATTGACGGGAGCACGCCAACCTGTGCGTACTCCGCCGTGGCATCGATCCAGAGAGGTTCGCTGTCTTTGGCGTCGGCGGGAACATAAACGATGGCGTGGTCGAACTGGTTCATTCCGGCCAGTTCGGGCGTAACGTCGGGGCCCGGCCCCGCGTCGAGCAGCGCCATGTAAGCATTGATCCCCGCGGCGCGCAACATGGCCACGAGCATGGCTGCCTTGTCCTTGCAATCGCCGTAGTGGCGTTTGATGACCTCGGTTGCGGGTTCCGGCTGCAGGCTGGCTTCTCCAAACTCAACGCCTGTGTAGCGAATGTCCTTGTTCAAGCGAGATACGATGCGCTGAATTGTCTCCATGCGGCTGATTGAAGGTTCGGCTGGGAGAAGCGCTTTGACCTTGGCGGGATCGATCTGGCTTTCGGACAGTTGACTATATGCGGTAGCCACGGCTGCCCACGATTCGCCGGTCGAAAACTCGACCATCGGGCTCAGGAAAATATGGGTCGACAGATCGATGTCGGAGTCCGGGTGTGGCGCGAGATATCCCTGGACGAACCTGAGGTGGCGCATGCCGGCCTGCTCTTCGTCGGACACTACGAGATTTGGCAAGGTATGAGTGCGGTATTGCAGCTTCAGTTCTTTCGGTGCGTCAACGATGAGTTCGCTATGAACCACCGGCACGTCTCGCCCGAAGTAGTCACGATAGACTCCGCCGCCTGAGAAGAAGGGCGATTTGTCTTGCAGGACGGTCTCTTCCTCGACGATGGCGCCAACTGCCAGCCCGGGCAGCGGCGCTTTGCGGATACGGGCATCGGTGTATGTGTCTTCGTCCTCTTCTTTGGCTGGACCATCGGTGATTGTCTTCTGGTCAAGCAGGCTTGCCTTGCCGTCAGGCTGGATGACGCGCGCATGAATCTCAGGCTCTTTCTGGTACCAGGGCTCCCAGCGTTCCGACGATTCCGACCAACCCTCGACGCCGGCCTGGGTTTCTATGCGATAGATCATTGAATGGCGATGACTCACTCGCCCCTGGGGGTCAATGGTGTAGCTATCCCGCTCGAACAGGACGGTTGCTTCCATGAATTTTTCAGGAGGAGTTTTCGCTGACTCTTTCAGAATGTCATCCACCGATGAGCTGAATGCTGGGCCATCGAAAGGCGAAGTGGTCGTCTGAGCATGGATTTGAACCGCAGCCGGCGAGATGAACAAGAGCACCGTTGCAGAGCATGCCAGCACGCGGGGGCAGAATCGGAGCATTTCCATTGGAGAGCCTTCAAGTCAGGATCGCAGAATTGCACTCATGTTAACTCATGCTGAACCGCCAGGAGATTATGGGGACGATCAAGGATTGTGGGTTGGCGAGGAAACTTGGCCCTGGCCGCAGGGTCGCCGAACCGGGCAGGATCTCCATGTCTCCGAATTCTGTCCGATTGGCCAGTCATTCGTTCAGAATTGCCGCAGATGTCTATTTGTCCGGAAGTCTGGCCTGGTTTGTTTTCGTCCATTCTGGTAGATCATAGGAACAATGCCTCGCACTGCCAAACCGAAACAGAAGGCTCCGCACGGGTTTGTACTGGAAGCGCTGATGCCTTTGAGTCCCGAGGTGCGCCGGATGTTTTCCGGTTTTGCCGTGTACCTGGGCGACCGGATCGTTTGCATGCTCCGGGATCATGCAAAATCTCCGCGGGACAACGGTGTCTGGCTTGTTCTTGCAGAGGGGACGAACCCTGCTGATCCAGGGCTTCGCAGGGAATTTCCTTCGATCCGTGCGATCGAGCTGCTGAAAGGCAAGATTGGGCATTGGCTCCTTATTCCGAGTGACAGCCCCGGCTTCGAGATGGAGGCGCTTCATGCGTGCGATCTTCTTCTGCGTCATGACGCTCGCTTCGGCAGAATTCCCAAATCGAGAAGGTAGTCGGCGACTTGGGAGTCGTCCTGGGGCCGAATCGCGGCGCGCTCTTTTTTAATCTTTTCAACAGCTTTTCAGCCGAGTGGGAGAGCCCTGGTTCGAACGGGGACTTGGCGGCAAAGCAGTTATTGGGGTTGGGGGGTAGTTTAGGGGACGGCGGGAGCTAACGTTGGGGGGTATTTCGCGTCCAAATGGCAAACAACTCCGCAAGGAACCTTGCTCAGGTGCATTTGGAAACGTAGAATAAGGGATCGCAGGAGTTTTGAAGGCAATGACGCTGAATAGCCGAATGTTTCTCTATGCCGCAATAGGTTGCGGCCTGGTCTTGATGCCCCAGGCGGGGATCCGGGCCCAACAGACAGGTACGCCCACAACCGGTACGCAGGCCGGACAGGAAGTGGACCCTCTGAAGCGTCCTCGCTCCGACAAGGAGCAGTTTGAGGCGCAGAAGGCTGTGAAGCAGGAGTTAAAGGGTGCTTACAAGACCTGGCTGACCCAGGATGTGGCCTACATCATCACGGACGAGGAGAGCAAGGCATTCAAGAACCTGTCGAACGATGAAGAGCGCGACTCTTTTATCGAGCAGTTCTGGCTGCGGCGCAACCCCAATCCGGACTCGCCGGACAACGAATTCCGCGAAGAGCATTATCGCCGCATAGCCTACGCCAACGAGCACTTTGCGGCGGGCAAGCCGGGATGGAAGACCGACCGCGGGCACATCTATATTTCCTTTGGCAAGCCGGATTCGATCGATTCGCATCCCTCGGGCGGCAACTATGAGCGGCCGATGGAAGAGGGCGGCGGCGAAACGTCTACCTTCCCGTTCGAAATATGGCATTACCGTTATCTTGAGGGCATCGGCGAGAACATCGACCTGGAGTTTGTGGATACGTGCCAGTGCGGCGATTATCACTTTACGATCGACCGCAGCGAGAAGGACGCGCTGCTGCACGTTCCGGGCGCCGGCGAGACGCAGTATGAGCAGATGGGCATGGCGAAGAAGGCAGATCGCTTCAAGGGCGGCGTAGAGAGCCTGGGCACCGGGCCGATGTCTTCGCAGAATACGTCGAAGGAGTTTGATCGCATTGAGCTGATGGCGAAGATATTCGCTCCGCCGCCAATCAAGTTCCACGACCTGGACTCGGCCATCTCAGAGCACAAGCTGATCAACGGACCGATCTTTCCTTTCGATGTCCGCACGGACTTTGTGAAGGTTACCGACAGCACGGTGATGGTTCCCGTGACGGTGCAGATGAAGAATCGGGACATCACGTTTGTGACCAAGGATGGGGTATCCAAAGGATTTGTGAACATCCTGATCAAGGTGACGACGCTGACCCATAGAACCGTGCAAAGCGATGAAAGCACGGTGCAAGTGGAGCAGCCGGCGGAGTTGCTGGAGAAGACGCTGGATAAGAAGTCGGTCTACTGGAAGGCGATCCCGCTGCCTCCGGGCCTGTACCGGCTGGATATCGCGATCAAGGACGTGAACAACCCGGATCACATCGGCATTTATGGCAGGGGATTTGAGGTGCCGACCTTCCACGAAGAGAAACTGGCCACCTCGTCGCTGATCCTGGCGGACGAGATGAATGCAGTGTCATCGCATGATATCGGGTCAGGAAGCTGCGTGATAGGAAATACTCACATCTGCCCGCGCGTGAGCACGAACGCGGCTACACCGGTGAGTTTCAAGCGCAGCCAGCAGCTGAATTTCTGGATGCAGGTCTACAATCTCGGCATCGACGACGCCACGAAGAGCAACCTGGCGACGGTGACCTACCAGATTATCGACACCACGAACAACACGGTGGTGTTTGAGAAGCAAGTGGCCTCAAAGGACCTTGGCGCGCACAGCGACCAGCTGACTGTGGAGAAAACTCTTCCCATGGCCGGCCTGCAGCCAGGAAAATATAAGGTGACGATCAAAGTAAACGACACAATCTCAAAACAAGAGATTGCGCAATCGGCCCCTTTTGTCGTGGAATAGGAAGTATCCCGCACAGCAGGTTGACCGGACCCAAGATTCGGAAGCCGTTGCGGGGCCATTTCGGAAGAGTCTTGCCAGAGACGCCGCCAGGTTACTGATGGTGCATATGCGCAGGGTGAATCTCGTTGTTTTTGCAGCGCTCGTTGCCATGGGGAGCGCTACGGGGATGTGCGCGCCCGCTCATGGACCCGCCGCGGGATCGATTACAGGTGTGGTGCGTGATTCCGGTGGCGTGCCACAGATTGGCGCTGTGGTTCAGTTACTGCGGCCTGACTTGAGCGTGCTGGCGGTGGTTTACACCGATAGCGAGGGGTGGTTTACGATTCCCTCGGTGCTGCCCGGCAAGTATGCCTTAAAGGCGATGGGCACTTCCTTTCTTCCTTCACTGCGCGAGAATGTGCGGGTCCGTACAACGACCGTGGTGAATCTGACCCTGAATACCTTATATGAGGCGATGCAGTGGCTTCCCTCGCAGCCGCGCAGCACAGATGCGCAGCCGGACGACTGGAAATGGACACTGCGCTCAGCGGCCAACCGTCCGTTGTTGCGCTGGCTTGAGGATGGTCCGCTGGTGGTAGTCTCTGACGGCTCGGGAAAGACGCCGAAGCTGAAAGCGCGCCTGATGGCAACCGGACAGGCGGGAACGTTTGGCGAGAGCGGCGAGCGGATCACCACGGCGGTGGAAGAGACGCCATCGAACAGCCGAGAATTGCTGGCGCGGGTGGATTTTGCTCCGGAAACGAACGGAAGCATGGAATCCATGCTGGGCTTCCGCCAGGATCTGGGATTTGCCGGATCTGTGCAGTCGGTGGCTGCCGTAGCGATTCACCCGGAGATCGATCCGGGCGACGCGGACGGAGTGGATGAAGCGGCGATGCGCACCTGGGAGAATCTCAACCTGGGGGATGAATTTGAGGCGGAGGTAGGGGCGACCCAGGCGCTGGCGCATTCATTTGGAGCTTCGGGCTCGACGGTAGCCACAATGCTGCCGATGATTTCGGCGGGATATCGCGAAGGCAACTCGACTATCAGCTACCGGCTGGGGACGGCGTTGCCTTCGAGGCAGGATAGCGACGAAACGGAGGCCCGGGCATGGCTGCCGGAGCTTTCAGTGCGCAACGGGAAGCTGGCCATCGAACGTGGGCTGCATCAGGAGATTGGGTGGGAGCGGCGCACCGATACATCGGGAATGTCAGTGGTGGTATTTGCCGATCATCTCAACAACCCGGTGGTTGAGGCGATGCCCCGATTTGGCAACGGCGGCTCGAATATGTCGATTTTGCCGGCGGTAATGTTTGACCCAGCCAGCGGGCTGATGCGCGTGGCGGGGCCGGATTTTTCGACGGCAGGGGTGGTGGCCAGCGTAGAGAAACGGTTGCGCGGCGGCAACGTGATCCGGGTGAGCTATGCGAACGGCGATGCGCTGATGATGGCGGCCTCTTCATCGCAATCGGCGGGGTCGACGGCGGGCCTGGCGCAAGCGATGGCCGCAATACACCCGCGCCGGGCACAGATGTATTCGCTCTCGGTTTCGGGCACGCTTGACGGAACGGGAACGCGCTGGCGAGCCAGTTACCGATGGCAGCCGGAAGATGCGGTGACCGGCGTGGCGCCTTATGCGGCAAACGCCGTGGAGCCCTACCTGAACCTGCATCTGCGGCAGCCGATTCATCGGTGCGGCGATGGAGGCAGCGGTTTTGAGGCGCTGCTGGATTTTCGGAATCTGCTGGCGCAGGGCTACCGGCCCTACCTGATGAGCGACGGGTCGCTGCTGATGTTTGCGCAGGAGCAGCGCGGGTTCCAGGGCGGGCTGGCATTTACGTTTTAGAGGGTGATCCGCGCCTTTGGAATCCACTGCGGTGTGTGCTATATTCTTCAAGGGTCAGCAGGGAAATTCTGACTGCACCAACCGTGCGCGATCCTCGCCGCACGGTGCCTTCCGATTTGGACGCGTAGCTCAACTGGCAGAGCATTCGGCTCTTAACCGACAGGTTGTAGGTTCGATTCCTACCGCGTCCACCACACCGCTTCTCAACTCCCTTATCAACCTCAAAACTACAAGACTGTAGGGACTTTTGTAGGGACTCCCCTTCAGAATGCTGCGTAATCATTGGTAATTCTGAGTAATGCTGTTCCGTTTTTTTTGCGCTGGAAGGATTCGCGGGTTGCGCGGTACTGTCGTTGTTCTGCATTCCTTGTAGGGCTTCTTGCTGGGGCACATCTGCCTGCCAGTTTCGTTGGTCGTGCGTATCCTTATTTGCTGACCTCTTGACGATGGATTCGAGGGCCGTCCGCTTGGCCTCCATGCGAATGTGGCTGTAGTGTTTGAGCATCTGCTTGGAGACGTGACCGGCAATATCCATGATGGTCTGATCGCCGGCACCGCTCTCGGCAAGATCGGTAATCAGCGTGTGCCGGTTGTCGTGCCAGCGGCCCTTCACCTTGGCATTCTTGCGCACATTATTCCATGCCGTCTTAAGCGTGGTGACCGGGCGTGTCGGATCGCTCGGACTCGGTTTCCCGAATGGGAAAACATACCACTCGGGGTGGGGCATTCCGAACTTCTCGCGATACCACTCACCATACTCGGAGAAGACCTCCAGGAGCGTGGAATTCAGAGGGATCGTCCGCCCCTCTCCCGCTTCGGTCTTGCTCCGGCCCACGGCCAGGTATTTCTTTGTGAAGTCGATCTGTCCCCATGTCAGCGTCTTGATTTCTGCGTCACGCATTCCAGCGTTGAGCGCCAGCGACAACGCCGCAAAGATGTGCGGAGAACGGGCCTTTCTGGCCTCCTCCAGCATCCTGTCTTTTTCATCAGGCGAGAAGGCCCTCCCGACTGTCTGACGAACCTTGAGCTTGAGCATCTTTCTTTTGCGGAGCCGGATGCGCATCAAGTCGCCCGGATCGCCGAGGATGCGAAGGAGAAAACCCACTTCCTCATTGACACTCTTCGGCGATGCCTTTTCGCCGAGGCGCGCATTCTGGTAATGGATGACAGTTGCTTCGTTGAAATCAACCAGCATCTTGCTGCCGAGAATCCGCTTCAGGTGATCGATTGCATAGTCGGCAAAGCGCGCCGACTGTGGCAGGCGCAACTTGTAAGCGTTGAAATACTCCTCCGCCATGTCACTGAAGGTGCGAATTCGCTCTTGGCGTGTGTCGGTGAAGTTATTGAAGCCCTCTTCCAATTCGCGCCGACGCTTCTGTTCCGCATTTTTTGCAACGGTCTTGGACGGGCTTTTGCTGGACTCCTGAATACGCCGTCCCGCAAACCAGAACTCATACCACCAGACACCGCCGCGACGGAAGAGACTCATGCGTCCTCCTTCATTGCCCGAATCAGAGCCGCCGTTGGTTCGGCAGGACGGTCGGAGAGCAGCTTGGCGAGACTCACAAGCTCCTGCGTGGCCCATGAGACGGGAGCCTGTGGGAGTTCTCTTCTTGGGACAGTGGACATAATCAACCTGGTTTGTTTCATCAGGACCTCCGCAATGGCTAACCTATCCCAACTTGCGCATCAAGATGCCGTGCCTTACAGGCTTTGCCGTGATTCGCTGGGTGGGATCTTCTCCGCCGCTTGGCTGAGCCTGCTCCCATTGAATCAGTTCCTCCACTCCATAGCGCACAAGTGAACCGAATTTAGAGTATTTCGGTCCGCGATTCTCCAGACGCCACCGACGCAGGGTTTTGAGGCTGATACTCGTTCGTTCGGCCACTTGGGTTTCTGTCAGGTATCGTTCGGTCATAAAAATTGCCACCTCCTGTCCTGTTGTTCAGGACACCAAATGCGATTGACCAATACTCAGCGTACGGGAAACTCCGGGGCCATCGCGTCGCTGAGGCAGGAACGCGGAAAAGGACGCAAGGGGTACCTCGGTGAACTTGCCATACTTGACACTACTGCCATTGTAGACATAATGTCAATCTGTAAAGTTACAGATGTTCACTTGTAATCGGGAGAGGTATTCGATGGCCGAAAAAGTAGCGCCGACACAGCAACTGGCCGAAAAGGCAACGCCACTGCAACAGCAACCGGTGATCTCGATCCGCATCTCAGAGGCGCTTCGGTACAGGCTCGAACATCTGAAGAAAATCCTTTCTTTCAAGAGCGGCGAGAGCATTACGACATCAGAAGTGGCGAAACAGCTTCTTGAATCCGCCAGAGACGACCGACTCGAATTCGTCAAGCTACTCTCAGAACCGACGAAGTCTCTGCTCATCGCTCGCCGGAAGGCGGAATCAAGACTCCCGCTTTCCCAAACCGAATGGATGGTGGTGGCCTACTACTGCCAGCTGGGCGCGGAGGCATTATCGGACAACGTGCAGAACCAGATCTCCTACGGTTCCTTGGTCGGGATTCTTGAGGCGTTTTTGGCGGTTTACGGGCTGCAAAGCGCGAAGCGGACTCCCAGAGATTCGTACTACGTTGCTAATCTACCCCCCGATGAAGAGACCGCAAAGAAAAACTTGCAGGAGATCGGAAGCAGAGATGTGCGCCGCGTTGTGGAGAAGACGATCCAGGCGCTCAGGAACCCGAAGCCGGACCAATGGAAGCCGATCCTAGCGGTGCGGAACCTCTTCTTTGTTCTGGACGAACAGGAGTTCTCGAATATCGAAAAGCTGAACGAGGTGCTCTTACCGTACTGGCCGATCCTCTGGCAGGTATGCGCGCGAGGGCACTACTTCCAGCAGGGGAAACCGCTGGTGGACGAGACTTCCGGGGACGAGGCTTATGACCCCATTGTTGATCCGCCATTGCCAGGGTTTGAGGAAGGCGATTGCAGCATCTTTCTCCCGCGTGGGCGGAAGGGAGGATTCGCTCTCTGTCTGAATCTGCCGGGGAGGCTCTCGCCAATGTATCCCATGAGCGAATTCGCCATGATCTCCGAGTTCCGGGCAATGCTGGAGCGCTTCGATTCGGAACACGACCGCTCCTTCTGGCGCGGATATTACTTCTTCGCTT
>JBEKET010000011.1:0-90631 GCA_050013695.1 Occallatibacter sp.
GGCAGCAAATAAGCCTGATCCGGGCTGTAAACCTTGAATCGCGACATGCTTCTCTTGTCGCCCAACCCGCATGTGAATTACAAGTACCTTGTGTAGTTCTCACGCGGACACTTTAGCCCCACGCCATTACCGTTTCTGCTTTCAAAAAAGCTTCAGCTTGATCACCAGGTACTTCTTCGGATCTTCGCGGATGCTCTTCACAAGCTGATGAGCCTCGTCCATCGTCTGATCCGCGTGATCGTAGAACGACCGGTTCTGAACGAACTGTCCCAGCGACCCCTTACCCTCATTCACGCCCTTCAAAATAGTGTCCAGATTCGTAACCGTGTCGTCCATCTTTTTGGCGAACTCGGGATCTTTGGCCAGCTTGCCGATGGCGCCGTGGCCGGCGTTAATGTCCTTGACCAGCTCATTGGTGTTCGCGACTGCGGAGTTCAAATTGTTATAAAGAGTCTCGTCTTTCAGGAACTTGCCGGCTGTTCCTTTGCCGTCGTTCAGACCCGTAGTGATCTTGTCCAGCTTGTCGATGGCTGAGTTGGCGCGGTTGTAGAGCGTGTCGTCGGTCATCAGCTTGCCCAGTGAGCCTTTGCCGTCAGCCATTGCACCGGTAATGGTTTGGAGGTTGGTGGCGATCCCGGTAATCTTCTTGTAGAGTTCGGGATCGTTGATCAACTCGCCCAGGGTTCCGCGTTTGCTGTTGAGCGAATCGATCAGGGTTTCAAGTTTGCGTGTCAGTGTTGTGATTTCCTGAATGGAAACCTGGCTGGTGCGGATCACATCCTGAATGCTGGGTGCTCCCCCGGCTTTCAATTCTGCGTTGTCGGCCGGCGCGGGCCCCTTGGCTTGCGCCGAGCTGATATCCACGTAGCTGTCACCCAGAACACCGGCCTGTGCAATCACAGCCGTTGAATCGGTGTGCAGGCCATTGAGGAACTCCTTGCCCACGTGCATCGTCACTTCCACCGGGGTGGGGTTACGCTCGGGAAGAACGCGGACGTGGAGAACATTGCCGATGGTGACGCCTTCAAGGGTCACCGGCGCCCCAACCTTGATGCCCGCCGCATTCTCAAAGTAGGCACGGAGCGTAATCTTGGGCGCAAACAAACCGCCCGTCGTGCCCGACATGAGAATGATGAGCATGACCAGGACCGCCATGGACACCAGGACCAGCGCTCCCACTCTCAGTTGCGACCACTGAATCTCTTTCCGGCTTGGCACGAGTCTCCCTTAATCAATGGATGCGGCTGACGCCTTCCCGACGCCTTATTGACGCCTTGAGAATAGCAGAAATCGCAGCCTTATCCGCCATCTTCCAGCACCACGCTGGCCATCGCGAGTTCCGCCGTGTGAGTGAGAGAAAGCGCGGAATGGACCACGCCGAGACGGGCGGCAATCTCAGCCGCGCGCCCGTGAAACTTCAGTGTCGGCCTTCCTCCCGGCTGGCGAACAACCTCAATCTCCCGCCAGCTCACGCCGAAACTGATTCCGGTTCCCAGCGCCTTGGCTCCGGCCTCCTTGGCGGCAAAGCGCGCCGCAAAGCTCTCCGCGGCATTGCGCTTCCGCCGGCAATACGCCTGTTCCGCCCCCGTATACACGCGATCGAGAAAACGCGCGCCGTAGCGATCCATGGACTGCTGAATGCGTCCGATCTCCGCCAGATCGATTCCGGATCCAATAATCATCCTGTCTATCAAACTACATCACTTCGACAACATCTTTTGGCATTTGTTGCGATTGCGGAGCCTTCCGATGCGCCGCATGATGTGAGCGAACGGTGGAAAAACGCTTCTCCAATTACCAGTTCAGGGCATCTCAAGCCATTGGCAAGCGCGCATGTTTGAAAGACGGTCAAAGGCCGTGCGACTTCGGTACAGCCGTCACGCGCTTGCCCGCTGCTCCGATAACAACCTTGTGAGTTTGAACATCCCCAGCCGCGACGCCATACAACCAATGACCATCCCCTGGGCAATGCAGATGAAAGCCGTCTCAAGCGTGGAGCCGTCCCGCCTGGTTCAGACGCTCACCGGCGCCATTCTCGGTTGTGGTGGCTGGGTCCTCAGCCGCGGCGCCAACGATTCCGGCTGCGTGAACATGTTATTCGAATTCGAACGCCAGGCTTGCGTCGAAATCTACAGCCTGCTGATCGCCGTCGGACTCGAGCTGAGCCAGAGCGCGCATATCCGCTTCACCGAGCTTTGCCAGTGCACCCGCAGCCACGTTCGCGATTGTGGCACGGAAATCGCCAGTATCGATCTTGAAATCCAGACCTTCCCGGTGGAGACCACGCACGGCTCGCTCGCTTCCAAGGCAGTCTGACCGCAGCTCGCTGCATCACTCCCTGAAGTCTTATCCGGCCTCAACCAACCCATACCGCCGCTGCCAGGCCTCCTTGAGCCGCGCCCACACACGCGCCCGCTCAACCTCGGTTCCTTCTTTAGCCTGCTCGACGGGATTTGCGAACCGCTCCGCCTCCAGCTTGGCCAGTTCAAGCAACTGCCTGTCCCGCACCAGGTTGGCCACGCGAAACTCCGGCATTCCGGCCTGGCGCGTCCCAAAAAACTCACCCGGCCCGCGCAGATTCAAATCCAGCTCGGCCAGCTCAAATCCGTCCTGCGTCCGCACCATCGCGTTGAGCCGCTCTTCGCCATGCTCGGAGATGCGCTCACCAGTCATCAGAATGCAGTAGCTTTTCGCGGCTCCGCGGCCCACGCGGCCGCGCAGTTGATGCAACTGAGCCAGCCCAAACCGCTCCGCATGTTCAACCACCATGATCGTAGCATTCGGAACATCGACGCCTACTTCGATGACCGTTGTAGCCACCAGCACGTCGATCTCACCGCGCTGGAAACGGCGCATGATGATCTCCTTCTCGTCCGCGTCCAGCCGTCCATGCAACAGGCCCACCCTCAGCCCGGCGAGCGGTCCGGTGCGCAGCTTTTCATGCATCTCCACAGCCGACTTCAGCCCTGACTTCGCACCCGGATTCGCTTCCTGCACAGCCTTTGGAAAAAGATCGGCCGTTTTCCCTTTTCGGGCGCTTGGGCGACCGGGTGCCCCTGGTCTCGCTTTTGAGACCAGGGATGCCGCAGCAGAGGTTCCTGTATCCGCCTCGTCATGCGAAAAATCCAGTTCCGGCTGATCGTCCTTCGTCCCCTCAATCACCGGGTAGACAATGTAAGCCTGCCGCCCCTGCGCCACCTGCTTGCGAACAAAGTCCCACACCTCGTCCGCCCGCTCGCCGGCAACGCGCCTGGTTGCGATGGGCGTCCGCCCTGGCGGCAGCTCATCCAGAATGCTCACGTCCAGGTCGCCGTAAAGTGACAGCGCTAGCGTGCGCGGAATAGGCGTCGCCGTCATCACCAGCACGTCCGGCTCGGCCTGATTAGGCTTCTTCATCAGCCTGAATCGCTGCAGTACGCCGAAGCGATGCTGTTCATCCACCACCACCAGCCCCAGCCGGTCGAACTCGACTTTTTCTTCGATCAGCGCATGCGTCCCAATCACCAGTTGCGCCTCACCCCGATTGATCAGCCCTCGCGTGTGCCGCTTGCGTTCCTCGTCCAGCGAGCCGGTCAGCAACACCACGCGATAACGCCGCGAAGACCTCTCCAGCAGCTTCCGCGCGGCCAGAAAATGCTGTGTCGCCAGGATCTCCGTAGGCGCCATCAACGCGGCCTGGTAGCCGTTCTCCATCGCCACCAGCATCGCCTGCAGCGCGACAATTGTCTTCCCCGACCCGACATCGCCTTGCAGCAACCGCCGCATCGGGCTCGGTGCGCGCATGTCGGTAACAATCTCGCCCAGAGCCCGCTTCTGCGCCGTGGTGGGATGAAACGGCAGCACCTCGCGAATGGCCTCGCGCACCTTGTCGGTGGTGGCAAAGCCGATTCCGGCGCGCTCCCGCATCTTCTTGCGTTTGAGTTCCAGACCCAGTTCCAGAAAAAACAGCTCTTCAAAGATCAACCGACGATGCGCCGGAGTAGCCCAGCTCTGCAACTGAGCAAAAGGAGTCCCCTCGGGCGGATAATGCACCTCCCGCAGTGCCTTCTCCCGATCAGGCAGCGCCAGCCGCCCCAGCATCGCCTGCGGCAGGCACTCCGGCACCGCCCCGACCATCCCTTCCAGCAGGTGAAAAATCACCTTGCGCTGCCACCGCGAAGCCAGCCTCGCTCCGCCCAGCGACTCGTAAACCGGCGTAATTCGCCCTACCTCAAGCAGTCGAGTCTCCGCGTCGTCGCTTGCGTCCGGCAGCAACTCAAACTGCGGCTGAATCATCTTCAAGTTGCTTGACGACCGCGAAGGCTCAACCCGCCCGTAGACCGCCACCGTCTGCCCGGCATGAAACTTCCCTTGCAGGTAACTTCCGTTGAACCAGATGCACTTCATCGCCAGCCGCCCCTGCCCGATGGTCAGTTCGAAGATGGGCGCCTTGCGCGTCCGCAGCAGCATCGAGCCGCGCACCTCGGCAATCACAGAGGCTGTCTCGCCCGGCTTCAACTCGTCCAGGCTGCGCGGGTTCTGGCGATCCTCGTAGCGGAAGGGAAGGTGGTAGAGCAGGTCCTCGGCCGTCTGAATCCCCTTGGGCGCGAGCATCTCCGCCACCTTCGGCCCCACGCCGCGCACGTACATCACAGGAGTATCGAGACTTGCCACACTTTGGATGCTACAACCGTGCGGCGGCGCGGGGCGAATGGGAGGGCAATCAGGCGGAAGCAGCCTTGGAATTGCACTGGGGGTCTCGGAAGGTCGCTAAGCGGCCTGTCGGCGGTCTGCTACGCCGCGTTCGGTTCGTACACCGGCACTTCTGCTTCAATGGTCTTGGCCAATGCGAGCTTGGCCCTGGTAAGGTCGTGCATCTGTTGAAGATTGAGCCAGAACTCCGGGCTGTTATTGAAGAAGCGGGCCAGGCGCAGAGCCGTATCGGGAGTGATGGCGCGCTTGCCCCGAACAATTTCTCCGATCCGCGTCGATGGCACGCGAATACTCATTGCCAACCGATGTTGGCTCAGCCCCAGCGGCCTCAGAAACTCCTCAGCCAGCATCTCTCCAGGGGACGTCGTCACGTACTGGTAGTTCCAGCCATGGGCGGGGCGCTCCAGGGGCACACTATTTCTTCCCTTTACGCTCTCCGTGATAATCGACGATTTCAACGTCATATGCTCCATCCTCCTTCCATACAAAACAAATCCGAAATTGATCGTTAATACGAATGCTGTACTGACCCCGCCTCTTTCCTCTTAACGGCTCCAGCATGTTTCCCGGAGGATATCGGAGATCGTCCAGACGGGAGGCCGCATCCATCCTGTTGAGTTTTCGCCGAGCTACGACTTCAATGCCTCGCCATCGCCGGTTTGTGCCTAACTGAGCCAGTTCCGCGGTGTCGTGGTCCTTGAAACTTCGGATCATGAAAATAAGATATGCTGCAACGCGTTCAACGTCAAGCACTATAGTCTGCCAACTCTTTCACTGGGAACCAATCCCCGCCCGCCCACGTACCACCCATACGGACCAGTCTGCGCACCCCACCCTTTGCTACACTTGCAGAGACCGATCCCAAGCTCCGCCAATCGCCAGTTTTCTAACCGAACGCCGGGAGTATTCATGCCAGTAGTCGAACTCGCGGGAGTGACCAAGGCCTACGAGACCAAGATTGCCGTCAACAACCTCAGCCTGTCCATCGATGCCGGCCAGATGTTCGGCCTGCTCGGTCCAAACGGTGCCGGCAAAACCAGTTCCATCCGCATGATGATGGGCATCACCATTCCGGACACTGGCAGCATCAGCCTTTTCGGCAAGCCCTTCGATCGCAAAAGCCTTGAGCGCGTCGGCTACCTGCCTGAAGAGCGCGGCCTCTATAAAAAAATGAAAGTCATTGAGCAACTGGTCTTCTTCGGCCAGTTGCACGGGCTTACCGCTGAAGAAGCAAACACCCGCGCCATCGCGTGGGCCAAGCGCATGGAGATCGCCGACTCGCTCGGCAAGAAAACAGAAGAGCTCTCCAAGGGAATGCAGCAGAAGATCCAGTTCATCGCCACGCTCATGCACGAACCCGGTCTCATTGTGATGGACGAGCCCTTCAGCGGCCTCGACCCTGTGAATGCGCTGCTGATGGAGCGCACCCTGCTGGAACTCAAGGACCAGGGCAAGGCGATCCTGTTTTCAACCCATCGCATGGACCAGGTGGAGAAGCTCTGCGATTCAATCTGCCTCATCAACAACGGCCAGGCCGTGCTCAAAGGCAATCTGCGCGAGATCAAGGCGACCTACGAGCGCAACCGCGTCATCGTTGAATTTCAGGGGAATGCGGCGTTCCTGAAGAGTGATGAGATTGCTGAAGCGCAAAACTTCTCAGGCCACGCGGAAATCATGCTCAAGCCGCACGGCGACGCGCAAAAGCTCCTCCATGAAGCGGCCGCGGTCGCCACCATTTATCGCTTCGAACTGGTTGAGCCTTCGCTCGAAGAGATCTTCATCAAGACCGTGGGAGGCAAGACCGATGCGTAACATGATTCTAATTGCCAAACGCGAATATCTGGAGCAGATCAGAGGCCGGGCCTTCAAAATCTCCACCATCCTCATGCCGCTCCTGATCGCTGCGTTGCTCGGCTATAGCCACTACATGGATCGCAAAGCCAACACTGGTAAACACATCGCGATCGTGGCCAATGATCCGGCCCTTGCCAACCAGGTACGTCAGCAGATGCTCGACGACAAAGATGCCCAATACAAGGTGGACGTGACCGCGCCGGCAACCAGTGAGCAGCGTGCCGCGTTGCAGGAACAGGTTCACGCCAAGGCGCTCGACGGAGTGCTGGCCATCGATTCCTCCAATCCAGAGAAAATTTCCGCCACCTTCACTTCGCTTTCCGTCGCCGACGTCTCCGAAAACGGTGGGCTCCAAACTGCCTTGAATCGCGGCGTCATCAACGAGCGCATGATCGGCAAGGGCATGACCCAGGCCGACGCCAAAACCATGCTGGCGAGAGTTCCCATCGATGCTTTTCAACTCGACAAGGATGGAAAGATCGGCAAGAGCAAAGGGGGCGCGACCGTCATCAAAGCCACCCTGATGCTGCTTCTGCTTTCTATCCCCATCATGCTCTATGGGCTTGACATGGCGCGGGCCATTGTCGAAGAGAAGACATCGCGCATCTTTGAAGTGATGCTTTCCGTTGCCAAGCCCTCTGACCTGCTGGCCGGCAAACTGCTCGGCGTGGGCGGCGTCGGCATTACGCAGATCGCAATCTGGGTCATTGGCACTACTCTGTTCATGGGCACTGCATTTGCAGCTTCGGTGCTCACCGGCGACATCGCCATTCGTTTCACTTGGGCCGAGGGCATCTTTTTCCCCATCTACTTTGTCCTGGGATTCGCTCTCTTCAGCGCCATCTTCTCCGGCCTCGCGGCATCCTGCGAAACCTCGCAGGATTTGCAAAAATTCATGTGGGTGGCGATTATTCCGCTCTACACCGCCATGGGCATGCTCCCAGTCATGATCAAAGACCCCAACTCCGCCTGGAGCATTGCCGCAACGCTCTGCCCCCTTACCTCGCCCTATGTTGCCGTCTCACGCATGGGCATGACCACGGTACCGCTATGGCAGAGCGCTCTGTCCGTAATCTTGTTGGTGCTCGCCATCTGGGGCACGCTCTGGTTCTCCTCGCGTCTCTATCGCGTCGGCATCCTCATGTACGGCAAGCGCGCCACGCTCCCCGAACTGCTGCGCTGGATGCGCTATAGCTGAGCAAGCCAACTCCGCTAAAATCAGACAGTGACAGCAGAAGCCAGCTCAAGATTCACCCTCGGCCAGCGCATCATCCTAGCCATTATCCCGCGTGTCATATGGGCGCTGCTGCGTGTCGTCAGCCTCACCTGGCGCTTCGAGGTCATTGCCGAACAAGGTGTAACACCCCTTCTCTTCGGGCTGAATGCGGGACCTCAGATTTTCTGCTTTTGGCATCAATGCGTGTTGCCCTGCACGGTCTACTTTCGCCGCTCGCACGGCATCATCCTCATCAGCCGTAGCTTCGACGGCGAGCTCATCACGCGCATCCTCAGGATGTTTGGATTCGACGCGGTGCGCGGTTCCAGTTCCCGTGGCGCGCGCGAAGGTTTGCTTGGCCTGAAGCAGGTCATCGAAGACGGCAAGCCCGCCATCTTCACCGCCGACGGCCCCCGCGGACCCATCTATCAAACCAAAATGGGCCCCATCAAATTAGCTCAAATCACCGGCGCGCCCATCGGCTGCTTTCACCTCGAACCCGAGAAGACGTGGGCTCTGCACTCCTGGGACCGCTTCCTGATTCCGAAACCCTTCACACGCATTGTAGTGAGCTGGGCAACGGCTACGCGGGTTCCCGCCGACTTACCGGCTGACGAATTCGAAACCAAACGCCAGGAACTGAACGCCGCCATCGAACGCGCCCGCACCAACGCCTACGCCCACTTCAAAAAGGCGCAGCCATGAGCGGTCTGCCAATTCACCACGCATCAAGAGATGCTTTCTCTAAAAGCGAAGCTCTATCTACAAATGCTGTCATCCTGAGCGGAGCGCAGCGGAGTCGAAGGACCTGCGGCTGCTTTTGTTTCCGTACGAATCGGTTTCCCCGACTCGGACAAGCAACAGAGACGACGCCATGAACAGCATGCGTGTCGAAGATTTCGATTTCGAACTACCACCGGAGCTGATCGCGCAGCAGCCCCCACCCGAACGCGGCCTGAGTCGCATGTTGATAATAGATCGCGGAACCGGTGCTCTGCGCAATTCAACCTTTGCCGACTTCCCCTCGCTGCTCAACCCGGGCGATCTTCTCGTCCTCAACGACAGCCGCGTCATTCCCGCGCGCGTTTACGCGCACCGAACGACAGTCCGCGATCGTCAGGAGCCTAGCGAGAAAATCGAAGTGCTCCTCACCGAACCAGCCGGCGAAAACAGATGGCGCGCCCTCGTCAAGCCCGGGAAAAAGGTCGGCATCGGCGAGCGGCTTGCATTTCCCGCCCCCTCTCACACCAGTGAAGCAGGCGCCATCGAACTCGAAGCCGAAGTCGTAGAGCGAGGCGAATTCGGCGAGCGCGTTCTGCAATTCAAACCAGTCGACGATTTCTTCGCAGTGCTCGATCGTATCGGCCACATGCCCCTGCCTCCGTACATTCGCCGCGACGATGCAGCCAACGATCGCGAGCGCTATCAGACCGTCTTCTCCCGCGAACGCGGCTCCGTTGCCGCGCCCACAGCCGGCCTGCACATGACGCCCCAGGTACTCAGAACGTTAGCCGCCAAGGGCGTCGAAATCGCGCACGTCACGCTTCACGTAGGCCTCGGCACCTTCGCCCCGCTGCGAGTCGACCGCCTCGAAGATGTCCGCCTTCACCGCGAACGCTACACGCTCCCACCGGCAACCGCAGAAGCCATCAACCGCGCCGTTAGTGAGCGCCGCCGCATCGTCGCCGTAGGCACCACGGTGGTGCGCACCCTGGAACACTGTGCGCTCCAGTCCACTGGCGCCACACTCCAGCCGCATTCCAGCGCAACAGAAATCTTTATCTCGCCAGGCTTTCAATTCCGCGTGGTCAGTGCGCTCCTTACCAACTTCCATCTCCCAAAATCCAGCCTGCTCATGCTGGTCAGCGCCTTCGCCGGCCGCGAGCCTGTCTTAGCCGCCTACCGTCACGCCGTGCAGCAGAATTACCGCTTCTTCAGCTACGGCGACTGCATGTTTCTCAGCTAGTCCCTTAGTCCTCAGTCCCTAGTCCCTCAGTCCCTGGTCCCTGTTAAACTCGTTACCGTGCCAGACCAATCCAAGCCGCCCGTCTTCCTGCTCGACACCATGGCGTTCATCTTCCGCGCCTACCACGCCATGCAGCGCTCGCGGCCCATGTCCACGCGCGGCGGCCTGCCCACCGCGGCCATTTACGTCTTCGTCAACATGATCAAGAAGCTGCGCCAGGATTTCGCGCCGCAATACTTCGCCGCGGTCTTCGATCTGAGTGGTGAAGTCTTTCGCGACGAGCGCGCCCGCACCATGGGCCCGCTGCGCAAGTGGAATGGAAAGACGCAGAGCTTCGATGAAGTGAGCTACGAAGGCTACAAGGCCAATCGCGAGGCCATGCCTGAAGACCTGCGCCGCCAGATCCCATACATCCGCCGCGCGCTTGAGGCGCTGCGCATTCCCATCCTTGAAGCCATTGGATTTGAAGCTGACGACGTCATCGGCACGCTTGCCCGCCAGGCCGCCGAGGTGCAGCATGAAGTCTTCATCGTCTCCGGCGACAAGGACATGATGCAGCTTGTCACCCCGCAAGTGAAGATCCTCAATCCGCAGAAAGACAACCTGATTCTCGATCCCGCCAAGGTGACCGAAACCCTCGGCGTGCCTCCGGAAAAAGTCGTCGATGTAATGGCTCTGCGCGGCGATTCGGTTGACAACATTCCCGGCGCGCCCGGCATCGGAGACAAAGGCAGCGTCGATCTGATTCTCGAATTCGGCACCGTTGAAGCTGTGCTCGATCGTGCCGCCGAAGTCAAACGCAAGAGCTATCGCGAATCGCTGGAACAAAACCGCGCCGCCGTCCTGCTCTCAAAAGAGTTGGTCACCATCGACAGCCATGTGCCTCTTGCACTCGACCTCTCCGCGATGGAAACGCAGGATCCCGACATCGAAGCCTGCCGCGAACTTTTCACCGAGCTTGAATTCACATCAATGCTTCGCGACCTTGCGCCGTCAGAATCAAGCCCGGCCATTGAATTGATCGAGCAGCCGACAGAGGAGCAAACGGCCGCATTCTACGCGGCTGCGCGAGCAAGTGGATTCGCCTTTGCGCTCGATGCAAAAGAGCCCGAAGCCGAAGAAGAAAGTGAAGACGCTCAGCAGCCGATGAACTTCTCGCTGCTCGATGCTATCGAGACCGCGGAAAAGAAAACTCGCTCCAGCGTTGGTGTATGCGCGGACTCCGCGACAGCTCTCTGCCTACCGCTCACGCCAGAGTTACGCGGTCTTTTTGAAGATGCGTCCGTCTCCAAGCGGGCCCACGATTGGAAACTGGCGCTTCATGTTCTCAGCGGCATCGGAGTCGAGTTGCGCGGTGCAGTCGACGACACCATGCTCCTTTCCTACGCGCTCAATCCCACCCACGCCACGCAGGCTCTGGCCGATGTAGCCGCGCGCCATGGACAACTTGCTCCGTCCTCGCTTGCCGCGAGCGCTGCTGCAATCCATGCGCTGGTCCCTGTGTTGCTGGATGAAGTTGAAAAGTCTAACGTCGAGAGCGTTTATCGCACCATCGATCTGCCCCTCGCTCCCGTCCTTTTCCGCATGGAGCAAGCCGGCGTGCGCATCGACACCGCTGTGCTTGCCGGATTGTCAAAGCGATTCGCAATTGAACTTGATCGTGTAGGCGAGCGCATCTTCGAGTTGGCAGGCCGCCGCTTCAACATCAACTCACCCAAGCAACTCGGTGAAGTTCTCTTCACTCATCTGGGCCTCCCCGCGCCGGCCATTCGCGGAAAAGGCAAAGCCATTTCCACAGCGCAGGATGTGCTCGAACAGTTGGCCGAGCACAACGAGGTCCCGCGACTGGTGCTCGAGTTTCGCCATCTCTCCAAACTCAAATCGAATTACATTGATGCCCTGCCGTTGCTCGCCGATTCCAATTCGCGCGTGCACACGACCTTCATGGCCGCGGCTACTGCCACCGGGCGTCTCTCTTCCGTCAATCCGAATCTGCAAAACATTCCCATCCGCACTGAACTCGGTCGCGAAATTCGCGCCGCATTCACTGCCGCTCCCGGCACGCAACTCCTCTCCGCCGACTACTCGCAGATCGAACTCCGCCTGCTCGCCCACTTCAGCGGCGATCCGCTGTTGGTCAAGGCCTACGCGGAGAACATCGACATTCACACCATGACCGCAAGCGAAGTCTTCGGCGTACCCATCGAGAACATGGACAAGGAAACGCGCGGCCGCGCCAAGGCCGTGAACTTCGGCATCGTATACGGCATCTCGCCGTTCGGGCTTGCCGCGCAGTTAGGCATTCCGCAGCAGGAGGCGCGCGCTTATATCGACCGCTACTTTGCGCGCTACCAGGGCGTCCGTGCATTCATTGAGAAGACGCTGGAAGCCACGCGCCGCGAGGGTTCGGTGCGAACGCTGTTCGGCCGTGTGCGGCCCATCCCCGACATCGAGAGCCGCAATCCAAACCAGCGCGGATTCGCCGAACGCACCGCAATCAACACGCCGCTGCAGGGTACCGCAGCCGACCTCATCAAGCTCGCCATGATTGCCATTGGCCACAAGCTGATCGAGCAGGGCCTGAAAACGCGCATGGTTCTCCAAGTCCACGACGAGTTGCTCTTCGAAGTCCCAATCGACGAAACAGCCGCGATCGAATCATTGGTCCGCACCGAAATGGAAGGCGTAGTCGCGCTCAGCGTTCCATTGGTGGCCGACTTAGGTTTCGGTGCAAACTGGCGCGACCTGTAAAAAGCAGGGAACAGGACGCTAGTTCCGACTCCGCATCTTCGACAGCAGTCGCAAAATCTCGAGGTACAGCCACACCAGAGTCACCATGATTCCGAAAGCGCCGTACCACTCCATGTACTTCGGCGCGCCGGCCTGTGCGCCCCGTTCGATGAAGTCAAAATCGAGCACAAGATTCAGCGCGGCAATCGCCACAACAAACAAGCTGAAGCCAATGCCGATCACACCCGACCCGTTGATTGCAGCGAATTGAATGCCGAACATTCCCAGCACCATCTCCAGCAGGTAAAACAGCGCGATGCCGCCAGTGGCCGCAAAAATACCGATGCGAAACTTCTGAGACACCTTGATGACGCCAGTGCTATAAATCAGCAGCAGCACCAGGAGCGTACCAAAGGTCAGGCTCACCGCTTCGATCGCGATGCCCGGATAGCGCATTTCCAGCAACGAAGATAGTCCCCCCAGCACCAGCCCCTCCAGCAGGGCATAGATCGGCGCAGTCACTGGCGACCATTCCTTCTTGAAGATGGTAACGAAGGCAAAAACCAAACCGCCAAGCATTCCAACCAGCATCAGCGGCGTCACGTCGGCCATGTCGTGCGACTGCAGAAAGACGTGCCACGTCCACGCCGCGGTGGCGATTGCGCAGACAAGCAGAATGCCGGTCTTGTTCACGGTCCCGCTCAGCGTCATGCGGTTGGCGGCGTCGACAATGCCGCCATAGCCTCCACCGGAAATATTGCGAAACGTGTTCTCGCCGAGTGCGGGATTAGAAGTCTTCATCAAGGGCATACTATTTTCTCCGTGTTGGCCGCGCGCTCAATTTCCGCGCACCAATAAGATGCGCCGAGCCACGGCCGCTGATTCAATTTTAGTCCGATTACCGACGGTTGTCGTCTCGCCGAATCCGATTACTCGCCGGAGTGAATCGCTTTGTGGCGGCTCACATCGTCTCCATCGCCGCTGCGCAGACTGCTGAAGACAAACGTCGACAGAATCGTAAGGCCGCCAAGCAGCAGAAACGCTCTGTGCAGTCCTCGGACAGCTTCGAGCGGCGCGGAATGCCCCGAAACTGGCAGAAAAAACGCGGTCGTCAGGCCTGCAATCGCAACCCCGAAACTGATCGACATTTGTTGAGTCGTACTGGCGATTGAACTGGCGCTGCTGGTCTCGGCCTCCGTGGTGTCGGCAAATGCAAGCGTGTTCATGCTCGTGTATTGCAGGGAAGAGAAGGCGCCGTACACAAATGCGAGAAGCAGAATTGCCCACACGGGTGTGTGCATGCCGATGGCCGCGAATCCCATCATCAGAATGCCCACAATGATGGTGTTTGAGATGAGGACGCCTCGATAGCCAAGACGATTCAGAACCCATGACAGCACCGCCTTGATTCCCATCGCTCCCAGCGCCTGGGGCATGATCAACAGCCCTGACTGAATAGCAGTGAAGCCCAGCCCCAGCTGATAAAGCAGCGGCAGAAGAAATGGAATTCCGCCCATGCCCAGCCGCGAAAAGAAGCTTCCACTCACGGCGGCCCTGAACGTACGGATGTGAAACAGCGGAAGGTTGAGCAGTGGAAACGGCGAACTCCGTCCGTGAAGCCAGTAGCCGGTGAGCAAGAGAAGAGAAAGCGCCAATAGACCTATCACTTCAGCGGTGCCGAGAGTGTGTTCGCCGAAGATCTCAAGCACATACGACAGCAGCGCGATACCAGACCCGAAAAGGATGAGCCCGATCACGTCGAGTGGCTTTACATCCTCCTCGAAGTAATTGGGAAGATGAAGATAGACCATAACAAGTCCTATAAGTCCGATAGGAATATTGAGAAAGAAGATATAGCGCCAGTGAAGATAGCCGACAATAAGTCCGCCGGCGATGGGCCCGAGCATCGGGGCCACCAACGCCGGAATGGAAATGAAGCTCATCGCGCTGAGAAGTTCCGATTTTGAGAAGGTTCGCACCAGCGTCAGTCGGCCCACCGGAACCATCATCGCACCGCCGCAACCCTGAAGAACGCGGCACGCAACCAGGACATGAATATTGGAAGAGATGCCGCACAGCAGCGAGCCGAGAGTAAAAAGTCCGATAGCCGACGCAAAGACGCGGCGCGTTCCGAACCGGTCAGCCATCCAACCGCTGATCGGAATGAAAACGGCGAGGCTAAGTGTATAACTCGCTAGAACGGCTTTCATGCTCAGCGGGCCTACTTTGAGAGCCGTTGCGACCGCCGGAACCGCAGTGTTCAGAATCGTTGTGTCCAGCGATTCCATGAACATTGCCACTGCAACCAGCCACGGCAGCAGGCTTTTGCTGGTCGCGGACAGCGCCGTCGTCTGAGCGCTTGAAGACGGCCTTGCAGGTTTAAGCGCGGCTGCATCGCCCGGAGATTTCTCCACACCCGCATCTTCATCTGTCATGCAATTCCCCTTGCAACTAAGATGACGGACACGCTGGAAGCGTTTCGTTGAAGATAATTTCGCTAAGTCCCGAGTTCATGACGAATGGCGTCAGCAATGGCATTGGCATGGTGATGCATCAGGGCCTCGGATTCGGCTTCAATCATCACCCGGGCCAGCGCTTCCGTGCCGCTATAGCGAATAACTACCCGCCCTGAATCCGCTAACTCCTCCTCCGCCGCGCGAATGGCTGCGGCTACCTCCGGGATAAGTTCAAGCGGCTTCTTCTCGCGCACCTTTACATTCACAATTACTTGCGGAAAGACCTTCAAATCCCCAGTTAGCACTTCTATGCTCTTTCTCGTGCGCGCAATCAGGTCCAGAACCACCAACGCCGTGAGCAGCCCGTCGCCCGTGGTTGCCAGGTGCGGCAGCAGGATGTGACCCGATTGTTCGCCGCCAAGAGCAGCGTGATGTTCAAGCATTTGCTCGAGCACATAACGATCGCCGACTGGTGCGCGAAGCATGCGGATGCCACTGCGTTTCAACGCCGCTTCAAGGCCCATATTCGACATCGTGGTTGCCACAACCAGATCACCTGTAAGCAGGCCGCGCGATTTCAAGTCGCGCGCCGCCATCAGCAGGATCGCGTCGCCGTTGACGACATTGTTATGAGCGTCCGCAAGCATGCAGCGATCGGCATCGCCATCAAAAGTGAGACCGAGGTTTGCGCCACGTGCCGTCACTTCCATGGCCACAAACTTCGGGTGAAGCGCACCGCAGTTGTCGTTGATGTTGCGGCCGTTGGGCGCGATGTTCACCAGAGTGATGTCGGCCGATCCATTTGCATTGAGACGCCGGAAAAGCTCCGGAGCGACGGCCGCCGCAGCGCCGTTGGCGCAGTCCACAACAATGCGCAGGCCAGCCAGCGAAAGCCCAGGAACAGAGTCGATGAGGAACTGAATGTAGTCCGCCTGCAGAGTCGGGTTGTCCTCGACCGGCGGAAGCGCGCCTGGATTTGGCACGTCGCGAATCACTGCAGCATGGCGAAGGATTTCTTCCTCCATCGCCAACTCCACCGAGTCGGGGAGCTTGAAGCCATCCGCTCCAAAGAGTTTGATGCCGTTGTCGCGCCACGGATTATGCGAAGCGGAAAGCACCACGCCTGCTTGAAATCCGTGGGTGCGCGCCAGAAATGCGACCGCCGGCGTGGGCACAATGCCGGCGCTCTCAACGCGTGCACCGGCTTCGCGCAACCCGGCGGCTAGCGTCGCCGCGATCCACGGACTGGACTCGCGCGTGTCGCGGCCCAGCAGGACTTTTGCTCCGGCGACAGTTTTCGGCAGCGAGTGCGCGAGCGCAAGGCCGGTGGCGAAAATGGTGATCGGATCGAGCGGCGATTCGCCCGCGACGGCCCGAATGCCGTCCGTCCCAAAAAGCTTGCGTGTTGTTGCTGAGGTCATGGTCTCAATTCTTTTTGCTTTTTACTTGAGGCGTTTCGTTTGGATGCGGGTTGAGTGGACGACGTCGCCTCATGCTCATTGAACGACGTCGTTTCTACGCGGCTCACGAAAGCTCCGTCGGCGAGGCGCGTGGTGAACTGGTCGCCGCTGTTGACCTGGCTGATAGAGCGGATCAGAGCGCCATCCGCTGTCAGCACCAGGGCGTAGCCACGCTCCAGTACGGCGAGCGGCGAGAGCGAGTGAAGCTGCGCATCGAGCGCACCGATGCGCACTGCGGCGCGCTGCAGTGTGCGTTCCAGCGAACGGTCAATGCGCGTGCAACAGGCCACAAGGTGTTCGCGGGCGTGGGCAAGAGCATAGCGCGGATTGTGGTGCATGACGGCAGCGGCCAGATCGGCGACATAACGCTGCTGCTCTCGTAGTTTGCTCGCAATTGCGTCTTCCTGACGGAAGGCCAGATCGTCGAGCCGCTGAGCAAGCCGGCGCAACACCATGGACATGCGCGCTTCCGCGCTGCTTACAGGCACTCTCGCGAGGCGTTCGCGGGCCTGCAAAAATCGAAAGCTGGCCGCACGTTCCAGCCGGTGAGCCTGAGTGGCCACGCGCTCGGCGATCTTGTGCTGGGCCTCAGTGATGAGTTCGGCGGCGGCCGAGGGCGTGGGCGCGCGCAGGTCGGCGGCAAAATCGGCAATCGTGAAATCCGTCTCGTGTCCGATGGCTGAAACCACCGGCAAACTCGATGCCGCAATGGCGCGGGCCACACGCTCGCTGTTGAATGCCGCCAGGTCCTCAAGCGATCCGCCGCCTCGCGCCAGCACAATCACGTCGACAAGTCCAGAAGCGTTCAACGCCGCAATCGCTTCTTCCACTTCGGCCGGCGCTTGTTCCCCTTGCACAGACGCTGGAAAGAGAAACACGCTGAGCCCTGAATGGCGCCGCGCGACGATGTTCAGAAAGTCGCGAATCACAGCGCCTGTCGGCGAAGTGACGATTCCAACAGCGCGCGGAAACGCGGGCAACGGCCGCTTGCGGTCGGCATCGAAAAGGCCTTCCGCCTTAAGCCGTTCCTTCAGTTGCTCAAATGCCAGTTGCAGCGACCCAGCGCCCACCGGCTCCATGGTCTCAGCCACCAGTTGCATCTGGCCGCGCTGTTCATACACGCTCACTCGTCCGCGCACCAGCACATGCAGTCCGTCTTCAGGACGGAAACGCAGCAGCATCGCCTGGCGCCGGAACAGCACTACCGGCAGTTGGGCATCGGCATCCTTGAGCGTGAAGTAGATATGGCCTGAAGGCGCGGGCCGGAAGTTGGAGATCTCGCCCTCCACCCACACGTCGCCGTATTTCTGCTCCACCAGTTCGCGAACCAATCCGACTAGCTCGCGCACCGGCCAGATGCGGCGCGTGGTTTGCGGCTCTTCAAAACTGAAGTCGAGTTGGGGTGCAGAGGTATCGGGTCGAAGCATTCCCTTCAAAGTGTAATTCCCAGGGTGCACTTGTTGTTTCACTCTAGACTTTGTTCGGCGCCGATTTACACCATTGCATGCTTCATCGCATGAGTCCGGGTTACTGAAATCACGCTGATGTCGTCTTCCTGCCCAAATTTCTGCGCGGCAGTGGCCACCTCGGCGGCGCTTTTCGACTTGCGCATCAGGTCGTGAACGCGCTCGAAGCCGAAGAGATTCCCGGCGGCGTCCATGGCCTCCACAATGCCGTCCGACATCAGCACCAGCTGATCGCCCTCCGCCATCCTGAATCGTGTAACGGACAAATCCGTATCAAGGATCATGCCCAGCGGCAGTGCGCCTTCAATGGGCATTGGGTCGCCATTCAAATACGGCGGAATATGCCCTGCGTTGGCCAGCAGCACATCGCCGTTCGCGCTGATGCGAAGCGCCAGGCACGTCGCTTGCGCATCTTTGCGCCCAATGAGAAGGCGGTTTAGCGCTTTCAGCACCACGATCGGGTCGGCACTCCATTCCACCGTGGTGCGGATCGCTCCCACCAGAAACGCCACCAGCATGCCCGCCTTGAGGCCCTTGCCTGTGATGTCGCCGGCCACAATCAGCAAGCTGTCGTCGATGGGTCGCGGAATAATCTGAAAGAAATCACCGCCTACCGCACGGGCGGGCCGGTACTCGCTCTCGATCAACAGGCCAGGAAACTGGGTGCGCGCCTCCGGCAGGATCACCTGCTGCACCTCCTGCGCTTGCTTCACCTCCATCGCCATCAGGTATTGATCCTGCCCGGACTTGAGTAGTCGCTGGTTGATGTCCTGCGCCATCAGCCGTTGCTGGTTCAAAGACGCCAGCAGCCGTCGCAGCAGCAGGATGCCGATAATCGCCGCCACCAGCAGGTTGCATATCTGCGAAACCGAGATGTCCAGGCCAAGCGGCGTGCCATTCGACTGAATATGCAGCGCGGAGTTTTCTCGCTGAAACTGCCCCAGCATGCGCAGCACAACGATGGGAAATACCAGCCAGCCTTCCATTTTCTTGCGCTGAATTCCCAGCACAACTACCCACACCAGCAGAACAAAAAAGAGCACCTGCAGCACCAGCGAGACAGGCAGAAACGCCCTGGCTATGGAGTGTGGAATAAACGGAAGCAGCAGCTCCCTGCCGATGGTGTTGGACACGATCAGCAGAATCGTCATCAGGTCAACGGCGCGCGGCAGCCACGGCGGGCGGTGCAGCCTGAACCAGACCCACCACATCATCACCCATCCGGCGCAGATGAGCGGTGTCAGGAAGTTGTCTCGAAGGATGGTCGGCAGCAGAAAATTGAGGTAAGTTGTCCACGAACTGATCGCCGACAGGGAGAAATCGACGGATGTAAGCAGCAAAACCGTCCCCGCCCAGAGATAGACACGGTCTGTGCGGTCAAACAACATCATGCTGAAGGCCATCAATGCCACCAGCGCATAAATCAACGCTTCAAATGCAAGGGGCGTGTATGCTCCAAGCAATTTCTGCCATCGCACCTGGTAGTTCGCCGCTATGGCGCCGGCGTCCCCCAGCAAAGGCGGGTTGTGAATTCCCCCAGCCTCCGGTTGCTGCAACAGAGTGTGCGTGCCCATCCATACTCTGAAGGCCAGCACCAGTTCCGGCGAAGCGGAGTTCCCGTTGGTTTGTCCAAGCGAGAACATGCGTGGCTGAGCGAAAGAGATGGCCGGCGTCTTTCCTTTGAAATCGCCGAAGCTCCCCATCAGTCTTCCGTCGCCGAACGCCTGGTAGGCATCGTCCACATCGGCGGGCCCGGCAAGGGCCAGCGTCTCACCAGGCAGCGCTTCCACCTTCACGCGGATGCGGTACCAGGCATAGCCGGAGTAACCGGCGTGGCCTCGGGACGTCCAGCCCGGCACATACCCAGACGCTCCGCTCCATGGATCGAATGTGCCCGTCGGCGGTGTCAGGTGGACGGTTTCCCATTTTGAGTCGTCAAATCCCGGCTCGGCCCAAAGCGGCCCGCCTGTCAAGGGATCCTGCGGCGAGTCTCCGGTCTCGAACTTCCAAGGCCCGTTCAGCGGAACAACAGCGTGGCCCAGTCCGATCTTTGGAGCCTCCACAATCCCGGCGTCGCTTTGCACGGGCGCAGCCTGCCCGGCTGCCCAGCCGCAACCGCAGAGCAGGAGAAGCAATAGGAGCGTAAATTTGCCGCGTCGTGCCAAAGGGGGAGACCTCTTGCTTTCGGAAGCCGCTGTTCGAACTATACGCATTCACTGGTGCTCAAGGCACTATCTTTTTCACTTCAAACCGTTTGGAACGCGATCGGAATCCCTCTTTGACTCGTCGGATTTGCTGCGAATCCCGCCCGTCTTTTCCCCTACCATCTCACTCGCGGCTCTCGACCAAAGTCCTCAGCCTGGAGGCGATTTCAGCCAGCCGCGACGCCCCTGCCGAGTCAAGACCGCGCGTGTCCGACAACAAAATCTCGGCCTCTCGGGCTAAAACCGTGCCCTCGTCCAGACCAAAAGTTCCCAATGCGCCCGCAAGCTTGTGGGCTGCCCCCTGTGCGGCTGCCTGCTCCTCGGCCGAGAGCCTGCTCCCGGAAAAGGCTTTAGCAGCGGCTTCCAGAACTGCTACGCGTTCCCAGGTCTGCGGCAGAAACTTGTTCCACATGCGGCCAAGCGCTTCTTTGATTGCGTCCTGTCCCTCATCGGGCTCACGCGCGGAAACCATGGCCTCTGTCCCTCTCACTCCCAACCCAGCACATCGGCGATTTGGGTCGCCAGCGTCAGCGGGTCAAAGGGCTTGAAGAGAATTGCCTCCACGCCCAGGTCGGCGAAGCGGCGCTGGTCCGAACTCTGCACCTTGGCGGTAAGCAGCAGCACCGGGATGTGAGAGGTTGCGGGATTCTTGCGCAGTTCGCGGAAGGTTGTAGGGCCGTCCATTCCCGGCATCATCACATCCAGCAGAACGGCATCAGGTTGGTACTCGATAGCGCGGGCCAAACCCAGTGCGCCTGAATTGGCCGTTTCCACTTCCCACCCGGCGACTGTCTCCAGGCTGAGTGCGGCAACTGCGCGAATATCGTCTTCGTCGTCAATAATCAAAATTCGATGGGGCACGGTTCACCAGGTTCTACGTCAGGGTTGAGATTTGCGCTTCGGCGAACAAGTGCCTTCCAGCCTGCGCTCCACTTAAAAAAGCTTCCTCCAATTCAATCACGAATTGGGAATCTGTGATTCGGGCGGAAAGGCCTCCTCTATCTGACGCGAACTGCGCAGCATTGTCAGGATCAGTGCTTCAAGTTCCTGCGGTTGGACACGGGCTTTGGTCAGGAAGTGTGTAGGGCCCAGCGTAAGCTGTCGGCGCTCCGCCTGGGAGAGTTCCCGTCCGGAATAAACCACCAGCGGCAGCCGCGCCAGGTTTTCATGCTGGCGCAGCCAGTACACCACGTTGAAGCCGTCCCCGTCGGGCAGGCTGATGTCCAGCACCAGCAGGTGGGGCTGGAATGAAAAGCAGGCATCCAGCGCTTCCTGAAGAGAATAAGCCAGCTTGACCGTCACCATGTCGCGCGCGAACACCTCGCCAATGACGCGTGCCAGGTCCTTGTCGTCCTCCACCACCAGGATGCGGGCCTTCTCGCCGGGGCCGCACAGAACCCGTGCCAGTTCACCCAGCAGGGCATCTTCATCCAGCGGCCTGTCAACCCATCCCTCGGCGTGGGCCGCAAGTTCGCCGGCCTCGTGCCGGTTGTCCAGGCTCAACAGCACCACGGGAGTTTTGGCCTCCGGATCAAGCCGCCGCAACAGTGGAAGAATCTCCCAGCCATTCATCCCGTCAAGAGACGTATCCAGCAGGATGGCCTGCACTCCCTCATGGGCCGCGGCCAGGGTATGCTCCACGGTCCCTGTCTCAACCACGCGGTATCCGTGCCGGGTCAACTGCGCCGCAATCTGCGGGCGCGTGGCGCTGTTTGCGTCCGCCAGCAGAACCGTGCCTTCACCGGTCTCCCGGTCAAATACCGTGCCCGGCGTTTCCACCGGCATTGGCTGGTAGGGCAGGAAGACCCTGAAGGTCGAGCCGCGAACCGGATTGCGTTCCGCCCAGATACGCCCCGAGTGTTGCAGCACGATGGTGCGGCAGATCGCCAGGCCCAGGCCGCTGCCGCCTTTCTGGCGCGAATCCGACGCGTCAACCTGCTGGAACCGTCCGAAAATGGCTTCCAGCTTGTCCGCGGGAATGCCCCGTCCCTGGTCGATCACCGAGAGCGTCACGCCGCTCACGCCGGGCCGCATCATCACCGAGATGGTCGAGTTGGGAGGTGAAAACTTGACCGCGTTCGACAGCAGGTTAGTCAGCACCTGCAGCAGCCGGTCGGGGTCTGCGGCAATCTCCACCTGCGTGGTGTCGTGGATCAGCTGCACTCCCGCTGCCTCCGCCACCGGCGCCATGCCGTCAATCGCCTGGCGCACAATCTCTGCCAGTTGCGACTTCCTGAAAGCGAGTGGCTCGCGACCGCTCTGGATTCGCTCCAGATCGAGAATGTCGTTGATCAGCCGGACCAGCCGGTCAGAGTTGGTGAGCGCGATCCGGAGCAGGTTGGTCGCCTTATCGTTGACCTCGCCCAGAATCCCCGAAGAAAGCAGCCCCAGTGCTCCGCGAATCGAGGTGAGCGGGGTTCTCAATTCGTGGCTGACCGTGGAAATGAACTCGTCCTTCAGGCGGTCCAGCGTATAGCGCTGGCTGATGTCGCGGAAGCTCAGCACTGAACCCGAAAAGCGGCCCTGGTCAAGAATCGGCGTGAGGAAATACTCCGCCGGGAACGAAGTCCCATCCGTCCGAAAGATCGTGTCCTCTCCCGACGCCGGCGCGTGATTCTTGGTGGCCCGTCTCAGCGCGCAATCCGGCGCGCATTGGCGATTCGCCGGCGCCGAGCCGTGCAGCAGATCGTGCACCGGCTTGCCCGTCAAGCTTGCAGCCGCCGCGCCAATCAAGCGGGCAGCCGCAGGATTGGCAAAACTTACCATGCCGTGCCGGTCCGCCCCGCAAATGCCATCGGCCACGGAATCCAGCAGAATTTCCTGCTGCCGCGAAAGCTCTTCCGCACGTCCCTGTTCGTGCGAGCGCGCCATCATCTGCCCCAGCGAAGCGGCTACCGTTTCCACCGCCGCCAGCGCTTCCCGGTCTTCGCGCAATGAGAGATGGCAATAAAACTCAAGCACCGCCAGCACCTTGGCGCCCACTCTCACCGGAACCGCCCAGCCTGAAACCATCTCCTGCTGCAGCGCCAACTGGATGCGCCCGCTGCGAGGCATAGACGCCAGATCGGCAATCCACACCGGCCGTCCGTCCTGCCACGCCTTTCCGGGCAGGTCTTTGCCTTTTGCCAGCCTCAGGCTCATGCTTTCCTGAATCAATGCTTCCGCGCGCCGCCCCGGTGCTCCCCATGCGGTGCAGAATTCCAGGTGGTTTCCCTCCGCATTGACCTCCCATTTGAAGGCCGCATCCAAACCCTGAGAGACGCACAGGGCTTCTAGGATGCGCGTAGCCGCCACTACCGTCGACGAGTTCTCACCCACAATCTGGCTCACCACCAGTTGCAGCGCCAGGCGGTGTTCCCGCTGCCGTTGCTGAGTCACATCCCGCACCAGGCAGCGCACTGCCAGCGGGTTGCCGGCCTTTTGCCGCTGGCTCAGACTCAACTCCAACTCCAGCAGCCGCCCATCATGCGTGTAGTGCCGCAGCGGCGCGCGGTCCACCGGCTCGCCGTCCAGCGCGCGCCGGAACAGGCTTGCGACCTCGCCGCGGCACGTTGGCCCGAACAACTCCTCAAACGAATCGAGAGCCAGCAGCGCAGCCGTGTCCTTGCCGAAACACCTCTTCCATGCTGGATTCGCATAGAGAAACTGCCCTGACGGGCTCAGCGTCGCAATCATTTCAGAGGAGCTCTCAAATAGATCGCGATACCGCTCCTGAGACTCGCGAAGCGCCTGTTCTTGATGGAGCGACGCACTCTGGTCCAATGCCACCGCAAGCAATCCCGTGAGTTTCCCGTTTCCGTCGCGAAGGGACGAAATGTGCAGCGTCACCGGAAAGTGATTGCCGTTCTTCTCCCGCAATTCGGTTTGGAAGCTGGGTACCTGGCTCGGCGGCAGCGCGCGAATGCATTCAAGATAGGCTTCCAGCCCGTCGCTTCCTGAAAGCCCGCCACTCCCCGCAAGGTCCCCCGCGTTCGCAATGCCGGCCAGCTTTCTCATCTCCATGATCAGGCGCAGTCCCTCGCCTGGAGGCAGAATCTCTCCGGCGTGCGCCATGTTCAGCAGTTCCGCCGCATCGTAGCCGAGCAGCCGTTCCGTGGCCGGGTTCACATAGGTGAAGCGGCCGTCGAGCCCTGCGGACATCACCATCGGTCCGGCTGAGTCGAGCAGCTCCTTCAACGGTTCCGCGGCGGGTTCTACGGGTTCAACTCCGGCAGGATCTTCAACCAGCAGGCGCACCGCCAGCATCGCAGCCGAGGCGCCGGCGAAAAACAGTAGCAGTCCATCCCCCTTTGGACCCTCTACCAGGCGTGCAATCACCGCCGCAATTGCCAACACCAGGGACGCAACCACAAGCCAGGGAAGAGAAGAGTCGCTCCGCACATTCCGCGCGGACCGTCCTTCCCCGATGATCCCTTCTGTGGTGGCCTGCTCCTGCATGCTTCCTCCAGGTCGGTTTCGCAAATCTCTTGCTGGTCGCGTGGAAAATCGTCACCCGCGCCCTCGGAACCCGGCCTTCATCTAAAACTCAACGTATCCTTTATCCCGAAGGATACGAGCACAATTCATTCGCGATTTGCAGGTAGTATAAGCGTTTGTCTTCAGACTCTCTAGCCAAATCAGCAGAACAGCCCCTGGGGAGAAACGATGAGGTAACCGCCGCTAAGTTGGTTTTGAGGCACTTTCGAGACGCTCTCCGAACGTCATTTCCAGCCAAGCCCTGCGGGATTCCAGTGCCTCCCTCTAAATTTCATCACAACACAGAAGCGGTCATCGTGAGCGAACGGGGCCCCAAACGTTTTTCAGTTTGGGGGTGGTGAGTCGAAGGACCTGCATTGGTACTTTCAGGCGTTAAGATGGGGATCGGCCGCAAGCTTTTCCCAATATTCAAACTCCGCCCAACGCCTTGAATCGTATACTTTGCCCATGTCCCGCCTGCCCGTTTTTCCCCGCCCACTTACAACAGCCCTGTCCATCTTCGTGCTGTCCTGCCTTGTCCTTCAGCCTCTGCCTGCCGGCGCCTGGGGTAATGAGGGCCATCGTATGATCAACCGTCTCGCGGCCAGCACCCTCCCCGCCGATGTTCCCGCCTTCCTCCGTTCTGAATCGGCCATCAACGAGATCGAATACCTCGGCCCTGAACCGGATCGCTGGCGCTCGCATGCCGAGCCGGAGTTGTCCGCCGCGCAAGCCCCCGAGCACTTCATTGACCTCGAACCTGCCGACGCCCTTGGCCCCCTGCCGCGCAACCGCCTAGACTTCGAAGCCAAAGTCTTCGCCGCCGGCCAGCGCCCGGAAAAGATCGGCCTCCAGCCCTGGGAGACCGTCGAAGTCTGGCAGCGCCTCAAAGCCGCGTTGCGCGAGTACCGCGCTCTTTCCGCCGCAAAACAGGACACGCGCGGTGTGGAAGCAGCCGCGCTCTTCTACGCCGGCTGGCTGGGCCATTACGTTGGCGACGGGTCGCAGCCACTCCATACCACCGACAAATACAACGGCTGGGTGGGGCCAAATCCCAACGGCTACACAACCGCCCACCAGATTCACTGGCAATTCGAAGGCCCGTTTGTAGCCGCCAACGAGCACGAAGCCGAAGTTCGCGCCCGCATGACCGCCCCTCAGGCCATCGGCGGCGACATGTTCGAGAGCTATGTGGCCTATCTCCGTCACACCGGAACCTACGTCGAGAAGGTCTACCAACTCGAGAAGGCCGGAGGGTTCACAGGCGCAGGCTCAACCGAATCGCGCGACTTCACCGCCGACCGCCTCGCCGCCGGAGCCAGCATGCTTCGCGACATGATCTACACCGCATGGATTGAGAGCGCCAAACCCGTCCCCGACCCCTACGCCGGAAAGTAAGCCGCTCTTTATCCATCGTTCGTTTCGCTATGAGCTGAATTCAAGGGTGGAAAGCAGCCATGCCAGCCAGTGGGAACCTCTCGCGAGCGTCCGCCCCACCGCAGGCGCCGCGCGGATGTGCCGCACCTGACATGCCGCGCGGATGCCGCACCGCAGGTTCCCCTCCCGTAGGGACGCGGCGAACGCTCTTACTCAAATTCTCAGTCAAGTCAGTGCGAGCGGATCGCGAGCGCCTCCCCACCGCGGGTGTTCAGTCCCCGGCCTGTGCTGGCTCCAGCGCCGGTACTTTCCGCAGCACCACAGTCAGCAGCCAAGTGAGCAGTACCACCGTGGGAACGGCAATCAACAGCCATGCCGCCAGCGCATGCCCGAACATGCCAGTTAATTGCGTAACCACGTCGAGGGGCGACGTATGCAGCAAAGCCTTGATCTGCGCCGAATGAATCGGGCCTGCGTCAAACAGCCATCCACCCAGCTTGACAAACGGCACCACCAGCAACAACTGCAGCGGCATCGCCAGGTAGTTCGCTGCCTGGATCGCGGGAAGGTTGAGCCGCAGCGCCAGCGCCAGCCCGGCGCAGAGCAGCGTTGGAATGCCCACCACCGGAACGCAGCCGATCGCAAATCCCAGCGAAAGCGTCAGCGCCAGCCGCTGCGGCGAGATGCCCTGACGCAGCCAGTTGGCCGCCCAGCGCTTCAACGTCTCCAGCGATTTCACCGCCATTGCCCTCACCGTACCCCTATAGTGCCTTCACTCTAGAGGTATAGATGCTGCAAAGTGATCTTTGTCATGTGAAACTTGGAGAAAAGGAACCAGAATTGTCAGCAGAGAGCTGAAGATTTTGATTTACCCGCCATTTGCGGTGTCGGACCACGGATCTCAACTCGCTCAATACGGCGGTTGCAATCCGGAGGTTCCGGAGGGAGCAGGGGTTCAACCCCCTGAAAAATGGCGCATCGGCGCGGCCTTTAGGCACGGGCATTTGTCCAAATCAACCTGGCTATTGAGCAAGCAATCCGCGGCTGCGCATCTCGCTCAACACCCGCTCCACCTTCCAGTCCAGCGCGCCGGCCCCATCCACCACTAGGTCGGCATTTGCCGCCGAGGGCCGCACAATGGCCAGGCTCGAAGGCCGAACCGTTGCGTCATACTGTCTGCGCACCGATTCCGGCGTGCGCCCGCGCTCTTCCACATCCCGTTTGATCCGGCGTTCCAGGCAGAGTTCGTCCGGCGTATCCACGTACACGCGCAACTGGTAAAGCGGCAGCAGCTCAGGATAGTAGAGCGCGAAAAGACCCTCCACCAGCAGAAACGCGCCCGCGCACACAGTCTCCGTTTCGCCGGGAACGCGAATGTACATCGCAAAATCGTAGACTGGCCGCTCAATGGTCTCGCCGCGCGCCAGCGCCTCCACATGCGCCGCCAGCAGCGGACTCTCGATCAGCGCAGGATCGTCGAAGTTCTGCTGTGCGCGCTCAGCCATGGGCATATGCGAGAGATCGCGATAGTAGTTGTCGAAATGGAAGTGAACGCCGCCCAGCGTCCGCGCCAGTTCGGCCGCCAGCGTGGTCTTGCCGGATCCGGAGCATCCTGCGATGGCCATCACCACGGGCGGAAAGGGAAGTCGCGCGGCAGTCTGCTCAAGGGCCTTCTCGCTCATCCTGCCTTGCTCACTTGCGCTCACTGTCCTTCCCGTAAAGTGCATTTATCCCGGGCATCAGTCTCCCCAGAAGGCTGGCCAGCCGATGCTCCACCTTGCGGCCCGTGTTGAAGACATCCTCATGGCTGAGAAGTGTTTCGCTCAGCCCCGCCGCAAGATTGGTGACGCACGATATGCCCAGCACCTCAAGTCCCATGTGCCGGGCCACAATCGTCTCCGGCACGGTAGACATCCCCACCAGCGTCGCGCCCATCGTGCGGAAGGCGCGAATCTCCGCCGGCGTCTCGAAGCTGGGTCCGGAGACGGCCAGATAGATGCCTTCGGGCGCCGGGTCTCCTTCCTCCCGGGCGGCCTCATGAGCAAGTGCGCGCAGCCGTTTTGAATAGGCCTCGGTCATGTCGAAGAAGCGCAGCCCCGCGCCCGGCCGGTAGCCGAACCGCGGCTGATTTGGCCCCACCAGCGGGTTCCATCCCATCATGTTGATATGGTCCGAGAGCAGCACAAACTGGCCTACCCGGCAGCCCTCCGCGATGCCTCCCGCGGCGTTGGTCAGCACCACCGCGCGAAGCCCAAGAGCGCCAAGCACGCGCATCGGAAACGTTACTTCCTCCGGTTTGTATCCCTCGTAGTAGTGAACTCGACCTTGCATCACCACCACGGGAACGCCGCCCAGATGCCCCGCCACAATCTGTCCGGCATGTCCAATCACCGTGGATTGCGGAAAATGAGGAATGTCCTGGTAGGGAACCGTGACCGGCTCCGCGACCGCATCCGCAACCGCGCCCAGCCCCGAGCCGAGCACAATGCCGATCCGCGGCGTGAGCTGGCCGATGCTCTCCTTCAGGAAGTCCGCTGCTTCGGTAACGTTGTCGAAATAGGTCATCTTCCTGCCGGATAATGCGCTTTTCGGAATTCTACAAGCACCGATTGATTCAGGAAGGAAAGAAAACCGCCGGAGAGACGTGGAAACGCTTGCTCAACTGCTCAATGTGCGACGCGTTCAACCGCCGCCGGCCCGAGAGCACTTCGGAGACAACGCTCTCTCCACCCAGTTCCGCTGCAATATCGCGCTGCTTCAACCCGTGCTGTGAAAGCAGGAACCGAAGCACGTCTGCAGGCGGAGCATCGAGGAGCGCAAAGTTCTCCCCTTCGTAGCGCTCGATCAGAACGGTTAGCAGTTCAATCGCTTCAACCTGGGCCGGTGTCGGATGTGCCTCAGCCGTGAGGCGATAGAGAGCCTTGGTATACGCTTCAAGTTGCTGTTCGCTGCGGATCAGGTGTGGCGCACCACGTTCGATCATTTTGGCCGGGTTTGCTAAATGCGTAGCCATTCTGCTCTCCTCTTTTCAGTTGCCGCACACCATCGGCCATACTCTTTGTGCGTCATGAACGCGCCGATGTAGACGTGCCCCAGGGTTAAGCGACCATCAATCAACTTCGCGTAATGAACCGCTACAATAAGCCGGTACCGGTTATGCCGGATGTTGAAAACCACGAACCCATCGACATCGTCGGCGTCGGGAAAATTTGCTTTCAGCTCTTCAAAGTTCCGCCAACGAACCGATTTCACAATCCGCGTCCAGGAGCCAATTTCCTGGGCAGCTTCCCGATATTCGTCAGACGCTTGCTGAAGGCGCTTGATCGTGATGATGTGCACATTTCTAGATTACTTCGCAAGTTGCGAAGTGTCAACGTTGCTGGCTTTTTCAGTAAAGTGTTGAATTGTGCATTTGTGCAAGCCAACAGTTCCGCCAAAGGAGAAACAGCGCGATGTGCCGCAACATCAAAATGCTTTTCAACTTCGATCCTCCCGTGACCGACGAGGAGATTCGCGCCGCCTCGCTGCAGTTCGTGCGCAAGGTGAGCGGCTTCAACAAGCCCTCCAAGGCCAATGAAGCCCCATTTCTGTCCGCGGTCGACGAGATCGCCGCAGTCTCAGCGCGCCTGCTCGGTTCGCTTGAGACCAATGCGCCCGCGAGAACCCGCGAAGCAGAAGCCGCCAAAGCCAAAGCGCGGAACGCCATGCGCTTCGGACCAGCAACAAGGGACTAGTGACTAAGGGACTGAGGGACAAGCAATGAAAGATCTTTTCGATTGGCTTTTCGGATTGGGCCTCGGCTGCAACGCGCTTCTATTTGTGCCGCAAGTCTTGGCAGTCTGGCGCAAGAAGACCGACGAGGGCATTTCGCTCATCACATTCGGCGGCTTCAGCATCCTCCAGGCCATCGGCATCGTTCATGGCGTCAACCACCAGGACTGGTCGCTTATTCTGGGCATGACCGCCAGCCTTCTAACCTGCGGCTCCGTAACAGCTCTGACCATTTTCTACCGGGTCAGCCGGATTCGAACTCAAAGGCTGGCGGGTTGAGCACAGGTTCCGCGTGGCCCATCCTATTTGGAGAGAGACACTATTTGGGCAGGAATTTGACCAGCGCTAATCCACCGATCGCGTCTTGCAGAAAGTGGGCTGCCATACTCGGCCGCAGGCTCTTCCGCCACCACGCAAGTGCACCGAACAAAAATCCATAGACGGCGATCACAATAACCATCCCCGGCCCCTGGTAAGAGTGAGCGATGCCGAAGCAAGTCCCTTGCAGCCCGATTCCCACCGCAGCGTTGCCGGTCCACACGGTGAATTGGCGTTGCATGTAGCCGCGAAAAATCATCTCTTCGCAGATCCCGGCTGTTAGAGCCAGAAACAGATAAACCGCAGCCTCCAAACCAGTGTGAGGAAGCAGATTCTTGAGAACGTTGTTCACGTCGGAATGAATGAAATGCCCGACAACTCCCGTAGTCGCGCCAAGCACGATCTGCGCAACCAGCAGGAAGGCGAGAGCGATGCCCAGGTCGCGCAGTACGGAGCGCCATGTCATCGCAAATGCTCCCGCCAGTGACCGCAGCGATGCGCCGCCAAACCGCGCGCCCCAGGCAATGAAGGCCACCATGAGCCATTCGAACGCCATGGTCAGCAAGTAACCCTGCACCCGGTGGTTTGCCTGCGCGGCAGGATCCACCGCGCGCATATGCAGCGTGAGCAAACCAAAGGCTGCAAGAAACAGCAGAAGGACTGCCGTGTGCCAGAGAGGCGCTATGGCGTTGGATTCAGGGCGGGGTTGAGACGCCGCAGGAACGATGTGGTCTGCCGGCATAGTTGTCCCTTTCCAGGTTATGCAATTCATCTACGCAAACCGCAAACAAAAAGTTGCAGCAGGCAATCGGAAACGCCGGGGAGGGGACTTAAGCTATTTGAGGCGCGGATCAAAATCGAATGGGACGGATGGCTGGAACCTGATTCTGCGGAATGCCGGATGAGCAGGGTTCAGGATGAAATTTCTTTCGGTGGGGATTACGGATGAAGGCACAGAAAGGATTGCCGAACGGCCAGTTTGTATCCACGCCTGTCCGAGAGCCTGCGTCTGCGCAGTGATACTATTGGCATTCCATCCCACCGGTAGCGTCGCGGCTTCACAGCGCACAATCGCAAGATTTTCTGGAACCAGGATCTCGGTCAAGATGAAATCTCTTGGAATGGCGCTGAAGTGCACAAGAACTTCAAGCGCGGCCAAGGATGCTGTCTGCGCAGCATAAATGACTGGTGTTCCAACCGCATTCCACCGCCCGCCATACTTCGCCGCGCCGTCACCGCTGTTGGCTGGAAATTTTGCGGACGAGAGACGAAAGAGGGAAATCACAAAACGCCGTGTTCAAGGCGCCCCAGAACGGAGAGGACTGCCTCACGGCCCTTGGCATCGTGGAGCAGCGAGATGGGAGTCGCGTAGTCAAGATCACGGACGGGAGTTCCCAGCCAGCGCATTGCTGTGGGCCGATCGCCCAGGACCACCGTCGCACGCCGAATGACTTCAGTTTCCGCACGTTGATTCGAAGTCGCACGCGGCGCGGTTTGCCGCTGCCGGGGAGGGCGGATCGGTGCGGGTTGTTGTCTTTGCGTCGTCGTTGTCATCCACTTCCCCCGATTCACAGCTAACCAATGCCTGAGATCATTGTACTCGCAGTCTCAATCGGCCCGGCGGCTGTGACGAGGTCCGAGAATCCGGATGCGAGGCACCCAGTTGATTGTTTCCATGTTTAGGTCACGCGTTTCGATCTTTCAAATCCATGTGGATCTGATCTAGAGAAACTGCAAAAAGTGACCAGAAATGAAAACAGGTCGATCCCTTAATCTCCTTCTCTCGCGCCTTTATCGAGTCAATAATCATCGCGAGATCACCAATTCTCGCTCGGATCAAAATGCTGTCGTCATCGGAGAGCTTTTCAACACGTTTCTTGAGCTTCTAGAGGGCGCTTTCGACCGCTTGGGTCAGATATTTGGGATCCCCCGTTCGGACGCCATCCGCGTCGTTTGGTTTGCCTCTTTCACCCACCCGTACGCAAAGAGGACCTGCAAACAAATGTTCAATGCGCACCGCGTCCATGTAATCCACGCCTTTCTAATCCCAAGAATTATAGATCCTACCCCAAAAACATCCCCGCAATCGAAGCCGAAATCAAGTTAGCCATCGTCCCCGCCAGCATAGCTCGCACCCCTAACTTCGCTAAGTCATTCCGCCGCTCCGGCACTAATGCCCCGATCCCGCCGATCTGCATCCCGATGGACCCCAAGTTAGCAAACCCGCACAACGCAAACGTAGCAATCGTGAACGACCTCGGGTCCAGCGTAGCCTTCTGCGCGCCAAGCGCGATATAGGCGATCACTTCATTCAGCGCCATGCGCGTTCCCAGCAAGTTTCCAATCGCCATGCAGTCGTGCCACGGCACGCCGATCAGCCACGCCACCGGCGCGAATAAGTAACCAAGAATTTGGCCCAGCGACCCCGGAACCCACGGCACGCCGCCGTGTATCCACGTCAGCACCATGTCCAGCAGCGCCACCAGTGCCAGAAAACTGATCAGCATGATGGCCACATTCATAGCCAGCTTGCCGCCGTCGATAGTGCCGCGCGCAATCGCTCCGATCAGGTTCTCGTCTTTATGTAACTCGTCCTTGGGGATAACTACTTTGCCCTCGGTCGCGGGCCGCTCCGTCTCCGGCACCAGCATCTTTGCAATCAGAATGGTTCCCGGCGATGTCATGATGACCGCTGAAAGCAGGTGCCGCGCCTCAACGCCCTGCGAGATATACATCGCCATGATGCCGCCCGACACATGGGCCATGCCGCTCGTCATGATCACCATCAATTCCGAGCGCGTGGCCTTCGACAGAAATGGCCGAATCGTCAGCGGCGCCTCAGTCTGGCCCATGAAGATCGATGCCGCCACATTCATGCTTTCGGCGCCAGAGATGCGCATCGTCTTCAGCATGATCCAGGCCATGCCGCGGATGATGATCTGCATCACTCCGATGTGATAGAGCACCGCAAAGAACGCGGAGATGAAGATGATGGTAGGCAGCACCTGGAAGGCGAAAATGGAGGCCGACACCGGCGCAATCGCTTTGCCGAATGCTCCTCCGTTGGGCATGCCGAGCTGTCCAAAAAGAACCTGCGTTCCCGCAAAAGTCGCGGAGAGCATGCTGTTGACCACGCCGCCAGCCCACGTCATTGCGCGCTGCCCGTAGTCAAAGCGCAGCACCAGAAACGCGAAGCAAACCTGCAGTCCGAGACCCCACGCAACCGTGCGCCACCGTATGCGCCTCCGATTTGTTGAGCCCAGCCAGGCCGCCAGCAACACAGCCAGAATTCCCAGGATTCCCGTATATCGATCCAAGAACATGCTCCTTGAAAAAGCAGGGAAAAGGGAACAGGGATCAGGGAACAAGTTGTGGTGCGTCCTTCCGGCGGCTAACCGGTAAAAGCAGATTTCTGATCGTGCGCATTCATGGCTAAAATCTGCAATATGGATTGCACAAAGCTTCGCGCCTGTTCCCTGTTCCCTGTTCCCTGTTCCCTGTTTTACTTACCTTATCGCATTGCCCGGATCGACGGGAAAATCATTGCGCGGTTTATAGTGGTTGGTTCCAGGAGTGAGTGATGGACAAGGCGGCAATTTACGCATTCATGGCGCGCATCCGCTTGGGCGTTCTATCAAGCATGTCGAGCGACGGCGTTCCGCAATCCGCGCTGGTGGGCATCGTGACGACTCCGGAACTGGAAATCGTTTTCGACGCCAAAGCATCGTCTCGAAAATATGCAAACCTCGTCGCGCGTCCGTCCTGCTCCTTCGTTGTGGGATGGGAAGGCGAGCAGACAGTTCAGTTTGAAGGAGTCGCATTCCTGTCGTCGGGCGATGAACTGAAACATTATCTCAAGACGTACTTTGCGATATGGCCAGGCGCGGAAGCGCGCGTGAACACACCCGGCATTGTCTACTTCGCAGTGCGGCCAACCTGGATTCGCTATAGCGACTTCGACCAGCGCCCGCCGCTCATTCAAGAGATCACTTTCTAAGGTGCTCCTCCGCCGACTCACGCGTGAAAATGCGGCTGACCAGCGGCACTGCTTCCGGCGGAGCCTCCGACAGCGTGATCGAATCCTTCAGCAGTTCCAATGGCTCGGTCAGCATTGCTGGCGTGGTCGCGTACAGCGTAGCGATCGGCTGGCCGCGTTCGACAAATTCCCCGCGCCGCGCGTGAAACAGAATTCCCGCGTGCGGATCTACCGGCTCGCCGGCCTTCTCGCGTCCCGCCCCCAGCCGCTGCACCGCCCAGCCAATATAGGTCGTGTCCATCTGCGCAACGTAGCCGCTTTCCCACGCTTCAAGCACTTGCGTTGCACCCGGCTTGTGAAAGTTAGGATCGTCGAAGACGGTTGTATCGCCGCCCTGTGCCTCGATCATCTTGAAGAGGACCCCCAGCGCCGATCCGTCTTCGAGAGCCGCCTCGGCAAACTGGCGACCGACTCCCGCACTCGGCGCCGCGCCTCCCAGAAAAATCATCCAGCCCGCAAGGATCAGAGAAACCTCGCGCAGATCCTCACTTTCCGCCGGCCGCTTTCCGCGCAGCAGTTCGACGCACTCGACCAGCTCGATCCAGTTGCCCGCCGCCCGACCCAGAGGTTGACCCATGTCCGTGAGCAACGCCACAGTACGCGTCCCCACTCCTTCGGCGGTTGCCACCATCAGAGCGGCCAGATATTCAGACTCCTCGTAGTTGCGCAGAAAAGCGCCAGAGCCGGTCTTCACATCCAGCACCAGCGCGTCGAGCCCTGCGGCAAGTTTCTTACTGAGAATTGAAGCGCAGATCAGGCTCGCATTTTCGACGGTGCTGGTCCGGTCACGCAGTGCATAGAGAACACGGTCGGCGGGCACCAGTCGCGGTGTCTGACTCACGATCGAGGCCCCGCATCTCTTGAGAACTGTCTCAAATTCAGACAGTGTCAGCGCCGTGCGGTAGCCGGGAATCGATTCGAGCTTATCCAGCGTCCCGCCCGTGTGTCCCAGCGCTCTGCCGCTGATCATCGGTACAGCCAGTCCGCAAGCCGCCGCGATTGGCGCAACCAGAAAGCTTGTCTTGTCCCCCACCCCGCCAGTGGAATGCTTGTCCACCGCGACCTTGCCAAGCCGCGCGGGTGAGAATTTTTCCCCCGAATCGCGCATCGCAATGGTCAGGAAGCGCGTTTCCTTCAGCGTCAGCCCACGAATCCACGAGGCCATCAACCAGGCCGAGAGCTGCTCCAGCGGAATTGATCCATCCGCCGCACCGGCAACAAGGAAACCGATCTCGCGCTCATTCAGAGATCCGCCGTCCCGCTTCTTTCGAATCAGGTCAACTGTATGCAGCGGTGGATCAGAATGAGTGGAATCGGGAAGGTTCATCGAAGTTCAGCCTATTTCAGTTTCATATCGAATGCCAGCGGCAGCAGTTCGCTGAACGCCATGACCCGCAGCCCATCCGCCGCGGGAAAAACAACCGGCGCATCCGGCAGCACAAACTCCGACAGCATTTGGCGGCACGCCCCGCAAGGCGGGCTGGCCGAATCATTCAGGTTTGCCACAGCGACCGCCTCGATGCGAATCTCGGGGCCGAATTGGGAAACGGCGCTCACCAAGGCTGAACGCTCGGCGCAAATCGTCAACCCGTAGCTGACATTTTCCACATTTGTTCCTGCAATCACAACCCCGCCGGTTAATCGCAGCGCCGCGCCCACTCGGAAGCCGGAATAAGGCGCATAGGCCTGCCGCGCAGCCTGCCGCGCCTGTTCGAGCAATCCCTCCAGCGCCGCATTGAGAACATCCTTCGGTTTCTTGTCTGTATCCGCCATGAAGCTAGAGGCTAAAGCATCGCCTCACCCCATGTACATGGGGCGCCCGTTTTCACCCTTCAATACCCTGCAAGGCTTCGCCGCTCAAGTTGCGACTCTTCCTACCGATAAGGAGATTGAGTGCTGTCGTGCCGGGACATTCCTCCCGGTTCGGTCTGCCGGGTGAATGCAATGAATGGCCGAATGAGTGGACGCAATGGATGAACTAACGAGGGAGTTCCTGATTGAGAGCCAGGAGGGCCTGGACCGCATGGAGCGCTGCCTGACTGACCTCGAGGTCAAGCCTGACGACGCGGCTTTGCTGGGGGAGATATTTCGTTCAGTGCACACCATCAAGGGAACCACCGGGTTTCTTGGCTTCAAGCGTCTGGAAAAGCTGGCCCATGCCGGCGAAAACCTCCTTGGCCTTTTGCGCGACGGCAAGCTGGCCGCCAATCGCCCCATCATTACTGGCCTGCTTCAACTGCTTGACGGGCTTCGATCGATCCTGAAGACCATCGAGACAGAGGCCTCCGAGGGCAACGGGGACGATCATTCCCTGATCGGCTGTCTTGAAGAGTTGCAGGCTCCAAAGCCCCGCGAGGCCCAGCTTCAGGCAGCCTCGCAGGCCAGCAAAAAGGTTCGCTCCAATGCGGGCGCTTCAATATCCGCCGAGGCTGATTCGTCAGCAACGGCAAATTCCGCAACCCCGCTTCCTCAGCCTGCCGCATACGCGGTTGAGCCGGCGGCGGTTGCGCACGAGCCGGCGGTTGCGCCTGCTCCCGAAACCCAGGCGGAGACGGCAGCGGGAGAAGTTGACCGGCCGCGCGGTGTGGCGTCGGGAGCGGGGACCGCCGCGGAGAGCACGTTGCGCGTCGATGTGACGCTGCTCAACCGCATGATGAACCTGGTGGGCGAACTGGTGCTCACCCGCAACCAGGTGCTCCAGGCCACTGCGGCCGATCCCAACCTGACCATGCTCTCGCGCCGGCTCGACATGGTAACGGCCGACCTCCGCGAAAGCGTGATGAAGGCCCGCATGCAGCCCGTCTCGAATATCTTTTCCAAGATTCCCCGGATCGTGCGCGACCTCTCGCAGTCGCTTGGCCGCCGTGTGCGTCTCCAGGTCGAAGGGCAGGAAACGGAACTCGACAAGAGCCTGCTTGAGGCAATCAAGGATCCGCTGACCCACGCGGTCCGCAACGCGCTTGATCATGGCATAGAATCGCCGGAGGTGCGCCAGGCGGCCGGCAAGGACCCCGAAGGAACGCTCAAGCTGCGCGCCAGCCACGAAGGCAGTCATGTGGTAATCGAGATTTCTGACGACGGGGCCGGGATCGCCGTCGAAAAAGTGCGCCAGAAGGCCGTCGAGCGAGGAGTTATTACCCCGGAACGTGCCGCATATCTCGGTGAGCGAGAGTTGCTTCAGTTGATTTTTTTGCCCGGCTTCTCCACCGCCGCTGCCGTGACCAACGTGAGCGGTCGCGGGGTTGGAATGGACGTAGTCCGGACCAACGTCGAGAAGATCGGCGGCAAGGTGGAGATCGATTCGCGGGCGGGCAAGGGAACTACCCTCCGCCTGCGCATTCCCCTGACCCTGGCTATTATTCCCGCGCTGATTGTGCGCAGCGTGAATCAAAGCTTTGCACTGCCCCAGGGAACGCTCTCCGAACTGGTACATGTTCCTGCCGGGCAAGCCGCGAACGCCATTGAGTGGATCGAGGGCGCGCCGCTTCACCGGCTGCGCGGCAAACTGTTGCCATTGGTATTCCTCGATCGCATGCTGATACCCGGTGCGGAGCACAAAGATCTCTCCGGCAGAGACAGTTTCATCGCGGTTCTCGACGCCGATGGGCGGCGCTTCGGGCTGGTTGTCGATGGGCTCGCCGATACCGAAGAAATTGTGGTCAAGCCGCTCAGCGCTGTGCTCAAGGGCATTGGGCTCTTCTCCGGCGCAACCGTGCTGGGCAATGCCAATCTGGCCCTGATTCTCGATCCCGGAGCAATCGCTCTCAAGGCCGGAGTCACCATGACTGCTGAAGAAGAAGCTGCGCGCGCCGCCGCAATTGAAAACGAGACCGAAACGGCCAAGAGCCTGGAATATCTCCTGGTCGAGTCCGCCGAACGCCAGGCCGCGGTGCCGCTGGCCGACGTGCTCCGCATTGAGCAGCTTCCGTTCTCGCGCATCGAGTACATCGGCTTCCGCCCCGTGCTCAATTTTGAGGGCCAACTGCTGCCAGTCGAGGATTCCGGCGGTGTGCTGGCTGCGGCCGAGGGCAATCCCGAAGCGCAGATCATCGTGGTGGTCTGTCGCGAGGGCAACCGCCACGTGGGCATCGCCGTATCGCATGTGCTCGATGTTGCCGCCGGTAGTGACTTGTTTGAAGCGGGGACCACGCAGCGCACCGGAGGCGTCACATTGCTGAAGAAGCGAGTGACAGGCGTAGTCGATCTGGCCGGTGTCGCGCCGTTGCCGGTTACTGAAAATGCAGCCCAGGATTGGGCGGAGGCGGTCCAATGAGTGCTGTGGCAGTTGCACCCGGCGGTAAAGCGAAAGCGGCTCTACTGACGGAAATGTGTTCGGTTCGTCTGGGGCAGACCTTGTTTGGCGTACCCATCAGCCACATCCTTGAAATTGTGGGATCGGCCCGGCCGCAGCCGGTTCCGTTGGCTCCCAGCTTCGTAGGCGGCCTGATTCACTACCGCGGAGACGTTCTCACCACGGTAAGCCTCCGCCAGTTGCTGGGGATGCCGCCTCGGGAGGGTCCGCAGGACATTTTGGTTCTCGAGAGCGCAGGCGGATGCTTCGGCCTGCTGGTCGATTCGGTGGGCGAAGTGCTCACCGTCTCGTCGGTCGACTTTGAGCCCAATCCCTCAATTCTGGATGAGCGGCGCAGGGCCTTGTTAGCCGGCGCATACAAGCTCAAAGACAGCTTGCTGGTGATGCTCGATCCCGAGCTGCTTGATCCCATGCGGCTCAGTGCCGCGTTGGCGGCATAGAGCCTGCTCTTGGTTTGGAGGCGAGGAATGCGCGCACTGATTGTCGATGACTCTCGCTTCGTGAGGAGCTTTCTGCACGGAATGCTCGAAACGATGGGAATCGAAAGTGAGGAGGCCGCCGACGGCCAGGCAGGCATCGACCGCCTGGAGTCCGGCCCTGCCTTCGACCTGGCCCTGGTTGATTGGAATATGCCGGTCATGAATGGGCTGGAGATGCTGAAGCAATTGCGCGCACGAGGATTCGTCGACATGAAAGTCATGATGGTCACCACCGAAGCGGAGAACGAGTTTATTCTTTGCGCTCTTGAAGCAGGCGCCGACGAATACCTCATGAAGCCCTTCGATGAGGAAGCGCTCAGCGAAAAACTGGCCATGCTCGGTCTGGTGGAGGCTTAGCGCATGGCGGCCGGTCGCCCTACCGGAATCCTGATCGTCGACGACTCCGTCGTGATCCGGAGCCTGCTGCGCTCGGTGATCTCGACCGACAGCAGCCTTGCAGTCATCGGCAGCGCGGCCGACGGGGAGTCCGCGCTGCGCGCCATAGAGAGCCTTCATCCCGCCCTTGTGCTGCTCGACGTGGAGATGCCGGTGATGGACGGGTTGGTCACACTCAAGGAGTTGCGCAAACGGGGACACAAAATGCCGGTCATCATGTGCAGTTCGCTTACTCGGCGCGGCGCCACGGTGACCATCGAGGCGCTGGCCTCCGGAGCCTCGGACTACGTCGCCAAACCCGCCGGTCAATCCGGGCGCGAAGCCGCCATCCAGACGCTCGCACAGGATCTCATTCCCCGGATTCACGCACTCACCGGCCAGCCACAACCCGCTCTTATCAGCCAGGCCCAGCCCGCGTTTCCTGGCACAACTCCTGCCACGGCGCGCATTCCGTCGCTGCTGCCCATGGCATCCCCCCGCCAGAAGCCTCAGCCCATCTCCTCTGACCCGGTGGTGCTGGTGATCGGCGTCTCCACCGGCGGCCCGGCCGCGCTCGATGTTCTGCTCCCCGCGTTGCCGGGCAATTTCCCCTTGCCGGTGTTAATCGTCCAGCACATGCCGGAAGTGTTTACCAGGCCCTTCGCCGAGCGCTTGAACGGTCGCTGCCGTTTGCAGGTGCGCGAGGCTGCGGAGGGCGATCCGGTGCGCGCTGGAACCATCTCCATCGCCCGCGGCAACTGGCACCTGGAAGTCTTGGCCGGCAAACCGCCCACAATGCATCTCACCCAGGGCCCGCTTGAAAACCACTGCCGTCCCGCGGCCGATGTCCTCTTCCGCACCGCCGCCGCGGTCTATGGCGCCAGCGTGCTGGCCGTGGTGCTCACCGGCATGGGCTCCGACGGCATGATCGGTTGCCGCATTCTGCGTGGCATGGGTTCCGCCGTCCTCGCCCAAGATGAAGCCACCAGCACCGTCTGGGGAATGCCGGGCGCTGTGGCAAACGCAGGCCTCGCGCACAAAGTGTTGCCGCTTCAGGAAATCGTCCCCGAAATCCTCCGCATCGTCAGCCGCAAGCACAGCGAAGCCCCCGCGCTTCGGGAAGCGGTGGGTTAACGTGCTGACATCCTCCAGCGTCGACTACAGTTATCTGCGCGATCTCGTCTTCGGCTACTCGCAAAACGTGCTGGACCCCTCGCGCGACTATCTCTTTGACACCCGCCTCTCCCGGCTCATGCAGCGTAACGGCATGACCCAGGTGGAAGAGCTGGTGCAGTACCTGCGCATCCGCAAAGACCTCGCGCTTGAGCACGCCATCGCCGAGGCCATGACCATCAACGAAACCAGCTTCTTCCGCGATAGCCGTCCCTTCGAGCTGCTGCGCACGGAACTGCTTCCCAAAATCATTGAGGCCCGCCGCAACATCCGCTCCCTGCGCATCTGGAGCGCCGCCTGCTCCACCGGCCAGGAGGCATACAGCATGGCCATCAGCCTCCGCGAACACTTTCCCTCCCTTGCCGGATGGAACATTCGCATCGAAGGCACCGACCTTTCCGCCGAGGTCGTGGAGCGTGCCCAGTCCGCCCGCTACCACCGCATCGAGATCAACCGCGGCCTGCCCGCGCTGTTCGTGGTGCGCTACTTCGACCACATCGGCGAGGACTGGACCGTCAAGGATGAAGTCAGAAAGCTATGCAACTTCCGCCAGACCAATCTATGCGGACCCCAGTTTCCGTTTCAGCGTTCCAGCGACCGATTTGACGTCATCTTTCTCCGCAACGTCATGCTTTACTTTTCGCAGGCAACACGCCGCACCCTGCTGGCCAACATCCACCGCCTGCTACCCCCCGACGGCATCCTCTTCTTAGGTTCCAGCGAACAACCCGCCGACCCCACTCTCTGGACCGCAGTCCTGGCCGGCGGAACGTGCTATTACAGACCGAAGTAATACAGGGACTAAGGGACTGAGGGAATAGGGACTAGGCAATCGCGTGAAGAGGCTGTCCTGATGCTGATTGCCGTCGAAAGGCCCACTACTGATCGGCGCTCCGGTCCCTCAGTCCCCAGTCCCTTAGTCCCTAGTCCCTGTCTCTGAGCAGCTTCTCCACTTCCGTCTGCAGCCTCTCCGTAATCGCCACCTCCGAATCCAGCGGCCCAAACCGGATAAGCTCACCCACAACGACCTCAATCGTTCCCGACCGGAACCACCTCCGCCCGCTCGTCTTCAGATCGCCCAGCCCGCGCAGCGCCATCGGCAGCACCGGTACGCCCGATTGCCTCGTCAGCAGCCCAATTCCCGGCCTGAACCGCGCCATCTTTCCCTCCGAGCGCGACCCCTCGGGAAACACCATCAAGTTGAAACCCCGATCCAGCGCCTCGCCCGCATGGGCAAAGCTGCGCTGGAAGTCCCGTTGCCTGGGCAGCGGAAACACGTTAAACAGCGCGGTCACCAGGAAATAAAACAGTGGCCCAGGCAAAAAGAAGCGTCCCGTAGGTTGTGCCGGTTGCAGATTGCGAAAGCGCCGATAGGCGGCCAGCATCTCCCCCGACATCGCCACCGCCATCCGACGCCGCATCGCTCCGGGCAGCGCATATTGCAGCAGCGGTCCGTCGAATGCCGTCACGTGGTTGGCGACCACCAGCATCGGCGCGCTGTCTTCAAGCTTTTGCGCCGACTTGACCACCACCGCCGGCTTGGCCAGCAGCCAGACCAGCGGTCGCATGACGATCTCAAGAAACGCGGCGCGCACCCATTGAACCGGAGCCCACCACGGCCAATTTGGATAAAGATTGTCTGCGTTTTCTGCTCTTACAGCAGCAAGCGGAACATCCGCAGCCCCTTCTCGCGCTCCCAGCGCCGCAGCAGCCTCCCGTTCATCAGCGTTCACCTTCGCCAGCGCACCATGCCCATTCGCCAATCCGTTGCTCAGGAGCGCAGCGCGCTCATTCTCCGGCTCCGCGACAAGCAGCCTCCGCAGGTCGCCAAGCGTTTGCGCATGGTCAAAGCTCCCGTTGCGCGATTCAAGCGCAATCCCCGTTCGCTCCTCAACCGCCGCGGCAAGTTGCACACGCCCCAGGCTGTCCAGGTGCAGATCTTCGCTGAGCCGCAGCGCACCCCCACTGCTCGCCGGCGTCTCGCCCGAGATCTGCGCAATCAAAGTCAGCAGCCAATCCGCCGAACGCCGCGCCTCGGCCCCAGTGTGTCCATTCGAACCGTGCCCGTTCCGCCCATTCCCGCCCGAGTCGTGCCCATTCGATCCATTCCCGTTTGCGCTATTCCCGTTTGTACCGTGCCCATTCGAACCGTGCCCGTTCCCGTTCTTATGAACCGCGCCATTTCCGTTCGTCCCCGAAATCTGCGCACTCTGCAGCCACTCCGCCACCGCCTTCCGCCGCACTTTTCCCGTCGAAGTGCGCGGCAGATCAGGCTCCGGCCACACCACCCAGCGCCGCATGCGCTGAAACTCCGCCAGCCGCGCATTGGCCTGCTCCATCACCGACGCTGCCTGCTCTCCACTCCCTCGGAGCGCGACCACCGCGCATGGCTCAGGGCCCGTAGCTGTTTCCACTGGCACAACCGCGCAGGCCGCCACCCCCCGCTGTTGCTCGACGGCAATTTCCAGATCCTCAGGATGCAGGTTCAACCCCGCCGCGGTCACAATCACCTCGCTCTTGCGACCCACAAAGCGCAGCTCGCCCGATGCTTCCGTCTCCGCCAGGTCACCCGTAGCCAGCCACTCGTCCTGTCGCGGCTGCATCGCGCCCTTGGTCCACGTCGCCCCTGAAATAGCGGCCCCGCGCACCAGCACCTCGCCATCCGGCCCAAGCTTCACTTCGCGCCCCGCCAGCGGCTTGCCAATCGTTCCCTGCGCCACGTGAAACGGGTGGTTCAGCGTAATCAGCGCGGTCGTTTCCGTCATCCCATAGCCCTGCACCACCACGAGCCCCACCGCGTTCCAGAACTTCTCGATCGATCCGGCCAATGCGCCGCCTCCAGAGATAATCGCCCAGAACTTCAGCCCTATCGCCCGGTGAACATCGCGGAATCGCCACCAGCGCAGCGGAATCGGAACGCCGGTCGCCGTTCCCCTCGGCCCAGCCACGCGCTCCTGCAATCCCGGCAGCGTCGATTCGAGGTGCGTCTTCAGCAGCGCCAGCACCCGTGGCACGGCCGCCAGCACCGAGATACGCTCCCGCCGTATCGTCTCAATCAGCCTGGGCGCAACCAAACGGCTCTCAAAATGAACTTCGGCCCTGTATATCGGCGGCATCCACAGCCCCATGGTCTGCCCAAATACATGGCTCAACGGCAGTGTATGCAAAATCCGCAGCGGACGGATCAGCGGCTCGTACCGCAGGTAGGGCTGCGACGCTTTTTCGATCGGCCCCATGCTCGCCAGCACATTGCCATGCGTGATCACAATTCCCTTGGGGTCGCCCGTAGTGCCTGAGGTAAACAAGATCTGTAGCGGCGTTTCCGCCGAGATGCCGTTCGCCGGCCCAGCCTCTTTCGCAGGCAACTCAGCCAGCCAGTTTTCAAACTGCAACTGCGGCCACGGCGCGCGCAACTGGCTCAGCAGCACCGCGTCGCCCACCACCAGTTTGGGCGTCACATCGGCAGCCACGCGCGCGGCAAACTCCGGCGTGCCAAATGCATCCAGCGGCACCGCCAGCACCCCGCGCAACATGCATCCATGAAAGGCAGCAATCCATTCCGCGCTGTTTTCGGCCCACAGCACCACGCGATCGCCCATGCCGATGCCCCGGTTCTCGAGCAACGCGGCAAACCGCCCCGCCAGCCGGCCAATCTCCCCGTATGTGGTGACCCTGCGCCGGTTACCCTGGTAGCGCACTACGGCGACCCCGTCATCGAATCGGCGGAAGTCGTCGAGGAGTGTAGCCAAATGTTCTCGCATGGGCGCTCCCGGCAGGCTGCCGGCCCTCACTTTCAGCGGTTTAGATGCGCGACCAACCGCCGTAGTCACTGTGAAATTACGATGGCACCAATCGGGATGCGAGATGGGTCGGGTTGTGACACTTTCAGTAAGTGCCTGAGAGTAGCGCCGGTCTCCAGACCGGCTGTACCGCGGACGTCCACGTCCGCCCGCGCATACAGAATGTCTGCACAACCCCGCTGTGGAATCCCCAAATTCTTACCGGACCAGCCCGCTCTTTCGCTTCCTCTTCGCCAGGTTCCGCGCTATTCTAAGAAACATGCCGCCGCACCCCATCCCCGAAGAAGCAGCCGACCCATTCGCCTGCTTCCATCCGGTCACGGCAGCATGGTTCCGCGCCGTCTTTGACGCTCCCACCGCTCCCCAGCGCATGGGCTGGCCGGTCATTGCGCGTAGCGAGAGCGCCCTGATCCTGGCCCCCACCGGAACCGGCAAGACGCTCACCGCCTTTCTCTGGTGCCTCGACCGCCTCATGCTCCAGCCTCAGCGGCCGGGCCACAAAAAAGGCTGCCGCATTGTTTACATCTCGCCGCTGAAAGCCCTCGCCGTCGACGTGGAGCGCAATCTCCGCTCGCCCCTGGCTGGCATGGCCAACATGGCCCGTCGCATGGGCGTGGAGTTTCGCGAGCCCACCATCAGCGTCCGTACTGGCGACACGCCGCAGCGCGAACGAGCCCGCTTCGCCCGCGATCCCGCCGAGATCCTGATCACCACCCCGGAGTCTCTCTACCTGCTGCTCACCTCGCAGGCATCTGAAGCCCTGCGCACCGTCGACACCGTCATCATCGACGAAATTCACGCGCTGGTTCCCACCAAACGGGGCGCTCACCTTGCGCTATCCCTCGAGCGCCTTGAAGCTCTGACCAAACGCCGCCTCCAGCGCATCGGCCTCTCCGCCACCCAGCGCCCTCTGGAAGAAGTAGCCCGCTTCCTCGGCGGAGTTGAACAACAGGGACTAGGGACTCAGGGACTAGGGACTAAAGACTCGGAGGCTTTGAAAGGGCATGGCTTGAGCCATGCCGAAAAGGCTACTCAACAGGCCGGGGCTTTAGCCCCTGAGGACCCACCTCAAACAAATGCGGAAGCCGCCTGGTCCTCCGATATTCTCGATCCGGCAACCCTGCGCTACCGCCCCGTCACCATCGTCAACGCCAGCGCACCCAAGCACTTAAAGCTAAAAATTGAAGTTCCAGTTGAAGATATGACGCGCCTCGGCGAGCAGGAATATCTGCCCAGCGGTCCAGCTTCGCAAGCTCCTAAACGAGTCTCCATCTGGAACGCGATTCACCCTCGCCTGCTAGAAATCATTCGCGAACGCAACTCGACAATTCTCTTCGTCAACAGCCGCCAGGTAGCCGAACGCCTCGCCGGCGCGCTCAATGAACTGGCCGGAGAAGACATCGCACGCGCCCATCACGGCTCGCTCGCCGCGCCCCAGCGCTCCATCATCGAGGAGCAGTTGAAGGCCGGCAAAATTCGCGCCCTCTGCGCCACTTCAACCCTGGAACTCGGCATCGATATGGGCGCCGTCGATCTCGTCATTCAGATTGAAGCGCCTCCCTCCGTTGCCAGTGGAATGCAGCGCATCGGCCGCGCCGGCCATCACGTCGACGCGGTCAGCGAAGGCATCCTCTTTCCCAAATACCGCGCCGACCTGGTAGCCTGCGCCGCCGTCACCCGCGCCATGCACGATGGCCACATCGAGTCCACGCGTTACCCGCGCAATCCGCTCGACGTCCTCGCGCAACAACTCGTTGCAATCATCGCCCATCCGCCGTCCGCCCCCGCGCCCTCTCGCAAGCCGAAAATCCTCCGCGCAAAAAAGCGCCGCGTCCCATCCTTTCAAAATCTCTTTGCGGAAACCACGCAGGAACATGCGCCCGAGCCCGATCTCAGCGATTCGGCAAACTCCGCCAACTCCGTCAACGACGCTAACTCCGCAAAACCAGAAGTCAGCGTCGACGCCCTCTTTGAACTGGTTCGTCACGCCGCCCCCTTCGGCAACCTCACCCGCGCAGCATTTGAAGGCGTGCTCGATCTGCTCAGCGGCCGCTACCCCTCCGACGAGTTCGCCGAGCTGCGCCCCCGCCTCACCTGGGACCGCATCCGCAACGTGGTCACGGCCCGCGACGGCGCCGCCCGCCTCGCCATTCTCAACGCCGGCACCATCCCCGACCGCGGCCTCTATGGAGTTTTTCTCGCTCACAGCGAGGGCAAATCCGTCCGCGTCGGTGAGCTCGACGAGGAGATGGTCTTCGAGAGCCATCCCGGCGAGACCTTCATCCTCGGCGCATCAACCTGGCGCATCGTTGAAATCACCCATGACCGCGTGCTGGTGACGCCCGCTCCCGGTGAGCCCGGCAAAATGCCGTTCTGGAAGGGCGACGGCCCTGGCCGCCCGCTGGAGTTTGGCCGCCGCATCGGCGCATTGGTCCGAGAACTGCGCGCATTGCCCAAGCCGGCCGCCTTGACGCGCCTCGTCGCCGAACACGATCTCGATCCCGGCGCAGCCGAAAACCTGATGCAGTTTCTTGCCGATCAGGAAGCCTCAACCGGCTCCGTTCCCGACGATCGCACCGTGGTTATCGAGCGCTGCCGCGACGAACTCGGCGATTGGCGCGTCTGCGTGCTCACGCCCTTCGGCAGTCGCATCCATATCCCATGGGCCATGGCGGTGAGCGCCCGCATTCGTGCCGCCGGCGGTCCTGAAGTCGAAACCCTGTGGGGCGACGACGGCTTCGTGCTCCGTTTTCCTGACACCGATGCGCCGCCCGATCCCGATTGGTTCCTCGTCGAATCAGCCGAGGCCATGGCCCTTGTCCTTCGCCAACTCGGCACAACCGCTCTTTTCGCCGGACGTTTTCGCGAGGCTGCGGGTCGTGCCTTGCTGCTCCCGCGCCGCCGTGCCGATGCTCGCTCGCCGCTCTGGCAGTTGCGCAAGCGCTCCTACGATCTGCTCAGCGTCGCCTCGCGCTATCCATCTTTCCCGCTACTCCTTGAGGCCTATCGCGAGTGCCTGCGCGACGTTTTTGACATGCAGGCCCTGGTTGAAACACTGCGCGCCATTGAGCAGCGCCAGCTTCGCGTCCACGTGGTTGAAACCCGCAAGCCGTCGCCCTTCGCAGCCTCGCTGCTGTTCAGTTACGTGGCCAATTTCTTATACGATGGCGACGCGCCGCTGGCCGAACGCCGCGCCCAGGCCCTCACCATCGATCAGGATCAGTTGCGTGAATTACTCGGCGAAGCCGACCTGCGCGAATTGCTTGATGCCGACGCAATTTCCGAAATCGAAGAAATCGCTCAGTGCCTGCCAGAAAACTATCGTGCCCGTTCCGCGGACGGAATTCACGACCTGTGTCTGCGCCTTGGCGATCTATCGAGGCCCGAAATTGCTCGCCGTGTAGCCTCGCCTGACCTCCTCACAAATCTAGACCGCCTGGTTCGCTCACGCCGTCTGCTCGACCTGCGCATCGCCGGCGAGCGCCGCCTCATCGCCGCTGAAGACGCAGCGCGTTATCGCGATGGGCTCGGAATTCCGCTGCCGCCCGGATTGGCCACTGCGCTGCTTGAGCCTGTGGCGCATCCCGTACTCGAACTCGTCCGCCGTTACGCGCGTACGCATGGCCCATTCACCACGCGCGAAGCATCCGATCGATTTGCGCTGGATGCGGAAGCTGTCGAAACCGCGCTGCGCCAGCTTGCCAACGAGGGGCGCGTGCTCGAAGGTGGCTTCCGCCCCGGCGGCCTTATTCGCGAGTGGTGCGATGCGGAGATGCTGCGCCTGATCCGCCGCAAGTCTCTTGCCAAGCTTCGCCGCGAAGTCGAGCCGGTCGAACAGCACACGCTGGCCCGTTTTCTCACTCATTGGCAAGGTCTGCTGTCTCCGCGCCGCAGCGGCCGCGGCCATCTCGATGCACTGCTGGATGCAATCGAAAATCTGCAGGGTGCGCCTTTGCCCGCGTCTTTACTCGAGTCTGCAATCTTGCCCGCGCGCATCGCCGAATACGCATCCGCCGGCCTCGACACGCTGGTCGCCGCCGGTGAAGTGGCATGGGCCGGTGTAGAACCAATCGGCGAGCACGACGGCCGGGTTGCGTTGTTCCTCGCCGACAAGCTTCCGCTGCTCATGCAGCTGCGCCCGCTTGCCGAGCCACTCACCGAGCGTGAAGAAAAACTGCTTGCCGTGCTTGAATCCACCGGCGCAAGTTTCTTCGATGCGCTCCATCAGGCCGTGGGCGGCGGCTATCCCGGCGAGACCATCGATGCGCTCTGGAGCCTGGTCTGGCGTGGCCTCATCACCAACGACTCGCTGCACGCATTGCGCACCTACATCGCCAAACCTGAAAGCGCGCGCGCGCCGCGCCGTGTGCAGACCGGTGCGGTCTTCCGTTCCCGCAAAACCACTCCGCCCACCGCGCAAGGCCGCTGGTCGCTGCTGCCGTCTCGTGTAGCACCGATTAGAGTAGCGCCGGACTCCAGTCCGGCTGTACCGCCGGCGTCCACGCCGGCAGACACTGCACGCCGGCCTGCCGGCCTGCCTACGACCACCGAATCCAGCCACGCCCTCGTTCTCCAACTGCTCAATCGCTACGGCGTGCTGATGCGCGAATCCGTAGCTGCGGAAAATTTCCCCGGCGGTTTCAGCGCCGTCTACGACGTGCTCAAAGCGCTTGAAGAGAGCGGCCGCATTCGCCGCGGATACTTTGTCGCCGGCCTCGGTGCAACGCAATTCGCGCTTCCTGCCGCCGTCGATCTGCTGCGCCAGTTGCGCACCGCGCCTCCCGAAGAGAAGCCTGAGTTTGTGCAATTGGCCGCAGCCGACCCGGCCAATCCCTACGGCTCGGTTTTGCGTTGGCCCGATCTCCCCGTTGCTGAAGAGGATTCAGAATCCGCTCCACGCCTCCTCACCCGTGCAGCCTATGCCGAAGTGATTCTGCGCAACGGTCAGTTAGTCGCGTGGCTTCGTCGCGGCAATCCCAACGTCCTCATCTTTCTCCCCGCCGAGGAGCCGGAGCGATCGCAGACCGCATCGGGTCTCGCGCATTTCCTCTGTGCGCGTGGCCAGGAACGCATGCGCGGCGGCAGCCATCAAGGCGTGCTCATCACCACCATCAACGGCCAGCCGGTTGCGGCGCATCCCATGGCGCGCTTCCTCATGGATGCAGGCTTTCATCCCGGCCCGCTCGGCATGCACCTGCGCCGCATTCTTCTGCCGGTTGGGCAAAGCATCCACGATCAGCACCCCGGCGCGTCACCCTCCGGTGAGGTCCAATAGCCCGTGCCTGAAGGCGACACAATCTTTCGCACCGCGCGTGCACTCGGCCGCGCGTTGTCGGGCAAGACGATCAGCGGATTCCGCTCGACCTATCCTTTGCTCACCCGCTTCCACGACGACACACCGCTCACCGGCCAGACCGTCGAGCAGGTTGAGTCGCGCGGCAAGTGGCTGCTGATCCACTTTTCCGGCGGCGGAACTCTCGCTACTCACATGCTCATGAGCGGCAGTTGGCACATCTACCGGCCCGGCGAGCGATGGCAGCAGCCGCGCATCAACATGCGAATCGTACTTGAAAACAGCGACTACATCGCAGTCGGATTCCGCGTGCCTGTGGCAAAGATGTTGAAGCCCGGCGAACTCGCGCGCGCACTCCGCATTCCCGCGCCCGCCATCGACGTCCTGAGCGAAGATTTCAATCCCGCCGAAGTCGAGCGCCGCTTGCTTGCGTATCCCAATGAAGAAATTGCGGACGTCCTCCTGCACCAGGAAGCCATCGCCGGCGTCGGCAATGTATTCAAATCCGAAATCTGTTTCGTCGTTCGCATCAACCCATTTTGCAAAGTGTCTCAACTAAGTCCCGATCAAATCAAAGCATCAATCGCAACCGCGCAAAAGTTGGTCAAAGCCAACGTGCTCGAAGACTCAGGCGATACGATTGTTACCTATGGTGGCCGCCAGCGCCGCACCACGCATGAGTCCGATCCAACCGCAAGCCTGTGGGTCTACGGCCGTGATTCCGAGCCCTGCCGCCACTGCAGCGAGCGGATACGCCGGCGCATTCAAGGGCCCGATGCGCGCGTTACCTTCTGGTGCCCCCGTTGCCAGCCCATGCCCGATGGCGCGATGATCGACGGATAGGCGAGACATAGCTGAGTTTGTACATAGGAGAGGTTTTCAATGGATCGTCGGAGTTTCTTGGTTCAGGCTAGTGCAACCACAGCCGCACTTAGTTTTCCCGCATCCGTTATGCATGCGCAAGAGTCCGTCCCAATCGACTTGACACTCTCAGACGATCCTTCGGCGCCTGAGGTTCCGCTCAACTATGCGGGGCTGAGCTATGAATTGGCGCAGCTCTCCGATCCGCATTTCTTTTCCGCGGAGAATCAAGACCTGGTTGCATATTGTCGTCTGCTCAGTCCCCACGGGGTGTTGCGAATTGGCGGGAACACCAGCGAGTTTTGCTGGTTCAAGGCGAACGCATCAACACCCGAGCCAAAGCTGCACGTGCCGCAAGGCGACCTCAATGCAAACTGGATGCCCCATCGATTGTTTGCAATCTCTCCGGAAGCTATCGATGCTCTGGCAGGTTTTCTGAAGGCAACCGGCTGGCGTCTAATCTATGGCCTTAACTTCGGAAACAGCACGCCGGAGAGAGCAGCGGAGGAAGCAGCCTATGTCATGCGGAAAGCTGGCGCCCATCTGGAGTTCTTTCAAATTGGCAACGAGCCTGACCTCTACCACAATGCAACCAACGGCACGCGCCCGGCAGGCTGGGGCTTCGATGACTATGCAAAGGAGTGGAAGAACTTTGCCGATGCGATTACTGCCCGTGTTCCGGACGCCCGCTTTGGTGGGCCGGATGTGGGCGCATCTTCCAATTGGGTTACGCGTTTTGGTGAAGCGGAATCTAACTTAGGCCCTCGGCTGGCAGCCTTGACAGGGCATTACTATGCGGAAGGACCTCCAAACGATCCGCGCGTCACCACCGAACGTCTGCTCGCGGGCAATGCCAAAATTCCGGTGGAGATGCAATCCATTGAAGACACCGCCCGTCGATACGGACTCGTTTATCGAATGACCGAAGGCAACTCCTGCTACCGCGGCGGCAAGCCAGGCATGAGCAATGCATTCGCGTCCGCGCTGTGGGCTGGCGACTACATGCTCCAACTGGCCAGCCTGGGATGCGCGGGCGTCAATCTCCATGGCGGGAGCGGCGCGTTTCTTTCCGCCGGCCTCGGTGATCACACCCCGGGCCTGGAAGTTGCGAAGACCCCGCAGACGATGCGTGCCGGATTTTATACGCCCATTGCCACTGAGCCCGGGCGCGCTATCGAGGCCATGCCGATCTTCTATGGCATGCTACTCGCAAATCAATTTGCGGGCAGCAAGTTCCTTCGCACTTCTGCAAACATGCAGAGCGTGAACGCCACAGCCTACGCAGCAAAGCACAATAAGAGCGAGATCGTTGCCATCTTCAATAAGGACAGCAACAGATCAGTGGATGTTTCTATTCGTGCCTCGGGAACAGTAAAGAGCGCGCGTGCATGGCGGCTCGAAGCGCCGGCGTTGGATTCAACGGACGGCGTAACCCTGGCGGGCGCGCCGATTCTTTCACATGCCCAGTGGCACGCGAAAGTGTCCGAGCCTGTTGCGGTCAACAACGCAATTGCGCGCATACGAATTCGTGCAACCAGCGCGGCCCTGGTGTTTCTGGATTAGATTTGAGTCGAGACCATTTCACAATCGACAAGGATCGACTAATTCGGAGGCTTGCCCATTCCAAAGATCTTCTGCAGCAAACTCCGCTTGTCCGGCGGGTGATCGCACGTATCGGTTGGCGCCGCGCCAGGCAGGAATGCCGCTACGTAGCCTTCGGGGCACGCTTCATCGCTCAATAGGTTGGTGACCTTGTCGAGCTTCACCACTTCAATGCTGTCAGGGGGCGTGAATTCGTGAGTATCTGAGTACTGCGGCAGGGCGATCGCACGCTTCATAAACTCAGCCCAGATAGGCGCGGCCGCCAGTGCGCCGGCCAGTTTCACGTCAGTGTAATCGTCATTGCCCACCCACACCATGCAAATCAAATTGCTAGTGAATCCGCCAAACCACGCATCGTGCGAGGTTCCAGTTTTGCCCGCGGCGGGCGCCATGAAACCGCGTTTACGAACTTCGTATCCGTAACCGAAATTCATCACGCCTTCCATCAGGTTGGTGGTCAGGTAAGCTACACGCGGGTCCAGCACTTGCTTCGATGTAGGCGTGAAGTCGGTGATGATGTCACCCGACGGATTGCGCACGCTTGCCAGCATCCACGGGTCAAGGTGCAGGCCGTTGTTGGCGAAAATGGTGTAAGATCCGGCCATGTCGAGCGGCGTTGCGTCATACGAGCCGATGGCCACTGAGGGCGTTCCACGCGCATTCTTGATGCCGGCCTCGCGACCCAGCGCAGCCACGTTTTCAAAGCCCACTTCGGAGGCCAATGCAATGGTCGCGTTATTGAGCGAGTGCGCCAGTGCATAAATCGCCGTCACCTGCCCGTGATACTCATCCTTGTAATTACGCGGCGAGTATTCCTGATCGCCAACCTCGTACGTTGTCTGTTCGTCGTTGAGCATGGTCACTGCGGAGAACGGTTTATCCTGCCCCGGCAAAATGGTCCCCGCAATCGCCGTATTGTAAGCGGCAGCGTAGACGAATGGCTTGAAGACCGAGCCCGTAGGCCTCTTCGCCACCGCGTGGTTCAACTGCGAATTGCCGTAATTGCGCCCTCCGACAAGAGCCAGCACCTGTCCGGTATGAGGATTGAGCGCGATCAGCGCCACCTGCGGATAAAGAATCGTTTCGCCCGGCTTGCGATGCGCGTGCATCTTGTCAACCATCGCGTCCACATTCTTCATGCCCACATCGACCGCATCCGAAGCGGCCCGTTGCAAGTCGGGATCGAGCGACGTGTAGATACGCAACCCTTCGTGATTAAAATCGCGATCGCCGAGTTTCTGCAGAAGCTGCTCATGTACCAGATCGACAAAGTACGGCGCTTCGCTGGCGTCTACGCTGGCCGCAGTCAGATGCAGCGGTTCAGCTTTGGCGCGCTCCGCCTGATCCTTCGTAATTGCGCCGGTCTCCACCATCGAATCGAGCACAAGGTTGCGCCGCTCAATCGTGCGATCAGGATGACGATAAGGATTGAAATAGCTGGGCCGCTGAATAATGCCGGCCAGAAACGCGCATTCGGCCAGATCGAGCTGGCGCACATCTTTTCCAAAGTACGCTTGAGACGCTTCGCCGAATCCATCCACGGAGAAACTGCCGCGCTGTCCCATGGGAATCTGGTTGGCGTACATTTCGAAGATCTGTTTCTTATTGAAGCGATGTTCAAGCTGAAATGTGATGACGATTTCGATGATCTTACGTTTGATGCGTTTTTCCGGCGTGAGAAAGAATCCGCGCGCCAACTGCATGGTTAGCGTTGATCCTCCCTGCTGCTTCTGTCCCGATGTCACATCGCGAAACACAGCTTCCATCAAGCGGTAGTAGTTCACTCCATTGTGTTCAAAGAATCGCCGGTCTTCGATCGCCAGCACTGCGTTCACAAGGTTCTGCGGAATTTCGTCGTAGGTGACCAGTCGCCGCTTGGTGCGATTCGCGTCCTCGCTCAATCCGGTGATCAGCAGCGGCTCCAACTCATAGCTGGCTAGAGGCTGCCCATGGTCGTCGGTGATCGATTCAACAACGCCAGCGCTGACGCGGATAGTGGCTCCGTCCTGGGCATGGTAGGACTGTGGGCCGGGATGCACCGTGATCGACTGCGCGGTTTCCGAGTAGGTCCCAAGCTGCGATGCCTGCGAAGCGCCATCGGCTGTGTATCCAGCCTCACGCAATTCATTCGAGATCAGGTGGGCCGAGATTTTCTGGCCGGGCCGAACCTCTCGCGGGGCCGCGAAAATCTTGGCGGTATTCACAAACAGCGGTTGTTTCAGCCGCTCATCCACAATGCTTTGATACTTGATGTAGTAATACCCGCCGACGCCGAGCACGACCAAAGCGCCGGCCGCGAAGATCCCGAAGACTACGCGCAACGTGATCAATACCCACGGATGCTGTCCCGTAGCTTTCCGAATCCTGATCTTTAATCCCATCGATGCTCCTCTTAAACCAGCTTCTAGCCTTTAGCTTCTAGCTCTTTCATACCCGCCCCGAATCTGATGTACTCTTTGAACGAATTCCAGAGTTCAAGCAGCGCGAGCTAAAAGCTAAGAGCTAATAGCTGCTTTTTCACATCCGTCAACGCAACATCCACGCTGGTTGCAGTGGCTCGGGTCACTAATTCAACCACGCCCTCCGCTGCCTTCTTCCCCACGTTGATGCGATAGGGAATTCCAACCAGGTCTGCATCTTTGAATTTGACTCCCGCGCGCTCGTCTCTGTCATCAAGCAGTACATCCAGTCCCGCTGCTTCCAACTCTGTTGCGAGTGATTCGCCGGTCGCGGCCAGTGCTGCATCCGACACATTGGTCACCGTCACCACCACGGTAAACGGAGCGATTGACGCCGGTAGCCAAAATCCATTTTTGTCGTTCGATTGCTCGATGGCCGCGGTCAGAATTCTCTCAATGCCAATGCCGTAGCAGCCCATGATCGGTGTCACTTCTTTACCGTTAGGATCAAGCACCCGCGCGCCCATTGATTTGGTGTACCTGTCTCCCAGTTTGAAGATGTGGCCCACCTCGACCGCCTTGCCCACTACCAGTGCGCCCGCGCATCCATCCCCATCCGGCCCGTGCTGTGGGCAATGTTCGCCTTCGTTCACGCTGCGAATCTCGGCGCTTAGAGTCCATGTGAAATCGCGACCCGGCACTACGTTGCGCAGGTGATAGTCGAGCTTATTTGCGCCGGCCACCAAATTCTTCCGGCCCACGAGAGACTTGTCGACGACGACCGTGAGCCCGTCTTCGAGCGGCTTCTCGTTGTGCTTCAAACCGACCGGCCCAAGAAATCCGGCTGGCCCATTGAAAAACTTCGCCAACTCATCAGCTTGCATGGTGCGCAGGTCAGCGACGCCCACCGCTCCCAGCAGCTTGGTCTCATTCACCTGGTGGTCGCCGCGCAGGAATGTTGCAACGCCGTGCCACGTGTCCGGCTTACCACCTACGCCGCGCTTCAGCGCCATGTACGCCACGCACTTGATGTCGGAAGCTGGTGAGATTTTGAAGAACTCAGCCACATCCGAAATGGCCGCGCAGCCCGGCGTAAACACAAGTTCCGGCGTTCCGTCGCCCGTCGGCTCCATCTCAACCATGGGATCGAGTCGCGATGTAGCCTTCTCCAGATTCGCCGCGTATCCGCATATCGGACAGCTTGCGATCAGGTCCTCGCCCGCGTCGGTGTAGACCATGAACTCCTGCGACCGCGAGCCGCCCATCGCGCCCGAATCAGCTTCGACGGCGACAAACTTCAGCCCACTGCGCGTGAAGATCGCGCGATAGGCCGCGTCATGCAGATCATAGCTTTTGTCCAGACCGGCCTCGTCCAGATCAAAGCTGTAGCTGTCCTTCATCGTGAACTGGCGCACCCGCAGTAGTCCAGCCTTCGGACGCGGTTCGTCGCGAAACTTGTTCTGAATCTGGTACCAGATCTGCGGCAACTGCTTGTAGCTGCGCAGTTCGCTGCGCGCCATCGAGGTCATGATCTCCTCGTGCGTCATGCCCAGGCAGAGGTCTGCGCCCTTGCGGTCTTTGAGGCGAAACATGTTGTCGCCCATGCCCGCCCAGCGGCCGCTCTGTTCCCAAATCTCGCGCGGATGAATCGCGGGAAGATAAAACTCCTGGCCGATCTTGTCCATCTCCTCGCGCACAATGCCGATGATCTTGTTCAGCGAACGTTGGCCAAGCGGGAGGTAGTTGTAGATGCCCGCGCCGAGCTGGCGGATGTAGCCGGCGCGGAGCAGGAACTTGTGGCTGGCCACTTCGGCGTCCGCCGGGGCCTCGCGAAGAGTGGGAATGAACAGCTTTGACCAGCGATGCATAGCGATGAGTGATCGTGCTTTCCCGCCGGCCATCCGGCGCAAGACAAAATTGATGCAGTGATTATTCTAAATGGGCAGGGCTGCTGGGAACCGGTGCTTCGTGGATCGTGATTTTCGAAGATACCGGCGATGCTACTTTGGAATTCCCGCTATTGTCCTCATCCAGTCATATAAGATCGACCGCACCCGATAGGTAGGGGTTTACCAAACCTCCACACCGCGCGGGGGACCCCAATCGTATTCGCCGAGGCTGTCACCTTCCTTCAGCCCTTCCATCAGTTCCTCCAAAGTTATATCTGCAGGGATTTTCCTGGCTGAGGATTTAGTCGGGCTGATCAGTGCAACGCTGCCAATGCCGTTTGGAACCCAATTTAGGGGCTCGCCAACGGAAAGGGAAGCCTCCGCAACCAACTTTTCGGGGATCTCAACGGTGAGGGTGTTCCCCACGCGAACGATTCGGGTCATCATCCGGCAGCTCCTCTCGCGATCATATCTCGAATCGGAATTTGAAGGCCCCTCAGATCTCAAGCCGATAAGGTTCCATCATCTTTTTGAAGCTCGGTTTGAGATAGGGAAAGTCATATCCACCCTTCTTGTCCCAAGCGTCTGTCCCCGCCAACAAGCCCCTCCCAAGTACCTCCGCCAACACCTCGTCATGGGGATAAAGATACCAACGGTCATCCAAATCACGGAAGCAAATGAAGAGTTCCTGTCCGCGATATTTCTTTGAGAAAGTCAAGCGGCCCTTCAGTTGCACCTTAAGAAATGCCTTCGTCTCAAAATGCTGGGCAATGAAATCGGCTCCGTTCCAATCGTCACTCAGTCGGATGGTCAAATAGCCGAATTCGGCCAGCACTGCGGAAGCTTTCTGAAAGTTATAGGTTTCCTGCTGTCGGCTATTGGGATACTTGTAGACGATCCGCTTGAAATGCAAAGACATCCACTCTCCTCGCTTGACCCTGGTCTCTAATCCCTAATCCCTATTCCCTAATCCCTGTCTTTTCAGATCAACTCCACACCCCAAAGATCATGCAGATGCACTACGCCTTCCACCATCCCCGCGCCATCCACCACGATCAGCGAAGTAATCTTCCGTTCTTCCAGGATCGCCAGCGCCGTCGCGCCCAGTTCATCCGCAGCGATGGTCTTTGGTCGCGCATTCATTGCCTCACCCGCCGTACGGCTCAGCGCCGCGCCGCCTTCGCGTTCCAGTAGCCTCCGTAAATCGCCGTCGCTGATCACGCCGCGCAGTTGTCCATCCTCCTGCACGGTCGTGATGCCCAGCTTCTTTGACGACATCTCGTAGATCACATCCGTCATCGCAGTCGCCGGAGCCACGGCCGGTATGGCATCGCCCGTGTGCATCAGGTCACGCACTTTTGCCAGGCGCTTGCCTAGCTTGCCGCCGGGGTGCAGGTCAGCAAAATCCTCCGCGCGAAATCCCTTGCGCAAGCTCACGGCGATTGCCAGTGCATCGCCCAGCGCCAGCATCGTGGTGGTTGACGCCGTAGGCGCCAGGTTCATGCCGCAGGCCTCGCGCTTCACGCCGCAGTCGAGAGCGATGTTGCTGGCCTGTGCCAGGGTCGAATTCAAATTGCATGTGAAGCTGATCAGCGCGTCGCCCTTGCGCTTGAGCGTGGCCAGCAGCCGCAGAATTTCCTCCGTCTCGCCGCTGCTCGACAGCGCAATCACCACGTCGCCACGCATCAACACGCCCAGGTCGCCGTGCACCGCCTCGGCAGGATGCAGAAACAGCGCCGGGCTACCCGTGGAACTGAGCGTGGCCGCAATTTTTTGCGCAATGATCCCGCTCTTGCCCATGCCGGTAACCACCACGCGGCCGTTCTCATGCCCGCAGCGCAGAATCAACTGCACGGCGCGCACAAACGGCTCCGCCATCGGCCCGTCCAGGCGCTCGGCCAACGCTTCCAGCGCCGCCGCCTCGGTGCGAACCAAATCCGCGGGACTGGGCGCTGCCGGCTCCGCACAACCATCTTCTCTCATAGATTCTTCTGAATCACTCATCGGCTTCTGATGGTATCAGTATGGGGTCACTTTCCTGCGCGTCACCTGTCACCCCGAACCGTCCGAGCTACTACAATTCCCGCATCTGCTAATACAATTAGGACGATGAGGTCAAATACCCCGTGAAGCGCAACACAATCGTTCTTGGTGTCGTCCTGTTCCTTCTGGCCGTCTTTGCCTGGGCCGGGTGGGCCAACTTCGAATACCGCAAGCAGGCCGCCGAGCGACTCCTGGCCTCGTCAGCCAAGGCAGAGCTGATTCCCGATGCAAACGGTGCGCCAGAGTCTGTTTCGCCGCTCAAGGGCAAGCTGGCGCCCGCGTTCACCCTCGAAGACCTGACCGGCAAGAAAGTGTCGCTTGCCAGCTACAAGGGCAGGGCTGTACTCATCAATTTCTGGGCCACCTGGTGCGGCCCTTGCAAGATCGAGACCCCCTGGCTGGTGGAGCTGCGCAACCAATACGCTCCCCAGGGATTTGAAATTCTTGGCGTCTCCACGGACGACCTTGACCGCGACGACCAGAAGTTATTCGCCAACGAGAAAAAGGACATTCAAAAATCCGCGGAACAGCTGCACATCGATTACCCGGTGCTCATTGACGGCGCAACGCTGAGCAAGCCCTACGACGGACTCGACGCCATGCCCTCTTCCTATTTTGTCAACAGCAACGGCACGGTAGTTGCGGTGCAGTTTGGCATCACATCGAAGGCCGACATCGAAGACAATATCAAGAAAGCGCTGGGAGAGTAGAAGCAGCTATTAGCTTCTATTGCATGCTGGCAAACGATCGATCGAACGTAGATGTGCAAAAGGGCACGACTTTACAACTTGGTGAAAACCCTTAATTCTGCCTCAGTGTGCGAAAGGGCACGACTTCACAGGTTGGTGAAAAACTCGAACTCTGCCTCAGCGTGCGAAAGGGCACGACTTTACAGCTTGGTGAAAAACTCGAATTCTGTCTCAGTGTGCGAAAGGGCACGACTTTACAGCTTGGTGAAAAACTCGAATTCTGTCTCAGTGTGCGAAAGGGCACGACTTCAGTCGTGCCGTAAATGCCACAAAAATAGAGCTCGGGCTTTAGCCCCTGAGGGTGTATTCAGGGCATTTGGAAGCGAGCAGCAAGATTCGCTAAGAAGGTAGGATCGATGATCGGAATCAACGTCCGAATTCGGGTTGCGTCAGTTGCATTCATCATGTTGGCCGCGCTCTTTGCACAAGGCCAGTCCGACTCAAACAGCCGCTCCATCCTCAAAGGCGCCGCGGTCGAGTATCTCTATCCCGAGCAAGTCACCGTGCCCGCCGGCAAGCCCAGTGACGTAGAGCTTCACTTCCGCATTGCGCAGGGTCTTCACATCAATTCGCACAAGCCCAAGGACGAGTTCCTCATCCCCACCACCTTGTCCATCCCCGAAGGCGTTGGCGTCTACCTGTCCGGAGCGAATTATCCAGCCGGCGTCGACATCACGCTGCCGCTCGACCACACCACCAAACTCAGCGTCTACACTGGCGAATTCACCATTCAGACTCGCATTGTTGCAGCGGTCGGCAATCATTTGATCGAAGCCAAGCTCCGCTACCAGGCATGCAACAACAGCAGTTGCATGCCGCCCAAAACGATTCCCGTCGCAATCGACGTGATTGGGAAATAGCAGGCAATAGAGACGCCACTCGCAAAAGAATTCGTTTTGGTGCAGCCAACAAATCCCCGCAGTTAGAGCAGACCGCGCTCGCGCTTTCTCTTGCAGATCAAGGGCCATTTTCAAAACTTCAATGAATGCAGCATCATAAAAGAGCAACTCTTCGCGCCCTTCTGACCAAAACAAAAGCCTCGGCGCCAGCCCATTCAAGCAATCCGTTTTGTGCTCACCAAAATCCATCAAGATATCTCGGAAACCAGCGCCCAAGCGCCATTTTCAGCCAACATCAGCGGCCTATAATTTGCCCATGGAAAAGGAGGGCGACAATGGCCCAACAGAACAACTCTCCCGAAGCAAACAAGAAAGTCGTCCAAACGTTTGTTGAAGAGTGCTGGAACCAGGGAAACCTCAACAAGGTCTCTGAATTCCTCACCGAGCAAGCCCATTTCCACGATGCAGTCTTCCCCAACCTCAACCCCGGCCTTCAAAACATCAAGAACCACATCGAGGCCTGCCGCAGGGCATTCCCCGATCTGAAATACACAATTGATGACACCATCGCCGAGCGCAATGAAGTGGTCACTCACTGGAGAATCAGCGGAACCCACAAAGGCCAGTTCCTTGGCATGCCGCCGACCAACCGCAAGGTCTCGATCGACGGCACCTCCATCTATCGAATTGAGGGGGCGCGGATCGCCGAAGCACACGCCAACTGGAACCTCGCGTCCATGATGCAGCAAATCGGCGTCATGGAGATTCCCGCAGAAGCTCGGGTTGAATCGAGGCACGACGCAAGACAAGAAAAGTCCGAGGCATGGCAAGAGTTGAAGTCACACGCCTGATCTGATCATTCCTTTATCCGCCGATCGCTGCGGACTTCGTCTGGATGAACACCAATCCCGGCGCCCCCCAACCGAACGTCGTAGCTCCTGATTTGAACCACCCGCCTTCGCGGCCATCTCTCTGCGTTGCGAAGGTGGGCGGGTGTGCATATTGAAAAATAGGTCGACAGCTGCCGCTCGTCCGCTTCACGCGCCCCGACAAACCCGAAACCCCTGATCCGGCCCCGCAGCATTCGCTGCCAGGCTGCCCCGGTAAGCCGACGCGCAGAACATCGGGGCGCCCATCCAACCACCGCCCTTCCACACACGGCTGAACCCGCTTCGACTTCCTTTAGGATCGGCCACATTCGTCTCCAGGTCTCCATGCCAGTCCCAGCACCACTGCCTGACATTCCCTGACATGTCGTAAAGCCCTAACTCGTTCGGCTTCTTCTGGCCAACAGGTTTTGTCTGATTATGGTTCTGTTGCAGCGCGGGCCAGTTCCAAAATCCATCTAACTCCTTATCGCCGGAGTTTCTCCAATACCATGCCACTTCATCTTCATCATCGCTTCCACTGTAGGTATAACTCTTGCTCATCTGACCGCCACCCGCGGCATACTCCCACTCTGCCTCAGTCGGCAATCGATAACCATTCGCTCCTGGATTGATCGTTACCGTCCATTTGATGAAATCGAGATCGCCAAACTTCGGGTTAGGCAGGTTATTCGGGTCATTGTCTTTCTTGTCGATGTTGTAATACGGCTTTAAGCCTTCCTTGATGCTCCTTTCATTGCAGTACTCGACGCTGTCATACCAACTCACCATCTCCACCGGCAGATTGTCGCCTTTGAATTTCGATGGATTGCTTCCCATCACCTCAATCCACTCCTTTTGAGTTACATCGTATTTGCCGATATAAAAATCCGAGACGGTCACACCTTTCTCGTAGTAGTTGGACTTTGTGTTTTTGAAATCCCCGCCCTTCACCAGCACAAAGCTGTCAGGCACTTCCGCCGGGCATGTGGCGGCAACACCAAGGATCATTACCGCCAAGAGGATGAGTCTTCTCATTGCCATCTCTCGTTTCTCGTTCAACTCCATAAGACCGGGCCGGCGGCTGTGAGTCCGTCCGGCCCGTGAGTTATCAAACGACTTGCAGGGAATTGGTTACCAGACGGTTGCGTTTACTTCCCCACTCCGGCCGCCATAGGATTCAGTGCCCAGAATCTCGTAATTGAAACTGCCCAGGTTCATTCCGAGATTCTTCCATGCGTTAAAGTGGTTGCCAACGGTTACCGTGTGGTTCGATCCAGTCGATGACCCACCCCAGTTGCTCAGGTACTGCTCGAAGGTTGCAGTCCCTTGAATGGAGGGTTGGTTTACCTGCTGATGCTCATAGATGCTGTATGAGTGTCCATCGCTGGTCACACTGCCCTTATAAGTGCCACTCACCACCGAGCCAAACTCGCAGATGTAATATTCAACGAGCGGGCCGGTCGTCCAGCCATAGACAGAGATGTTGTTATAGCCACTCGCGGAGCCGACATTGTAACCAACAGCGTTGTAACTGCCCGTGCTCCAGCCCTTGCCGCCAACCACGTCATTGACGTCAGACCAGCTGATGGCATAGTTGCCGGGGTACTGGGATGCTTCAGGGAATGTCATGGTCGCGGACCCGCCACTGCTATACAGCGAATAGAAGTAGCCGTTGTTCGTTCCCGTTCCATTGTCGTATACCGTCTGGGCGCTTACCGCGGTTGTTCCCAAACCCACAGCTACGAGAGCAGTGAGCACTACTTGCACAAGTCGTGACACATTGAGCTTGATATTGCGCATACGAATCTCCGTTTCCGTTTGGGTTGAAGACTGAAAGTTCCCGCGAGGGGTCTCACCCGGTTGTCCGGGGCCGTACCTCTGGGGGAACGGGTGAACAGGATCGGGTCTCTTTGTCCCGTGCGGAGCAATGCCAACTAAGGGGCAGGCGCGAGAACCGATTCCTGTACTGCAGACTCGCAATTGAAGGGCTTGAACGCTGCGCGCGTAGGGGGAGGGTTCAAGACCAAGGACCGCCGGTTGGGCGATCACGAGGAAATGTACAGCGGCTGACAAATATCTGGCAATAGCAGTTTTATCGATTTACTGAAAAGAAATATCGATTTACTAAAATGATTTACCCGCAGAGATTTGTCGTCGTTTCACGTCCTGAAAGGTTTTACTATTCGAGTTATTTGCTCTCGCATCTAGCTAAAACGCTTTAGTAATAGGCAAGAATTCTCTTCTCGCGAAATGGTAATGTTACCGCTCGCTGTTTTTCCACAGTTTTGAGTTGTTTTCCACAGATATCACAGTGAAGTCTTGTCATTCAAAGGGCTCATTGACGTGGGTAACCCCACATTTTCGGAACTTTCGTAACCATCGAAAGCGCATCGTCTTTCAGGTCTGAGCAACAGTGCAACATCCTAGGCGAGAACAAAGCGAGCGTCTGCCCCCGCAGGTGTCCCGTGCGCCGCAGGCGGTTACGCGCCGGCTTTCTTTTCAATCTTCGCCCAGGAATCCTTGAGCGGCAGCGTGCGGTTGAAAACAAGATTGCCCGCGCTCGAGTCAGGATCCATGCAAAAGTACCCCACCCGCTCAAACTGGAAGGGTGCACCAAGCTGCGCGTTCGCAAGCGACGGCTCAAGCGCGGCGCCCGTAACGATCTCCAGCGAGTTTGGGTTGAGATTGTCGAGGACGTCCTGGCCTTCTTCCACATCACTGGGATCGGCCTTGGTAAACAGCTTGTCGTACAGCCGAATCTCCGCGCCGATCGCATGTGCGGCCGACACCCAGTGCATGGTGGATTTGACCTTGCGTCCATCGGGCGAGTTACCGCCGCGGCTGGCCGGATCGTACGTGCAATGCACCTCGACGATGTTGCCACCGTCGTCTTTAACCACGCTCTGCGCAGTAACAAAGTACGCGTTGCGCAGGCGCACTTCTTTCCCTGGCGACAGGCGATAGTACTTCGGTGGAGGCACCTCGCGAAAGTCGTCCTGCTCGATGTAAACCTCGCGCGAGAGGGGTACCTGCCGCGTTCCCGCCGAAGGATCTTCAGGGTTGTTGGCGACGTCGACGAATTCCTCCTGACCCTCCGGATAGTTATCAATGACCAGCTTGAGCGGCCGCAACACAACCATTGCCCGGCTCGCCCGGCGGTTCAGGTCGTCTCTCTGGAAGTGCTCCAGCATTTCAATGTCAACCACGCCATTGGTGCGCGAGACACCGGCCGCTGCAACGAACGCGCGAATAGCCTCCGGCGTAAATCCGCGCCGGCGGTAGCCGCTGAGGGTGGGCATGCGCGGGTCGTCCCAGCCACGCACAACATTTTCCCGCACAAACTGAATCAGCCGGCGCTTGCTGAGAATGGTGTAAGTGATGTTCAGCCGATCGAATTCAATCTGCTGCGACGGGAAGATGTCCAACTGCTCGATATACCAGCGATAGAGCGGCTGGTGATCCGCAAACTCCAGCGTGCACATGGAGTGCGTGACCTTCTCAATCGAATCCGATTGCCCATGCGCGTAGTCGTACATCGGATAGATGCACCACTCATCGCCTGTGCGGTGATGTGTGGCGTGGAGGATGCGATACATGACGGGGTCGCGCATGTTGAGGTTCGGCGAGGCCATGTCGATCTTCGCGCGTAGCACCCGCGTCCCGTCGGGGAATTCACCGGCCTTCATTCTCTGAAACAGATCGAGACTCTCCTCGACAGACCTGTTTCGAAACGGGCTGTCCGTGCCGGCTTCTTTGAGCGTCCCGCGGTGCTGGCGAGTCTCGTCGGCGGTCAGGTCGTCGACGTAGGCCTTTCCAGCCTTGATCAGTCGCACAGCCCAGTCATAGAGCTGTGGGAAGTAGTCGGAGGCATAGCAAAGGCGGTCCCACTCAAAACCAAGCCAGCGAACGTCGGCCTGGATGGAGTCCACGTACTCCTGCTCTTCTTTTTCAGGATTGGTGTCGTCGAAGCGCAGGTTAGTCTTCCCGCCAAACTCATCCGCCAGTCCAAAATCAATGCAAATCGCCTTGGCATGACCGATATGCAGGTAGCCATTCGGCTCGGGCGGAAAGCGCGTCTGCACTTGCGCGTCGCCATATTTCTGCGTGCGTACGTCCTCGGCGATGATGTCCGCGAGGAATGTGGTGGAGGGACGGGTTTCCTGCGCGGTCGTGTCTTGATTTTGTACGGCGTTGCTTTCCGGATTTGAGTCGGTCATAATGGCAGTTCCTTACTTCATCATAAGTGTTGCGCTCAATCGAGCGATTCCAGCATTGCCTCGGCCTGCCGGATGCGCATCAAACAAATCTCGCGCCCCAGCACGTCCATAGCCTCAAACAGGGGCGACGCATTCTTGCGTCCGCACACGGCGACCCTGATCGGCTGAAACATCGACCCCGCTTTCAGTCCCAGTTCCGCAGCGGCCGCTCGCAGCGTCTGCTCAAGCGACTCGTGGTCGAATGCGCAAGTGGCGAGGACTTCCCGCGCGTGCTCAAGGATCTTCTTCGCCAGCGCCGCATCGCCCTTTTGCGGGATCAACTCCGCCGGGTCATAAGGCGCCAACTGATCCACGAAAAAGAAATCAGCAGCGGCCACAGCGTCTTTCAGCAACTTGATGCGCTCGCGAATCAGAGGAGTGACGGCCAGCAACTTTTCCGGCGACGCCGCTAGCCCAGCCTGATCGAAAAACGGCTGAAGAAGCAGAGCAAGCTGTTCGACCGGCAATGCGCGAATATGCTCGGCATTCAGGTGAACTGCCTTCGCGTCGAACGGCGCGTCGTCTGAAAAGTTGATGACTGCGTTAGCGCGGTTGACGCCTTCAAGGGAAAACGCCGCGGTCAGTTCGTCGAGCGTGAGGACTTCGCGGTCGTTCTTGGGCGACCACCCAAGCAGGCAAAGAAAGTTGATGAATGCGTCCGCGAGAAACCCCGCGTCGCAGTAAGTAGTCACGCTGACGACCGCGCCGTGCTTGCGCTTCGAGAGTTTTGCGCCATCGGGTGCGACCAGCAGAGGAAGGTGCGCGAACTGCGGCGCCATGACGCCGAGCCCCTCGAAAATCAACAAGTGTTTGAACGTATTCGTGAGATGGTCCTGGCCGCGGATGATGTGGCTGATGCCAAGATCGGCGTCGTCAACGCACGAGGCGAGATGGTAGGTCGGCATGCCATCCGACCGCAGCAGCGCAAAATCTTCCACCTCGTCGGCCAGTTTTTGCTGCTCTCCGTACACCGCATCAACAAATCGCAAAGTCCTGCCTTCACCCCGCGGCACGCGATAGCGAAGAGCAAACGGCTCACCTGCGTCGGCGCGTCGGTCGGACTCCTCGCGGGACAACTCGCGCATTTCGGGACTAAAAAGCCACGCGCCTTGCGCGGACGTAGCCTCTCCAGCCTCGGAGTGGGAAGGCGTGAAGTCGCGATAGGCAAACCCCCTGGCGAAGATCGCTTCGGCCCGTCTGCGGTGCAGCGCAAGCCGTTCCGACTGCCTGTACTCCTCGTCCCAGTTAAGACCCAGCCAGCGCAGCCCCTCAAAGATCGATTGCACGCTCGCCTCGGTATTGCGCTCGACATCGGTGTCGTCGATGCGCAGCACCATTGTTCCGCCGTTGCGGCGCGCAAAAAGCCAATTGAAGATGAAGGTGCGAGCGCTGCCGACGTGCAGGTAGCCGGTGGGTGAAGGGGCAAAACGGACACGCAGAGCAATGGCCGCGGAGGGAGTCGAATCAGGCATCGTGAACCGGTCTTTCCACTCTCGATGCTAGCATCCGATCCCCTCACCCGATGCTACCGAACCGGCTGTGGTCTCGACTCACGCCTGCGGCTGATAAGGCCGCGGCTGTTGCCAGCCCCCTTGGGAAGCCGGAACCGCATTCCAATCCCCAAACGCCAGCACGAAGTTGAGAACCAGGCCTCCCAGCGGAATCAGATAGAGCAGCGAAAGCCATGGTGAAAAGCCGGCCTTCTTACAGATGAACCAGAAGGGAAGAACTCGGAGCGGGACAACAGTCAACGAGAAAATCGCGAAAAGCACGATGAGATGCCACGGTTGCAACAGATCGCCCATGTGAGCCTCCAGAGCGCAATGCGCTATTTGCCGCCATCGTAACATAGGTCCGGCAAGCAGCTACAAATCTCCTCAAGCAACGCCTTGTGCCGGTGCAGCGGTGAAACAAAACGCCGCTCCACCCAGCAGCTCGGCAGCGCATCCCGGAATCACACCTGTGGCGGACTAGGCGGCTGCGTCGGGTACGACGGGTAGGGTGCCGGCGGAGTCCATGCCTGCTGCGGCGCCGGAACTACTTTCCACTCAGCGAAGGCAACAATGTAGAAAAAAACCACCCCGGTGAGCGGAAATATGCAAAGCATCGAAAGCCACGGAGAAAATCCGGCCTTCTTGGCGATAAACCAGGAGGGCACCATGAAGATGGCCGCCTGAATCAGATACATGATCGCGTAGAACCCCATCATTGCGGCAACAATGCCCATCATCTGATTGGTATTGGTGGTTGTCGTCTGGCTGGCCGGGTCTTGCAGCAGGAGAGCAATGCTGTTCATAGAGAACGCTCCGGTTTTGGAATGATGACTCGGAGCAAAGTTACGGCGAATCACGAAAAATCGCAATCGAAATCACGGAGCGGTTAATGAAAAAGAGAACCGATCTCCCGTTTCGGCTGCGCACAGACCCAATCCGGTGAGCAGCCTGGTCCTCTGTTCTCTGTTCCCTAATCCCTGTTCCCTGTCTTACGTAATGTCCTCCGTGTCATACACCGGCGTGATGGTCCGCTTCTTCGGCACGCCGTGCACCGAACTGAGCAGGTCCTCGACCACATCTTCCAACTGGCGCTGCGTCTCAATCACCGCGCTCATGCTGGCCAGCTCGTCCGGCTCCTGCGCGCGTTCCACCATCGCTACGGCATGGCACTGCGCCACGTGGTCCAGGTTCATGCCTTCGGGAGTCTTGGCCTTGATGCTGATCTGGTCCACATCAATGCCCAGCAGGTCGGCCACGCGAGCGCGCATCTCCCCGGCGATTGGGAAAATCTTGGGCGCGGCCAGCACCAGCGTTGTGTCGATGTTCACAATGCTGTAGCCTGCGTGCTTCAGCTCATCCTTCGCCAGGTTCAGAAAGATGGAGGAGTCGGCGTCCTTCCAGCGTGGGTCGCCCGGCGGAAAAAAGCTGCCGATATCGCCCGCGGCCACGGCGCCCAGCAGGGCATCGGTAATGGCGTGCAGCAGCACATCTCCATCGGAGTGGCCGGCCAGGCCCTCCGGGTGGTCCAGCGTCAATCCGCCGATGCGCAGCGGGACTCCGGGTTTGAATGCGTGCGAGTCCCAACCAAATCCGATGCGTGTATTCATGTGTACCGTGCCTGTCCTGAAACAATCCTGATGAGCAAAACCTGAAGAGCGAAACACGACCGAACCGGAGCCGCCGGTTCAGCTTCAAGTCAGTGGGCGCGCTGGCGCAGGTAAAACTCGGCCAACTCCAGGTCGCCCGGCTGGGTAATCTTCAGATTAACCTGAGAGCCATGCACCACGGCTACCGGATGCCCTGCCCGTTCCACAACCGACGCCTCGTCCGTCCCGATAAACCCGTCCGCGGTAGCCTCTGCAAAGGCCTGCCGCAGCAGTGCATATCGAAATCCCTGCGGCGTCTGCGCCAGCACCACAAACTCGCGCGGGATGGTTGAAACAATCAGCGCGCCGTGGGCGGTCCGCTCCACCTGCTTGATGGTGTCCACCGCCGGCAAGCCCACAATTGCGGCACCGTGCAATTCCACCGCATCAATAGTGCGGTCGATGGTCGCCGCATCAATCAGCGGGCGCACCGCGTCATGCACCAGCACAATATCTTCGGGCGTTGCCGGCAAAGCATACAGCGCATTCAGGACCGATTCCTGCCGATTGTCACCGCCTTCGACAACCTTCACCCGTTCGCCCAGTCCGTACTCGGCAATCTGCGCCTGGACCCGCTCCACCTCGGGCTTGCGTACGGCCACAAAGATCGCTGTGACCCGCTCCACTGAAGCAAAAGCGCGCAGCGAATGAATCAGGATCGGCAGGCCATCGAGGGAGACAAACTGTTTCGGTTGCGGCCCGGCCATCCGCGTGCCCAATCCAGCAGCCGGAAGAATCACAAAAACTTGCATACCGGGTGAAGTATACATCGGTGCCAGAGAATAGGCGCAGGTGAACGTTGCTAGTGGTCTGCCGGCTCTGAGTAGAGCATTTCGCTGGTTGCGTGAAAGCCGAGCGATTTATAGACACCGCGACCGGCATCGGAACTGTGCAGCGCCACAACACGAATGCCGCGGCTCCGAGCTTCGCCCAGGCAGCGCTCCACGAGCAGATGGGCCAGGCCGCGTTTCCGGTATTCCGGCTCGACAAAGACGTTGAGCAGGTAGCCGCGGTGCTCTCCGCCAGGATCCAGGGGATGAGGCGGCCAGTCCAGTATCAGCAATCCGGCAGAGGCGACGGGGCGACCGCCGTCTTCAGTGATCCAACCGGCGTATTTTCCCTCGGCGATCATGCGCACCACCCATGGTCTGAAGTTGCGCGTCATCTCATTGAGGGCTGAGGGCGGAGTGCCGCCCATGGAATCGAACATGGCTCTGCGATGGGCGGCTATCAGTGGTGCGTCGTCTTCGATAGCGATGCGAGTCTCCAGCATGAGGCACAGTATAGGTCACCTTCTGTAAGGCGGACGCCACACCCCGTATGATTCTTCTGATGCGCGCTCCAGTTCCCAACCCGCTGCCTCTCGACGCCAAGCTGCTCAAGCCCGGCATGCGTCTGGCAGTCGGCGTCTCCGGCGGCGCGGACTCAGTCGCCTTGCTGCGCGCCCTCGCCGAGCGCCGTACCGAACTTGGCCTTGTCCTCCACTCCGCCCATCTTCACCACGGCCTGCGCGGCGCTGAAGCCGATGCCGATCTGGCGTTCGCGCGCTCCCTCGCCGAAGAGCTTGGCCTGCCGTTCCATGAGTCGCAAATCGATACAAATGCCGAAGCAGAAAATGCCGGCGAGACAATCGAAGAAGCCGCGCGCCGCCTTCGTTACGCATGGTTCCGGCAACTGATGTCCGCCGGCGAAATCGATGCTGTGGCAACCGCCCACACCCTCGACGATCAGGCTGAAACCGTGCTCGCCAAATTCCTGCGCGGCGCGTGGACCGAGGGATTCAGCGCCATCCACCCGGTGGTTCAGTTTCCTGAGGGCCGCATCCTCCGCCCCATGCTGGCCACATCGCGTGCTCAAGTCGAGGCCTACCTCAACGCCTTGGGCCAGCGCTGGCGTGAGGACTCATCGAACCGCCATCTCACTTACACCCGCAACCGCATTCGCCATGAGTTGCTGCCCCTGCTTGAGGGCTGGAACCCTCGCCTGCGCGAACACCTTGCGCAAATGGCCGAGCTGGCCCGCGACGAAGAAGCCTGGTGGCAGGCGGAATTGGCTCGCTTGGCTCCGCAATTGCTCCTGCCGGGCCGTCCCGTCCGCGGCGGTGGCCGAGCCTCCGGTGAGTCTTCGCTTTCATTCGACGTGACCCGGCTGACGGCGCTGGCTCCGGCCGTGCAACGCCGCCTGCTTCGCCATGCTGCCGGCCAGTTGGGTGCCGCGCCCGATTTCGCCTCAACCGAAGCACTCCGGACACTGGCGCTCAGCGGCCGAGCCGGTCAGAAAAGGGAACTGGCCCAGGGCCTGCGCGCTGAACGCACCCCGCGCGAGTTACGCCTCACCGTCGAGCCAGTTTCAGCCATTAACTTCGCTTCAGGCTCGCCCGTTCCCGAATACAGCATTAGCCTTCCCGGCCAGGTCACAGCCCCAGCCTTCGACCTGCAATTTGTGATCACCACCCACCCACCGCACCCGGACCCGACCGATAAGCAAGCCAAATTGCGCAATTGGAGACCCGGCGACCGCGTGCGACTGCGCTACTCCAGCGGCCCGCGCAAAGTGAAAGAAGTCCTGGAGCGTCTGCGCGTCACAGGCTCGAGTCGCGCAGTGTGGCCGGTGCTTGAAGTCGACGGCCGCATCCTCTGGATGAAAGGCGTGGAACTGGAACCGGAGCCCGGCATTGACATTGCTGTCACCGACCTTGCCACCGTACCTGACCGCGACCCTGCCTGACGCGTCCCAAACAGGCTTGCCGAATCTGAGCTAAGTCCAATGTTCACCTCTCCGGACACCTCTCCAGGGTTCCGGCCCCACGCAACTCCGGTTGGCTACAAGTTTTCCCGGCTTGGGAGTACAATCATGGTTACTGCTCATCCAGGCGGCGCGACCTTAGTGTCTGCTGTCCGGACGATGTGAACTTTCTGTGACTTCAGGGGAGTTCCACGCGTCTAAGGGTGAGGTAGGCGGAGATAAGCGGTCTAGTCAGCGGCTTCCCCCCGCCGGGAAAGAGGAATCCTGGTGAATTCGACAGTCAAAGCGGTCCTGTTCTGGGGCTTTATCCTGATGTGCCTGATGGTTCTTCTGAGCTTCTGGCAGAAGAGCGCCAGCGCGGGCAAGCCCGCCGAAGTGGGCTACTCCGATCTGTTGGACAAAATCGACGCGGGACAGGTGCAGAGCGCCACCATTCAGGGCACTGATGTTCACGGACAGATCAAGAACCAGAAAGATCCGTTCCACACCACGATCACCGCGAACAACGTCGACAGCCTGACCAAGGAACTGCGTACCAACCACGTTGTCTTCGACATCAAGGAACCGCCCAGCAATCTCCCATTTCAGCTGCTGATCAATGCTGCCCCGATCGTGCTGATTGTCGGCTTCTGGTTCTTCATGATGCGCCAGATGCAGTCGGGCGGCAACAAGGCCCTCTCGTTCGGCAAGAGCCGCGCGCGCCTGCTCTCCATGCAGCAGAAGAAGGTCACCTTCAAGGATGTGGCCGGCGTAGACGAAGCCAAGGAAGAGCTGAAAGAGATCATCGAGTACCTGCGTGAGCCGCAAAAGTTCCAAAAGCTCGGTGGCCGCATTCCCAAGGGCGTGCTTCTTGTCGGACCTCCGGGAACCGGCAAGACCCTGCTGGCGCGAGCTGTAGCCGGCGAGGCCAATGTGCCGTTCTTCTCCATCTCCGGTTCCGACTTTGTTGAGATGTTCGTCGGCGTGGGCGCAAGCCGCGTTCGCGACCTGTTTGAACAGGGCAAGAAAAATGCCCCCTGCATCATCTTCATCGACGAAATCGATGCCGTCGGCCGTCATCGCGGCGCAGGCCTCGGCGGCGGACACGATGAGCGTGAACAGACCCTCAACCAGTTGCTGGTTGAGATGGACGGTTTTGAATCGAACGATGGCGTGATCCTTGTCGCGGCCACCAATCGCCCCGACGTGCTCGATCCCGCCCTGCTGCGCCCCGGCCGCTTTGACCGCCGCGTAGTAGTGGGTCTGCCTGATGTCCGGGGCCGCGAAGAAATCCTCCGCGTTCACGTGAAAAAGGTTCCCGTCTCCGACGATACCAATCTCAATGTTCTGGCTCGCGGAACACCCGGCTTCAGCGGCGCCGACCTGGCCAACATGGTCAATGAGGCCGCGCTCAATGCCGCTCGCGTCAACCGCAAGCAGGTCACCATGTACGACTTTGAGCTGGCCAAGGACAAGGTCCTCATGGGCGCCGAGCGCAAATCCATGCTGCTCACCGAAGAAGAGAAGCGCGTCACCGCCTATCACGAGGCGGGCCACGCGCTGGTTTCCTTCCGCCACGTGCACTCCGACCCCATCCACAAGGTCACCATCATTCCGCGCGGCATGGCTCTCGGCGTCACCATCTTCCTGCCCGGCGACCGGCACAACTACACCCGCGAATACCTTGAAGCCAATCTTGCAATTGCATACGGCGGACGCGTGGCCGAGGAAATCTTCCTCAACCAGATGTCCACCGGCGCAGGCAGTGATATCGAAAGCGCAACCGACCTTGCCCGCCGCATGGTCTGCGAGTACGGCATGAGCCGCCTCGGTCCGCTGACCTTCGGCAAAAAGGAAGAGCAGATATTCCTGGGACGCGAGATTGCGCAGCATCGCGACTTCAGCGAAGAGACAGCGCGCCAGATCGATCTTGAAGTACGCCGCCTGATTGACGAGGCTTATCAGTCCGCTCACGCCATCGTTGAATCGCACGCTGACGCCATGCACCGCATTGCAGCGGCATTGCTGGAGCGCGAGACCATCGACGCCGAAGAAGTGAAGATGCTCATCGAGGGCAAGGAACTGCCACCTCTTCGCTCCGTGCTTGCTTCGCCCACAGACAAGGGCGGCGACGGCATCCAGCAGGTGCTCAAGCCCGATACCCGTGGCGGCCCCAGCTATCCCGAGGGCTCACCTTCACCCGCATAAACTCGAGTGATCAGAGGTCAAAAGGGCCACTCCTCGCGAGTGGCCCTTTTGTATTTTCGCGTACAGTCTCTCTTAAAATAAGGTGAGGTGAGTTTCATGAGCGACGGCCGCGAAGAGCGCGAAGAACGCGAAAAGCGACGCGAGCAGGAGGAGCGGGAGAATCGCGAAGACCGCCTCAACCGCTACCCCGTTGATCAATGGGAGCAGGAGCGCGACGACTCCTGAATCCCTGCTTGCGTCATGCGGAATCCCAGAGAACGCCCCTAGAAAATCCTGTAGCTTGCACCCACGCTCCCGCCAAAGGGAGTCAGCGTCTGGTTGTTATACCACGTCGGCCACTGCTGATATTCGAAATCGAACGCGCGCAAGGTGATCCGTCTCGTCAACTTGATATCGACTCCGCCGCCGTACGCAATCGTGGTGTACCGCCCCGTTGCAACGTTGTACTCAAAAGTCATGTTCGTAAATCCGAACAGCACCTTGCCATACGGAGTGAACCGCCCAAACCGATGAATTGGAACCCGCGGTCCAAGCAGGTAGTTGCTCTGCTGGATGTTGTCGAACTGGTTGAACTTCAGCCAGCGCCCCTCGGCTTCCGCCTGTATCCACCGGTTAAACCTCACATCGACATAACCGCCCAGGCCATAAAGCCGATCGGGCCCGAATGAAGGAACGCCTCCGCCCGCATAGTCGGGTTGAAACACCGAGGCCATTCCACCGGCAGTGATGGAAATCTGCCCGCCCCTGGCCGCGGGAACCACCTGCGCGTGCGCACACAAGCTCCCCGTGGTAAGCGAGCCAAGAAAAAAGAAGATTGCGAATGCTTGTCTCATTTGCATCAGTATATCCAGTCCGGAGGATTGCGGAATGAGCAAAGCCCGCAACCAAGTTTTCTTATAGCTATGAAGCGCGCCGTCGCTATCGGGATGCATCAAGTTCACGCGCCCCTCTAAACACCGAGAGGTCGAGCCGGATCCGGCTCGACCTCTTAGATCATTTATGAACTTCGCTCTACTGCTGTGAAGGCGAAGGTTGAGGAGGCGGTGGTGGAGGCGGTGCCTGTTGCCCTGCGGGCTGGTCGCCCACTGGCGCCGGCGCTCCCGGTGCGGGTGAATCGATCTTCGCCTCATCGTACCGCTGCAGCTTGTAGACGATCGGCGTCACCTCAAATGGCATCTTGTCACGAGCGTTCATCGGAGCAAATCGCTTGGCGTTGATCTGATGCACCTTGTCGTCCCAGGGATCGGTCTTCAGCCAACTGCCCAGCGGCAGGGCTGCCGTTTGGGTGAGGTCGTCCCAGTTCAGCTTCGGCGCCATCTTCTCCAGATCGTTCATCCACGGGGTGCCGTCGGCCTTCAGTAGTGAATCCCCAAGCTTCGGAGTATTGAGAGCCTTCAGTTCCTTCTCCCGTTGAACCAACTGGGCATAATAGAGCCCCGCGCTGGCCAACTTGTCTTTGTACATGGAGTTTTCGAGGTAAGTCATCGCCTGTTTTGCGGCTTCGTCGTTGTCGTGATCCGAGTGATACATATTCACGCGCTGGAACGTCGACTCGTCCGGGAAGAGCAGGCGATCGTTAAATGCATACCGTGTGTCGATATGGTGGCCCATCGCAATGTGCGCCAGTTCCATCGCCACCACGGAAGCGAACGCTTCCTCGCTGGGCAGGCTGTCGATCAGCCCCTTGCTAATCAAAATGGTGTTGCCCACCGTGGTGGCTTCGATGGTGTCTGTGAGCAGAACGCGAGTGTGGATCTGGTCGGTAAACGCCAGGTTGTTGGGAACCACGAGATTGACAACAATCTGATCCAGCGTCTTATTCTCGAAACCGCCCGGGTTCATGGGCGCCACCAGGCCGGCTTCCACCAGCCGGTCGATCACGTTGTTTTCAGCCTGCGTCACCCACGCCCGCGAGGCCTGCAGCGGACCCACATCCTGCGAGTCTTCGCTCTTGTCCACCGCGTCGTCTACCTTCACGCTGACATTCTCGCTATCCCGCGTGGGCAGCTTGAGAGAGTAACCCCAGAAGTGCGTCTGGGCCTTCAGGCCAAGTTCCTTGTCGGTTCCCGGACGCGCGGTTTCTTCTACATAGACTGCAACCGGCAGCCAGATCCCAGGCTGCACATTCATGCGCCAGCTATCGAAGTGGAAGTAGTATTTGTTTGAATCCTCGTCGGAGGGGCTGGTGTAGGTCCCGTTGAAGCGGACAACGTTGCCGCCCTCGTCCTCGACCCAGATGCGGCCGTAGAAAAGTCCCGTTTTCGTCAATTTCGGGTGAACGTCGAAAACCCAGGTCCTCACCGAACCAAGAAACTCCCGGCGCACATAGCTGAAAACGTAGTGCTGCGAATCGAATCCCGATGGATCCAGAAACATCATCTGCATGAAGCCGTTCGGATTGTAGGTGAACTTCTCCAGGCCCAGCGCTTTGCTCAGTCCGGTCATGGCCGCAAGCGAGCCTCCGAAGAAGCCATGCTTGCCCGTTGCTCTCGGCTGGTAGGTCTTGTCAAAGAACCCTTTGCCGAAATCGACACGGCTCAGAATGTACTGGTCGTCGACCGGCACCTCAAGCAGCTTGATGTCGGGTCGCGTGTCCTGGATATAGGTCTCGACCAGGGGCGTGCGCAGCTGAATGTTCTTGATCAGCAACTTCTCCTGGCCAATGGCTTTTTCAACCAGTGCAGCCTGCTCGGGGGTGAGTTGGTGCGCCTGTTCGTACTTTGGTTCCTTCTTCGCGTACGCACAAGCCACACCCAGGAAAATTATCAGGAAGGTGAGGGAGAGCTTCCGAAACATCATGTCAAACTCCTAGGGTGATTTTTTCAATGGCTTCTGCTCGCCGCATATTCCGCGCAGGCGCCAACGGGCTGATTTCGGTTTCTTGTTCCATGTGTATCATCGATGCTACGCCAATTGAAATGAAATGGTGATATTGGTTGTCAAATCCACCGCTTGTCCGTTGCGTGTAGCGGGTCGGAAACGAATCTGTTGCGCTACCCTGCGAGCTTCGTCGTCAAGCCCATAACCCAGTCCATGAACCAGTCCCTGCACCACCACTCTCCCTGATGCGGTGAATGTGACGCGCAGCACGACATCGCCCTGAACCTTCATTTGCCGGGCTTCACTGGTGTACTGAACTGCCGGTTTCGATAAAACCTCGAGATCGGTGGAAGCAGGCGCCGCCGCAGCCATCTGCTGCACCGGCGCGGCTGTCGTTACCGCGGGAATGCCTGCCGAACCCACCTTGGCGTTGCCATAGGTCCCGTTTGGACTATTTCCGGTCGCACCCGGAATTCCGGCCGAGGCCACTTTGCCGACCACTCCGGAATTTGAACCGGACTTCAGCCCATTGCCGATCCCCGTCGAGCCAACCACTCCATGCGGCGCGACTGCCGGACCCTGCATCCCGCCATAGGGATTCCCGATCGCGGCAACTGTTGCCGCTTTGGTCGCGTTGGGGTTCGGTTTCACTCCAAAGGTCTCGCCCAGGTGCACCGGTGTCGTGGAGGGCTTCACGCTGCTGTCCTGCGCCGGCATCGCTGCGGTCAAGGCCGGCTTCGGCTGGCGGGCCAGAATCACGGCCGGCTTGGCTGCCTTCACTTCCGGCAACGCCACCTTGGCTTCCATCTGGATTGGCTTCACATCCGGCTTCGGCTCCGGCTTGGGCATCTTGATAATCCGCGGCCTCTCCAACTTGATCTCTGGAGCCTTGGTCGGTGGTGGCGGCTGCGGCGGTGGCTTGAACTTCACCACTGGCGGTGGCGGAGGCGGAATGGAAGGCACGATCAGCAACGTGTTTTCGTACTTGTGCTCATCGAGAACCTTCTTGGCTGTCGCCCCAATGTAGATCGCCAGGGCAAGAATCAACCCATTGATCACACAACTCGTGATAAACGAGCCGGACCGGCCCTCGGGTTCGGGGAGTAAACCGAAGTTGCTTCGTACTGGGTAGTAGTTCACCGGCATGGCATCAGTCCTCGTGTTGGCTCGTTCAAGCGGCGCAGAATCGGTTTCTCAATGCATTCGTAATCGGCCACATCCGGGATTCTTTTTAGAGAATATACGCGAAATTCTCGTTTCGCTCCCATGAATTGTGGTTCATCCTCGAAGCCGATTCGCAGGCTCGCCCGAACTCGCGGTTCGCGTCCTCGTTGGCTGGTTAGATGCAGCTTGTTGACCGGCGAATAACGCCACTCGATTTGAGTCCGGCGTGATTCCGCTGCGGTTTGCTTCGCTCCCCGGATCCGCCTGCACTGTCCGCTAAGCGTTCCAGACCCAATCAGCATTCCAGAAAGCCGAAGACCAACCGGGAGAAGGGGGGAAATTCTCATCGAGATCGTCGCATCGGGGTACGCAAGACCGCTCCTTGAGCGGCCAAGCCCCGCCATGCAACCACCCGCGCGTTCCTTGCTGCGCGCCTCAATAACCCTGGGCATTCTAGAAGCTCCAAACCCATGTCCAAGGCATCAATTGGCAAAGCGCTGCAATCCCGCAACTCCGGGGAAAACCCGATGTCCAGCCTGTGCCAAAGCGGCCAGGCAAACATCCCACCCCATATCAATATCATACGCAATCGGCATAGGGCTAGCCGTCTTAAGGCGGTCTGATCGGCAGGGCGCACTTCAACGAATCCCAACCGCGCCTAATAGTAATAGACTCAAGTTAAACTAAAGTGCGCATGAAAGGACAGCTTTTTTTATGAAGATATTGGTTACGGGTGGCGCCGGGTACATAGGTGGTACCGTCGCGGGACTGCTTGCCGAAAAGGGACACACCGCCGTTGTGTTCGATAATCTGAGCCACGGTCGACGCGATTTGCTTCCCGCGGGAGTGGAATTCGTGGAGGGGGAACTGGCAGATCGGGAGGCTCTTGAAAACCTTTTCATCGACGCCCGTAACCAGAATCACCCCTTCGACGGCGTACTCCACTTTGCCGCTCTCATTGAAGCCGGCGAATCCATGGTCCATCCGGAAATCTTCTTTCGCAACAACACCGCATCCACCCTCACCCTCCTTGAAGCCATCCTGGCCCATGGTCCCCGCCGCCTCGTCTTCTCCTCCACCGCGGCCGTCTACGGAGAGCCGGAATCCGTTCCAATCACAGAAGACGCTCGCCTTCAGCCCACCAACGTCTATGGCGAGTCGAAGCTGATGGCCGAGCAAATGCTCGCCTGGTTCAATCGCATTCACGGCCTGCGCTATGCCTCCCTGCGCTACTTCAATGTCGCCGGAGCGCCCGAGGGCCCGGACGGCATAACCCGCGGCGAGGCCCACCAGCCGGAATCCCATCTCATTCCCCTGGTCCTCGACGTGGCTCTCGGCCGCCGAGCCTCCATCCGCATCTATGGCGATGACTATCCCACCCGTGACGGAACCTGCATCCGCGACTACATCCACGTCGCCGACCTTGCCGACGCCCACCTGCTGGCCCTCAATGCTCTTGAAACCCGCGAAGCCCTCGAAACGAACGCCCGACTGATCTTCAACCTCGGCAACGGCCAGGGCTTCAGCGTTCGCGAAGTCATCGAATCCGCCCGCCGCGTCACCGGCCATCCCATCCCCGCTGAAGTCCATCCCCGCCGCCCCGGCGATCCCGCCGTGCTCGTCGCCAGCTCCGAAAAAGCAATCCGCGAACTCGGCTGGAAGCCCCGCTACACCCAGCTAGACGACATCATCCGCACCGCCTGGATCTGGCACCAGAAACGTTACGCATGACGAAGCAGAACACTCAAGAAAAGTGTGTAGCTACATTCATAGGTATATTTGTGGTATTCTATCGCTGACGGCGGGAGACCGTCCGCAGACCAGGAAATCTGGGTAGCGCTTACCGGGAGAGAAAGCGATGGTGCATGGAGCAGCCGGTAATTTGGCGGGCGCCAAATGGTTCGGAATTCGAGTGGGACCTGGCAAAGGCACAAGCTAATCTGCGCAAGCACAAAGTCCCGTTTCTGATTGCTTGCGAGGCCTTCAAGGATGACAGCCGCCTTGAATTTCCGGACTTTTCCAGCGAGTACGGCGAGGACCGGTGGATCTTACTTGGCCGGGTTAGTCAGACGATTCTCTCTGTCGTCTTTACTGAGCGCGGAGTGCGCATCCGTTTGATTTCCGCACGAAGGGCAGACACGAATGAGCAACGAACATACTGGACTGGTGGTGCACCGGCTTGATCCGGAAAATCCTCCTACCTTGACTGCCGAGGAACAGCAGGCCTGGAAGGAACTCCAAACGATGCGCGACGAGGATATCGACTACAGCGACATTCCGCCTCTGCCCACCATCGGCTGGCGACGCGTTTCCGATTTGATCCCCGCGGAGAACAAACAGCAGATCACCCTCCGCCTTGACGCCGACGTCATCGAGTTCTTCCGTGCCACTGGCCGGCGCTATCAAAGCCGGATCAACGCCGCGCTCCGCGAATATGTGAACGCAAACAAGAAAAGAGTCTCGCAAACACGCTGATCCTGTCTGCCCTATCCAGTACTGCACTCACGGCCTGCAGCAGTCGTGCCTAAGTTGCGGCGCGAAATAAACATCCAGATACCACGACAGCGCAAACAGCAGCGCCATGCCCACCATGGCCCAAAGAAATATGCGCATTGGCAGCGTGGACAACAGCGCCTCTCCACCTGGATTGTCCGGCGATGGCCGCGCAAACAGCAGCCCGCTGATCAGGCACGTGCATCCGGACAGCACAACATAAAGGAATGCCAGCAACAGCCGTTCCTCCCATCGCTTCCCCGGTACAAAAAACGCGCTCACCAGCACCGGGTAGAGAGACAGCATGCTCAGGAAGAACGACAGCGCTCTGCCGAGTTCAAGCAGCATGTGCTTTCTCCCTTTCGAGGCCAACGCCGACGGTTTGCTCCGGAGAATGCAGGGAACCGATCGGGCCGGCCGCTTCACGATCCATATTATTCCCAAATCGGGCGTACGAACGGCCAACTCCAGCGCGCTCCCACGCCCCCACTTGCCGAGTGTGACCCCATCTCGTTAAAGTGACACCCACACGGCACTGCAACGGGACAGTTGCCCCAAAGCCCGCCGCGATTCATCTTCATCCTCTTCCCCTCAAAGGACGTTCTCATGTCTTCCGTGCCCATTCCCGCCATAGCCAATCAGGATCTCGACTCCACACTCCGCGAATTCCGCGTCTTTCCGCCGCCCCCGGAGTTCAGCGCCAAGGCCCACATCAAGAGCCTCGAAGAATACGAGACCCTCTACAAGCAGTCCATCGCCGACCCTGAGTCCTTCTGGGCCGGCGTAGCCAACGACCTCCATTGGTTCAAGCCCTGGGACAAGGTCCTCGAATGGAACGAGCCCTGGGCCAAGTGGTTTGTCGGCGGCAAGCTCAACCTGAGCTACAACTGTGTTGACCGCCATGCCCTGGGTGCGCGCGCCTCCAAGACCGCGCTCATCTGGGAAGGCGAACCAGGCGAGATTCGCCGCCTCACCTACGCCGAGCTTCATGTTGAGGTGCAGAAATTCGCCAATGCGCTCAAGTCGCTCGGCATCAAGAAAGGCGACCGCGTAGCCGTCTACATGGGCATGACGCCGGAGCTGGCCATCGCCCTCCTTGCCTGCGCTCGCATCGGTGCCGTCCACTCCGTCATCTTCGGCGGGTTCGCCGCCAACGCCATCGCCGATCGCGTCAACGACTCATCCTGCGTCGCCATCCTCACCCAGGACACGAGCTACCGCCGCGGTGGTGAAATCCAGCTCAAGCGCACCGTCGACGAAGCAATGAACGCGTGCCCCACCGTCAAGCACGTCATCGTCTATCGCCGCACCGGCAGCCCCGTCACCATGGTCGAGGGCCGCGATCACTGGTGGCACGATGTCATCGCCGCCGCCTCGCCCGACTGCCCCGCTGAAGAACTCGACTCCGAGGACCCGCTCTACATCCTCTACACCTCCGGCACCACCGGCAAACCGAAAGGTTTGGTCCACACCACCGGCGGCTACGCCGTCCAGACCTACATCACCACTAAATATGTCTTCGATATTCGCGACGAAGACATCTACTGGTGCACGGCCGACATCGGCTGGGTCACCGGCCATTCCTACGTCGTCTATGGCCCGCTTCAAAACGGCGCAACCGTGCTCATGTATGAAGGCGCTCCGAACTGGCCCGATTTTTCCCGCTTTTGGAAAATCGTCGACGACCACAAGGTCAGCATCTTCTACACCGCTCCCACCGCCATTCGCGCCTTCATCAAGTGGGGAGACCAGCACGTCGAAAAGTTCAAGCTCGACTCGCTCCGTCTGCTCGGCACCGTCGGCGAGCCCATCAATCCTGAAGCGTGGATGTGGTATCGCGAGAAGATCGGCCACAACCGCTGCCCCATCGTCGACACCTGGTGGCAGACTGAAACCGGCGCCATCCTTATCGCCCCCATTCCCGGTGCCGTGCCCACCAAGCCCGGCTCAGCCACGCGTCCCTTCTTCGGCATCCAGCCTGAAGTTGTCACCAAAGCGGGCGAGCCTGTACCCGCCGGTCATGGCGGCCTTCTCGTCGTCCGCAAGCCCTGGCCCTCCATGGCCCGCACTGTCTACGGCGACCCCGAGCGCTACCAGAAAACCTATTGGAGCGACGTTCCCGGCTGCTACTTCACCGGCGACGGCGCGCGCATGGACCAGGACGGCTACTTCTGGCTGATGGGCCGCGTCGACGACGTCATCAACGTCAGCGGACACCGCCTCGGCACCATGGAAGTCGAGTCCGCGCTCGTCGCTCATCCCAAAGTTGCCGAAGCTGCCGTAGTAGGCCGCCCCGACGAACTAAAAGGCCAGGCCATCGCCGCGTTCGTGTCGCTCGAAAGCGGCAACCACCCCAGCGAGCAATTGAAAGACGAGCTGCGCAAGTGGGTCTCGAAGGAAATCGGCTCCCTGGCCCGCCCCGACGACATAAGGTTCACCGAAGCCCTGCCCAAAACCCGCAGCGGCAAAATCATGCGCCGCCTGCTCCGCGAGTTGGCCACCCACGGCGAAATCAAAGGCGACACTACCACCCTCGAAGACTTCACCGTAATCTCCAAACTGCGCGAAGCGGAAGAGGGATAGCACCCTCTAACTCAAACCGAGCCGTGTGCCCCACGAATGCACCGTGCCCCGTCCATCGAGCGGCTTTTTGCTCGATGGGCGGGAAACCTCAAATCCCAACCCTCGGCTATCGGGTTTTGTATCAGGGTATGACTTCAGTCATGCCGCCAAGGCCAATAAAATGGGTTGGGCTTCAGCCCCTGCGTGGCTGAAAACTTCAAACTCCAACTTGACCCAGATGTGCGAAAGGGCACGACTTCAGTCGTGCCGAAAGAGCGAAAAAAGGGGCGGGCTTCAGCCCCTGAGGAATGCACTCTCACCGCCCGCGGATTATCGACAAAACCGTAATATCATCCTCCTGCCCAAACCGCTTCGCTTCATCCGCAATCGCGTTCGCCGATTGATTGCTGACGGCCTGCGTCCGCTCAAACCCATATAGCTCGCCTTGCGGATTCGTTGCCTCCACCACGCCATCGGAGACAAACGTGAGCCGGTCGCCGGCAGCGATCAGGCGCCGCGTCTCCGCATAGCCGGCTTCAGCTACCAAGCCCAGCGGCAGCCCTGGTTCGACCTCCATCTCCTCGCCATTGCAATAAGGAGCCGGATTACCTGCGTTCGCAATCGTCATTACACCGTCCGTCGCGATCAGCGCCGCGCAGCAGGTGACAAATCCGTTCACCTGTCCCCCGCTCATTTGTCCATAGAGCACGCGGTTCAGGTAAGCCAGAATTTCCCCAGGCCCGCGCGAAGCAGTGCCCCGCAGTGCGCCCATGATCGCGCTGACGGTCATGGCCGCCTTCAGTCCTTTTCCGCTCACATCCCCCACCACAACCAGCACGCTGCCGTCGTCCCCAGCCAGAACGCGGAAGAAGTCACCGCCCACCTGCTTCGCTGGAGCATACACGCTCTCGATTTTGAAGCCCGGCAAATCCACCGCCGGCGCCACCAGCTGTTCCTGAACCTCGCGTGCCGCCTCAAACTCCACGCGCAGTTCATCGCGAGCTCGCCACTCGTTCCAGGCGCGCTGCGTCAGAAGAGCGAAGATGGCCAGGTCGGCGAGGAAGTTGGCCAGCGCAACCGGGTGTTCGTAAAACGGACCCAACTTGATCCCGAACGGAAGGATGCCCGCATTGAAGAGCAGCTCTACGGTTGGGCTTGCGATGAGCGCCATGATAAGCAGCGGGTTGGTTCTCCGTGCCAGAATCGCCCAGACATTGACGGCAAGCAGGACGCACTGGAAAGCGTTATCTGCGGGGATCGTTGCCAGCACCGCCCAGTGACCAACCGCAAACGGCCTGGTTGACAATCCCGGAATCAACAACGACAGCGCAAAAATCACAGCAGGGGCCTGCCCGAGACGCTTCAGGAGGGGAGCGTGCAAACGGTGCAAGGTCCAGTTCAGCTCGACGAGCGCAACCAGGAACAGCGCGATTGCTGTGGTACACAGCACCGACCACACACGCAATGGAAGCCATCCCAATCCGGGCAACAAAGGGCTCCACGCAAGCAGGAAGATTGCCTGCGGAATCATCACCCAACTGAACACCAGCAAATCGCGCTCGCCGGTCCAGCGCCATGCGAGGAGCATCCCAATGCCCAGGATTCCGATTCCGACATTCAGGGCCAGGTTCAGCCCGTTCGCGTAAAGCTCCGATGCAAGGTCCGCTCGTTGCGCAAGCCGCAGATTGCGGTCTTCATCGATGGACACTTGGACAGCTCCGGAGTAGTTGGGGTAGCGCAGATCCGGAGGACACCAGACTCGAAGCGCCACCACCGCTGTTTTCCCCGGCGCTGCCGCGGCCGCCGGCAGATCGAAAACCGCATCTCCCGGCAGGTGAATTTCGATATGAGGTGGAACGCTGCCCTCACGGCCCGCCAGCACACCGTCCACATAGACTTCGTCCGCCAGAGTGAAGGGAGCGGCTCCCAAAAAAGAGTCCCGCGAGGTGCGCACGGCGAGCGGTCCCCAAGCGTGGCTCTGCACCGGGATGCGGAAGCGGATCCAAATGAAGCCGTCTGAGTAGTAGGCCGGGGTAGGCCACCGCCCGTCTTCGCCAACCGGCCACGCGCTGTCGTCGAAGTCGGGATGAGCCCAGCCCAGCTTGCCGTCCAGGTCGTCGCCAAAATGGTAGCGCACCCGCGCGACCTGCGAGTCTTGCTGCGCGCTCGACGGCAACCCTGCCGAACCTACCGACAGCGCGGCCAACAGGATCATGAGCCCAGGCATGCGGGGAAGCATCCTAAGATCATACCCCGCAGTTTCTCTCAAGCGACGCTATTTACATGTCCACTTTGTTCGAGCTAACCTCGCTAGACACACGAATGAATGCCTGATTTACCCCTTGGGAGAGCCCGAATGCGTAAACTCCGTTACGGCGTAGCCATGAGCCTGGACGGCTTCATCGCCGGCCCCAACGGCGAGTACGACTGGATCGTCCGCGATTCCGGCATCGACTTTGCCGCCATCTGGGCGCAGTTCGACATCGTGCTCATGGGCCGCAAGACATTTGAGATCGCCAACACCCTGCGCGCCTCGTTTTCCGGTTCGGTCACGCGCTGGGTCGTCGTATCCCGAACTCTCAACCCCGAGGACCATTCCGGCGTCACGATCATCAGCGACGACGTAGCAGAGGCGGTCGCAACATTGAAGGCCGAATCCGGTAAGGACATCTGGCTCTTCGGCGGCGGCGTCCTGTTCCGTTTCCTCCTCGATGCCGGCCTCGTCGACGCAATCGACATTTCAGTGATACCGGTGCTCCTCAGCAGCGGAATCCCGTTCCTGCCCCAAGGCCATCGCCAGACGCTTCGCCTTACCAGCAGCAAAGCCCTGCCCAGCGGTGTCTTACAGTTGTCTTACGACATCGCTCCCCAGCCATCGGCAACCTGAGAATTATTTTCAACCCACTTTGCCGATAGTTTCCCCCAAAGCGCGCACAATAGGTTTATAGCGTTCTGGAGAGACCGCACGCCCTTGCGACTTTGATCGAGCGCCCATTCGGACCGCCGTTAAGTTATTTGTTTTCTTATGTATGCAAATAACCCCTTTGTTATGTCATATTTGCAGCACCGCCCTCCGAAAACACCGGAAATCCGGCCACAAATCCTTTATTTTCATATAGCTGCAAATAACTCCTTTGTTATGTCATATTTGCAGTTTAACCGCATGAAAACAAAGCACTTCTATCTAGGGTGGGGGGGAGGGGGTATCGGTAGGGTACAGACCGGGCGGATGTCCGACGAAATAGACCGGGCACACCCCGACAGATTGAACCGGCGACATACCTGACACTGCACAATTCCGCACGAGCCAGCCTCCTGAGAGCGCGATCACGGAAGCCGGCTCAAGCGTACAATCATGGCTACGGAGGCCCATTCATATGGCTGCGACCACTTCCCCAATCTCCGTTGAGGAGTATCTGAGGATCACCACTGACCCGGACTGCGAATTCGTGGCCGGAGTGGTCGAGGAGCGTGCCGTCGGCGAATTCGATCATGCAACCTGGCAGATCATTCTGGCGGGGTTTTTTCTTGCGCGAGAAAAAGAGTTGGGTATCCTGTCGCGCCCTGAGTTGCGTATCCAGACAAGCGCGGATCGATTCCGCGTGCCCGACGTCTCCGTCCTCAGCCGCTCGGCTCCGCGCGAACAGATCATCACTTACCCTCCGCTGGCAGTTTTTGAGATTCTGTCGCCTGAAGACAGCATGACCCGCACCATGGAGAAACTCGCTGATTATGAGCGGATGGGCGTCGGCGCCATTTGGTTAATCGAGCCGAAGAAGCAGATCTATTACCACTATCGCGATGGTCAGTTGACCCCAGGTACGATCTTTGAGCTTCCCGGCAGTTCCTTCAGCGTTCCATTTGCCGAGATTGCCGCTCTCGCGGATTGAAACCATGCCATAGATAAAGCAAGAGGCGGATGCCCACGCATCCGCCTCTTCTTTTAGCACAAACTAAACTCCGGTCCTAAAATCCTGTGAAGGATCAGAACTTGTACACAATACCAATCCCTGCCCGCGAACTCCACGTCTTGTGCGGCGAGTTGCCCAGGGCCGCCGAGTTGTTGATCAGCGAGAACGACGACGCGATGTCATCGCCATAAGCACGCGCCGCAAGATGCTGGCTGAACTTCCATTCCATTCCGCCGCCCGCTCCTCCGGCAAACGAGATGTTCGGCGTCTGGCTGGTTCCGCCAATGTGTTCTCCGCCCAGCAGCACGTCGACAAACCCGCTTAGGTGGCCATAGAGGGTCGCATGCAGCACCGGTCCAAACAACACCGATGTCTCCTTCGGTTTCTGCGTGCTGTCGCTGATGGCGGGGTTCGAAAAGGATTTCGAGTAGAACGCTCCTTCAGCGGTTACGCCGAAAAACCTGCCCCAGTCGCGCGTGACGCCGAACTTTGCGCCCATCAATCCGCTGCGCGATGAGTTGATGTTGTTTGTAGAGGTGTAGGCAAAGCCGCCATAGCCCTCCCACTTGTAGACTGTTTCCGCCTGGTCAGCATCCGCTGTACGCTTGGCTTTGGCAACCTGGCTTGTGGCCATCATGGGTAATGTCGCGGCCGCAACCAAGGCCAAAATCGCAAACAAGAACGTCCTCTTCAACTTGAAACTCCTCAATACCGTGCTGTGGACGGCCAGCCGATTCCAGCGTTTTCCCCTGGAACCGGAGCCGTGAATGGATTGCGGTACCTTCATAGACTATCCTCTCGACCCCGATTCCATGAAGTCCTAAACCCGTCCCTTCGCTATGGTTGCCGATTCTGCACCGGAACCGCCTCGGGGAGGGTGAGAAGTTTCCCCGCACTGTCTAATACTGTGACGGCCACGCCGCCCCGAAGATAGCGGCGAATCACATCGGGCTGCTCCCAATCCAGATCCCATCCATCCTCGATTGCCACCACGGTATATTGGCCGGGGCCCACATCGCGCAGCGCAAAGCTGCCGTCGGAGTCGGACTGATCCCGCCGCGCCAGCGACTTCATCCCGCCCAGGCTCTTCGGCGCCAGCACGATCATTACGCCTGCCACGCCTTTGCCGTCCCTGCGCGCAAAGCCCTCCATCTCCGTCGATACATGGCTGACGGTCACCTGCACTTGCAGCGGGTGGTCCCGCACCGTGACCGTATCCCCGGCATGGGTCGCACCGTCCACCGTAGTAGCCACCACCCTGAACCTATTTCCGCTTCCAGTGCCCAGGCTTCCCACCATAAGCTTCCACACGCCCGGCGGAACTTCTTGAAAGTTGAATGCCCCTCGAATGCAGGCCGCCTGGACCGTGTTTTGGCGCAATGGCCCGTCGGCCGACACCAGCATGACCGTCGCGCTAGCCGGCACCGGACCATCAGTGGACCGTATTGTCCCGCTCACGGCCACCGAAGGCGCTCCGATCCCCGGTTCCACTTGTTGACTTGCCGCCAGGTTCAGTTCGGCAATGCGTGGCGGGTCTCCCTGCGTCAGTTCAAATTGCCCCGGCGCCAAACCTGCAAATTCCATGCTTCCCGTTCGCAAGGCGCCCATGAACCCCGAGTTCTCCGCCGATATCGGTATCCCGAACACTGTTTGCCACAACTCTGCGCGGGCGATCGATCCATCCGCCTTCCGTGGCGCGTCGACCACCAGGTGCAACGCGGGGGTCGCGTGCAGGTTGATGTCCGCCTCTTCGCGGCTGCCGCTGGCCAATACGATCGGCGTCGCCGCGCTCTCCTCTGTAGTCGAGTCGAAGAACGTCACCGGATAAGCCACGTCCAATGCCGCATTCGGCTCCGCACCGTCGCTCATGATAACCCGCCGGCGGTTCGCGGAGCCATGCAGCGCAAACCAGGGCTCCGCTTTCACTGCCAGCAGGTATTCGCCCGCAGCCAGGTTCGCAAACTCGTAAGCCCCCGTATCGTCGGTGTTGGTCTCCTCCGCCTGCGTGATCCGGTCAGCCGCCTTGTGCGCGCCAGGTTTTCGGAACAGGATCACCCTGGCGCCCTCCACCGGATCGCCGCCATCTCCCGTCACCACGCCGTGTACCACCGCTCCCGGCGGCAGACGAAAAGTGAGCTGCTCGGTATCCTGCCCTGCGCCCGTCACGATCGCGGTCGAGAATTCTTCGTGCTCATCGTAGAAGGCGGTTCGAAAGCCCCGCCGTGAGGCCGTCAGTTGGTACTTTGCCGCGGCCAGCCCCGCCAGGCTGAAATGGCCATCCTCGCCCGTCTCTTGCACGGCAATGGTGTGGCTATCCGCTTCAGACAAAGCAGCCACGGTCGCGCCCCGCACCGGCTCGCCTGTCGCTGAGTTCACAACCGTTCCCGCAATACGATAGCCGCCGCTCGCCGTGGCCGTGCCGCTCGCGGCAGGCGCAGTCTGTGGCAGAGCAGGCAGGCACGCCGTGGCCAGCATCAGGACTAGGCTTTGCAAACCGAGGCAATGCGGTCCGCGAACTTCGCAGTGAAATGCGGTCGCCCTCAATGCTCAGGCACCTCCAGCATCAAGCTGCTCGTCGCTCCCGCGCTCAGCGTTACCTGCTGCCCTGCATACGCCAGCTCCGCCATTGCCGTGGGATTCCGATATTCCAGCCTCACAGGCGCAGTGAAGATGTAGACGTGATAGCTGCCCGGCGCCATTCCATCCAGCGTCAAGGTTGGTCCCGACGAGGGGTGCATCGTCATGGGCGGCAAATCGTCTGTAGTATCGAAATCCGGAACCACGTAGACGGTATAAAACGTCTCTTCGCCTGGCAGGAACGCAGCCAGCGCCTGCGGTAGCGTCAATTGCAGCGTCGCGCAGTCGTCGCGCAGAGTCAGGTCCATCGGCGGCGCTGAACCGGATGTGCCCACCACCAGCGGTTCACGCGCCAGGTTGATCCCAGCCGCGGTGAACGAGCCTAGACACAGGCTTCGGTCGTTCACCTGGGTATGAATCCAGTTTGCTCCCGGACCATTCGTGTTCAGGTCCAGCAAGTCCGTTCCGGCAGGCTCCGCAACCGCTTCTGCCCAGCCGTCGGCAGGTACGTCCCCGGCTTCAATCGCTGAAACCGTGACCATCGTCTGCAATCCCTGTCCCATTCTCGCTGACTGCGTGTTCCCCGTCCTGACAGCTCGCAACCGGATCGGCAAGCTTGCCATCGGAGACAGCGGAATGTGCACATTCGCCACCGGATGCCCCACGACCGCAACATCGGCAAACCCCACCAATTTGTTCTGGCTTCTGCGGTCGACCGGTACGCCGTTCAGCGCCAGGTTATGAGAGATCAAACTGCCCACATCATCCTGCATCGCCATTACGTACAGCTCGTAACTCCCATCTGGCAGGCTGGCCTGCACGCTGTGCGTTGTCGCGTCATATTGAGCCGTATACGGGAGGCGGTGTCCGGCAGCATCCATTACCACGGGCGCAACAAATCCACCTTGCCCTCCGGCGCCGTTCGTGAACTGCTTGCCATTTGGCGATATCGCAGTCGCTGTCACCGTATGAAACGGTTCCAGGGTAAGGGCCAGGTTCGCATCGGCCTGTTCTCCCGGCGCAAGTCGAATGCGCGCCGCTCCTGAAAATTCCCGCGCATCCGGATAAAACACGGTTGGGTAGCCGTTGCGCTCCACTTTCATCCCGCTGCCTTGCGCCACAACTGTGACTGCCGGTTCGCTTTCCAGCGATGGCAGCGTATAGAGTGCGTAGACCCCTTCCGGCAAGTTGCCAAACCGGTACGCGCCGTCGGCATTAGTCTTGGTTGTGGCGCTCTGCATCCACAATTCGCGCCCAAACCGCACCACTCTCTTCAGCAGCGTTACCCCGATCCCTTGTGCCGGATCGCCGGTCGACAACTCCACATGGCCGTGCACAGCGCAGTCAGGCATCATCGTAAATTCCAAATCCGCCATCTGCGCTGTCACAAGCACGCTGTGTGCCGGTCCGTCCGACTGGTAGCTGACCTCCTCGATTGCATAGGGCCGGTCCCGAAACCCGGGCTTGAGCAGCCGTATGATCTCCGGACCGGCGACCACTCCCGGAATCTCGAATCGTCCTTCGCCATCAGTTAGAGCGCCCTCGTCGCCGTCCCCTTCAATCCGCACCAGTGCACGCGCCAAAGGCTCACCGTTGGCCCCGTTACGCACCACGCCGTGCACCGTCACGCGCGCCGCCGCGTTTGCGTTCTGCTGCTGTCCTGGTCCCTGGGCCAAATCCTGGATCGGCGCCCCCTCCTGCGCCGCAAGCCACGCCGGAGTCAAACACGCAAGCGACAACGCTGCAACCCAACCGGCCCGCATCGCTCTGCGGGGACGGCTCTCCGCAGAGCCCGGTTTCCTGCTCATCCGCTTCTTTGCTGATTCAGGGTCCACCAACCATTTTGACCGTTTACGGCCGGGAAGGGAATCGCCGTTGCGCAAAAAAGGCTGGGATTTACAGGCGGCGGAAAAACTCGTTCGGGTGGTATGCCGGGATTCATCCCCGGCATAGAGCCCGTTCAATGATCCTGGGCTAAAGTGTCTGCGTGAGAGCGCCATTTGCCCTTTTGCTGCGGCGTTCTTGTTTTGAGTTTTCCGCGATTTCGGCGGCGGTTTTTGTTTCAGGCTGTCCTCATGCCATGCAGCCTGGTG
>JBEKET010000012.1:0-86821 GCA_050013695.1 Occallatibacter sp.
GGCAGCAAATAAGCCTGATCCGGGCTGTAAACCTTGAATCGCGACATGCTTCTCTTGTCGCCCAACCCGCATGTGAATTACAAGTACCTTGTGTAGTTCTCACGCGGACACTTTAGCCCCTGGGGGAATTTACCGATGAGCATGTTACCGATCTTCCTCAAACTCGATGGCCGCCGTTGCCTCCTGGTAGGCGCTGGCAACGTCGCGCTTGAAAAGCTTGGAACGCTTCTCACAACCGGCCTCCAACTCCGCGTCGTGGCGCCAGCCGCACGCCCCGAAATCCAGCAGCTCGCCCGCGAAAGCAAACTTGAATGGATCCAGCGCGCCTTTGAGCCTTCCGACCTCGACGCCAACACGCTGGTAATCGCCGCCACCGATGTGCCCGAAGTAAACGCCCTCGTTTATCGCGAATCGGTGCGTCGCGGCATCCTCGCCAACAGCGTCGATGACATCCCCAACTGCGATTTCTTCTTCGGCTCCGTCGTCAGTCGCGGCAATCTCCAGATCGCCATCTCCACCGCCGGCGAAAGCCCCGCCGTTGCCCAGCGCCTGCGCCGCGAAATCGACGAGCAGCTCCCCTCGGACCTCGGCCCATGGCTTGAGAACCTCGGCCAACTTCGCCGCGAAATCCTCGCCACCCATCCGCGCAACGAAGAGCGAAGGCTTCTGCTTCATGAACTAGCCCACCGCCCCCTCTGCGAATCCGCCGCCTGCCCCTCAAGACAGCTCGCTCAACTCGGCAATCCCATTTCAACTCAAAAGACTGTCCTGAGCGACCGAAGCGCAGCGCAGGGAGTCGAAGGACCCGCGTCTCGTTCTTCCGCATCGGAAGGCACCGTCTACTTAGTCGGCGCCGGCCCCGGCGATCCCGACCTGCTCACCGTCAAAGCCCTGCGTCTCCTCCAGTCCGCCCAAGTCATCCTTCACGACGACCTCGTCCCGCAAGCCATCCTCTCACTCGCCCCTGCCCACGCTGAAATCGTCAATGTAGGCAAGCGCTGCGGCCCCAAGACCATCACCCAGGATGAAATCAACGCGCTCATGATCCATCACGCGCAAGCGGGCCGCATCGTGGTCCGCCTCAAGTCCGGCGACCCTCTCATCTTCGGCCGCGCCGCCGAAGAAATGGCCGCTCTCAGCGCAGCCGATGTCCCTTACCAAGTCGTCCCCGGCATCACCGCCGCCTTCGCCGCCGCGGCGGCCATCGGCTGCTCCCTAACCGATCGCCACAGCGCGTCCAACGTCATCTTCTCCACCGGCCACCACGCCAGTTCGCACAACCAGTCACCTCTGCCTGAGCTGGAAGACGCCACCCGCGTTGTCTACATGCCCGGCCGCGATCTTCATCTGCTGGCCGAAGAATGGCTCCAGCAAGGCCTTCCCCCCGACTTCCCCTGCGCCGTCGTCTCCCGCGCCGCGCAGCCGGGCCAGACGGTGCAATGTACTTCTCTCGCCGCTCTCGGCGACACCGCACCCACCGCCGCGCCCAGTCTGCTCATCGCCGGCTGGGCCGTCCGTGATATCGCGGCCGCAAATCAATGGGCCGCGGCCTGCGTTTCAGTTACAGCCTGAAGTTCAACAACCGGAGAGTCACCATGTCTGAATCCACAACAGCCGCGCCCCGGCGCAGCCTCTCGCTTGATGTCCTTGCCGTCACCCTCGCACTCACTCTGGCGTTGCTCGTGCGCCTCAATCTGATTCCGCCCATCAGGTGGTAAGCTTCGCCGTTTCCTGATCAAGCTCAAATCAAGCCTCGAAACATGCAAGGAGAATTTCATGGCCACAACCTCTCCAACAACCCCTGCCACAGCCACTCTCGCGCCCTCATCCGGCCTCGCGCGCCGCATCGTCGAACTCATCCCCGGCCTGCTTCTGCTCGCCGCCGTCGGCTACGCCGGAAAGTTCATCGAGCAATCCATCGCCGCCTACACCAAGTCCCACCACATCACTTTTCCCAACATCGAATACGTCCTCTGGGCCATCGTCATCGGCCTCATCATCGCCAACACCACCGGCATCCCGCGCGTCTTCCAGCCCGGTGTAGCCACCTATGAATTCTGGCTCAAGGCCGGCATCGTCCTGCTCGGCTCGCGCTTCCTGCTCGGCGATGTTCTTCATCTTGGCGGCATTTCGCTTCTGCTCGTCGCCGTCGCCATTACCCTGTCCTTCACTTTCATGCATTTCATCGGACGCGCATTCAAGCTCAAGCCCAAGCTCACTTCCCTGCTGGCCATCGGCTCTTCTATCTGCGGAGTCTCCGCCATCATCGCCGCCAAGCCCGCCATCGATGCCGACGATGAAGACGCCTCCTACGCAATCGCCGCCATCCTTGCTCTCGGCGCCATCTCGCTCTTCACCTTTCCGCTCATCGGCCACTCGCTTCATCTCAGCGACAAAGCCTATGGCTTGTGGGCCGGTCTCGCCGTCGACAACACCGCTGAAGCAACCGCCGCTGGCGCACTCTACTCTGATGCCGCGGGCAAAGTCGCTGTCCTCGCCAAGACCTCGCGCAATGCGCTCATCGGCTTTGTCGTACTTGGATACGCACTCTACTGGTCGTCGCGCGGTGAGGCCCAGGCAATCGGAAACAAAGCGGCATTCCTGTGGCGCAAGTTCCCAAAATTCGTCCTGGGATTCCTCTTGATCTCTCTGCTCGCTACCATCGGTTTTTTCGCCAAGCCGCAGCTAGCCAGTCTTGGAAACCTCTCCCGTTGGGCGTTCCTTCTGACGTTCGCTGGAGTCGGCCTCCGCACCAGCCTGCGCGAATTAGGCAAGCAGGGTTGGCGTCCCTTCGCTGTCGGCGCCATCGGCGAAGTGTTCATCGCTCTGGTTACGCTGGGCCTCGTCTACGGCGCAGATCACTTTCTTCATTTATAGAGTGATCCTGTATTCCGGTTTGGCACCAGAAAGTTCATGCGGGAATCTCTGAAGGGACGTTGCCGATTGCTCTTCTTACAGAATGTCTCTGGCCCATCACCGGCTGTCGACAACTCAGCGACGCTTGGCATGCGCAGGGCCTAAGACAGGCAAAGCTGTCGAAGAGCATCAGATAATATAATCCGTCGCATGGTGAACCTGGTGGAACGACCATCCGCGGGAAACTCGCGAGAAGGCTACCGTGCCGACATCGATGGCCTCCGTGCTGTCGCCGTTCTTTCAGTGCTATTCTTCCACGCTGGTTTTGCCGGGTTCCAGGGTGGATTCACCGGGGTCGACGTCTTCTTTGTCATATCGGGGTTTCTCATCGGCGGACACGTCTATCAGGAAGAACTCACAGGGCGATTCACGTTCATTGCGTTTTATCGCCGCCGCGCCAAGCGGATCCTCCCTGCGCTCTACGCCGTGGTTTGCGCAGTCATCGTTCTTGGTGCCTTGATTCTATCGCCCCTTGAATTACGACGCTCGGCCACTGAAGGCGTAGCCACACTGCTTTCTGGATCGAATTTCTTTTACTGGAAGACAACGAATTATTTCGCGGTTGCCTCCGATCAGCGCACCCTGCTCATGACATGGTCGCTCGGTGTCGAGGAGCAGTTCTATCTTGTGGTTCCCCTGCTGATGGTTTTTTTGCTGCGGTTCAAGGTGCGCCTCACTCCTGTCCTCGCGGTCCTCACCGCCGTTTCATTTTGCACCGCCTGTTTCCAGGTTGCACACGCACATGAAGCGGCCTTTTATTTATTGCCGGCGCGTGGCTGGGAGCTATTCGGCGGTGTCCTGCTGGCGCTGATTACATCGTCCGCGCGGAGGCCTGCGCACTCGAGCAAGGCTACCCAGAATGTGCTCGGCGGAATTGGCCTCCTTCTCGTTCTTCTGCCCATTGCCTTCCTCCCACATGCTGTGCCGTTTCCAGGAATCGGTGCGCTCCCATCTGTGTTGGGCAGTGCATTTGTACTGTGGACTCCGGATGGCTGGACCAACCGCAGGATACTGTCCATCGGCATATTGCGCTATGTCGGACGCGTTTCCTACTCGCTTTACCTTTGGCATTGGCCGCTCTTGACGTTCACTCGGATTGTGCTGGGGACAAGGCCCACACGGCTCCAGGCGACCGCCGTTCTGGCAGTCTCATTCCTGGCCGCTGCCGCCAGCTACAAATGGATCGAGCAGCCCTTCCGCAGCACGCGAACCCCCGGAACCCGTCTGCTCGTGCGATACGCCGCCGTCGCCGCCGGATTGATCGTCGTCTGCCTCGGCGTGCGGATGACCTACGGCATGGCGTTCAGGGCGCCTCAGCTCGCCCTCGAGGAAAAACTCGATTGGTCCGCGGGAGACCCATGCGTCGTCCAACCTCCTGCGAATCGGCCAAACACCGCCAATCAATGTTTCGAAAACACAGGGCGCCCTGCTCTGGCTCTCTGGGGTGATAGTCATGCTGGCTCTTTAGCTAAAGCTCTCCGCCAGCAAACCCATGGGGCAGGATACGACTTCATCCAGGCCTCCGAGAGTTCCTGCCCGCCTCTGGCAAACACTGGTCTTTACTACCCCGAGAGTCCCGATGAGGCCGAGGAATGCATCGCATTCAACAACAACGCCCTGCAGAGCTTTGAGACGAATCGAAACATTCAGATCGTGGTGCTCGCCTCGTACTGGAGAGTCTCGCTGGTCGATCCTTACGAGCACGATAAGGCGTGGATCGTCACTGGCGATGAGCCCCGGGGACGCAAGCCCAGTTTAGAAGCAACGGAGAGATTGCTTTCCGCTAGCCTTCAGTCCACGATCTCCGCGCTTCAGAAAGCGGGCAAGAAAGTTCTGGTGCTCCAGGATGTTCCAATCTTCGCTGAAGACCCTCAATGGCGTATCCGAACTGTCAATCTGCCGTTCAGAGAGTGGCTCTTCAATCGAATGCGCCCGGACCAGCCGATAGATCCTGGAACAGATATGCAGATGAATCAATCGGAGGACCTGGCCGCAAGAAGAATTGTGGAAGATGCCACTGAATCGACTGGTGCCGGTCTGATTGATCTTGAGGCCGCGCTTCAGGTTTCACCTGCGACCTACCGTTATAGGGACGACCTTCATTGTTATTACGGCGACAACCAGCATTTAACATTTGCGGGTGCCCAGGCAGCACTGACAAAGTTGATCCTGCCCAGCCCCCGAACAGAATGAGCATATGTAATCGAACACTAACTCTTTAAATGTTGAACCGGCGTTTTCGAGCCGGGCCGGCTCACCAAAGTATCATAGTAATCATGCGATCAATCTGATTGCTGGCGAATCTCCAGTGATCCCAGCGACCCCAACAATTCATGAGAATCTGTTAGAAACTATGCCATTGCGACGTTCGGTACTCGTCTATCACAATGAGCTTCTGCCCTACAGCGCCACCTTCATCCGTACCCAGGCAGCAGCGGTAAAGGCGTTTAATATGGGGTTTGTCGGCCTCTTTCCGAGCCGGCAGACGTCGCTCGATCTTCGTCTCAATTTTGGCCCAATTCTTTTCTCAAGGGACCACACCATAACCTCGAGGATCGCGCGAAACCTCTTTGTCAGAACCGGCTGGGGTGGAAAGAAATTCCTACGGGAACTGGAGGCCAGCAATCCGGCACTGATTCACGCACACTTCGCGCTGGATGCAAGCATTGCGCTTGAAGTAGCAACTCAGCTTGGCATTCCTTTGATTACTTCCCTCCACGGATACGATGTTACGATTCACGACGAAATCCTATCGCGAAGCCTGGAAGGTCGAATCTACCTGAAACGCCGGGAACGGCTTTGGGAGAGATGTGCCCACTTTTTCTGCAGTTGCGACTACATCAGAGGGCGCGCCATCGAGCGCGGTTTCCCGGCTGCAAAGCTTGAGACGCTGTATTCAGGCCATAACCTCACGAATTTCGACCTGCCGCCTGTTGACCGGAACAGGAACCTCATCGTATATGTGGGCCGGCTGGTTGAGAAGAAGGGCTGTTCCTATCTGATTCGCGCAGCGCATCTCGCATCCAAACAGTGTCCAGACCTCCAGGTTGCAATCATCGGGGATGGCCCCCTCAGGCCCGAGTTGGAAGCGCTGGTAAAGGATCTCGGAGTCAGGTGCACTTTCTTGGGGACCCTCTCAACACCGGGCCCAGGAAACAGTGTTCTGGACTGGCTCAACAAAGCCCGCGTGTTCTGCATGCCAAGCGTCACAGGAAGCGACGGAAACACGGAAGGGCAGCCGGCGGTCTTTGTGGAAGCCCACGCCCTGGGCGTTCCGGCTGTCAGTTTCAACACGGCTGGGATTGGAGAAGCTGTTCTAAATGGTGAGACGGGGCTCCTGGTTCCAGAAAAAGATATCGCAAAGCTTGCCGATGCGCTTACGGAATTGCTGACCAATGACATTCTCTGGGACAGCTTCAGTGCCCGAGCGCGAACCTGGGTCGCCGAACGATTTGACATTCGTGCTTTGAATATTCAGCTCGAAAATGCCTATCGCCGCGTGCTGCAACAATAACAAGCGTACCCGGACGAACGTAGCGGCCCAATCGCTCCTGGCTTTTCCGGTTACCGTGCTTTATCCTGCCCGCGCAGGCGTATTCGTCATGTTCCAGAACTGCGACTTGTCCTTCTCAAAAGTGTCAGGCCTGATACCATTCACGACCGGCCGCTTCCGCAAAACCTCATCCCAAATGCGATCCCAGACCAACTTTGGTGAAGCCCCAAAAGCTCCGATTCCAGAAATGATCGCTCCGGCAAAATCGTGATTTTCCGCCCGAATGTTGACCTGCCTGAGTCTTTGTTTTGCCAACACCTGCCTGGCAGAAACAAACCTCTCCAACCGCGGTCTCACTTCCTCTTTGCTGAGCGGCGTCCGATTCCACAGCTTTGACAGCAAGAGATATTGAACGTAAAGCAGATCGATGAAATTCTGCCTGATCGACTGGGTCGTTGCCTGCCCCGCATGCTGACGATACCCCACCAAAACCTCCGGAATGATTTCGATGTCGTACGCCAACGCAATTCGCCACCAGAGATCGGCATCCTCCGCATGGGCCAGGGTTTCGCGATACCCTCCGACGTCCAAGGTTTTCTCAACATTCAGTGTGACCGCAGAGTGGCAAAATGACAACAGGTATCCACTCTGCACGATGGCCCTGAGGTCTGCGGGACTACCCCTTGAAGCTCGAAAAACACCCAGCGATCGCTCCGGAGGATAGTACTCTGCTGTGGAGGCAAACATTCCCGCATTCGGGCGACTCGCAATGGAGTGCAACACGCGTTCGACACGCTTTGGATAGGGCACATCGTCTGCATCCTGGCGCATGAGCCACGGTGTATCGACTTCCCGCAGCATTCGGTTCAGCGTCGGAATCAGTCCTGTCGACTTTTCAACCACCACTTGAAATCTTTTGTCCTCCACTGAATGAAGGAACTCGACGCTTGCATCATCGCATTCATCAACCACGGCTAAAACTTTGAAGTCACTTACCGTCTGACTTAGAAGGCATTCCACTGTCTGGCGCAGGTACGGCATCGCGTTGCGAACTGGCAGGCCCACCGTCAGAAGCGCCATTTTTTGATCTACCCCTTCATCGTGGAAGTCAGACTATTTATTCTCTGGAATCCGCGTACCCAGCCAGCGACCCTATGATCTTAGCCTCGATTCCGAAGCAGCACCACGGACCCATCAAAGTCGAAGGAAAAATCCATTTCCATTGAGCCTGCGTCTATCATGGCCTTCCTAAGTCTCTTTCGATCCTCCGTCTGAAACAGCAGAAAACCCGCCCCACCGGCGCCTACGAGCTTTCCACCCAAAGCTCCTCCTTCTTTTAGGCCAACTCCATATAACTGGTCAACTATATCTGAACTCATTCCAGCCGATCTTCCGCGTTTCCGGAGCCAGTGCTCATGCATCAGCGCGCCAAACTTGAAAATTTCGCCGGCTTCGAGAATCTTCTTTGTCTCTTTCCCAATCTCCTTCGCAAAATGCAAACTCTCAATCATCGCAGGGTCCTTGCGATGCGATCGCTCTCGTTGATCGATGAGCAGTGCGGATGCGCTCCGCGTTGAACCCGCAAAGAACAGCATCAGAGAGTCGCGCAGTTCATGTACGGACCGCTCACTGATGTGGAGAGGGTAGACCGTCACAGATCCGTCTGCGTGGTACTCCTGGCAAAGCAAGCCACCGTAAGCAGCGGCATACTGGTCCTGTTTTCCCACTGGGTCCTGCAGCCGGTTCATTTCGATATCAATTGCCGCCTTTGCCAGAAGCTCTGAATCCACCAGCTTGCGGCTATGCGCCAGCAGCGCATGGACAAGCCCTACTGTGAATGATCCTGATGAGCCCAGCCCCGTCCCGCTCGGCACGTCCGCCATGCTGGTTATTTCGAACGGGCTCTCAACCGGAAACACGCGAAGAGCCTCGCGAATGATCCTGTGCTTTATCTCTTCCACCGTCTGCGCATGTTCTAACTCGGAATACTTCAGGAAGTATCCTGAAAAGAAACTTCGATTCACGCTAATGAAAATGTATTTGTTGATTGCCGCCGAGATGACAAACCCGCCGTGCTCGCCGTAGTACGAAGGCAGATCCGTCCCGCCGCCGCCCATTGAAATGCGAAGAGGTGTCCGGGTAATAATCACAGGTTTGTCTCCTCCTGCGCGGGGTTGTGCACTTTGGCAACGCCAAGGATCGACCGTAACTCCGCGTCGGTAGCTTCAAGACCGTCGGTCTTGCCAATCTCGTAGAATCGCTCAAACACCTCCAGGCCCGCAAGTTGTCCTCTCGCCACAAGGCCTTCCTGAATGCTTGATAGATCAAACGCCTGATCGGCCGTGCACTCTTCAAACACCTCGGCCTTAAAGGCACTTACTCCGTAGTCGATATACGTCATATTTGCATCACGTGCTTTCTTGTCATATCGGACGATTGTTTGATCGCGATAGACGACATTACTTGTATCCCATCGATCTTCATTGTGAAAAACAGTCATCAACCCCGGTCTCATCGATGCCCTAAACGCATCGTAGATCCGGCGGTAATTTGTAGGGCAATAGCTATCACCATATGTAAGCATGAAATCCTGTCCCAGGAGCGGCAACGCGCGGCGAACCGCCCCCCCCGTGCCAAGCAAATCAGGCCCATCAAATGAGAACCGCGCCTCGCATCCGAATTGGCTCCCGTTCCCCACAAAACTCTGAATCTGGTCGCCAAGATAACCGCAAAGCAAAACAACATTCCGAAACCCAGCTTTAACGAGCAATCTCAGCTGGTGCGCGATGAAGGGCTCGCCTGCAACTTCAAGCATTGATTTTGGGACCGTCAATGTAATCGGGCGTAGCCGAGTCGCGAGCCCCCCGCAGAGGATCGCGATCGTAGGCAGTCTGCTCTCAGCTCCTGGTGCGCTCATCCGAAGCCAGACTCTCAAGCGAAAGTTTAAGTGCGGTTCGAGTATCGTAGTTGCGGCGCCAGCCCAGATTCTTGATGCGATCTGTATTCAGGCGCACTACCGGTACATCACCCTTCCAACCGCGATCGCCGCCCGTGAACTCAAATATTGGAGCCCGTTCCAATCTGAGAACCTCGACAGCGAGATCCGCTATCTCCTTGACCGTGATGTAGTCTCCCGTTGCGACATTGAACGCTTGGAATTTCGGCTTTGACAACTCATTCGCAAGCAGCACCGCGGATATCACGTCAGATACATGAATGTAAGACTTACTCTGCGCGCCGTCACCCAGAATCCGGAGGCGCGTAGGATCGGCATTAAGCCGGCGTACAAAATCGTATCCCACACCATGTGTTTGACGAGGACCCACAACATTACCAAATCGGAAAGCACATGCCGTCAGCCCAAACATATGGCAGTAGCTTGATATCAATGCTTCGCCGGCGAGCTTGCTGGCCCCATATGTCGAAACTGGAATCAACGGACCGTAATCCTCATTTGCTTCAATCTCTCCCAGGTCGCCGTAAACTCCCGAGCCCGAGGCATAGAGCAGCCGTTCCACCCCAGTCCGCCGCATCGCCTCAAGAACGTTATTGGTGAGAAGTGTGCCCTGATAGAAATCGATCTCAGGATCAGTCGCGGCGCGGGCAATATCTGGATTCGACGCCAAATGAATCGCAGCATCATGTCCGTCCATTGCGCCGCAGAGAACCTTGAGGTCTGAGACATCGCCCACGACTACTTTGAGCCTCTTGTCGTTCGCATGCTCTTCGTAATGCCATTCCCTCCCCGATGAAAAGTTGTCAAAGATCGTAACTTCCCTATCTGAGGAGTCACCCAGCAAAGCGTGGACAAAATGGCTGCCAATGAAGCCGGCGCCACCAACAATAAGAAACTTCAGATATCTTTCGTCCACTGGTCTCTCGCATTCCGCCGCATCGCTCCGCAGGGCACGGAAGTCATTCGGGAACAGGTTCATTATCGTTTAGGCCAAAGGATTTGTGAAGCAGGGTAAGTACTTCCCTCCATAAACCAAACAGCCCTGAATCATTTCAAAAAGAAGACCCCGTTCGAAAAATGCTTCGACATCGAACAAAACATCGCATTCGGTCCCGCCATCGGCCATAAGTCGCACGACCGTGTTCTTTGGCTTTGAAACCAACACAGAATAGATCGCGAGCAGACCCAAATCGGATCTACACTCCACCGCGGCCATATAGCAAAAATGGGAATTCCAGCTTACCGGGATCACGAAACCATGTCACTCGATGCGCGGGATCAATGCTATACTCATCTCGAGATTGTTCCCGAATGGAAACCACTCCCCCCCGAAAATATATGGGGCTGCAGATTTTGCGCATCACAGCGGCCTTCCTGGTCTTGATTACTCACTCATCGTTTTACGCCTCCGAGCGCCTGGATCATCACTTCTCAAGTTGGGAAAACGGCGCAAGAGGCGTTGACATCTTCTTTATTCTCAGCGGCTTTGTGATGATCTATTCGTCTACAAAGCTGATGAAGAGCGCCAACGGGTGGAAGGTCTTTGCGTGGCGCCGCATCGTGCGCATCGTTCCCATGTATTGGATAGCAACGACTATCAAGGTCCTGGCTCTTCTGCTTACTACCGGACTTGCTCTTCACGCTCAATTTAGCATTTCAAAGACGCTTGAGTCGTATTTCTTTCTGCCTTCGATAAACATGGACGGTGAAATCCGGCCCGTTCTCGGGGTCGGCTGGACGCTTAACTTTGAAATGTTTTTCTACTTCCTGTTTGCTCTCGCTCTTCTTCTGCGGGTGAATGTTTACAAATTCGTTGGAATCATATTGGCTCTTTTCTCGCTGGGCGCCTTTTTTCGTAAGCCCGGCTGGCCACCAATTGCCTTTTATCTGGATACGATTGTTCTTGAGTTCTTTTTCGGCATGCTGATCGCCAAGGCATGTCTTGCGAACAAGCATATCCCGAGGTATCTCGCTCTTCCTCTTATGGCTGTCGGATTCATCGCGTTGCTCGGCCCTTTTCCGCACGGTGGGCTTCCACAAGGAGTGGTGTCTGGCCTGCCGGCGGCGCTGATTATTCTTTCGATGGTCGCTCTGGAAGACTCAATGACCCGGATTCCAAGATTGATCCTCTACATGGCGGATGCGTCCTATGTAATTTATCTTTTCCATCCGTTGATCGCACCTTCGGTTCCGATGATTCTGTTGAAACTCCATCTGCGCTATCCGTTGCTATCGGTTGCTTGCAGCATCACGCTCGCCCTGGCGGTTGGTTGCCTCATTCATAGCCTGGTCGAGACTCCCATCACCAACTGGTTTAGAGACCACGTGATCATCGGCCGGGAAAAGGTCATTCACAAGGTGACTGTGCCGGAATAAGATCGGAGCTAATTGTAGCGAATGAATCATTGCATCCCAATGAATGGCATCCATCTCCGTGTCAATCCGTGAGGAGGCAGAGAGCCGCCAGTCACGAGCGAAAGCCGAGTTGATGGAGCTTTGAGGACGGTGCACCAGGTCTGGATCAAATGCCGCGCAGGCTGCCCTGAAGGTTCAGGACCGCTTCAGATCCATGACCTTCAAGTGGCTCATCATCTAGATGTATTGCCAGACTTGGCCAGACGCCACCTTGCATTCGTGCGAGCATTGCCGCTGGATAAGAACAATCTCCGCCTGGCCGTTGACCGATCGACGAAATCTGCTCGCAACGGACGCCCGCGCAGACCTCGACGAACTGGCAATTCGCTCCCAGGGTCAACCTCTCCACTCCATGCACGTTGATGTTCAATCTCCAGGTTTCAGATTGCCCTCAGACTCATCTTTCATTCGAAGAGAGTCAGGTTGTCGGAGATTATAGTGATACGATACACTTCCTGATATGCAGCAGATTCAGGCCGTTCACAAGCGCCCCGCTTCGCCCACCGCGCAATGGAGACTTCGTCCGGACGAAATCGGGACAAGCCTCACGATGGAAGAGCTGCTGAATCTCTTCATGTTCTTGTACCTCGCATTGAACGGCATTTACACCAATATCTTCAATTTACTGCAGATGAGCTATGGCTCAATCAAGATAGCCAGCTACCTCGTCACTGTCTCATTTTGGACGCTAACCAGCATAACGTTTTTTCGCAACAGAACGCGTATCCATTGGGAACTCTGGACTTGCCGTTTTGCGTTCGTCTTTTTGGTTTACGGCCTCGCCAGCGTCGCCTGGGGAACCGTGAGTATTACAGTCATGCTTGTTCCATCCATCACAGGGATCTGCACTTTCCTGTATTACAACTACCTGATTGACCGCTTCAGTCTGAATGACTTTACACGCATGCTGGTCTGGGCATTTGGATTCTTGCTGGTTACCAGCATCATCTTGTCGGTCGCATATCCCTCGGTTGGCCTTGATAACGGCTCTTCAGATATGGATAACGCGGGTAGCTGGCAGGGATGCTTCTCCCAGAAGAACCTGCTCGGCATCACTGCAGCGCTCGCGTTTGCAGTCAGTGTCGGCCTGCGCCCCAAAAGCGATGTGGACCGGTTGTGGCGATGGGTTGTGATTCTTTCCGCATTGGTTTGCAGCTATTACTCGCAGAGCCGCGAATCATGGATTGCCATAGGATTTCAAGTCATCTTTTTCCTGCTGATGCGTACTTTCCGTAACATCCAGCCGCGATCTAGATTCCCCATTTTGGTCACTGGATTGGGCGCATTTGCCATAGCAGTTGCGCTTGTTTTCTACAACCTGGATGCAGCCCTTGCACTGATCGGTCGAACCCGCACTTTAAGTCACCGAACAGATCTTTGGGAAGCTACTATCTTGCTGATCCGAAAGCGGCCATGGTTTGGTTACGGCACTTACGGCGTCTGGAATACGCCGAATGCATGGACTGCTGTAGTTCGGGAGAGGTGGAATGTTACTAGTTCTCACAACAACTACCTCGAAGTCCTTCTGAGCTATGGAATTGTAGGGCTTGCTCTCTATTTACCCATAATAGGATCGGCCCTCCTGTATATCTTCCGCGCGTTGATGAGTTATGATTTGCGAGACCTCGAAGTGCCTATCTATGTGATGATCACGATTCTAATTCTAAGTATGGCTGTCCCGCTCATCATGTATTCTCCTTCGATTGGGATGGTCTTAATGCTTTATGGCGTGTCCCAACTAGAACGCGTTGAGCGAAGCGGTTTCATGAGGCTGCGTTCATAGGGTATATATCCACCTCCAACACCCCTCCAGCGTCCCGTATACTACGTCGTCAACCGGGACCGGGGTATAGCTGGCCTGAATGCTGTATGTCAGTCCTTTGCCGATGGCGATGATCAGCGCAACTTCAATGCACCAAAGACCCGTTGCCTTACAAGCGCGGCGCGGCCCTTCAGGTAAGAATATGCGGGAACGTTTGCCATTTGAATGGCGACAATGTACAGGCACGCACCGGACAGAACTAATACCGGAAGCCGGATAGCCGGCGCCAATACTGAACCAAGAGCAATTCGTAGCCCGAGGACGCCCGCTGCCATCACGATTGCGCAAACAAACGGCCCTGACAAATTCAGCATGATCTTGCTGAACGATAAATCAATGAGCGAGCCCGAGAGACGCCACTGCGGATACCAAATGCCGAGATACACCGCCGCTGCGTAACCAACTGCCACTCCGAATGCACCCCAATGCAAGCCGATCACAAAACCAGTTAGATAAATAGGTGCGGCAACCATCGACCACCAGAACATGCGATCTGTTCGTCCGACAGCCATGTAAATCCAACCCGAAGTCGTGCCAACCGCGTTCGCTAATCCGCAAACAGCCAGGACCCGGATCATTGGCACCGTCCCCATCCAGCGTTCGCCCCAGAGCACTCTCACAAAATCGTCCGCAACAACAGCAAGACCGAGCATCACCGGAAATGCCAGGACGGCGATAGCCTGGTTGGCAAAGAGAAATACGCGTCGCAACTCAGTTTTCGAATCCTGGACCGCCGAAAGCGCCGGGAAAAGGACAGGAGAAAGGACGGCGTGTACCTGCGATACAGGAAGCACCATCAATGTGTAACTACGGGAATAAAGGCCTAATGGGATAGCTCCGCAGAACTTACCAACCAACAGATTGTCGCCGTTTCGGAGCCAATAATTGACCAGGGTGGATCCAAGTAATCCTGAGCCGAATGGAATAAGCCTTCGTCCCGATTTAAGACTTAAACTGAAACTCGGATACCATTTGACCGCGATACACCGGAAAAGCACGACACTCGCCTGGAGTGAAATCGATTGGATGACAAGACTCATCACGCCCAGGCCGATGGCTGCAGCCCAAACAGCCAGCACACTTGAAACGATTACGGAGCCCAGGTCGGCGATCGCGAGTGCCTTGAAACGGAACTGCTTCTGCATAATGCTGCCGGGAACGAGCCCCAACGAACTAATGGCAGGGCAGATTCCGAGAAGCCGCGTAATCCCTATAAGCCTTGGTTCATGATAAAAATGAGCAACCAGCGGCGCGCAAACAATGGTGACGATTGTCAGTGCGATTCCCGTTAAGAGATTAAGCCAAAATACAAAATTGAGATCCAGGTCTGTAATGTCTTTTCGCTGGACGAGCGCGGCGCCAAGACCAAGGTCCGCAAATAGACTTGCAAACCCGGTAAAGACAATAGTGAGTCCGATGAGCCCGAAGTCTTCGGGAGTCAAGAGACGAGCAAGAGCAATCCCCAAAGCGACTTGAAGAAGCTGACGTGAAACCTGCGAGATTGCGGTCCAGGATATGTGGCGGGAAAGCCCCATTTGTCTACCCAGCCCGACGATACGCTGACCCGCTCCACAGTTGCCGCACCGCGACCCTTATGGGAAGTGCGGAAACCGGCGGAGTCGAGCCCCGATATCTCGGGTTGCTGTTGGAAAGAATCCGGGAATCGGACGGACTTGTGTCGCCTGCGAAAATGGGCGCGTTGACGATGCTGATAGGCGGTTGTGTGCGGGGAGCGTAGCCCTGTTTGAGATTGTGGCCGTCTGCGTTCCTCAGGCCGTCAGAAGACGCGGAAAACATTCTGCCGAGATGATCGCGAGCATGGTGGCGCTTGCCGTCGCATCTCTCCCCCTTCAGGGGAAAGGCTCTCGCTCGCCCCGATCTCAGGCGTCCCGATATTGAAGAATCGGGCGGATTGGCAGTTACAGAGGATTGGCATCCCGCAGTCTGCGACACCTTGGAGTAAGGAATCATGCGCATTCGGATATTGAGAGATTAACACATAGGATGCGGAGATTCCGGTTGTCACTAGCTTCTTCTCTGACTGCATGATTTACATCTATTCGACAACAAAAGTCTGTCGCTGAGAACCTCTGTTTCCAACCCAGTTTGGGAAAATGTCATTAACTTCGAGGTTTCAGTGCAACGCGGAATCATCTCCAATTGCGCAAACCATCCAGTGCTATGAACTTCAACCTTCCTTGCCCGCACCTCGCGCAATCAACCGCGTCGTCGAGAAGCCTTCGACGAGTGGCACAATCTTCACCTGTCCGCCCCACAACATGACCTCCCTGGCGCCAACCACCGTATCCACGTCGTAGTCTCCACCCTTCACAATCACGTCTGGCCGCACAGCCACAATCAGCTCCAGCGGAGTCGGTTCGCCAAACACCACCACCGCATCCACGGCCGCCAAAGCTGCCAGGACGCGCGCTCGCGCGCCCTCGTCCACAATCGGCCGCGTCGGCCCCTTCAACCCGCTCACCGAGGCATCGCTGTTGATGGCCACAATCAGCCGGTCGCCAAAGCTGCGCGACTGCTCAAGCACCTTAATGTGTCCCACGTGCAGCAGGTCGAAGCAGCCGTTGGTAAACACCACCCTTTCGCCGTTGGCCCTCCACAGCGCCGCGCGGACCACCAGTTCCTCTCGCGTCACCACCTTGTCCTCGGCGTGCAGTGCGATATCCGGCGCGAGCGCCGCCAGCAACTCGTGCTTCTCCACCGGCACCGTGCCCACCTTGCCCACCACGATCCCCGCCGCCACGTTGGCCAGCTGTATGCCCACTTCCGGACGCAGCCCTGAAGCCAGGCACAGCGCCAGCACTGCAATCACCGTATCGCCCGCTCCCGATACATCGAACACCTGCCGGGCCAACGCCGGCTCAATGATCCGCTTTCCCGGCCACACCAGCGCAATGCCCTTTTCGCTCAACGTCGCAGTCAGAAACTCCAGGTTGAACTCCGGCACCATCGCCTGCGCAGCATCCAGCAGCGCACCCAGCTCGCCCGCTCCCACCTTCGCTGCCGTCGAAAGCTCGCCCAGGTTGGGACAGATCGTCGTGGCCCCACGATAGCGCGAGAAATCCCCGCTCTTCGGATCCACAAGTACCGGAATGCCAAGCCCCCGCGCGGCCTCGATCACCCGTTGGCACACTGCCGGTGACAGAACCCCCTTGGCGTAGTCCGACAGAATCACCGCATCCGACCGTTGAAGCTGCTCCAGCACCAACGCAATCAACCGCTCGTAGTCGGCCTCCGGCCTCGCTCCCACTCGCTCGCTGTCCAGTCGCAGCATCTGCTGGCGCCCGCCCAAAATACGCAGCTTGGAAATGGTCGGAAACCCCTCCGAGCCAACAAACTCCGACGCAATCCCATTCGCCCTCAGCCCTTCGGCCAGCAGTGTCTCGTTCTCGTCCCCGCCGGCAAAGCCCACCACGCAGGCCTGCGCTCCCAGCCGCGCCAGGTTCATCGCCACATTAGCCGCACCGCCCGGCTGGTGGCTCTGGTGCGTCACTCGCACCACCGGCACCGGGGCCTCCGGCGAAATCCGGCCCACGTCGCCCCATATGTACTTATCCAGCATTACATCGCCCACAACCAGCAGGCGCTTCTCTCCCCACGTGTGCTCGATCTCCTGAATCACCTCATGCAGTTGATCGATCACCGGGCAACCTCGATCTTCTTGCCCGCGGCTGTCTGCATCTGGAACACAACCTCCAGGTGCTCGTTAATGGCCCACCCGAAATTGCTCGCGGCTTCTGGAGCGCTGGACATGGTTTCTCCTAAGGTTGGAGGCGTTGATGGGTTCTGAATGCTTCCTGCCTGTCGCCATCCGCAACGGAATCGGCAGAATCTTCGTCTCCTATCATAACGGGGCAAGCGGCCCCCGCCAATGTTCAAGAATTCGATAACTCGACACGGTCTTCTCCGACCCCGGCGGTTTCACCAGTCAAGCCCCCGAACACCAGGAAATTGCCCGCTGCAAATTCCTCCCATGCGGAATTCCGAATGCAAAGGACCTTGCGATGACGGCCACATTCAAGCACGCGGAAGTTTCCCGCATATGCTACGATCCTGTTAGAGGCTGATGTTTTGACTTCGCGGAGAAAGGACGAGATTGTTCCTTAATCGGAACCAATCGGGCCAGTCCGGAATTCGCTGAGGTTGACCTCCTTCTCATTGCCACCTGGTGTTAATTCTTAAGATTATCGTCAACCATCTCATGCAGCGTCATTGAAAATATGAAGCGTAATGAAGTGCACCTCGCACTTACTGAAAATGAGACTCGTCCATGTCGACCACGAGAGGCAGGGCGCCACACGGGAGCGTCATGACAGAGAACACTTCAGTGAATAGAGTGCTGATTCACCAGATGGGAAGTCTGGGCGACACGATCGTTGCTTTGCCCTGCTACCACTTGATTGCAAGGGCGTTTCCAAATTCGCAACGAATGCTTTTGACCAATACTCCCCATCTCCAAAAGGCGCCCTCCGCGGATGCGATCCTGGGCAACTCCGGCCTCATCCATGGATACATTCAATACGATCCCGCAAAGCGAGCCGCACTCTGGCGAAAAGCTCGCGAAATCCGTCGATTCAAACCAGATGTAGTCGTATACATCATGTGGATTTATCGACCGGAAGCTCAGCTTCGCCGAGATGTTCGATTCTTTCGGCTGGTGTCGGGGGTGCGTCGGTTTATTGGGGTTCCACACTCGATCGAGCCACGCTTGGAGCGGATGGATCAAAGCGGTCTCTATGAGCCCGAGTCCCATCGGCTTGCCCGGATGATTGAGGTTCTCGGAGATGCGGCGCCAGATGACCTTGCAAACTGGGATTTGCATTTGACAAAAAAGGAAAATGCAAGGGGTCTGGAAGCTTTAGGTGCGTTCGCGAACAAGCCGCTCATCGCCTGCGGGCCCGGGACCAAGATGCAAGCCAAGGATTGGGGGCAAGACAACTGGCAGACGCTGATGAAGAGGCTGAGCCCTGAATTCCCCGGCTACTCCCTCGTTATGGTCGGGGCAAAGGAAGATCATTCTGCCAGTGAACATGTTGCAAAGGGCTGGCAAGGAGACACTCTAAACCTTTGCGGAGTATTGACGCCGCGCGAGACCGCTGCAGCGCTCAGTAAAGCGGAGTTGTTCCTTGGGCCTGACAGCGGGCCAATGCACCTCGCAGCGCTGAATGGGGTGCCATGCGCGATTCCCTTTGCAGCTCGCGACTATCCCGGCGTCTGGTATCCCGTTGGTAATATCCATCGAGTTATTTACCACGCAGTCGACTGCCGCCATTGCCGGCTTGCGACCTGCGTGGAGCAGAAGAAGAAGTGCCTGACCTCAATATCGGTTGATGAAATGTTCAAAGCTACTCTTGAGGCATGGAGAAACGGGAACAACAGGGCGCATCCCTCCATGGCTTCTGCAACATCTGTCACCGAACTCGAAAGCTGAATTCACGAGCCGTCTGCGTTCCGCCAATTCGCTCAACTTCTCAGATCGATTCCAGTCCGATGAAACGTATACGCTAATCGAGGCAATCAGGTATCCCCGCAATCCAGAGCAAACAGCTGCGTGATAGATACTGCACACGCATTACTTTTCGGTCGCGGATGAGGCAGGGTAAGATAGTCAAAGGAGAGCTCTAAGATCATGATTATTGTTACTGGTGGCGCGGGGTTTATCGGTAGCAATCTGGTTCATGAATTGAATGCCCATGGGCTGACCGACATTCTGGTGGTCGATCACATGGCCAATGTGAAGAAGTTCTCCAACCTTCACGGCGCCCGGTATGTGGATTACATGGATAAGGCGGAATTCCGCCGCGCCATTGCTGAAAATGCGTTGGGTGCAACAACCGTGGAAGCCATCCTCCATCAGGGAGCCTGTTCCAACACGCTCGAAGACGATGGCGTCTACATGATCGACAACAACTTTCAGTACACAAAGGAAGTGCTCAACTTTGCCATTCACCTGGGAACGCCGCTGGTCTTTGCATCCACCGCCGCGGTGTACGGGCTCAGCGGGCCGGGCCACTTTACCCCTACCATTGAAAATGAACGCCCGCTGAATGTATACGGCTATTCCAAGCTGCTCTTTGATCACTACTTCCGCAACCAGTTGGCGCTGGATCAGGTTCCCATCACTGCGGTTGGGCTGCGCTACTTTAATGTCTACGGGCCGCGCGAACAGCACAAGGGAAGAATGGCATCTGTGATCCACCACTTCACAAAGCAGATGAGAGAGACGGGAAAGGTGCGCCTATTCAGCGGCAGCGGCGGCTTTGGCGATGGGGAACAGCGCCGCGATTTTGTTTATGTCCGCGACCTCGCCCACTTGAATATGTTCTTCGCTCAGATCGGTCCCTGCGCACCCAAGGCGGGCGAATCTAACCGGCAGTATCGTGGCGTAGTGAATGCCGGATCGGGCCTGAGCCGCAGCTTCAATGACGTGGCAAAGGCTCTCATGGCTGTGCATGGCGAAACGCCTATTGAATACATTCCCTTTCCCGCCGATTTGGAAGGACGCTATCAGCATTTCACTGAGGCGGACTTGATCGGCCTGCGCCAACTCGGTTGCGCGCTGCAGATGACGGGACTGGAACAGGGCATCGCGCAAACCTACGCGACGATAAGAGAGTTAGGCGAGTAATGACCGGCTGTACGCAAGTTAGTGCTCGCCGACAGGCAGCAATGAGCCTTTGAGTATAGGGATAGTAACATCATCTCAATTCATATCTGAATTCCAAAATGATCGCATGCATCTCAAAGAACGATCGGGCGGGACTACTCTTCGCCGAGTTGGCAAACGTCAGGTCGGACATCGTGGACTTGGGTTCAATTCAGCCTTCAAGGCTTATAAAACTGCTTGGCGCGCTTAGCTCAGCATCTCTCCATCTCGCTCAGATGCGCAGCGACATGTTGTTTTCCCCTGTCGTATCCGGAGCACTCGAACGGAAAGCAGCCGCTAGACTCGCCGGTTGCGTCTCTCTCAAGCACGTCGTTCAATGGGGCGCCACCAGCTTTCCAACTCCGGCCTCTGCCGTGTCCCATGGTTATTCTGTCGTTACGGACGGACCGTACGATCCGGACGATCCCGAGTATCCATTGGAATGGCGACCGGTGCGCTGGCATACCGAGTTCTTTGAAAGGCAGCGCGAAATACTAAGAGGCGCCCGCTTCATCTTTACCTTATCGGAATGGGCACGCAGCAAAGTGATCAAGGTTCATTCGATTGATCCAACCAACGTGATCCGCATCGGCTGGGGTCCAATGTTCCAGGTTGGTCCCGTAGCTGCGCCAAAACCTCAACCTCCCTGTTTTGTCAGTATTGGAAATGAGTGGCATCGCAAAGGAATGGATATTGTCGTCGAAGCAACAAGGCAACTCCTCCCTCGTTTCCCAACGCTGAAGACAATCATCGCCGGCAAGCCGCGAGGTCTAGCTCTCTCCAGCGGCCCAGGCGTTCATTTGATCCCTCATGCAATAAGTCAAACGGAGGTTGTCTCTTTGATCTCCGGCGCCCGCGCGGTAATCGTAGCCTCCAGGTTTGATGCCAGTCCTCACATCATCATGGAGTCTCTCCAGCTAGGAACCCCCGTCATAGGAACCGCGATTGGCGGCATACCGGAAGCAATCCGGCCTCCTGCGGGCGGGAGGATAATTCCAGTGAGCGACCCATCAGCGCTTGCTTCTGCAATGGAAGACATCCTGTTGGGCGACGCCGAGACACAGAGACTTGAAGTGCTTGGAGAAGTAGCTCAAGCCGACAATTGGAGACACGCAGCCGAGATTCTGTCAGCGGCACTTGATCGTTTGTAAATCACTTCCTTGGTAAAATCGCAAATAGAGCATCAATCGACAAGGTCCACAATTAACAGTGAGAGCGTGCAACGTGAGTGAATCAATCCGAATACCAAGGGTGTCGGTTGTAATCCCCACTCGCGGTCGCCCAGAACTCCTGAGCCGGGCACTCCACAGTGTTTTTGTGCAGACTTACAGTGATCTTGAAGTCATTGTGGTCATCGACGGCCCAGATTCAACAACAGAGTCTACCCTGCGAGAGTTCGAGGATAAGCGTTTGCGTGTCGTAGCCCTGAGCGAAAGCGTCGGAGGTTCAGAGGCTCGCAATGTCGGAATCAGGGCCGGGCTTGGCGATTGGCTCGCACTCCTCGATGACGATGACGAATGGTCCCCTGACAAACTCGCTGAGCAGATGGCTGTGGCAGATCAGGCAGGCCCGCAAACATTCATAGCATGCCGGTATATTGACCGAAGTTCAAATGCGGAAATGGTGCAGCCAGCCGTTGCTCCTGGGAAAAATCAGCCCATCAGCGAATACCTCTTCTGCGAGGCTTCAATCCTCGGCTTCAGAAAAGGATTCCTTCAGACATCAACATGGGTTGCTCCCAGAAAGGCGTTTCTAGAGGTACCCTTCACCAAAGGTCTACTGCGAAACCAGGATACAGATTGGCTGCTTCGAGCTGTCCCCGCATTATCTCTTGATGTGATTGTTGTTTGGAAACCGCTCTCGATTTTTCATAATGAGTTACGTTCAGGACGAGTTACAGGTAAGTCTGATTGGCGATACTCAATGGATTGGGCCATTGAACGAAAGGAACTCTTTACCAAACAAGCCTTCGCTTTCTTTATGGCGATCGTCTGCGCGTACAACGCCAGAGTCCAGGGCGAGCCCATTAGAGAACTCTTCCATCAGCTCAAGGTCGCTCGCCTCCACGGAAGCATTTCGCCTAAATGTCTCTGGCTGTTCTTTGCAAATTGGTTCTTGTTCCCAATGGGTCGCTTTGGGATCAGAACTCGAATTCAGAATTTCTTTAGTGCCAGGGTCAGAGCATCATCGCTATAGTCCATCAAGCCAACTTAGGCTTCAACGCAGCTGAATTGTTCCCCTGTGGACGTCTGTTCATCTCCTCTGCGCTCCACCGCTCCCAAGGCTGCGGAGGAGCCTAGGCGGTAGCCCGTTTCACAAAATGCGCGGCGATAACTCCCGGACGATTCTGCACACTTTCATCAAAGATGGCGTTTTTTCGTAACTGTCCGTATATATCATGCTCGGTGCCGATTTCAAACTTTCGCAGGTCGACCAGTTCCATCGCATCGCTGAATAGCGCTGGTACATCGCTGATGGTGACCGGCTCGCAGGGCGTCGGCGGGTGGTCGACCTCAACGATCAGTAGAAATGTCCCCTTCGGCTTGAGCACTCGTTTAATCTCAGCTACCGTCGCTTGAAGATCGTCCACATGATCCAACGAATTAAATGAGCAAACCACATCGAAATAGTCGTTACTGAAGGTCATCCGTTCGGCCGGCATGTCGACGTACTTCATCGCATGTTTATCCGCGCCCATTTTCAAGTACTCGCTCGCCAAAGGATCAAGGCCAATCCGTTCAGCGGCCTCGGAAGCCCACTCCAGGCTACCCCGGGGACCACATCCAATGTCCAGAATTCTCTTCCCGCGGTAGAAATCCGTATCCAAGCCAAAAAAAACTCGATAGAAATATTCGTAGTGGCTGTTGCGCAGCACTTTCTCGTTGGCGACGCGTGACTTCCAGAATGAAAGCTCGCTCGCTTTCTTATACTGCTCTGGAAAAAAAGTGCGATAGGGTATAGCCCAGGCGGCCCGAAAAACCTTCCCTCCCACGCGTTTGATTTCCGTCAAGACTTCTGGCATCTACTCACCTCAATTGATGTTTCGGGGCTAGGACAACTCAATGAAATGCAGGCGTATGATGTTGTTCGTTGTCTTTGTATCTCTTAGCTTGGCTGGCTTTTAGCAGATGGTATGAATCTTCGGCGTAGTGGTCGTGGACCAGGAATGTGAAATTCGGCAATTCCGACTTCCTGTATCTTCGAGCCGGAGTCTTCCTTTCGGCCCAGATTTCTTGTAATTGTATCGTCCCTGAGGCAGATTGCAAGACCAGTGCCGCATTTTCCGCGCAAAAGTTGAGCGGCTCCGAGTCGCCCGTGGCCGCCCGAATATTAAAGGGTCCTCCTCTCCCGTTTTTCCGATAATGATCCCGAAACTCTTCCTGTAGTCGGGATTCTGCTCAACGTCTCCAATCGATCGGTTTGCCGGAATCGAAAAAACGCAACCCATTTTCACATCGTGGAGAACCGTGTTCTCTTCAGGCGCCCCTCGGCCTGCATCCTCCAGTAGCATCCCATGATTGACCACCTGCTCATCTTCCCTGGCAGCCGCTACAAAATGGTCGATTTCGTCCGCGCCGCTGGCCGGCATTGTCGCGCGGCGCCACAGGAGCCCGGGTTGCAGGCCAGAATTTTCAACCAGAGCCGAGGTCGTTACCGCGGACGCGATGGCAGCTCAGCCGCTTCATCCTCGCTGCCTTCATTCCCCGATTGATCAGCTGCTCCGGCTCGACACGATGGTTCTGGAGGGGATACGCATCCTAAAGGCGTGTTCAGAATTGAGCCGGAGGATGTATTATCATAGAAAAGTTGATCTTATTCGTACGCGAGCGTGTAACCAGTGGTTGATTCCCAAGACTTTCCAAAGTACAGGTTGTTCGATATCTGGCTGAACACCCTCACGCTTGCAGACATCTTATGCGTGCTGCGTACTAATATTACCCTGCGACGAAAGTTCATCTTTGCCAACCAAAACCTGCATGGACTGTACATTTGCATGCAGGACGAGAAGGCAAGGGAGTTTTTCGAGAGGGCAGACTTCGCGCATATTGATGGAACAGGATTGTTGTGGCTGGGCAAGCTGGCCGGCTTGCCATTCAAAATTAAACATCGAACAGGGTATATGGATCTGTTCCCTGCGATGTTACCGGACATTGTTCAGAATAAGTGGCGCGTTTTCTATCTTGGGTCGGAACGGGAAGTTTTGGAAAGAGGGCTCGCGCGCTTGCGGCGAGACTACCCGGACATTCTGATCGATGGTCATCACGGGTACTTCGCCAAGGGAGGCGATGGATCGGAGAATGATCGTGTTGTAAAACTAATCAATGATTTCAACCCTGACATTCTGTTCGTTGGCATGGGAATGCCTATTCAGGAATGGTGGATTCTCGATAATATCGAGCGGTTGAATGTTCGCGCCATATTTCATTGTGGCGGCATGATGGATTACATTGCGGGCCAGGTGCCCACTCCTCCGCGCTGGCTTGGCCCTATCGGTCTTGAGTGGGCTTTCAGACTGATTACAGAACCGGCAAGGCTTGGTAAGAGATATCTGATTGAGCCCTTTCAATTAGTCGCCTTGTTGTTGACCCGAAAGTTTCGAAACGGCAAGAGTGCAACAAATCGGAACAAATAACGACCTCGACCCTCATCACAGGACTGGGTTCGATCTGCATTTTGAACTAATGCTGATTGAAGGTTCCGTAACCGATATACTCCAATCCCGAATCAAGCGAGGGTAAGTCTCCTCTAGCGTGCTCACAAACCCGGCGAGCATCGAATCCGAGATTTCAGCGAATGGAAAGACCTTGATCAAAGGGGCCGCAGGTATGGAACAACATATCGCATTGGCTGGACACTTTGATCCGTCTACCATGGCACCAATCATTGGAGGCGAAGCCGGCAATGCGCTCGCGGCGTTCAGCGGTGATCCAGGTGTTCCTATTCACTACCTCGCAAGTGAATTTGCGAGGCGCGGGATCCAGACCACCATCCTGGGCGGACTAAGTGGCGCCACGGAACTCTATGTGCAGTCTTCTCCTCTAAGCGCCATTGTCTATCCGAAACGTGGCCGCACAGCATGGATTGTGGATGGCTGGCGTCAGGAGCGACACCTGATTCTTCGATATCTCAAGAAAATCCATCCAACCATTGTTCATGCCCATTGGACCATGGAGGCCGCGAGAGCGGTTGCCGACTGGGATGGGCCGAAAGTGTTGACCGTGCACGACGCGGCCTGGGACTGTGCTCGCCTCGGCTGGAGTTGGAAGTGGGGGCCCCTGGCGCATGCTGCCACCTTGCGTTCACTGGCCAATACTGCGGCTGTCTTAGCCCGGTTTCAGCATGTCATCGCTGTATCTCCCTATGTGGAGAATTACCTTCGGCAGGAACACCGCTTCCGCGGAGAGATCCGGGTAATCCCCAATGGAATTCCACCCCTTCCGGCATCGGTTCAGGTACCGAATATCTTTCCCAAGACTGGCCGCATAACCTTTGCGTGTTATGGGAGCCCATGGCCACTCAAGAATGTATGCGCCGCCCTGCATGCATTTCGGCGCGTTCATGACGAGTTGCCCAACAGCAGATTGCTCGTCTATGGGACGGGGTGGGAAAAGGAAAAACTTCGCTTCAGCGATGTGCCGATCGAGTTCCGCGGATCCAGGCCGCACGCGGCATTTCTGAGTGAACTCGGCAACGAAGTCGATATCTGGGTTCACCCCTCCCGGACCGAAGCCCATCCCATTTCGATTTGCGAGGCCATCCAGGCTGGCTGCCCAGTGATAGGGGGTCGATCAAGCGGCGCGGTGCCCTGGACCCTCGACTACGGACGGGCCGGCCTGTTGGTTGACATTGAAGATCCCGCTGAGATTGCTCAAGCCATGCTGGGGCTTGCCCGAAACAGGACCCTGGCACTTGAACTGGTGACCTATGGCCGCCAAATGATCCTCGATAAATGGAGCCCGGATCGCATTGTTGAGATGCATCTGGAATACTACGAGGAGATATTGGTTTCATCGGGAATGCCTGGCAGTTTTAAGAGGAGTTTATGAAAGTCGTGTTCTCCCATAATCTGCCTTTCTCGCTGGCGCATGGCGGGATTCAGACGATGATTGAATCTTTGATGCGGGAACTGTCTCTTCTCGGTGTCGAAGTCGAGCATGAAAGATGGTGGGATCCAAATCAGACCTGCGACATCATGCACTTTGTGCAGCGTCCGCATCAGGGCAATGCGGAACTGGCAAAACAGAAGGGGCGAAAACTGCTGATGCGCGAGATCTACGACGTCGTGGCATCTGAGAGCCGGCCCCGTCTGTTGATGCGCGCCTGGGCTACCAGGGCTGCCAGAGCGTTGGTCCCCGGCTTCGATCAGCGGCTGAACTTCTATCGTGAACTCGATGCGCTGGTGTACGAAGTGCCCCACGAGTGGACCGTCGTTCAGCAAATCTACGGCCTGCCGCCTGAGAAAGGATTCATTATCCCCCCCGGGCTGGACCCTTCAGCCATCGATGCGCTTGGAAAGGCGGAATCCGAGGGCGATTACCTGGTGAGTGCAGGAACGATCTGCCCGCGGAAGAATTCTGTGCTTCTGGCCATGTGCGCGAGGCAGGCAAAGACGCCAGTGGTTTTTGTTGGAAAGCCGTTTTCGCCAAATGATCCTTACTTCATCGAGTTTCAGCGGTTAATTGACCAGAAGTACGTCCGGTATGTGGGGTGGGTGCCCGAAGAGGAAAAGTTCAGGATTCTTCGCGGCGCGCGTGGCTTTGTTCTTCTGAGCCGGGGTGAGAGTGGATGCATTGCCGCGCATGAGGCTTCCGCGGCCGGGTTGCCGCTGCTTCTCCCAGCCCTGCCCTGGGCGGCGAACGGATACCCGGCCTCTGACAGATTGCACCTTGTATCCTTGCGTAGTGCAAACGGAATTACCGCCAGGCTCAAAACCTTCTACGAGGGAGCGCATCGGGGAAAAGCGATCACCTTCCCGATCAAAACCTGGGCCGAAGTTGCTCAAATGTATCTTGAGATCTATGAAAAGCTCTAGTTTCAAGGGTGAGCTGCGCCCCTGGCGAGCAGGTCTGGAATCGGTTACTGAAGTTGGCCTGAAGTTGCCTCGGACGTACGCATCCGCTTATCATGGGACTCTGCCATCCCACCCTGAGGAGAGGTGCTCGTAGGCTGATTGTGCAATGCCTATCTGTCGTAATAAGCTAGCTTTGGGAGTGGGTCAACGTCCTGTCCGCACACTTGCATTCTGGCATTCAAGGGGATCGCAGAAGAATTCGGGCTCTGGCTCCTGGATTTGAGGACGCGGGGTCATGAGGCTGGTTGTTCTCATAGGATGCCGCTCAACAGACTATGAAAGAATACTGCAGATGTTTGCGTGCTCGTGGATGCCTGAGCCTGAGTTGTTAATTGCCATGGAAATTGACGAGAACGGCTGTTCGACCAACCTTTCTGGAGAGTAGAACCACCGATGCATGCAAGTTATTCGCCTAATGGCGAGGATGCTCCGAAACACATCGAAGGTGATGACCAACCTATCAGCCGGCTGGCGCATAGGCGGGAGATGCATCTGGTTGATGCGCTGTTTGTGATCCGCAGAAAAAAATGGCTCCTCATCACTTGCGTGGCATGCGGAATTCTTTTAGCCGTGCTCCTGACCTGGATCGCGGAACGGAGATACAGCTCGACAGTTACAATTCAGATTCACAAAGAGGGCGGCTCTGCTCTCAGCCTCGACGATCTCTCGGGAGTTGGCGCGCAAATCGGTGTGGGAGATGAGTTAAGCGTGGATTTGCTCACCGATGAGATGGTCATCTCGAACGAAGACATCGCAATCAAGGTCATTGAAGATCTCTCGCTGGCCGAGCGCGAGCCGTTTGTCAATATCAAGCACAATGCGGTCTTGAATGGTCCCGGCGCCTCCGCGTGGGAGCAGGACCTTCAATTCAGAGATAACGTAATTAAGCTCTTCCAGTCCCGTCTGCGCGTTTCATTGGTGAAGGGTACGCGGCTCATCAATGTGACATTCACCGACAAGGATCCTCAACAGGCGGCCGCGGTAGCCAATGCGGTGGTGGATGCGTACCTGTATGAGACTACGCAACAACGCTATGACGCCACGGCGAAGACTTCAAAATGGCTTACAAATCAAATCTCCGACCTCAAGGCAAAGGTCAGCGAAAGCCAGAAGGAAGTCAATGACTTCAGGCAAAAAGCAGGTATCCTTGGCGTTTCCCCAGTAGTCGACTCACTTCATGGTGGCCAAAACGCTCCCGAGTACGATCATGCGGAACTGGATCGTCTGAGCGACCTGAACCGGCAGTTGACCCAAGCGGAAGTCGCTCGTATCTCAAGCGAAGCGATCTATCAACTGTCCCAAAGCCAAAATGCCGATGTCTTTCTTGGCTTGGCAGCGAGCCCGATGGCCGAGGGCCCTTCGGGGGCTTCGTTCTTCTCGTCTGCGAGCGAAGATATCGATCTCTTGAAACAACTTCAGGTTCAACAGGGCAAGGTCAAGCTTCAACTTGCTTCCTACGCCAATAAGTATGGGGCGAAGAATCCTATCGTTGTTGGGCTTCGAAACCAGGTAACTGAACTGGATACTCAAATTTCGCAACAGATGCAGCGCATCAGCCTGCAAGCTAAGAACAGCTTCGATCTCGCGGTGACAACAGAGAATTCGATTCGTCAAAGTGTCGAAGATGAGAAGCAAAGGATTGCGAAACTCAATAACAGCGCGGACCAGTTGCTTATGCTGCAGCAGGAAGAAGCATCGAATCGCACCCTCTATGAAAACCTGTACGGCAAATTGGAAGCGGCCAGAGTCCTGTCAGGCGCGCAGTCGTCCAATGTCACGATCGTGAACCCTGCGCGAGTTCCGTCAAGTCCATCCCGCCCTCAGCCAGTCCAGAATGTTGGTATCGGCTTGCTCGCCGGCCTCGTGACCGGCTTGTTCGGGGTATTCGCCAGCAACACCCGCGATGATGCCATTTCCACCCCGGAAGATATTGCGTCAATTCCCGGCTCTTCCATGCTTGGCCTGGTGCCCTTGTTTGATCGGCGAAGCACTTCCAAAGGAGTTCCCGTCGCCTATGGAACCGAGATCAACCAGGCCGTCGATCATATCTCGCCGGCATGGGTGCTCCGCTCGCCAAGGTCGGTTTTTGCCGAGGCTTATCGCCAGATTCGAACCGCAATCCTCCTCAGCCGCTCCAGCCGGCCCCCTCAAACAGTCCTCTTTTCAAGCGCCTTGAGCGGCGACGGCAAGACCACCACATGCTTCAACATGGGTTTTGCCTTTGGGATTCAGGGCAGCCGGGTTCTGCTTATTGATGCCGACCTTCGCCGTCCAACTCTTCATTCCAGGTTGGACCTTCCGAACGAAAACGGCCTCAGTCAATGTCTGTCGAGTGACCTCGATCCCATGACCGTTATCCATCGGCATCGCGATCTTGAGAATGTGTCTGTCCTGACCGCCGGTCCAATCCCTCCTATGCCTTCTGAATTGCTGGGATCGAAGAAGTTTCTCAGCTTGTTGGAGTCGCTCAAAACTCAATTCGACTTCATTTTTATTGACGCCCCACCGGTTCTCGTCGTGACCGATGCGGTGCTGATCGCCCAGGCTGTCGAGGGAGTTATACTCGTCGTGAAGTCGGGAGTTACCAGGCGATTTTTCCTCCGCCGCGTTTTCGAGTTATTGGATTTCTCGCGCCATAAAATGCTTGGAATCGTCCTCAATGCTGTCGACGTTCGTTCCTCCGAATATAATTCCTCCTACGGATACTACGGCGACAGGAACTATTACGGGAGCGGCAATGACTAGGAACTTCAAACTTTGTATGAAGGTCTTTGCCTGCCTGGCGCTGGTCGGAGCTGTTTCCGCCGGCGCCCAGGAGCCTGGCGGCACCGTGGGTTCGGACCCGCTTACGCAAACCAGAAAGGCCCCTCCTCCTGCGACTGCGAACACTCAAAATGGAGTCACGGCCGTGCCTCAGGACTTCGCCAAGGTCAAACTCTCTCCCGGGGTTCTTCTTACCTTTGGCGTATACGATGCACCCGAGATGGACGCTACCCTCCGCGTGACAGCCGATGGCAAGATTAACGTTCCGCTGGTGGGGCCATTACAGGTTGAGGGAATGTCCATCACCGATGTTCGAGTGAAGATCAAGGACGCACTCATAGCCGGTGAATTCTTCAAAGACCCTCAAGTCAACATCGACATTTTGCAGGTAGCTCCGAGCTACGTTTCGCTTTTCGGCGAGGTGCAGACGCCAGGAAGATTTCAGATTCTGTCTCCAATCGGCCTCCCGGAAGCGCTTGCGCTGGCCGGCGGCGAGACGGCCGAGGCGGGAATGGAAATCGAGATCCGGCATGCGGCCGGCGGCGAAAATGACGTCGAGAATGTCCATTACGACAAGGAACAAAGCCAGCATGGCAAACCGGACATCACCGTTGCGCCCGGCGATATCGTCACCGTTCGTCGTGCCGGCGTTGTCTACGTTCTTGGAGCCGTGCACCGTCCGGGCGGATACCTGATGCTCAACCGGGGTACTCTGGATCTGCTCGAGGCCCTCTCTTTGGCCCAGGGAACCTCTTTGGAAGCGTCAACGGATTCCATTCGCGTGCTCCACCATCAGGACGGGCGAATCCTGGAAACTACGGTGAAACTGAACTCCATGACAACCGGCAAATCTGTTTCGCCGCCCCTCGGAGACAAAGACATCGTTTATGTCCCCTCCAGTAAAGCAAAGTCTGTCCTGGTCAACGGCGCAGCCATTGTGGGCGCGTCCGTTGGTGCCATCCTCTATCGTGTTCCTTGATGCTTTCGCGCATATCTCGCCTCGGATTCTATCCTGGTAACGTTATGGCTCGAAGTTTCGGCAGATGGACGCCTGAATGTCTGATAAACATGAGGATGCACTAGGTACTTCCAACGCTGGAATTCCCGCGGCTGCAAAGTTCAGGGGAAAGATAGCGCTCCTGACAAACTTTCTCCCGCCATACCGCATCACGGTGCTGGAACTGCTAAAAGACTCGGTCGAGTCCCTCCGAATTTTCATTTCGGTCCAGATGGAATCCAACCGGCGTTGGAATGCGAACTGGGGCGCCCTTGACGTGACCGTGCAGCGAAGTCTGTCCTGGTCCTCGCCTGCTGTGCATGGAGATAGCTTTCAGGAAGACCGGACAATCCATTTTCCTTACGACACTCTCTTCCAATTGCGGTCCTATCGCCCGGACGCGATCATTGCCAGCGAGTTTGGATTGAGGACAATTCAAGCTGCAATCTACAAATGCTTCTCTCCCCGAACCAGGCTGCTTGTCTGGGCGACCATTTCCATGGTCACCGAGCAACACAGAGGCGCCTTGCGGAAGCTGATTCGTCGCCTGGTCCTCAAGGTCGCCGATGGTGTGCTGGTGAATGGATCAAGCGGAGCGGCTTACATTCAAGGCCTCGGATTCCCGCAGGAGAGAATCCACGTGGTGCCCCAGGCCACAGACAACGAACTCTTCGCCGGACCCCCTGTTCGCGCCGACGATAGTGTTTGCAAGCTGCTCTATACGGGTCAATTGATTGAGCGGAAGGGGCTGGTTCAGTTTCATGAACAACTGCTGAGGTGGTGCCGCCTTCATCCTGACAGCCAAATCTCCTGGACCCTTGTCGGCACGGGTCCGTTGAAAGGAACGATCAAATCATGGAATCGGCCGGCCAACTATGCCTTGAATTTGCTCGACGAGGTCCCCTATCGTGATCTCCCGGCTCAATACCTCATGGCAGACATCTTCACTCTTCCCTCGCTCGCGGATGAGTGGGGGCTGGTTGTCAATGAAGCGATGATTGCCGGCCTGCCCGTCCTGGGAAGCATCAACAGTCAGGCAGTCGAAGACCTCGTCGTCGAAGGGCAAAATGGCTGGAGATTCAGTCCTGATCGCTCGGATGAGGTTTTCGAAGCTTTGAGTCGGGCACTCGACTGCGGTCGGGAAACCTGGAACACCATGCGGGCCAAGGCAATTGAAACCGCAAAGCCGATCGACTCAGTGCACATGAAGGATCTGATCCTCAAAGCCCTCGGGGATGCCCGCACTTGATCACGGATGTTACTGTTGAGCCACGTACCATAAGGTCGTCAACTTCACCAACATGAACATTCTGGTTGTGCACAATCGATATGCGTTCGCCGGTGGCGAGGACGAGGCTTGCGCCACCGAAGTGGAACTGCTTCGAGAACACGGCCACAATGTTGTCGTACACACTCAGGACAATCGCCTGATCGATAGCAAGAGTCGTTGGGCCACAGGAATTCGATCCGTGTGGAGTGCGGCCGACCACGCGGCAGTGCGCCGGCTTATTTCAAAGAACAAGCTTGAATTGATGTCAGTCCACAATTTTTTCCCTCTCGTCTCGCCTTCCATCTACTACGCAGCCCGGGCTGAGGGCATCCCCGTCGTTCAGACCCTCCACAACTACAGGCTGCTATGCCCCGCTGCAACCTTCCTGCGCAATGGAAAAATCTGTGAAGACTGCCTGGGAAAGGCCGTACCGTGGCCGGCCCTGGTTCACAAATGCTACCGCGGCAGCTTCGCCCAGACCGGTGCGGTTGCGGGCATGATTTCAGGGCATAAGATGCTCGGCACCTGGCGCAAACTGGTCAACTACTACATCGCGCTAACCCCCTTCATGCGAAACAAGTTCATAGCCGGCGGTTTCCCGGCGAAGCGAATTGTGGTTAAGCCAAACAGTGTCGAAGACACCGGAGTCGGATCGGGGCACGACGACAATTTCCTGTTTGTCGGGCGCCTATCCGAGGAGAAAGGCGCCGCCGTTCTCTTGCAGGCTTGGAAAACTACAAAAACCTCCCGGAAACTCAAAATCATTGGCACCGGTCCGGACGAAATGAACCTGCGGGCAATCGCCGCCCCGCTGCCCAATGTTGAATTTCTTGGACAGGTTTCCGCGGAGAGAGTGCGCGCCGAAATGGCCGCTGCCGCCGCCGTGGTCTTTCCCTCGATCTGGTATGAAGGCCTGAGCCGCGTGGTCATCGAAGCATTCTCAAAGGGAACGCCTATCCTCGCCTCCGACCTGGGTCCGATCTCGACAATCGTTACCGACGGAAAAACCGGCGTACTTTTCCGAGTGGGCGATTCGGTCGATCTCGCGGCAAAACTCGCGGCGTTCCCCCCTCCTGGACCGGCGCTCGACCAACTGCGCAGAGCCGCAAGAGAAGAGTTTGAGCGATCCTACTCAAACGAAGTGGTCTATCGCATTTTGCTGGGAATCTTTCGTTCAGCTATCGCTCCCGCTCCACCGGCGCCATGACCGCACGTTGAAGCATCCAATGAAAGTTCTCGTCGCGTAGCATGCCTGGCAAGATAACCAGAACCAATTGATTCTGTTCTACTTGTGACAGGCCAGGAGCGATTCACCTAGTTGTCCATTCCTTGAACCGTCCCTGCATCGAATTGGAATCGTACGGCGTGATGCTAAACTTTTTTAGCCCCTGCTTTGGAAAGGACTTTCACTGCATTGTCAAAGATCGGAGATGTCACGAAAGGCCTCGCAAAGCGAGTCATTCCACCCTCAATTCGGTGGAGACTCCGCCAGTTGCAATACTGGAGCAGCGTTGCCCTCGCCGCCGGCAAAGGCGGTGGCATTCATGAATGTCCAATTTGCGGCTACTCTGGAGTTTTCGGAGCCGCTGGCCTCCCGGTGCGACTGGGCGCAATCTGTCCGCGTTGCCGATCGGGAGAACGCCAAAGGCTCTTATACCTCGCGATTGAACGTCTTCATTTGCTGACCGGCGTCCGATGCCTGGTACATTTCGCTCCAGAGAATTGTCTGGCGAAACTCATCACGAAGTATGTTGTTGATTACCGAACCGCCGATCTGCTCCCGGGCCGCGCCAGCATGGTCCTCAACATTGAGAAGATCGATTTGCCAGACAAATCCGCCGACGTCATCATTGCGATGCATGTCCTTGAGCATGTAGACGACATCGCTGCTCTTGGTGAGATCCGGCGTGTTCTCGTCCCGGGTGGAATGTTGATCACCGCGGTTCCTATCATCGAGGCCTGGACGACCACTTATGAGGATTCAACCGTTGCCTCAAAAAAGGACAGAGCCCTTCATTTTGGCGCAGCCGATCATCGCAGGTGGTATGGAAGGGATTTCCGAAAGCGGGTTCAAGAAGCTGGTTTCACATTCGAAGAGTTTATCGGAGATGGTTCGGACTCCGTAAAATACGGCCTCGTGAGAGGTGACTGTATTTTTATTTGCCGCGAGACATCTGCCTGAACAGCCTGCCGGCTAAGAGGGTTGGAACAGCGCCCCGCTTCATCGTGAAGCGGGTAGGTACCTTTGCAAAAGCTCCTCATATTGCCCCACGATCCGCTCCCAGGTGAATTCCGCATCATATCTCGATTTTGCGGAACTGCCCAGAGAATCGCGCAGCGCTGGATTCTCCAACAAGCTGGATACCAGTTGGTCGACCTCACTGCTGGTTTGAAAGTACAACGCGCCTTCCCCAGCGACCCAGCGGTTATAAAGGTTGTCGCGAGCGATGATGGCATTGCCAGCGGCCATTGCTTCCACCAGGGAAGGATTTGTTCCACCAACTGTATGCCCATGCAGGTATGCCACACCGAAATAGCGGATTGCCTGCACGATGCGCTTGTCATAGATCGGACCAGCGAAGATAACTTCAGCACTGGCGCACTCGCGAACCAGGCGGTGATAAGCGTCCGTGTCAGGTTGGTAGGCGCCCAGCACAACAAGCTTGTGCCCTCTTTCACGAGCGGAGAATCCGGAGACTATCTCGGAAATCGAATTCTCCGGAATCGGGCGCGCGATGAGAGTCATATACCCGCCCGCCTCAAGCCCCAGAGATTCAATGGCAGAGCGATCCGGATTGGTCACCGGGTCCGCGCCGTATGCAATCATCTCGTTTGGGCGACGAGGTATCCTGTTCGTCAAATACTTTTGAATTTCCGGATGATCGGCGATAAGATGGCTGGCGAATAGCATAGAGAACCGCTCATTAATGTACAGAATTGCCTGCCGCACCGGGCCCCAGCGCGCACGCGACCATTCAATGCCATCCATGTTCACGACATTTGGAATTCCAAGCAACCGTTGCCTGAAGTTAAAGATGCCTGTGTTGTATCCAAAGGTAAGGCACAAATCCCGGTACTTGCAGGCGTGCGCAATGGAAAGCCAATCGAACTTCGAAGTACCCAGCCAACCAGGCAGGTCCACCGGAATGAGAACTCTCGTGATACCGTTCCATGTGTCTTCCCGGACCGGTCCAGTGCCGTCCACCTGGCAATAAACCACAACATGCCAGCCATGATCCCGGAGAATTAGAGCGACATTCTCAGCAGCAGTTTCGAAGCCTCCGTAATTCGCCGGGACTCCATGCGTGCCAAGAATTCGAACAGTCCGAAGGGGAGGAGCGATCAGTTTCTCTGCCTCAAATTGGAAGGTTTCCAAGCTCAGTTTACAGATAGGAAAGTTAGATGTCTATCCACCAAAACTGTCACGTTCCATCGCCGGCTTTCATCGCCCAGCTAGCCTTCCCCCGGCTCCCGCACCTCCCGCAATCTACCCCTCAAGGCAGACTGCAGAATGACTCTCGTAAACGGTGAGACGGCATACAGAAACCACAGAGGTCCGAGATGTCGTTTCGCGAACAACCGCCACTCTGGCCAGGGACATCCCTTCGGCGAATTCAGATGAGACCAGCGCCTGCGGAAGCCGGCATTCCGGTCCCGCCAGGTCCCAGCGTCGGTGTTGTCCCTGCACTCACCTACAAAACCAGAAGCCATGTAGATCGCGAAGCCCTGCGCCTTCGCACGGAGACCATAATCAACGTCACCGAGATTGTGGTGAAAGCTCTTGTCCAGGTTTCCTATTGCCTGCGCGACAGGTCCTGGAATAAGAGTGCAGTTTCCATTCATTGTGTCGCAGGCTTCTGCATGGTCCGGATTAGGTTGTGCCAGGCGAAAGGCTCTTTGTCCTATCCCGCGTGCTTTGACAATCCCCCCGTACGAATGCTGCTTTGTGTCTGGATTCAGAGTATTGCCTACAATGATCGGCTCAACACCGTCGCGCCGCATTTCTTTCGCAGTTTTGAGCATTAGGTTGATTGCGGATTTGAATAAAACGGTATCGTCGTTCAGCCAGAAATAATAGTCGAAGTCTTCGGCAAGAGCGTAGCCAAAGGCCATATGCATTCCACGATTCCAGAACAAATCGCCAGTCCCTGAGAATAGCCGAACCTGCGGAAACCGTTCCGCAATTGCCCCATGGGTCCCATCCGTGCTCGCATCGTCCACAACAAATACATGAACAGCGCAACCCGGCAGATCCTGCGCGAAGAGCGCCTCTAAACACCTGAGCGTCGTTTCTCGCCTGTTGAAGCAGGTGATTAAAACCGCAACCCGAATCAATTTCTCGCCTGATGTCTTCGATGGGATGCCGTCTGTGCAGTCAACCTTCAAAGAACGAATCCCTTTCGCCGGAATGGAATCTGATCGTTGACAATGACCGCGGTCCGGGTTTTCACAATCGTCTCTCAAAAAAAACCTGGGCTAAAGTGAGAAGCCGGCAGCAATGGCGTCACTATGAAACATCTTAACGGTCTCCAGAGAATAGGCCGTCAAATCTCTGCCGATGATCGAGCACTTCTTCAACAAATCGGGCGTCACAGTGATAATGTGTGTTCCGATTTCGTCTGCCTGGAACACATTCAAAAGCTCCCTGGGACTGGCCCACAACAACTCGGCAAGCGGCAGGTCCTGAAGGATCTGCAGGGATGATTTCATGATCGGAACCGGGTCGATACCGGTATCGGCGATTCGGCCGCCGAACACAGACACAACCGCCGGTGTCTCGCGGTGGAGCGCATCACGCACCACTTTCACCTGCTCTGAAGTCATTACAGCCGTTATATTTAGAGGAATTCCAGACTGAGAAAGCCGGCCAATGATGGGACAGGTCGATTCCCCCAGCGTATTCGTAACCGGGATCTTCACGTAAGCATTTGCACCCCAGCTCGCGATCTTCCGCGCCTGGCTCTCCATGCCTGCAAGATCGTCAGCAAAAACCTCAATCGAGATCGGAAGGTGCGGAAAGAGATTCAGTACTTTCTGGCTGAATTCCTGGTAATCCGCGACTCCAGCTTTTCGCATCAGGGTTGGATTCGTGGTCAGCCCTTTGATCAACGGATTCCGGCACCACTCCACGATGCTCTCTAAATCCGCCGCGTCAGCAAAAAGCTTGATCCGGAGTTGGTCGATTGATTTCATGTTCAGTCTGACTTTTGAATACGTCTTCGGGTCTCTCAAACACCCAAGTTATAATGATCCTGCACCGGATTATACGCTACGAAGAGTTGGGTCCAGGTTGCGAAGTGTGCCGACGCGCTACGGAGGCTATTTACAAATTGTGCCTTTCTATTTACAGGTCCACTGGCATCTTGGGAGTCGGCTCCAATGACGTTCGGGGTTTGCCTGGGCAATGATCCTCCTAATGGCTCTTCTCGCTGGCACCGTGTACGTCTCGTTGGTTTGGCTCCTGGTGCGCAACTTCATGGTTGCGTGGATATGCGTTCTGACTCTGACATGTCTCAACTTCGCGTTCGGTTCTGCAGTTGTTGTTCTCGGAAGCGTCCACCTTGATCTGCTTGACGTCCTGTATTTTTGTCTGCTCCCGGCTGGCATCATACGGCTTCGATTTCAAGAGCTCAAGCTCTCAACCCTGAATCTCCTCATCGGTGGCTATGTATTCCTGTTTGTTTTAAGCGTGGCGCGAGGCTTGGCTGCATTTGACCTTGTGACCGTCGGAAACGAGGGCCGAGGTCTCATTGGAGAAGTTCTTGCGCTCACTTATTTCACGACGATTCCTCATGATCGAAAGATTGTCAAGCGAGTTGTGATTGCTCAAATTGTTTATTCAGCGGTCTTGGTGCTCATTTGCGTTTTACACTACGCTGGAGTTCCGATCGGCGGAATAGTCGGTGTGACAAATGGGCAAAAAGTCTATGAGGGGGGAATCGATCGTGCGCTGCCGGCAGGGGCAGTCGCGTCCATTGAATTGGCCATCCTCTTTGCGGCTTCGTGGGCCGTTTATCGAAATCGCAGCCGATGGTTGCAATGGCTCATTGGAGTTTTCATCGCGGTTGTGATTGTTTTGCAGCACCGGACCGTATGGGTCATGCTTGCCATTACACTTGCAGCCGCTGCTCTTATCGATGCCAGGATCGCTCGATATCTGTCGAAGATCGGAGGAGCGGTCACCGTACTCGCATGCATCGTACTTCTCGCCTTTATCGGCCTCAGAACCCAGATTGTTGGAGAACTCCAGGATAGTGCCACAAACACAGACACCCTGCAATGGAGGTTTGAGGGATTGGAAAGCTATCTTGCAGATGATCAATCGCCACTGACGGTGCTGATAGGAATGCCGATCGGATCTGGGTACCTGCGCCTGGACTCGTCCGCTGGCGGATACACAAACTTCCAGCCGCACAATGAAATCGTCAACCAGTACCTTCGTGTTGGAATCTTCGGAGCTTTACTCCTGATCCTCTACACGGTAAGACCCATCTACATCTATTTCCGAGATCCCAACTCGGGATCGCTGCTTTATCCAACCCCGGCTTCATGGATTCTCGTGACAATCGGAGTAATCGTCTTTAGTTTTCCGTATTCCTATTCAGTCGAGCTCTTCGCATTGGTAGCCATGGCCAACGGCCTGATTGAAGCGCCCGCTGTAGAATCTTTCAATCGATCGCCAGCGCTCGCGCCCCGACTTCCCTAGTTCGCGGCCACGCTTGACTGTGCCTGTAAGCCCCCTCAATCTTCAGCTTCCGGAGGCGCTTCCACATGTTCGCAAATCTGCTTCATTGACACTGGTAGCTCGGGTAATCGTCTTTAGCTTGCGGTATTTCTAAATACAATTCAACTTGAATAATCTCGCCGCAGCCCAAGAACAGCCCGTATCTCATCGAGCAGTTTCATTACCGCAAGTGCGTCCTGCGCTGTCGCGATGCGTGGCCAATCCACCGCTCGATTGCTCCCAAACAAAAGTGCTTCGGTTTCACGCTTGAAGACGTCGAGGCCATCGTCCACCAGCTCGATAACCTCAGAGGCTGCCTGCGACTCCGCCTCACGCCAGCCCCATCTCTTACCAAACGTATACTGCTGCTTTCCATAACTCCGGTTTCGTCCTGTAACTATCCCGTACCCGTCTGTTCCATTCACTCGCATGAGGAAAGTGCTCCGCCATGCTACCAGGGAGATACGCATACTAATGGAGAACTCGCCGGCCTCCAGAAGCAGGGAAACCTCCTCTTCGATCCCCGTGTTCCAAAACCCAGCCCAGCTTGTGCCTCCAACCGGCTTCACGCCGCCGGGAGCAAGTTGCAGGCACAGGTCGAGCAAATGTACTCCAGGGTCGATCAAACATCCACCGCCGGCTCGCAATTCGTCCAGCTTCCAGGTTTTCTCCTGGCCCGGCGCACAGCCATGCCCAAGCACAAATTCAATCGATATGACTTTGCCAAATCGGCCGCTTCGTATATCCCGGACCGCCCGGCTGATCCCCTCGTAGAAACGGTAGTTGAAACCAACGTGGAGGCGTTCCCCCCCCGTTTGAACCAGCCTCATCGCTTCATCGAGATCGCGTCCCATCGGCTTTTCAATCAGAACTGAGGCGCCGGCCTGCAAAGCTTCTGAAGCAACCTGGGCTGCCGAATCATGCGGCAGAGCAATCATGACCCAATCCAGATCATGTTGCAAAAGAGCTTCAGTACTCGCAAAAGCCGCTGTGCCATACTCTGCCGCAATCTGGTGGCAAATAACCGAATCGGCGTCATAGATGCCGCGGATTGAGACCGGCTTGCCCTCCCTTCCAAGAGAAGACAGCGCCGCCAAACGCTCACGACCGATCAATCCAGTTCCAATCACACCTACCCGAATCATTCCACGCGCCTCAGTTTCCAGAGATCCTTCCCAGGAAAAGCCGTCTCGCTGTTCAGCCACTGCGGCCAACTGTCGCGGACATGAACGAAACATCCCGAGAAGGAGCATGTTCGCGACATCATGAACTCTCTTGCGAATGCTGTGGGCTCTGTGATGTCGACGGTGGTGCGAATCTCCGCGCCACTGGCACGTACCGATGCCAGCGTTTCAGTTTCCACCGCCCCGGGAGCCAGAATTGCCGTTGCAAAATCACCCTCACCCTTCAGATCTTCGTGCAGGTTCTCCACAACCCGAACCAGCGCGGCTTTTGAAGCAGCATAAGCCGGGAACATTGGATAGGCGTAAGCCGCCCCTCCTCCAGCAAAGAACAGCAGGCGGCCGAATTTATTCTGTTTCTGAACCGGCAGAATGGCGCGCGCCACGGACAGGTTCCCAAGTACATTGACCCTGAATGTGCGGTCCCAATCTCGCAGGCTTGCGCTCATAAGCGAACCTTGAGGCCCCAGAATTGCGGCCGCAAAGACCGCTGCGATGCGTTGAAACGATGAGTTTGATATCCATGCGCTAACCTTGGTTTCGGCCGCCGCGTAGTCGTCCAGATCAAGGACTAACCCTTCTGCTCCGCCTCCCGCCCTACGGACACTCTCAGCAGTCTCCAATGCCGTTTCTGATCGAGAGATGCAAAGAACAAAACAACTCCTTGCCGCGTCCATGGCGATGGCCCTGCCGATCCCTCGGCCGGCTCCCGTAACAACTACCAGATCTGGATCGCGTCCAGCAGTCTTCGAAGTCCTGTCCGGGTTGTGCTGGGGCATAGAGTGAAGCCCTTCTTCAGGATGGCATGGTGATTGGTTTAAGGTTTACAATACGCTTTTACGCGTGCATTGCATCAACTGAAGTCGTCCCAGGCTCGTCATGTAACCTGACGGTTTCAGTCTATCGAACTTCGCTGGACATAGCGATAGCCATTCCTTGTGCGACCTGGACACGAGTCTGCTGCCGTTCATCCTCAATCTCAGGCGTTTGGCAGAACAGATTCCCGGTGATGAATCGATGACCGATAAACGAGGCTTGGCAAGCAGATCGAAGCATGCCTTTTTCTGGTATTACGCCGGAGCGGTTGCACGGATTGGCCTGAGCTTCAGCACCAACATTCTTCTCGCCAGACTTTTGGGGCCGGTGCCATTTGGACAGATGGCGTTTGTGCTGATCGTGCTCAGCATCGGGAACCTGTTTGCTAATGCAGGCGTACCGTCCGCCATGATTCAGAAGAGCTCGCTCAGCCAAGCTGAAATACGTCTTGGATTCACCGTCCAGATGCTCTTCGGCTGCGCAATGGCTTGCCTTATATGGATCTCGGCGCCGCTCATCGCAGGTCTGTTTGGTCAGTCAAGTCTCGTTCTCCTTCTTCGCGTTATCTCGCCGTTGTTTATTCTGCAGATCTTCGGAACCACCTCGACTGCTCTCCTTCAACGAGCGCATGATGCGCGAACGCTTCAACTGATGTTTGTTGTTTCATACGTCGTTGGATATCTGGCGATTGGCATTCCCATGGCGCTTGCTGGCATGGGAGTCTGGAGCCTCGTTGCCGCGCAGCTTGCGCAGGCTGGTCTCAATAGCCTCATGCTTTATGCCAAAGTAAGACACTCTCTCGTCCCGAGAATTGCCCGTGATTCCAGCGGGCTCCTAAGATTCGGGGCGAAGATGCTTGGGGCGAATCTTTGCAGTTGGGGCATTCTCAATCTCGATAATGCCTTTGTGGGCAGGTATGCCGGAGCATTGGAGCTTGGTCTCTACAGCCGCGCATTTTCCCTTGCGCTGACACCGGCTGATGCCATGGCCACCAGTCTTCAGCAGGTATTGCTTCCTTCGGCGTCCCAGATTCAGCATGATCGCAAAAAACTTGCCGACGTGCATGCGGCGTTGTTCGGCCTTATCCTTCTGGTTCTGGGTCCCTTCTTTGCCGCCCTTGCCGCAGTCCCGGATGTTGTGATTCACGGGCTCTATGGCGTCAAGTGGATCGGTGCGATTCCCTTCTTTCAACCGCTCGCTCTGGCCATTCCTATGTATGCGGCCATGGCAATTACCGGGCCGCTGCTCGCTGCCACGGGTCGGCCGGGACTGGAGCTCAAGTGCCAGTTCTCTTCGCTGGCGATAGCCATTCCCATTTACTACTTCGCCGTGCACAGGTCGGTATTGACCCTGTGCTGGGCCGTCCTGGGAGTCTACATCGTGCGTTGCCTGACACTCACCATGGCGGTGCTCATTCAATCCGGTGGGAGCTGGGCGGGCCTGGCCTCCGTATCCTGGCCGGCGGCAGCCCTCAGCGCAGTTGCGGCAGGAGCTGCGATTCTCTCTCGGCAGATGACCTCCTCGCTGGGAGCGCTCCCGCAGCTTGCGGCCGTTGCAGGCTCCGTTGCCCTGACCATGCTTTGCGCTTTCGTCTTTCTTCCCAGGGCACTGTTGCAACCGGTCGCAGCCAGAGTTCCGCAGGTCCTTCAATTACTACCCAGGTTCCTTCGGTTTGCTCCAGAGTAAGCGTCCAGAGTTCCCTTCCGTGATTCAAAAGTTGCGCTCCAATCGAATGCCCCATACCCACGCCGCGTGCTCCCATCGGCGGTGCGCCGGCCTACGTTCTGTTCGATGGGAAACACATGGCAGGGGCATGTTACGGCCCAGGAAACTGCAAAATGGTTATGGTTGCTCGGGTGCGTATGCCTGCGGTATCCTGAGTCAGATGAACACCTGTTTCAACCAGATACAGACAAGCACAACAGAATCTTGAAGGAATCGCCTGGCATGGGGTGATCTTTGCAAGGTCGATTGATGAAACAACAGCGTTGCAAACACGTCACTTACATGTGTAGGCGCATCTGTATCGCATGGTGCGGGTGGTATCAGTCCATCGCTGGTTGAGGTAATGTTCGCTCGAATCCAAGTAGTCGCCCACGGCGCCACTGTGCAATCGGCGAGTCGCAGGACAGTAGAAGCAGTCATTCTCCAACTACCTGGCCCGTTTCTGCATAGCCGAGCGATTTTTTGCATCTTGATCTAGGTATCTATTGGGAAGGAACGACGCGCTATGATTCGTGTTGCTATTGTGGGGCTTGGTAAGATGGGACTGTCCCATTTGTCGATGATTAGGGCGCATCCTGACGTCGATCTTGTCGGCGCGTGCGATACTTCGCGGTATTTGGTCGACTTGATAGGAAAATACACAGGCATTCCAGTTTTTACAGATCATGAATCGATGCTGCGCAAAGCGAAACCGGAAGCGCTGATTGTCGCAACCCCCTCGCGATTTCATGAGAGCTTGGTACGTACCGCACTTCAGAACGACCTGCATGTATTCTGCGAAAAGCCATTCTGTCTTAATTCGGACGAATCCATAGCGCTGGCCAGGCTGGCCGATAGCAAAGGCCTTGTCAATCAAGTTGGATATCACTATCGATTTGTAGCGGCGTTCCAGGAAATGAAACGGCTCTTGGAAATCAACGCGATTGGAAAGGTTTCGCATGTGTTCGCAGAGGCATATGGGCCCGTTGTCTTGCGCCCCAAAGGGATGTCCTGGCGCTCACAACGAGAGGAAGGTGGCGGCTGCCTCTATGATTACGCCGCTCATCCTGTGAACCTGCTCAATTGGTTCTTCGGTGTTCCAGATAGCGTCGGTGGGACGGTTATCGATAGCATATTCTCCAAGGAGACGGATGATGAGGTCTATGGCACAATTCGATTTGCCGATGGGCCAAGCGCGCAGCTTTCAGTAAACTGGAGCGATGAGTCCTATCGCAAGATGACTGTAAAGGTTTCCGCTTGGGGCAGCGCAGGCCGGATCGTGACCGATCGCCAGGAATGTCAGGTATACCTGCGCAACGACGCAAATCCGCCTTCCGGTTATACCAAAGGATGGAATATTCGCTACACCACTGACTTGACCCAGCCGGTCTGGTTCTATGTGCGCGGCGAGGAATACTCCGCGCAGCTTGACTACTTCATTCAGTCCATTATTTCAGCCAGGCGAACGAACGTAAATTCCTTTGCATCTGCCGCGGAAACGGATCTGGTCCTCTCCATGATGCGTGACGATGCAACCTCAACTCAGACGAATGCTGGCTCTGCTCGGTCTTCCCGAAAAACTGTTGATCGCCGCTAACACGGAAGAAGGTGAAGTGTACTCGATGGATAAGCTGCTGTTCGGAGACAACCAGTTTTTCGGCATCAATCACATGTCAGAGGAAAAGGCCCGCATGCAGTCGATGCGGTTTCAAAACCTCGAGGCGGTAGTTGATGTGCTGGATATTGCCCACGAAGAAGGCATAAGAACGTTTATGTGCACCACGCATGATCGCGTGGAAGAAGTCTGCGAACATGTCCGTGCAAACCAGTCGCGGTATCCTGACTACCTGTTCTACCCTTGCATGCCGTACGCACACAAGTATGCTAACGCTGCAACTGAAGTTGGAGTACTTGGCCTGATCAAGCGATTCACACCGGAGCAGGGGATAATCAGCGCCGCCATCCGCGGAGGCATGTCAATTGCAACAAAAGATATTGAGGGCATCACTACGCTCATGATCGATTCTGAAATGAAAATGTTCCATGGCCTGAAGACGCCGGTCATTTTCCTCCAGAACGTCGTCGTTGATTTATTGCTGGGCCTGGGAATGAAACAGGCATTTAAGATCTTTGCAGACCACGTTCGCGCCCGCTACAACGCCGAACCTGGTTGGATTACGATGAACATGCCGATGCTGCTCGATGTGCTTGATGAGATTGGAATCGAGAATCCTATCGTCTGCTCGAACATAAACAAGATCGGGTTCCGAATGTGCGGAGGGCTTGACGCATATATTCGCGCACTTCGTGATCGCAGATTTCGCGCAGTTGCCATGTCGGTCTTCGCCTCTGGTGCCATCCCTCCGGATGAGGCAATCTCCTGGGTATGTGCGCAACCAAATATCGAGTCAATTGTTTTTGGCGCCTCAAGCCGGTCTCATATTCGCAATACAAAGGAACTGGTCGAAAAGAACTGGCCAGGATGAATTCGATGTTTTCTTGAGGCGGGCGATAGAGTCGTTAAACCCCTGAGTGGTGCGGGAATGTAGTTCTGCTCTTTGCTCGCTTGACGCATCGGCCAGTTGGGTGATGTAGGCCTGGGGGTCGTGTAGATTGGATTGCTCCTCATTCGCCTATCGAATTAAGCGCCCGAAATAAATACCACCCCGTGAGGAACCATGACAGGACCAGTTTCCGTTTTGTATGTCCATCATACGAACGATTTGTATGGCGCGGACATTATGCTTCTGGAAACGGTAACCGCGCTCGACCGGAATCGATTCGTGCCGTTTGTCGCCCTGCCTTCGGATTGCGACACAAAGGGCTGGCTGGCTGCCGAGTTGGAAAAAGCCGAGATCCCGTTTGCATTCATGAGCCTTGGAGTCGCTCGAAGAAAATACTTCTCCCTGCTCCGCCTTCCCGGATACTGCCTGCAGGTGGTGTCCGCAATGTTCGCCCTTCATAAGATCATTCGAAAGCGCAATGTTCAAATCATTCACTCCAACACGCTTGTAGTTTTCACCGGCGCCCTGGCTGCCAAACTAACTCGCACAAGGCATATCTGGCACGTTCACGAGATACTCGTTTCTCCGAAGTTACTTAGAAGGCCATTGCACTTTCTCGCGACGCACTTATCGGATGTTGTGATTTGCATCTCGAATGCAGTCAAGCAACATATCCTCAAGGATCAGCCGCGCTATGCGGACAAACTGGTCGTTATCCACAACGGATTATCTCTAACTCCGTTTCTCGCGCCTAAAGACGGAGCCCGATTTCGAGTCGAGCTGGGCATCCCCGACCGTGCACCGCTGATTGGAATGGTGGGCAGGATCAATCAGTGGAAAGGGCAAACGGTTTTTGTAAACGCGGCAAAACTTGTGCTCGCCAGGATTCCTGAAGCCTATTTTGTCGTGGTCGGAAGTGTTTTCGGCGATCAGCGTCATTTCCTGGATAAGCTGAAGTCGGAGATCGGAACGGCAGGGCTGCAAGATAGATTTCTCATTGCGGATTTTCGCAAAGATACCACCGAAGCATTGGCGGCGTTCGATGTCTACGTTCACCCATCGATTCTGCCAGAACCGTTCGGGTTAGTCGTGCTCGAGGCAATGGCATCGGGCAAGGCGGTAATTGTCTCTGCCCATGGCGGCCCGCTGGAGATGATCGAAGATGGAATAAGCGGCTACTTGGTGGAACCGAAGAATCCGAATGTGTTGGCTGAGAAAATTATCGAGTGCCTTGAGAACCCCGATCGAAGGCTCGCAGTCGGCGCGCATGCCAGGGAGCGCGCGTTAAGCTTGTTTGCGGTGTCGCGCTATATTGCGGAAGTGCAGGGAGTTTATGAAGGCGTTTTGCCAAACAGACAGCAAACATCCAGCTAACTGGTCGTTAGGAACTTGCTATCTCAGTGGCGCGTGTCGACGGACTAATTCGGTTCTCCACGGAGTATCATTTACAGTGCGATGAGAGAAAACTATGCCTAAGGTCAGCGTAATCATTCCGACAATTAGACGTCCGCTTATCGTGCAAACGGCGATCGCGGGAGTTCTCCGTCAGACCTTTACCGACCTCGAAGTCGTTGTCGTAATCGATGGTCCCGATCCGGAGACCGCCGATGCGCTTCGAAGGATTTCGGATCCGCGGTTCTTCGTCCTGGAATTATCGGAGAATGTGGGATTAGCGGAAGCTCGAAATGTAGGAGTTCGCGCTTCAAAGGGAGAGTGGATCGCGTTTCTCGATGACGATGACGAATGGATGCCTGAGAAACTGGAATTGCAAGTGGCGGAAGCGGCACGGATCGGTGGGCACGAGGTGTTGGTCGTAAGCAGGTACTTCGAAAAAACCGACTCGATGGAGCGAGTCTGGCCTGAGGTTTTGCCGGTCACACGTGAAAGGTTCAGTGAGTACCTCTTCGTCAATCGCGGCCAATTGTTGCCGTCCACGTATTTTGTGTCTTCCTCGTTGGTCAAACGGATTCCATTTACGAAAGGCTTGCGACACATCGAGGATCTTGATTGGCTGCTTCGGCTCGCCTCCGATCCCCACCTGCGGATCGGTGCGGTCGCAAAACCTGTCGCGATCTACAACAACTTCGCGGTACCGGGGCGCGAGAGCCGCCAGATTCCCTGGGAAACATATTATCTCTGGGCCGTGAGCCAGAGGCGACTATTCACGTCCCGTGCGTTTTCCCTCTATCTTGTCAAGAGCGTACTACCACTCGCGCGTGAAATGAAATCTCCTTTTAGGGTGCGATTCCATATTCTGGCTACCGCCATTCTGCTGGGATCATTCCGCCCGGAGGTCTTCTTCTATTTCTTCGCATCGGCATTCTTTAGCCGGGAAACAAAACGTAAAATGCGTGAACTCACATCCGCTCGTGCGCGCCGCGCAAGGGTAAAGAAGCAAGACACCCTTCAGTGAGCGCCCTGACACCTTTAGAGACGAAACTTCAAAAGATACCTTCGTAAACCCCTCGGAATAAGCAGAAATCCCAGCCCCAGCAGAGCTGACCGAAACGTGGGTTGACCTTCGCTCCAATATGCGGCCAGCAGCGCTCGGATATCCCTGGCTCCAGCCTTTGCCTGGCGCGCCCTGGTGATGCATTCGGTCGCGATAAAAAATGAGAATGCCTCCGGCGTAAAGAACTTCTTTCTATCGCGGCACCAGCTCAGACTGTACTTCCACTCATCATGTTCGCTTAAGCGGTTACCGTGTTCCGGCATGTAGTAGATTGAGAGCGGCTCAGCAATGTAATAGAGCGCCGCGCCAGCCGTGTTGAGCGCCCGCAGTGCCCAATCCCAGTCCTGGTGCCTGCGAAGCTCTGGATCGAACGGCACGGAGAGCATCAGTTCCCTGGGCGCGAAGAGTACGGATGTTGCGATTGCATTTTCTCCGTAAGAGAAGCCCCTCCGGCAGAACATATAGTTTGAGACGGGTTCGTTCGCAACCGGCGCCCTGCGGCCGAAGGGTGCGTCTCCCGCTTCAGACCTTCCAATGTAGGCCGAGCAGACTACAGGGAGAAGCGCCGGTGCGGCCATTGCACAGGCTAGCTGACGCTCCAGTTTCTCCGGCAACCATTCGTCATCATCGTCCAGGAATGCTATCCAATCAGCGTGCGCCTTTCGAACACCAATATTCCGCGCCTCACCACCGCCAACGGATTTTGGCAGCGTAAGAATGCACAGCCTTGGGTCCTTCAAGGCCTCGAGTTCTGCGACGGTCTCGGAACCGTCACCATCGACCACCACGATCACTTCCAGTTGCACAACGGATTGGCGAAGGGCACTCTTGACGGCTCGCTGCACGGTCTTTGGCCGGCCCCTGGTAGGGATCACAACACTGACCAGGGCAGTAGGTTCAATTCGAGTTGTGATCTGAGAATCGTTCACTTCTCATTAAGGATAATCCTCGCCGCAGCCAGCAGATCGGAGGCGTAGTAATCCGCCTTTGGCAGATCGCTTTGCGGATGGGACGAAGGATGATCAGGTGTTATGCGAATCGTCCGTACTCCCGCTCTAAATCCACATTCGACATCTGCCGGTCTATCCCCAACCATCCAGGAACCTGCCATATCAATCGCATATTTTTCAGCAGCCTCGAAAAGGAATCTCGGAGAAGGCTTCCTGCAGTCGCATTTTGAATAGCCGGGCAACAGAGAATCTGGGTGGTGGAGACAATAGTAGCTGTCCAGGAGCTGAATATCTGCGCGATTCAGTTCCGACACAAGCCTTTCTTGAATGCCCGCCAATGAGTCCAACGTCGACTTTCCCTTGGCATAGTTCGGTTGATTGGAAACTATAAACAGGCAGAATCCAGCCTGCTTGAGAGCCGTCAAAGCCTCAATTGACCAGGGAAATAATTGAAATTCTTCCGCAGAACGCGGCCCCTCAAATTCCTCAGTGTCGGAATAGAAGAGATTTCGGTTGAGAGTGCCGTCACGGTCAAGAAAGACTGCACGATCGGAGGCCATTAATTAAATCGATTCCCACTTTGTGGCGCTGGTCTTCAAGCCTGGATGAGAAACGATCGCATGCCAAATCACCGCCTGAAATGCCTCCGTGTGTGGAGTCACCAGGTCTGGCGAGAGAGTGGGAACCACTACTACCGCATCTCCAACTGCGGCAGTGTGCCCGCCATCCCGGCCCACGATACCGATCACCTTTGCCCCCACAGTCTTCGCGAGGTCAACCGCATGAACTATGTTCATGCTGATTCCCTTTTCGGTGCTTCCGCCGCCTACAGATAACACGAGCACCAAATCGGTGTTGCGAATACGACTTCCCCGGAGCCACTCTGCGTAAGATGACTCCCAACCCTCATCATTAACTCTCGCAGTGAGTTCGGCGACGTTATCGCTCGGCGCATACGCCTCGATCCCGCAGATCTTGCGGAAGTCGTTGACCGCATGACTTGCATTTGCTGCGCTTCCGCCAACACCCAGTATGAATAGCCGCCCCGAATTCTCCCGGGCTTGGCGCAGCAACTCAACCATGAGTTCGATTTTATTCAAATCCAGCCGCTGCGAAATCTGCGCAGCTTCTGAGAAATACCTGGAGAGCAGCTCATCCACCGCAACTATGGATTTCATGCTCATGGATGGGTGTAGATCACACTGGATGCCGTCGCACTGCTTAGGGCAGCTATGATCGATGCTCCATTAACCAGTAGATTCTTGCCATAGCTGAATGGAACCCAAACCACATCCTCTGCCACAAGTTGAATGTCCGGTGTCTTGCCCTTGACCATTTTAGCCATGTTCACAGGAATCTGCTGATAGGTGCCGCCATCCTTACGGAAGACCATGACCTTGTTTAAGCCAGCGGTCGGAAGGGAGCTCCCAGCCTGGCTCAACGCTTGCATAAGAGTGATCTGACCGTCCTCCTGCATAACCACGCCGTGGGGTTGTCCGACGTTGCCCAGGATGTAGACGATTCCAGCCCTCGGTATCACAATCGTATCCCCCGGATAAATCATGGGTTGGTTCGCCAAATCCATATCCGGGTTGTTGGGAAGAAACACCTTGAACGGCTTGACCTTCGGATCGCCGCGCTCAATCGTAATCGTGTGGGACGCTCGATCACTCAGTCCTCCTGCCATGGACAAAACGGCCATCAGTGGTCTTGCGGCAAATAGAGGAATTGAGACGCCATTTGCCCCAGGTGAATTAGGGGCGCCGCCTATGTACCCGAATAGAGTGACGGCGTGGGATGCAAGCGACGTTTCGTCAATCGAAACCAGGATATTTGCGTTCCGAAGAAAATGCTTGCTCATGTAGGCGTCGGCAATAACCTTCGCAGCCTCACCAGCCGTCATACCACCAATCTTGATTGTGCCGATGAGAAGGAGTGTCACTTCTCCGTTGTCGGTCACACGTACGTGGGTCTGATCCAAATCGATATCATCGAACACATGAATTGCCAGAATGTCGCCAGGAATGATCGCCGTACCGTCGGGCATATTATGGGCAGCCGATGCTCCCTCCTGTCCTGATACGCGCTCTTGACCGAACATGTTGACTGTGGTGAATAGAAAGGACAGGCCTGCAGCGAAGACAACTGCTCTGGCATAGAATTTTTGGGTCATGGCCGTTACTCCTCTCCACCTTCATATTTGTAAGTGTTGTTTCGGTAACCGTAATACTCGTAGTAGCCTTGCGTGCCCCGTGAAACTGCATTCAGCACAGCTCCGATGTTTGCATGAACCTGGCGCGACAAGAGACGATGCGTCGTGCGCAGTGAATTGATGCTGGTCCTTCCGAAGCGTGTGATCACGAGTACAAGGTCTGCCTGCTCAGAGATGAGTACGGAGTCAATAACCGGTAATACTGGTGGGCCATCCATAATGACCAAATCGTATTCTGCCATCCACTCCCGAATCAGATCCTTCATCGCTAAAGAACTTATTAGTTCATGCGGGTCTGGGGGGCGCTGGCCTGCCGGAATGCAGAATAGATTGGGCAGGCTTGGAACTGCCGTAGACCAGGTCCCGGGTAATTGCCCGGTTAGAATGCGCGAGAGACCATTCTGTGACGGTGGTAAACCCATCCGGCTCGCCATGACTGGACGGCGGAGATCAACCTCGACCAGCAATGTTCGCGTACCTGTACGCGCATAGGTAGCGGCGAGATTAATAGCTGTTGTGCTCTTGCCCTCGGATGGCGTGCTGCTGGTGATGAGAATACTTTTAGGTGTTGAACCCGTTTTCGACAACAGTATGGCAGTTCTAAGGACACGCATCGCTTCTGCATATTGAGAGTCAGGCTCGGCAATCACGATGATTTTGTGCTTGTCCTCACCATCCTTAGTGGCCTTCTCATCAACGGGCTTCGGTTTGTTTCGGGCACCATATCGTGCGTAAAGGCCTTTACCATAGCCATACACAGAGCCTTCCACGTTGAAGTCCGGGGTAACCGCATAGACAGGAATTGCCAATTCGGTCTCGACCATATCAACGTTATTTACTCTATCGTCACGGGCATCCTGAATTCCTGCCAGCATCCCGCCAAAAATAAATCCAGCCAGAATAGCAACCGGAAGAACCAGCAGTGGCCTCGGAGAATTAGGCTTTGCAGGGGACAATCCCGGAGACACCACCGTCATATCGGCTGAACGCAGGCCCGCGAGCACTCCCGCTTCGCGCAATCTCCGGTTAAGGTCGGTATAGAGAGTGCGCGCATCCAGCGCCTCCTGGTGAACGATTTCGTATTCGAGCGCCTTGTCATTCACCACGTTTGCGCGCTTGATCAGCGCATCGTGCTCTGCGCGTGTTCGTTCCTCTTCCTGGGCCGCGATCGTATAGTCGTTTTGAGCTCGCTGAACCAGCCTGTCCGTCTCTTCCGCCAGCGACTTCTTCAATACTGCAAGTTGCGCCCTTTCTTCAACCAGCCTCGGATTGGCGTCACCGAGGCGCAATTCGTCTTGACCAATCTGCGTTTGCAGTGTGGCTTCACTAACCTGCAATTGCTGGATCAGATTCAGTGAGACTTGAGATTGAGTGTTACCGTTACCGATCGTTCCGCTTCCCGCCAGGCCTGAGATCAGTTTCGGATCTCTGGTCTGAGCAATTTGATTCACAGCACCCCTGAGAATGCGGCTCGTCTCAGCTTCGCTCAAACTCAATGTGGACTGCTGCAGATGATCAAGCAGCGGACTGTAAACCATTGATTGGCCCGCTGCATTTGTCCCCCCCATGTTGTACGTTTCCGTCTCACGGCGGAGTTGGGATTCCTGCTGCTCCATATCATCGGCCTGTTGGCGGACAGCGTCGATCTGATCCGCAAGCCAACTTGATGTCTGCTGAGTGGATTTATATTTGGTTTGAAAATTGTACTGCGCAAGATCGGATACCAGCGTATTTACGATCTTTGCCGCCAAATCAGGATCTGGGCTGGAAAAACCCACGTCGATCAGCCGCGTTCCAGGAACCAATTCAATCTTGAGGTGCTTGTTAAACACCCTGAGAGCACGGGCCCTCCGAGTCGGAGAGTCCATGAAGGCGGCGCCGGCAGCTTCCTTCTTCCCCTTGGGCTCGAATACAGCCACGAAATAGTCGATAGGATTCAGGTCTATATGCGGCTTGAAATCCTCCGTAGTTTCAAGCCCCAATTCGTCGATAACACGAAGCTCGAGACTTTCGGATTCTAACTCAGAAACTTTGGTCGCAAGAGTAACTTGCTCCCCAAGCGGATTAGCCTCTTCGTCACCCGCGCCTTGAGAACTCCCCTGGACCAGGCTGTTCAAGCCAAGAGAATCGTCTGGGCGTTTGATCTCAATCTCTGTTACCGCTTTGTATCTAGGCGTTGAAATGAAACAGTACAGTGCACCAAGCAAGAAAAACCCCGCAACGACCCATATGATGGTCAGCCGCCTGCGGAAAAGAAATTTGAAAAGATCGCCGAGGGTTAAGAGTCGGCCCTCGCCTGCCTTGCCGCTTTCAGATGTCTGTCCTGGTTCCATTAAGTCCCCGTTTTCTTTGATTGAGGGTCGCTTTGCGACAGTTTACATCAAAGGGCACACTGCTCTCATGCATATCTTAAGTAAAAGAAGATCCCGGTGATTCCATAATGGGCAAGACCATTTTACACAGTCTCTGCGCCTCGAGGCAAGACAGACTTTCAACATAAGATGAGTTTGAATATATGAGCAAGCGAGAGACTGAAGATCGGCGTGCACGAAGCACACAAATTCAGCATCGGAGTAGTTGACCCGCTCGTCGAGGCTAGCGGAGACATTCGGTTTGCGAGCGAAGGATGCCGGCACTTCTGCGGCTCGATGATTGAGCGGGCTCTTGCCCGGCGCCACTGCTCGCAGCGAGGCAGCCGCTGTCGGCCGTGCTCTTGCTGATCATCGACAATGATCATCGATCAACTTGAAATGTGCAGCCTGCCTCTGTGCCCCTTGAGTGCTCCGGTTCAATGAGGCTCGACCCAGTTGTCCAGAGGCCGTAACCGCCCCCGGATCCGCGTCGTGACCGCATGCGCCCGGCTCGACTCCACAAGTTGAAGCGCCTGCTCCGGCTCAAGCGTAAACCTGCCATGCTTCTCCTGCGTCTCCCTTTCGCAATTCAACCAACTCGCTCCAGGGATAGGTCGTGCGCAGGCACGGTCACTGCCGCTGGTAAACTCTAACGTAATCGACGTCCAATTGAGCCGGCAGTTGACCAGGTTGCGTTGCTGGGCCGCCCTTCGGATCTTTTATTATCGCCATACTCAGTATGATGAAAAAGGGTTGATCAAGAGGTATATCGCGGCCGTGTTCAGGAGTATCGCGGACGATGCGACCGTAAGGGATGCCGTCCAATGTGAAGACGACTTCTGTGCGGCTCCAATCCACGGCGTATACATGGTAGTCGTCCGAGAGACTCTTGCCTTGACCGATAGAGAAGAAAGCTTGAAGTTTACTGTCTGATAAGAAGCCCGGACCGTGCAAAGTGGAGTAATAGGAATCAGGGGTGCGGCCAAGATCCTCCATGATATCGATCTCTCCACAGCGCGGCCAGCCTACAAATGGCTTATTCTCTCCCTCCATCCAAAACGCCGGCGAAATTCCTTTGCCGCTCGGCACCTTCATGCGTGCTTCAAATCGACCGTACTGCTGTGTGAAAAGGTTTTGTGTCTTGATCCGGCCAGAAGTGTAATCAGTCATCATTCCATCGGCGCCGATATAATTCTCCTGGCGCGCCTCGATGACAAGATGCCCCTGCTCTATGCGCACGTTTTTGGGCCGGCGCGTATTGGATTCGAGCTCTCCAGTGGGGCCCTTCCCCAGGTCGTAACTCCACTTTGTCGGGTCAACCCCTGATCCGTCAGGTCCGTTGAATTCATCTGACCAGGTCAGCCTCCAGTTCCCGTGCGATCTCGGGGCGTCCGCGTTCGTCGAGTAAGAGAGGGCAACTAATAGGACGCCAGCGGCGGTCAAACGCAAAATCGACATAAGCTCCTCCTTGACAAGGTATCAGTCTTTGATTCTGATGCGTACTCCAGGAATTGCAGTTGCTCGAACCATTTCCATCTTCAATATCCGCGCCCCGCCCTGGAGTTATCAACGGCTGACTGCTCTGGAACGGTGCAGGCTAAACCTCTCAGCAACTGGTAAGCCTCCTGTCGAGGTCTCCTCTACAACTTCATGATTGAAAGCGGCAACTCTGTTCTCGCTATCAATATCTGTATCAATGAATTTGAGAGCGGATTCCAGCATCCCAGATTCATTATCGTGAAAGGACGGCGCTCACGGCGCCATATGCCGGCTTGTCGCGTAGATCTGAATCAAGCAATCCGGGGCGGTGCGGCGCTCCGTCGGGCCTCATGTACTTTGGGGCGCTCTTTGCCGCCCAGTCCACCCAGTTTCGCCTGTCGGTGAGCGTCCAGAATGCGATTACCGTCGGATTCGCAATCCGGATCATCATTTCCAGATACCGCCTGTACACATCGGCAACCATTTGATCTCTGCGCTCAATCTCTAACGGAAGCTGTGTGTCGATGACGTCCAATTCAGTAATCTGGACTTCCAGCCCCAGGGATCGGACCTCGCCTATGAATCGTTCCATTCTTGCAGTAGCCAGCGGCTTCTCCGCAGCCAGGTGTGATTGAACACCAATGCCGTGGATCGGCACGCCGTTCGATTTGAGCCTTCGCAGTTGTGTCAGGATCGCCTCCCGATTCTGCTCGTCGCCGGCATCATCCGTTTCAATATAGTTCTGGTTCCAGATCAGCCGTGCGTGCGGGTCGGCGCTCGCGGCAGTATGAAATGCAATGTCGATGTACTCCGGCCCAATCAATTCTGTCCATGGATGCAACGCAAGCAAATCGGCCCGCTTATCCCAAACGTTCAGCCCCTCGTTGAGCACATCCCAGGAATGGATCCTTCCCGCATATCGTCGCGCAACCGTGCTGACGTGCTCCTCAAGAAGCGTCCGTGCGTTGCTTCGCGTTGCGTAATCCATCACCCATTTCGGTGTACCGTAGTCGGGCCAGACCAGATTGTGTCCACGGACCAGCAATCGATTCTGCTTCGCCCAGTTCATGAACTTATCGGCGTTATCAAAACTGTACTCGCCCGGAGCTCGATGGACGCTCTGCCACTTGAGCTCCACCGCGGGCGTTACAATTGCAAACTCCTGAACAAACCGCGTGGTCAGGGCCGCATCGTTGAGCACCTCCGCGTATGAAATTGCTCCGCCCACCAGCCATGGAGAGCACTTCGCTCGGTCTCGAAGTCCGTGCGGGTCTCGGCTCTGAACGCACTTCGCCGTCCCTGCCAAAGCTAAGGATGCATCGAGAAGAAACTGCCGTCGGCTCAACATCAGTGCCTCCCTGCATGTGGACACAAGCTGACAAGATCATTCATCGCGGCGAAAAGACACTTTTCCCTTTTCATCGCAACCGCCCTGCGGGTGGCAGTTGCAGTCTAAATACCTCTCACCGCAAAAATAACCGTATGGAGAAGGATCGCCAGATCCAGAAAGAATCCCCGGTTTCGGATGTAGTACATATCGTATTGAATATTCTCGTGGATATGGAACGCTCGGTCCGCGCTGAGCTGCCAAAGGCCCGTGATGCCTGGAATCACCTCCAGCCTCTGGCGCTGAAAGCTGTTGTACTGATCCACAAGAAATGGCATCTCCGGTCGAGGTCCAACCAATGACATATCGCCTGCAAGAACGTTGATCAACTGCGGCAGCTCGTCAAGGCTCACCTTGCGGATTAGCCTGCCAAACTTCGTGATGCGTTCGTCCATCGGAGTCGCCGGAGAAACTTCATAGATGGGAACGTTTTGGTACATCGAACGAAACTTCCACATCTGAAAACGCACTCCCTGCTTTCCGACTCTCTCCTGTCTGAAAAAAGCGCCGCCTGGCGATTCCAGAGAGATCAGGATCGCCATCGCCAGCAAGAGTGGGCTCAAGAGACATAGGAGAATGGCGGCAGCACAGAAATCAAAGATTCGCTTCACCGCGTCATATAGATCCTTGGCTTGCGGGGTATCGATGCTCATAATAAAGAGTCCATCGACGTCGACGGTCTCCATCCTGTCGTTGATCGGCATCGATCGATCAGAAAGAACTGCAACTCGAACATGAGCCTGCTGCGCGGCATCCAGTGCCATTTCAAACTTTTCCTTTGTCAGGCTCGGAACTGCGATGATCAGCAGGTCGCAGTGGTGTTCCACCAGGAGTGCGCGGGTTATCGGGCCATTTGCAACCGACGCGACCTCAGTCCTGCGGTATCCAAGCCCGGGTAGCCGTTGTCCGCTCAGTAAAGGATTGTCATCGATCACCAGGATGGGACGCCATCCGAACTTTGGAGACGACCAGAGAGCCGACAGGAGACGCCGGCCAGTACCCCCAGCCCCGTAAACGATCGTTCGCTGCACCCCGACGCCGTGCGTGTGCATAAACTTGACAATTCGAATGACAAGTTGCTTCTGAACTACCTGGCAGATCGGTAAGACGACCAGAGCGAAGGCAAGCACCGATCGAGAGATCACAACTCCAAAAAGGAAACTCAGCGGAATCAGCAGGCACCACGCCTGTGTCGACGCCCTTAAGGATCGCTCTGTTTCCCTTATCTTCAACAGGCTGATCCCGCCGCGATACGCACCGTCGGCTCTCAGCAGCAGCAGAAGAAGAACCGCGACAAGTGTAGCAATCCTCTCCTGATCCACTGACGGTCGCGAGAGAAGAAACGTGCCCCTCGAAACCCACGCAGCCAGCAGGTACGACAAGTTGATTGCAAACGCAGCGGTTGCAAAGTCGGCTGTGACTTCAAGTGCGGTCAATACAACGCGAATCGCTTGGGATGAGCGTGATGGCTGTCCGGCATTTCTTTCTGAATTGGGGGAAGCCATAGCGCCAGTAGGAGGAACAGACCGTTCCAGCTCTCCTTAATGATATGAATCATAGAGCAATCGCTTTGGTTGAAGATACGATCAAATTGCATCACCCAAAGCGGGGAGTCCTTCTGTCCGCGCATAAGACATCCATATCTGTATCTAATTCGTTCCAAAATCCATAAGCGAACTCAGCACGCAATTCGGGCGTCTGCCTGCTAGCGGGCAAAAAGCCGAGCCCAAAAGCCTCCTGCGCCTTTCTTGCCTGATTTATCGCGATCTCTGCCTGAGCTACCTTTACCGGACTTGCGGTCCTCGTGAAAGTGGCTCAAATCAATCTTCAGCGGTTCTTCATCCCAAATGCCCACTGGATCCGGCTGAGCCGGCCAGGCAGCTCCTTCGACAGCTGCCAGTGGGTTCGTTACGCAAAGCCGCCGTGCCGTTTCTTCTCCCGCCCTGTTGACCACATAGTCATATCCCTTTTTCAGGTGCGGAGGCCGTCGCTCCGGATTGTGCGCGTCCGTTGCCAGAAAGTTGATCCAGTTCCGGTCCAGGAATTCATTGGCAATGGCCTGCGCCACCGGACCGAAGCGACCATAGAGCGAGCTGGCAGTCACCTGGATAAGGCAACCGCTTCTGAGCCACTCCGCCGCCAACTCCGGCCGGCGATGAACCGCCGGATATCGCTCCGGATGAGTCACGATCAGCGTATAGCCTGCTGACTGCAATCTAAACAGCGCATCCGCAAATTGAGCAGGCATCGCCGTGTTGGCAAATTCGATCAGCAGGTATCCTTTGCCGTCGATCGAGTAGCGCAACGGATTGGCAATTGCATCAAGAATGTTTTCCGCGTTCAGGTGGAAATCGCACCCCAGGCTCAGCTCCACAACCCCTTTCAGCAACTCGCGTATCTCCGCAAAGCGCTCCCGGATTAGCTGAGTGTTATAGGGAAAGGAGTCGCTCGCATGAGGGGTGCAGACAATGCGTGTCACGCCCTCTGTTGCAGCCTCATTCGCCATGGCCAGCGACGTTGCCAGATCGGGAGCCCCGTCGTCGACTCCGTAGATCAAATGATGATGGATATCAATCAAGGTGTACTTTCTTCAAACCCGCGGCAATAAAAACCTCAATGCACGCTCAAATCGTTAAACCCCAAATCGCCAAACCCAAATCGTCAAACTTGGAGTTCAATATTCCCGGTAGTTTTCCGTCCCGGCAATTCCTCGCTCGACTTGTCTGAGCGGGATCTCATCTGTGCTACGTCGCGCCTCGGCTATTGGATCCCTGCGGCGCTTCTGATTTCCATGAATCCGACGCGTTCAGGGTATCATATTTCGCTCCAAAAGGTCCATAACCGCCTATTTATCAGACATTTATCCATCAGCATGACCGCGTCCCCAATACCGTCCAGGTCGAATTCAGATCGGCTTTCGAGCCCCTCATGGAAGGAGACTCGAATCGCTTCCAACCTTCCGATGCCGCCATCCCCATCAGGATACGCGGCACAATACTGCAAAATGAGCATGATAAAACCTGCTCCAAAGAGGCTCGAACAGGCGAGGCAGATGACGCTGCGTCATCCGCATCACGACTCGCTTTCCAAGCGGTAACGACAATCGCTCAATCTGCGATTCAAGCATCTCTTCTCCAAAAATCTGAACATAGCGCAACCTGTCCGCGATCTCCAGGCCCGCCGAAGTGAGCAGTCTCAGGAAGCTCCGCTCAGTGAAGAACTGCACATGCCCTGCCCTGTTCTTGGTGCGGTCGCGAATCAGGTTCTTCATTCTTGCCGCTGCCAGATCTTCCAGTGGCACCTCCGCAATAAGCCACGTGAACGGCACTCGCGCCACTAAGCTGGCTAGGAAATCTCCAGGGCGTTCCAGATGTTCCAGCACATGCGACAGCACAACCACGTCCGCACTTTGCAAAAGCACAAATTCGGGATCGGTAATATCCGCAACCATACACTTGATCCCGGGAGAGCGTTGCTGAGCCCATGCAATCGCGTCTTCAGAAGCATCGACAGCAATGTACTCCTCTGCCAATCCCCTTCTCTGGCATTCCCTGATCACAGCGCCGGTGCCGCTGCCAAGCTCAAGCAGAACCCGCGGTTGGATTCCGTGCCGCCGAAGCAGTGTTTCAACGCTGTTCGCCTTGAACACCGCCCCGTATTCCAGCCAGCGCGCCTCTGCCTCCAATTCGTCGCGGTATTTCTCGATATAAAAATCCTTGCCAAGCATCTTTTCATCCCACCACAACAGCAGATTTGAATACTTACCGCACCGGAACTCGACAACCGCTACGAGATGGCGCCCTCATGCCACGTTGGCAACATACCATTCATATGCCTGTTTCACGCCGGTCTCGAAATCGGTACTCGCCGACCAACCCAGCTCGCGCAGCCGGCTGACATCCATCACCTTGCGCGGCGTGCCGTCAAGCTTCGATGGATCAAACGTAAATGTGCCCTCCCAGCCGATGACCTTCGCGATGAGATGAGCCATCTCCAGAATGCTCATGTCGATTCCGGTGCCGACATTCAGGAACGGCTCATCGGAATAGTGCTTCATCACAAAAACGCACGCATCTGCCAGATCCTCTGAGAAAAGGAATTCCCGCTTCGGCGTGCCCGTACCCCAAAGCTCAACCGAGGCGCTGTTTGTGGTTTTGGCAATATGAATCTTCCTGATAATTGCGGCAACCACGTGGCTCGAATCGGGATCGTAGCGGTCTCCTGCGCCGTAGAGGTTTGTCGGCATCACGGAGATGAAGTCGCATCCATACTGGCGTCGATACGCCTGGCACATTTTAATCCCGGCAATTTTGGCAATGGCATACGCTTCGTTCGACGGCTCCAACGCCCCCGTGAGAAGATGCTCTTCCCGCATAGGCTGCGGAGCAAGTCGTGGATAAATACAGGAAGAGCCCAGAAAAAGAAGCTTCTTCACCTTCGTCTTCCAGGCGCCATGAATGACATTGGTTTCAATAACCAGGTTGTCATAAATAAACTCAGCCGGCCGCGTTGAGTTTGCCAGAATTCCGCCGACGGTGGCCGCAGCCAGGAACACGGCATCAACCTTCTCGTCCGCCATCCAGGTTTCAACATCCGGCTGACGATGTAAATCAAGTTCACCGCGCGTAGCCGTGATCACCTCACAGTTTTCGCGCATAAGTCTCCGCACAATGGCTGATCCCGCCAAACCGCGATGTCCCGCAACCCATACGCGACGGTCAGTAAGATCGAATTCAACCATTGTCATCCTCTTGAAATCTGATTCTGCGGCTATAACTCCCGGCTCTGTGTATCAAAGTATACCGCGGCTCAATAGCACTGAGCGGCACAACAATCGACTACTCAGATGAAATGCATCCCTTTTAATATCAGCATGTTAAGTACGCAGCTCGATTGTTCCTGGAATCAAAATCCCGGCTTGGCCGCAGCCCTTCGCCCAGCCTATCCCATTGCATTGGCGTTCATCATTTCTTGAACCAATCGCTACTAATCTGCCCGCAGATTTTCCAAATAAATCGCGGGTTATTCCTCAGGTAGCGCTTCCAGAGCCGTTTGCGATCCTGTGTTATGCGGTGCAGCCACTGCATTCCGATCTTCTTAACCCACTGAGGCGCATCCTTGACCCGGCCCGTGTGAATATCAAACGCAGCGCCTACTCCAACCATGACGCGGACATTCAACTCATCAAGATATTCGGCCATGAACCGTTCCTGCTTCGGTGTGCTAAGCCCGATCCACATCACGTCCGGACGTGTCAGCTCCACCAGCGCCTTCAGATCACCAAGCTCCAACAAATTGAGCGGCCGAAACGGCGGAGTGTATGTTCCAACCACTTCGAGGCCTGGGATCATGCGGGTCAAAGAAACCTTGAGCGCCTCAGCCACCCCCTCGCCCCCGCCATAAAGGAAGTGCCGATATCCCTCCGCCACCGAATGCCTGCAGAAGTCGCGCATGAAATCCGGCCCATACACGCGCTCCATTGTGAATCCCTGGTGACGTCCCACCCAGACCGTAGGCATGCCGTCCGGAACAGTGAGGTACGATTCGTTCTGTATCCGCATGAAATCCGCATCATCCTGCGCCACCATGACCCCGTGTACGCCAGTGACGCAAATGTAACCCTTCCCATCTCGCTTGATAAGTTTATCGGTCTCGCTTATTGCCTCCGCCATCGTAATGGCGCTCACCCCTACTCCAAGCAGATTTGCCCGTGGCTTAAGCGATTGTTGGCTGGGGGTTCTAACTTCCACTTGAACGAGAAGTCTCCTCTGATTCTGTTCTTGCGGATTCCAGAGCACACGATCAAATCGTGCTTCTCATGATCGAGAGTTCCGATTCCACAATGGCTGGATTCCATTCTAGATCGAACCGTATCCGGGAGGCTCTTCCGAAACTATCTAAATTGCCCTTCATTCTTCCGCCATCGCAATGTGCGAAAACTGCATCGGCGGCAAACCCATGGATAAAAACCTAGCCAGCTGAGGATGGTCTTCTGCAGCACGCCCTTCCTGCTGATCCGCTTCCAATCCTCGTCACCGCATCGGCATGATCCCATGCCATCTTTTTTATAGGTTTCATACCAATCCACGCAAGGGAAATCGGACGACGACACTTTCTTGCGGGTCAAAAATACTGATCCATCGCAGCTGATGACGATCGGTCATGCCACTGAGTACAGGGATCTCATATGGCAGATTCTGCGATTCCATATAACCTCCTTCTGACTTGAGTGAGCCTGCTTAATCAAGTTGAGGTTGCCGTAGCCTGCGGCAAGATGACAGCGCCGGCTGCATGACGGACCGAAGCTTCCCAGGGGCATGGAAACGTGGAAAGCAAACATCGCTTCCCACTCTCCCACACCCCCGACTACTGCGGCGAGTCATATCTTTTACCCGCCGCGCTGCACTAACAATCTGCTGGTACAAAAGATCGGGCAGTCCAATTAGAATGTGTTCCATGAGGAGCAACGAAGAAATAGAGCCCTGTCTCACGGTGGTGATGCCGGTCTATAACGAAGCCGCCACGATAGTCGAAATCGTGAATGTGGTGTTAACCCAGCGGCCCGTGCAACAGCTCGTCATAGTGGATGACTGTTCGCGGGATGATACTTGGAATCTGGCCCAGCAACTTGCGCTAACTGACTCGCGCATCCAGCTTGTTCGCCATGAGATAAACCAGGGCAAAGGTGCCGCTTTACGCACCGGAATCGCGCATGCGACTTCAGACCTCGTCGTCATTCAGGATGCGGATCTTGAATATGCCCCGGCCGAATACTACCGATTGATCTGGCCAATTTTGCATGGGCATGCGGACGTCGTGTACGGTTCGCGCTTTCAAGCCGGTACCGATCCTCGCCGGGTTCTGTTTTACTGGCACTCCGTTGGGAACAAGTTTTTGACAACCTTCTCGAACATGGCCACAAACTTGAATCTCACAGACATGGAAACTTGCTACAAGATGTTCCGCCGCGAAGTCATCCAGAAGATACGGATTGAGGAAAATAGGTTTGGCTTTGAGCCGGAAATTACAGCTAAAATTGCCAAGGCTCGGGTGCGCCTTTACGAGGTCGGCATCTCTTACGCCGGCCGTACATACGAAGAGGGCAAGAAAATCGGCTGGCGGGACGGCGTTCGTGCGTTTTGGTGCATCGTCAAGTACAATTTCCTTCCCAGATGAATAACCAGCCCAATGCAATGGCCGACACGGCCGACTTCGAATTCGCCGCGCTTAACGAGGCAAGGAACTATCGCGCCGCGTTGCTCCACGACTTCAAGGACTATTTGCGAGGAAATGTCCTCGAGGTTGGCGCTGGAATTGGGCAGATTACGGCTGGACTAATGGCCACGCCAGAAATCAATCGGGTGACCTCAATTGAACCGGATCCTGAATTCTGCGCCCAGTTCCGTGCTCGATTTCCCGAGCAAGACCTGGTTCAGGGAACTGTAAGTGATCTGCGCTCAGACATACCGTGGAATGCGGTGTTGAGCGTCAACGTGCTGGAGCACATTGAAACCGACTCAGAAGAGCTGGATGCTTATCGCCGTTTGTTGCAACCGGCAAAAGGAGCGCTTTGCTTGTTTGTGCCGGCTCGTCCGGAGATTTACGCTCCAATCGATAAGGACTTCGGTCACTTTCGGCGGTACACACGGTCTGAACTCCGAGCGAAACTGGAGGCAGCCGGCTTCTCGGTTGCTCAACTGCACTACTATAACTTCGTCGGGTATTTTGCATGGTGGGCAAGCTTTTGCTTGCTGAAAAAGCGATCCTTCGATGTGACTCAAGTCAGACTGTTCGATCGAACGATCTTTCCCGCAGTCCATGGATTTGAATCGCACATTTTCAGACCGCCGATTGGACAGAGCCTGATGGCCGTGGCGCTCGCTCGCTAGAACGCTGCGGACTCCGGAGTCTGACCGTCTCCTTGCCGCCGTTCAATGCGGACATTGCATGGTTGGTTTTCCGATACGTGGGAAGGACATTCCCCGGCGTCCGTGCAAGCAAATTGTAAATTCCGGTCGAAGACGCCTCACCCAACCGCCGGCAATTTTGGCACAATGGAGCATGGTCATTTCCAAGTTAAAAAAAATAGGCCCCAAGTTGAAGCAATTGGGTTGGTTCGTTCGAGACTGGGGCATCAAAGGCTCGGTCGAAACCCTTTTTTGCAAGGCTGCAGACAACTTACTTAGGCGCGGACTTCATAAGACCAGCATCCCAACTTTATCGACTCTTTACAAATCGGCGGAATCCGTTTTCACTAACCCGGATGAGCTTCTGAAGCACACCTTTGAAGCAGACTCGCTCGAACTTGCAAAGCTACGCCGCGAATACGACGACACCAGATCTGAGATATTGAGAAGATATGAAAACCGATCGCTCTCATTTCCTCGACTTTGGTCCGTCGAGGAAGGCTCAGCTTTCCTCTTATATGCGATAACCAGGCTGACCCGCCCTTCCACGGTGCTTGAAACAGGAGTCGCGAACGGGCATTCTTCTCTTCTGATCTTGAATGCGCTGGACCGCAATGCGGGGCCGGGAGAACTGCATAGCGTTGATGTCTCACCAAAAGTGGGAGAGCTTATCGATTCTTCTGAGCGAACACGGTGGCATTTGAATCTTCTCCCGCTTGCATCGCTGAAGAGAAGCTTCCGAGACAAGTTAGCCGCGATGCCCCAGATCGATATCATGCTTCAAGACTCAGACCATAGTTACCGTTGGATAGATTTTGAGCTTGAAACGGCTTTACCCAGGATGTCCCTTTCAGGCTTCTTGCTTTGTGATGATGCTGATCTGAGTTTCGCGTTGATTGACTTCTGCCAGGTCCACGGTCTAAAGCCTGTTTTCCTCGTCGATACAAGAAAAGTTTTCGCTGTTATACCATTACGCAACAGAAAATAGCGTAGCTTGCCCTGATTGCCGTACCGACAAAATCAAGGCCGCATTCCGGACCTCAAACAACCTCTACAATGTAGGTTGTCCCAACAGACGAACGATTGACGGCGACTTGGCAAGCCATCTCCTGGCAGCTTTTTTAGACGATACGGGGTATGCGGAATTTCGAAGGGAGACCTGGGCGCTGAATGGCGAATGATGGAAACCTGAAGCGGGATTCCGCGTGGATGATGGGTGGCCAGGTCTTTGCAACGGGCTTTCAGGCCGTCTATTTTGTCCTGATTGGGCGGGCCATCGGCAGCGCGCAATACGGTGCGTTCGTCGGCGTCGCGGCGTTCCTGAGCGTACTCGGTCAGTTCAGCACGGTCGGCATGGAAATGCTCCTCATTCGAGATGTCAGCAGAGACCGCGGCCGATTCTCATCCGCGTGGGGACTGACACTGGAACTCGCCGTTCTCGGGTTTGCCGCAACCACCGCAATCGCACTCCTGGCGGGTCGGCTGTTCCTGAAGAGCGACGTCTATTGGCTCATTCCCGGCATTGCCGTCTCCGACCTGCTCTTCGCCAAGATCGCGATGCTTTCCGGCAAGGCCTTTCAAAGCGTGGGCAACTTCGCATTCAGCGCGAAAGTGACGGCAATGACCAACCTCACTCGCGCTCTGACAGCCGGTTGCCTTTACCTGTACACACTCCACATTCATCGGCTTGCCACCGCACAAATGTGGACCAGCATCTACTGGATGTCTTCCCTGGTTGCGGCCGTCATTGGAGTGTCGTTGGTAACCTGGGAAATTGGGTCGCCGCGCTGGGCACGGCTCGATTTCAGGAGCTTCTTTGAGGGGGTCAGCTTTTCCCTCACCATATGCTCGGTCTCAATTTACAACGACATCGATAAGACGATTCTCGTCAGCCTTGGACAGAATCAAGCCGCCGGCATTTACTCCGCCGCTTACCGGATTGTCGATGTTGTCAGCACGCCAATCTACAGCATTTATTCTGCCGCGTTTCCGAGCTTTTTCCGCGAAGGTGCAAAAAGCATTCGCGATGCACTACGCCTGGCTTCAAGGGTTTCGCGGAAGACGGTTCCATACTCATTGGCGGCTGCGGCAGCCATGGCGCTAGGCGCCGGACTACTTCCCCACATTCTCGGCCAAAGCTTTGCGGATTCGGTATCCGCTTTGCGCTGGCTCTGCTTGATCCCGCTCTTTCGCTCTTTCCACTATGCCGCGGGAATGATCATTACCGGTTCGGTTTCGCCATGGTATCGAACAACCTTGCAGGTTACCGCGGCAACCTTGAATTTTGCGTTGAACATGATATTGATTCCGCGCTATTCGTGGCAGGGAGCTGCTGCCGCCAGCCTGCTTTCAGACGGCTCTTTAGCTGCAATGAATTGGATAGCAGTAGTCTATCTGATGCATAAACAGGAACGTGGTTTTCGGCCTCGGTAAGAATCCATCGAGCGCAGCCGCAACGATGTGTCCCAGAGCACAAGTCTTTGCTGAAGCCGGACCTGTCCGCCGATTGGACATCCCGCCGGAAGAATTAACGCTCGATAACGTCAGACCCGGAGTTACCGCGAAGTTAATTCACTGCCCTTTCACTCAATCAAGCACGTTCGCCAATTCAAAAATGTCGATAGCATCAACCATCTCGTCAGGTAGTATTTGCTCAGCTCCCGTGCATTGACAGCCTCCGAGTTCCAGATGGTAAAATGCCAAATATAGATAAGGCAATCAACACAAAACTTGAGCAAACAAGCGTTCTGTGGGACTACCTGATAAATCATTAACCGGAGGTTTTTCATTGAAGTCCCTGATCAAACGTATCATCGGACCTTCCGCCACAATGTACATCCATAGACTGCAATTAGGATACCGAGTGGCTGTGTTTCGTAAGATATCGGGCTCCGGTCAGCACGAATGTCCAATTTGCGGCTTTGTTGGAAGGTTCATGGCAGTTGGCGACCAACCGCGTTACAACGCGGAATGCCCTTCCTGTGGCTCTCTCGAGCGTCACCGGCTTTTCTTCCTGGGCCTGCAGCGTCTTAACCTTCTTTCAGGGTCGGAGAGGGTTCTGCATTTCGCTGCTGAAGCTTCTCTGATGAAGACACTCAAGAAATCCTCCGCATCCTATCAAACTGCGGAACTTCTTCCTGGCCACGCTGATCTAGCTCTGAATATTGAACAAATCAACCTTCCGGACAAATCCATGGACGTCGTGATTGCAAATCACGTTTTGGAACATGTTAATGACAAAGCGGCTCTTCGGGAACTCCGCAGAGTCCTCTCCGACTCCGGCCGTCTGTTCATCACCATTCCTCTCATTGAAGGATGGGCAAAAACTTACGAAGACCCAGCCATCACAAGCGAGGCTGAGCGTACCAAGCATTTCGGCCAGCGTGACCATGTCAGGTACTTTGGACGCGATTTCAGAGATCGAGTCTTGGCGGCTGGCTTCACAATGACTGAATTCGGATGCGACGGCGCGGATGCAGTAAAGTATTCGCTACCCCGGGGTGAAACTCTTTTCATCTGCACTAAAACGAAATCAGAGTAGCTTCATCATCGCCGCCGCAACCTTCGAGCAAAACCGCTCCCGTCGCCCGCGTCCATCCGAAATGTTCAGGCTCGCGCAGCCTTTTCATCGCGCAGCCTTTTCAAGGCCCAGCCATCACCCGCTGACCCGTCCAGGCTGCGCTTTATAAACCCAAAACCCTCTCCCCGCCGGTTACGCCAGGTCGAAGCGGTCAAGGTTCATCACCTTGCTCCACGCCGCCACAAACTCGCGCACGAACTCCGCCTCTCCGTCGCTGCTCGCATAAACTTCCGCGAGTGCCCGTAGCTGCGAATTCGAGCCAAACACAAGATCGACCTGGGTGCCCGTCCACTTGTGCGCTCCAGTCGCCCGATCATGCCCTTCCAACAAGCCTCCGGGCCCATTGGACTTCTGCCACTTCGTCGTCATGTCGAGGAGATTCACAAAGAAGTCATTGGTCAAAGTTCCCGGCCTCTTTGTAAACACCCCGTGCTCTGACTGCTCGAAGTTTGCATTCAGCGCGCGCAGCCCGCCAATCAAAACCGTCATCTCAGGAGCGGTCAGCGTCAGCAGGTTCGCCTTATCCACCAGCAGTTCAGCAGCCGTATCTTCCAGCCCCTCGCGAATGTAATTCCGGAAACCATCCGCAGCCGGCTCCAATACAGCAAACGACGCCACGTCGGTCGAATCCTGCGACGCATCCGTGCGCCCCGGCGCAAAAGCAGCCTTCACGTCATGGCCAGCCTTCTTCGCCGCTTCCTCAACGGCCGCCGAACCGCCCAGCACAATCAAATCAGCCAGCGAGACCTTCGTACCCGAATGCGCCCCATTGAATTCCTTCTGGATCGTCTCCAGCGCCTCAAGAACCTTGGCCAATTCAGCCGGCTGGTTGACTTCCCAATCCTTCTGCGGAGCCAGTCGAATGCGCGCCCCGTTCGCCCCGCCGCGCTTGTCGCTGCCGCGGAACGTTGAAGCCGACGCCCACGCCGTCGTCACCAGTTGCGAAATCGAAAGCCCCGACGCAAGAATCTTTGCCTTCAGAGCAGCAATATCCTTTTCCCCAATCAGTTCATGATCCACTGCAGGAATCGGATCCTGCCAGATCAGCGCTTCCTTCGGCACCAGCGGCCCAAGATACCGTGAAACAGGCCCCATGTCCCGATGCGTCAGCTTGAACCACGCCTTCGAAAACGCGTCCGCGAACTCCTGCGGGTTCTCAAGGTACCGCCGCGAAATCTTCGCGTAGCTCGGATCAATCTTCAAAGCCAGATCAGTCGTAAACATGATCGGCGCATGCTTCTTGCTGGGATCGTGCGCATCCGGCACCATATCGTCCGGCTCAACTTGCTTGGGCACCCACTGCTGCGCGCCCGCCGGACTCTTCGTCAGCTCCCATTCATACTCAAACAGGTTCTCCAGGTAGTCGTTATCCCACTTAACCGGGTTTGCAGTCCATGCGCCCTCAAGGCCGCTCGAGATAGTATCCACGCCTTTCCCGGTGCCGAAGCTGTTCGCCCAACCCAGCCCCTGCTCTTCGATCGGTGCACCCTCGGGTTCCCGGCCCACATACTTCACCGGATCGGCAGCACCATGCGCTTTGCCAAATGTGTGTCCGCCGGCAATCAGCGCCACCGTCTCCTCGTCATTCATCGCCATGCGCGCAAACGTCTCGCGTATATCCCGTGCCGCCGCCACCGGATCAGGCTTGCCATTCGGTCCTTCCGGGTTCACATAAATCAGGCCCATCTGAACCGCGCCAAGCGGATTGTCAAGTTCACGGTCGCCCTTGTAGCGTTCATCCCCAAGCCACTTGGTCTCCGGTCCCCAATAGACATCTTCTTCCGGCTCCCAAATGTCCACGCGCCCGCCGCCAAATCCGAAGGTCTTCAACCCCATCGAATCCAGCGCCACATTGCCCGTGAGAATCATCAGGTCAGCCCATGAAATCTTCCGGCCATACTTCTGCTTGATCGGCCAGATCAACCGGCGAGCCTTATCCAGGCTCACGTTATCCGGCCAGCTATTCAGCGGAGCAAATCGCTGCGCCCCTCGGCCACCACCGCCGCGCCCGTCCGCTATGCGGTACGTTCCGGCGCTATGCCACGCCATGCGAATGAAGAAAGGTCCGTAGTGCCCGTAGTCCGCCGGCCACCAGTCCTGCGAACTGGTCATCAATTCATGCAGGTCCTTGATCACCGCATCCAGGTCCAGCGTCTTGAACTCCTCGGCGTAATTGAATCCCTCGCCCATCGGATTCGACAGTTGCGAGTGCTGGTGCAGGATTTTCAAATTCAGCTGATTCGGCCACCAGGCTGCATTCCCTGGCGTGCCAGCCAATGTGTTTTGGCGCGCGCCGTTCAAAAATGGGCATTTCGCATCGCCGGTCATCGCGTTCTGATCTGTGACTATCGGGGGTCCGGGGGTCTTTGTCTGGTTGTCAGACATGGGAAACTCTCCTTGGCGTTCGTGTTGCAATTCTGTTGTCCGTCCCGCAATGTGCGGAAAGAATTCGATATTCAAACTGCGTGGCAGCACAAGTGCCACCGCCAAAATAATACGCCTACTCAATGAACCTAATCCGCTCTCCCTCCATAAGTAAAACCACCTGCTTCCACCGGAAAAAATGCATCCCAAATCTCGGCACAGCCTACGAAAACAAGGTCGCCAGCCTCGCCAGGACTTCTTCGATGATCGCTTCCGGAACCGACTCGAGCCTGGTTGCATTACGGGCCCCCAGGTCAATAGGACGGGGTTGATCGCACCGGATGACGCCGGTGGTCTGTGTCCCCGCGCCAGTCAGGGAAACAGCGAACCCCTGATTCCGCGCAAAACCGCCCCCTGTTGTAATGGGAACAACGAGAGGAACGCCGGTTAGTGCATTGAAACGGTCCGGAGAAACAACCAGCACCGGCCGTGTTCCTTGCTGTTCGTGTCCCTGCGTTGGATCAAGTGAAACTAAATAAATATCGCCACGTCTTGCGTTTACGCTCAAGGTTTTGCTCCAACTCAACTAACTTGTCAAAAATCAATATAAGAATGAAAAATACCCCAGCTTGGATCGAGCCCAGTTCAAAGTTCCCTTCCCACCGGAGCCAGGTTAACCCATGCGCGGTCTTCATCTTGTTGTGCCGTTGCGTCAACTCCCTCCTGGCACTCGTTCAGGAGTTCATCAAGCGAATAGCGTAGCTTCTTTTGCGGTTCAATAATCAAGCGTTCACCCTCCACTGCAAGTTGCACCGTGGCCCCGGCCTCCAACCGCATCATCTCTAGAACAGCCCGCGGAACCGCCAACATCACAGATCCCCCGACTTTACGCAGATTGGTGGTAAGCATTACGACCTCACATAAATATTATACTGAAATATAACTCTCGAACCTCATAATATGACGCCAGTCTGTGCAAAAACCCACCAAAATTTCTTAAAGATTCCCAATCTTGCACAGCTTTCTTGGGAATTTCCAAGAACAGGAATTCCGCCCTCCCTTATCCACAAAAACCCTCCCTCCACCCGTTGACCCCACCCCTCCCACTCCGTAGAGTCTGTAATCGGAAGGCAAAATTCCCCAACGCATTTTCAGCCTTGGGAAGCTCGCAGCCGCACCCCAAAACGCGCCATTCACCGGCCCATCAATTCGGAGTCAACATGCTGAAACTGAAAAAGATCCACATCCTCGGCTTCAAAAGCTTCTGCGACCGCACGGAACTCACCGTGCCGGGAACAGGCATCGCCGTGGTCGTGGGCCCCAATGGGTGCGGAAAGTCCAACATCCTCGACGGCGTGAGCTGGGTGCTCGGTGAACAGAGCGCCAAGTCCCTCCGTGGCACCAACATGCAGGACGTCATCTTTGCCGGCACGCGTGACCGCAAAGCCCTCGGCATGGCTGAAGTCACCCTCACCATGGTCGACCCGGAAGCCTACGAAGGCCCCATCCCCGTCGAGCCCGAGGTCGCCGTCGATAACGACGGCCCCGCCGACTGGGACGAAGACGCCATGCGCCGCCAGCGCGCCGAAGAAGCCGAAGAAATCATCGCCAACGAGCAGCCCGGCCAGATTCTTGGCGATCAGGCCCTCGGCGAAGAAGACGGCCAAGCTCAGGAATCATCGCAAAATCCAAGCCAATTCCTCACCCAGCCACAGCAGCCAGGCGGTGCCGAGACTGGCCCGCAAGCCGTCGTCCTCAAAATCCGTCGCCGCAAATTCCAGCGCACACCCCAAAAAGGTGAAGTCGTAATTACCCGCCGCCTCTTCCGCACCGGCGAAAGCGAATACCTGCTCAACGGCAAGCTCTGCCGCCTGCGCGACATCCAGGACATCTTCATGGGCACCGGCCTCGGCCCGGAGAGCTACGCCATCATCGGCCAGGAGCGCATCGGCCAACTGCTCAGCTCCAAGCCCCACGACCGCCGCGCCATCATTGAAGAAGCTGCCGGCATCACCCGTTTCAAAACCAAAAAACGCCTCGCTGAACTCCGTCTCGAAAGCGCCAGGCAAAACCTCGCCCGCGTCGACGACATCTTTGAAGAAGTCACCCGCCAGATGAATTCGCTCAAGCGCCAGGCCGCCAAGGCCGAGCGATTCGCCGCCGTCCGTGACGAGCTCCGTTCGCGCCTGCGTGTAGTCCTCGCCAGCCGCATCGCCATCATGGACGCCGAGCAGGCCCGCCTCGAGCAGGAGATTGCCGCCCTCACCGGCCGCATCGACACCTCAGCCGCCGAGATTGAAACCCTCGAAACCAGCCAGCATGGGCTCACCGAGCGCGGCTACGACCTCGACCACCAGGGCCAGGAAGCGCAAAACCGCGCCAGCGAAGCTGCCGTTGAGCTCGAACGCGCCACTGCCCGCGAACGCGGCAATTCCGAGCGCATCGGTGAACTCGAATCCCGCATCGCCTCTTCCGGCGCCGAGCTCGACCAAACCCGCACCCAGCTCGCCGGCATCGCCGAAGAGCGCGAACAGCAGCGCACCTTCCTTGAATCCGCCGCTGGCGAAGCCAAAGCCTTCCGCCAGCAGGTTGAGGCCCGCCAACAGGAAGCCCGCACCGCGGCCGACGCCGTCTTCTCCGCCGAGCGCCAGCTTGAATCCAGTCGCCGCCACGCCATGCACCTGCTCACCCAGGCCGGCAACGCCCGCAACCACACTGCCCAGGCTGAGGAAAGCCTCGCCGCCCTTGAGCGCGAGTCAGGCCGCCTCGAAGCAGAAATGGGCCAGGCTCGCAACGAGCTTGAAAACCTCGGCGTGCAAAGCGGTCAGGCACGTCTGCGTTTCGAGTCCGCCGCCGATTCCCTCAAGCGCCTCGAATCCGAAATCGCAGCCCTTCGCGAATCCCTCCAATCCCGCCGCGCCGAAGAAAACGCGCAGCGCGCCCGCGCCAATCAGATTCGCAGCGAGCAGGCCACCATCGCCGGCCGCCGCAACTCCCTTGAAGCCCTCATTCGCAACCACAGCTACTCCACAGACACCGTTCGCCGCCTGCTCAAGCCCGGCGCTCTCGGCGCCAATCTCGCGCCAATTGGTACGCTGGCCGACTTTCTTGAGGTAAGCAGCACTCATGAGGCCGTCGTCGACGAATTCCTCCGTGAAGAACTTAATTACGTTGTGGTCGAGAGCTGGGGAGCCGCCGAAGAAGGCATTCGCCTCCTCAAATCCGGCGTCGACGGCCGTGCCACGTTCCTCATCCATCCCGCCGACCCGTCCGCCGCCCAACCCACAGACACCGCCGACCCAATCGCCGCTCCCGGCCTCACTCCGCTCAAGGATTCCATCAAGGTGCTCAACGGTTTCGGCCGTTCTCTTGAATCCATCCTGCCCAAGCTTCGCAACGGCTACCTGGTTGAAAACTCCAGCGAAGCCCGCGCCCTCGCCGCGCAGCACGCCCACGCCTACTTCCTAACGCCCGAGGGTGAATGCTTCCACAACGCCACCGTCACCGGCGGCAAGCCAGCCTCTGAGGGCCCTCTCGCCCTCAAGCGCGAACTGCGCGAAGCGGAAACTCGCCTAGCCAAACTCGAAACCAGCCTCGCGCAAGCGGAGACAGAAGCCGCCACTCTCACCCGCACCATTGAAGAGCTTACCGCCCAGCTCGAAGCCCGCAGCGAACAGCGTCGCGGCACCGAAACCGACACCGCCAACCAGGGCGCAGCTCTCCGTCAGATGGAGGGCGAGACTCAGCGCATCGAGCGCCGCCTTCAGGAGTGGCTCACCCAGGCCGCCCGCAACAAAGACGCCCGCGAAGCCAAGGCCGCCTCAATCGAGTTGAACCGCAACGAGACCCAGCGTCTCGAAGCCGAGCACGCCAAATCCGAAACCGCCCTCGACGAATTGCAGGCCCAGCTCGCCACCCTCCGCCAGACCCGCGAAGGCCTTCAGCAGGAAGCAGCGCAGGTTACCGCCGAGTTAGCCGGCCTTGAAGAGCGGCGCCGCGGCGCTGAAGCCGCCTTCCAGCGCATCGACCGCCTCCATGCCGACCTCGAGCGCCGTGTCCTCGCCATCGAGCAGCAGCGCGCCGCCGCATCCGCCGAGCGCGAGCAGCGCATCGCCGAAAGCGCCACCCTCGCCGGCAAGCAGAAAGAGCTCGCCGACATCCGCGCTGAAGCTCTTGCCCTCGCCCACTCCCTCGCCACGCAGGCTCAGACCCTGCGCCAGCAGCTCGCCGCCATGGAGACGCAGCTCAAAACCGGCCGCGCCGCCCTCGACCAGTTGCGTGAAGACCGCGCCAATCGCGCCAGCCAGATTGCCAAGCTGCGTTCCGACCTCGAACACCAGGAAGCAGCCTGCGTCGCCGAAATCAACATCGAAGCCGCCCTCATCCGCGTCGACGAATCCATCTCCCGCCTCGCCGATGAAGCCCTCGCCGCCGAGGAAGAAACCTGCCAGACCCTCCGTCAGCGCATCGAGCAGATGGGCCCCGTCAACATGATGGCCCTCGAAGAATACAAAGAGACCGCCGATCGCCACCTCTTCCTTGAAACCCAGCGCAAGGACCTCATCGAATCCATCGAGAACACCCAGGAAACCATCAAGGAAATCGACCAGATTTCGCGCACCAAGTTCGACGAAGCCTTCGCCCGAATCAACGAGAACTTCGCCCACGTCTTCTCGCGCCTCTTCCAGGGCGGCCAGGCATTCCTTCGCCTAACCGACGCTGAAAATCAGGCCGAGAGCGGCCTCGAAATCGTTGCTTCGCCTCCCGGCAAAAAGCTTCAAAATGTGCTCCTGCTCTCCGGTGGTGAAAAAGCACTCACCGCCCTCGCGCTGCTGGTCGGCATCTTCCAGTTCCAGCCCAGCCCCTTCTGCGTACTCGACGAGGTCGACGCGCCGCTCGACGAAACCAACGTCGGTCGCCTCGCCGACCTGCTCCACTCGCTCAGCCAGGACACGCAATTCCTGCTCGTCACCCACTCCAAGCGCATGATGCAGGCCGCCGACATGATCTACGGCGTCACCATGCAGGAGCCCGGCGTCTCCAAAGTCATCAGCGTCCGTTTAGGCTCCCACGACCGCGAACGCGCCACCGCGTAATTTGAGCTGTTATCGATGTGCGAAAAGGGCACGCCTTCACACCTTGGTGAAAAACTCGCTCAGCCCGCAACCTTCAAAGGCTTTGTATCAGGGTATGACTTCAGTCATACCAATAACGCCAATAAGATGAGTTGGGCTTCAGCCCCTGGGGAAATTCAGCCCCCTACAGCAACACCCCAACCGCCTCCGCCAGGGAACCCACCCGCAAATCGGCCATCTCCGCCGCTACCTCGCCGCCCGCTTTCCTGCGTTCCTGATCGCCCTCAACAAACACCGTCAACATTCCCAGTCGCTTGCCAAACTCAATGTCGGACAGCGAATCCCCAACCATGGCGCAACTCGCGGCAACAATCTCCGGAAAATCAGCCACAGCCTGATCAAACAGCCCCCGCATCGGCTTCCTGCAATTGCACTGCCCCTTGTCATGCGGGCAATAATAGATGCCATCAATCTTTGCGCCGCTCGCCTGCAACAGGCTCCGCAACCGCGCGTGAATCGCGTCCACATCCGCGGCGCTATAGAGTCCGCGTGCGATCCCACGCTGGTTTGATACAACGATGACTCGCAAGCCCGCCTGGTTCAGCTCGGCGATAGATTCGGCCACGCGCGGCAGCAAGCGGAATTCATCCCACGAGGTCACGTATTGGCCTTCCGGCATTTTTTCGTTGACCACGCCGTCGCGATCAAGGAAGACCGTACGCAGGTCGCGCCGCGAAGTGCTGTTACTGGAACGGATCACCCCGTTATGATAGCAACAGCCGAGTGTTTACCTATCCAACCTATGAACACATTCTGCAATCGAAAACTCTGAAGTGAGGAACCCATGTCCAGCAGTCCCGATGCCGCAACCATCTTTGGAAAGGCGCTTGCCGAACACCTGCATGTCGTAGGCCAGCTTGAGCAGCAGCATGCGTTGCTGGAGACGATTGCGCTGGCTATGACGGCAACACTCCGCGCCGGCGGCAAAATCCTGTGGTGCGGCAATGGTGGCAGCGCTGCCGATGCGCAGCACCTGGCTGCTGAACTGATTGGCCGCTTTCGCCGCGAGCGCCGCGCACTGCCCTCAGTCGCGCTGACTACGGATACGTCGATCCTGACAGCCATCGGCAACGACTATGGCTACGAAAAAGTCTTTTCCCGTCAGGTTGAGGCACTTGGGAATAAAGGCGACCTGCTGGTAGGCATCTCCACCTCGGGCAACAGTCCCAATGTGATTGCCGCGCTCAAAGCGGCGCGTGCGCAGGGCCTGGCCACCGTGGCATTCACGGGCGCCGGCGGCGGCAAGATGGCGGAGTTCGCCGATCACCTCTTCGCAGTCGAATCGCGCGACACAGCGCGCATCCAGGAGACGCAAATCCTCGCCGGCCACATGCTCTGCGACTGGATCGAACTGGACTTGATGCACGCAGAGGCCGTTATCGCTCAATAGGTACAGTGAGTCAGTTCGAAATCTCTTGCGTTTAACCGAAAACTGACAACTGATCCCTGACCACTGTTCCCTGTTCCCTGTTCCCTGTTCCCTGTTCCCTGTTCCAAAAAAATCGCCCCCGAAGGAGATCTTCTCTTCGGAGGCGCTTGTATTTGGCACAAGATAAAGACGGGGACCAGTAGCCGGCGCTGGAGGTCGGTAGCACGCGGCTACTGGTGATCCCTGTACATACGAGACTAGCAGCGGCTTCCCCTTTCCACAGCTAACTCGTGTCGCCCGGCTCTAAGAGAGTCTTCTTACTCACTCTCCGAACCATGTTGACAACTGGAGTGTCTCCTATGTCGAACGTCCATTCCGTGACGGCTGTCACAGTGGTACAAGAGTTTTTTCCACACCCAGCCGCTTTATGCATTTGACCACGATCATCCCTCGCCCAACTGGACAATTCAGACCACATTCCATCATCCCGACACAGTTTGACAAACACAGCCGCGCACTCGAAAATCGAAGATTCAGTCCCACCGAGGCAAACCTGCTGTGACCGCTCTCCTGACCACAAATCTAGGCAACATCCCACTCCTCGCCCGCGGCAAAGTACGCGACCTTTACGCCATCGACGACACCCTCCTCCTCGTCGCCACTGACCGCATCTCCGCCTTTGATCACGTCCTGGCAACGGGCATCGCCGGCAAAGGAAAAATCCTCACCCAGATCTCGCTCTTCTGGTTTGACCTGCTCAGCAGCATCGTCCCCAACCACATCATCACCGCCGACGTCCGCGAATTCCCCGCATCCCTGCATCCTTTTTCCGACCAGCTCGAAGGCCGCTCCATGCTCGTCAAGCGCGCCGCCATGTTCCCCGTCGAATGTGTAGCCCGCGGCTATCTCGCCGGCTCCGGTTGGAAGGAATACCAGGCCACCAGCGCCGTCTGCGGCATCCCGCTTCCTGCCGGCCTGCTCGATGGCTCGCGCCTTCCCGAACCACTCTTCACGCCCGCCACCAAGAGCCAGGACGGCGCACATGACGAGAACATCTCCTTCGCCGCCACTGAGAAAGCCATTGGCGCAGCCGACGCCGCCGAGCTGCGCCGCCTTACCCTCGCAATCTACAGTCGAGCCGCCCAACACGCCGAGTCCCGCGGCCTCATCCTCGCCGACACAAAATTTGAGTTCGGAACAACTGCCGATGGGATTATCCTTGCCGATGAGGTTCTGACACCGGATTCCTCGCGCTTCTGGGAAGGCGCCACCTGGAACCCCGGCGGCCCGCAGCCTTCGTTCGACAAACAGTTCGTACGCGATTATCTTGAATCAATCCACTGGAACAAGCAGGCGCCTGCGCCCGCCCTTCCCGATGATGTGGTGGAACGCACGCAGGCCAAGTATCTCGAAGCTTTTCGCCGCCTGACCGGCCGGGATCTCAGCCTCTAAACAGAAGTCGGAGCGCAGCATGGCGTGGATCGATTGGGTCATCGTAATCATCATGGCGGCAGCCATCCTCGGTGGCCTGTCTCAGGGATTCTTTCGCTCCGCCTGCGGGCTCGCCGGCCTGCTGATCGGCCTGGCAGTTGCTTCATGGAACTACGGCCGCGTCGCTGCCATCTTCCTGCCTCTCGTTCGCATCAAAGCCGTGGCAGAGGTCATCGGATTCCTGCTCGTCGCCCTCCTCGTCATGGCGATTTTTGCCATCATCGGCGCATTCCTGGCAAAGGCCTTTCGTCTAATCGGGTTGGGTTGCCTCGATTCACTAGCCGGCGGAATTTTTGGATTCTTTCAGGGCGTAATTCTGATAACGTTAGGAATCCTCGCACTCGCTGCTTTCTTCCCGGATACGCAATGGCTTGAGAAGGCTCGCCTGCCCAAATTGTTCTTCGGCGCCTGCCACCTCAGCACCCACGTAAGCCCGGCCGAGCTGGCGCACCGCGTGCGCGATGGTTTAAAAATTCTGGAACACGATTCGCACGAATTGATCAATCCCAAACCCGCTCCATCGTAATCAGCAGCAAACATCGCGGCGTAATATTCATCCCGGAACAGGGTAAGCTAATACAATTGCAAGAGGTGAGCGTGAGAAGAGAACTGGACATCCTGGTGTCGCAAATGCATTCAAGCGGCATTCGCTATGAAGATGCCGTGCGGGATTTCAAAAGGCAATATCTGCGCGAAGTCTTGGTGGCACACCGGGGAAACCAGTGCAAGGCGGCTGAAGAGTTGGGCATCCATCGCAACACGCTGAGCCGCGCCATGGCCGAGCTCGACCTCGACCTTGCAGAAGTCCGCGCCGGCCTCAAGCGTCCACCCCGCAGCGAACGTCCTGTATTCAGCACGGTCCGTCAAACCTTACGCCAGGGCTGACCGCATTACGTATTGGGAGGCTGAGCCCATGCGATTCAAGACGAAGATGGACTGGACTCAGCTGGTGGTCTTCTGTGTCATTGAATCCCTGGCTTTGCTCAACTTGCCGTCCAGCCTGCATCGATTGATCCCTCGCATTCCGCTGGCCTACATCTTTGGCGGATTGATTCTCGTTTTGTGTCTTCTCGCACTTTACCTCTTCGCCCGCCTCAGGATATTTCCTGACTACTATGAGATAAAAGAGGACGGGCTATTCCTGAGCCAGGGTCGAAAGAAAATTCAAATTCCTTATGCGAGTCTGGATAGAGTCTTGCCTACTTCTCAAAAGTCGCTAAACCGCCTTATGCTAGTCCCCGAGAGAGGAAATACGTGCACAATCGCGGTAGCAGAGCGGGAGAGATTTCTGGCCGAACTTGCCAAGCGGTGCCCGCAGTTGGAACAGAAACCCACCGATTTTGGTTTGTCTCTCCAACGTCCTCTGGTTTTCAGATGAAGCCCGTAGCGCGTATCCTTTATCAAGTAGCCGATTCAATGTTTGAAGAAATTTCAAATCCCGGCGCCGCGTAAGGTCAAGCTCCACAATGCTCAAGCGTCCACCCCGCAGCGAACGTCCTGTATTCAGCACGGTGCGCCAGACTTTACGCCAGGGCTGACCGTCTTACCAAAAGATGCTGACATTTGAACCCACCTCCGAAGCGCGCATCGCCATTGAACAGGATTTCGTCTGGGATGCGCAGGACGCCTATCTCTTTGATATCGACGGAACCCTGCTGCGCAGCCGCGACCACGTCCACGTCGACTCATTCACCTCCAGCGTCCACCGCGTCACCGGCTTTGAAGTCACCCTCGCCGGCATCCTGCTCCACGGCAGCACTGACACGGCCATCCTTCGCGAAGCCTGCCGCCAGGCCGGCGTGCCCGCTGAGATCCTCGAATCGCGCACCGAAGCCATCCTTGAAGCCATGCGCAACACCGTTGCCGAACATCGCCATGAGATGGACCTCGTCCGCATGCCCGGCGTCGAACAGACCCTCGCTCATCTCGCCCGCCGCGGAGCCCTGCTCGGCGTCGCCACCGGCAATCTTGAAGTGATCGGCTGGATCAAAGTCGAACAGGCCGGCCTCCGCGAGTGGTTCCGCTTCGGCGGCTTCAGCGACCATTTCCCCATCCGTTCTGAACTCATCGCCCAGGCCGCACAAAAAGCACGAGAGTTGGCGGGCCGCGGCGCAAAAATCTGCGTGGTCGGAGACACCCCGCGTGATATCGAAGCCGCCCGCGCCAATTTCCTCTCCGTCATCGCCGTCGCCACCGGCCGATACTCCTTCGATGAACTGCTAAAGTATCAGCCAGAAGTCTGCGCCTCGTCGCTGGCCGATCTCCTGGCCCACTCCCGGACCGCCCAGTGATTCCCCGCAAATGCAGCTTTGAAAGGGCACGACTTCAGTCGTGCCGTATACAGCCTGCAATGAATGCCGGGCTTCAGCCCCTGGGGGATGTTTCTAGGCCATTGTTGCCGACTCCTCTTTTTTTCGAAGCCAATTTAGCCCCCGCGACGAACGCCTCAATGCGCCCGCACTTCATCCACCATCTTTGTGCGATGTTGGCCGCGCTCCTCCTGACATCCGCCGCATGCCTCGCCCAAACCCAAACCACCCCACCCCAATCCGCCCCGGCCGCAACCGCCGCCAAAGACCCAGCCCAACCCACCCGCGCCGAACGCCGCCATGCCGCCAAGCTCTTCCTCGAAGCCAGCAAGCTCTTCGAAAAAGAGCAATTCGAGCCCGCCATGGATGCCTACAAGCAAGCCGCGGCCCTCGACCCCACCAACAACAACTACCAACTCGCCGCCGAGTTAGCCCGCAGCCACGCCGTCACCGCGCTCATCCAATCCGCCGCCAAAGACCGCATCCGCGGCGATGCCCCCGCCGAACGCGCCGCCCTCGCCCGCGCTCAAGAGCTCGACCCCAAAAATATCGAGGTCACCGAGCATATTCACGAGCTGGCCGACGACGCCATCCGCGCCCAGTTAACGCCCCTCTATCAGCAGGGTGCCGAAACCGTCGGTGAAGCCATTCCACTCGCCCCCACTCCCGGCCTGCACAGCTTTCACCTCAACCTGCCCGTCCGCTCCACCATCGAGCAGGTCTTCAAAGCCTACGGCCTAAATTCCACCTTCGACGAGAGCGTTCATACCAACGTCATCCATCTCGATCTTGACGACGCCACATTCGCGGAAGCCACTCACACCATCGGCCTGCTCACCAAAACCTTCTACGTCCCCATTGACGCCCATCGCGTAGTCGTCGCCAATGACACTGCCGATAACCGCAAGCGCTTCACCCGCCAGGTTATGGAGACCCTCTACCTTCCCGGCCTCAACACCGCCGACATGGATGAAGTCTCCAATCTCGCCAAAAACGTTTTTGAAATCCAGGGCGCCGCATTGCAGCACACCGCCGGAACCATCACCGTTCGCGGCTCTGATGACACCGTCAACGCTTTCAATGCCACCATGCGCGACCTGCTCGACGGCCACAGCCAGGTCCTGCTTGAAGTCCGCATCATCCAGCTCGCCCACACCAGCCAGCGCAACACCGGCATCACTCCGCCGCAAACCGTATCCGCCTTCAACGTCTACGCTGAAGAGCAGTCCATCCTCAACTCCAACCAGGCCCTCGTCCAGCAGATCATCTCTTCCGGCCTCGCCTCTCCCGGCGACACGCTTGCCATCCTCGGCATCCTGCTCGCCTCCGGCCAGGTCTCCAGTTCCCTCTTCTCCAACGGCATCGCTCTCTTCGGCGGCGGCATCACCCAATCCGCGCTCGCCCCCGGCGGATTCACCGCCAACATCGACCTCAACTCCTCTGACTCCAAGGAACTCGACCAGCTCCAGCTCCATCTCGGCGACGGAGAGTCGGGCACCGTGCGTTCCGGCACCAAATACCCCATCCAGACCTCGTCGTTCTCCAGCCTGTCCCCAAACCTTCCCAACATTCCTGGCCTGACCGGAGCCGGCAGCTCCAGCGCGCTCTCCTCGTTGCTCGCGGGGCTAACCTCCTCTGTGCCCAACGTTCCCCAAATCCAGTATCAGGATCTCGGCATGACCCTCAAGGCCACCCCCAAGGTCCTGCGCAACAACGACGTCGCCCTCACCATCGACTTCAAGATCGACGCCCTCCAGGGCAGCTCCATCAACGGCAACCCCATCCTCGACAGCCGTTCCTACTCCGGCGTCATCACCCTCCCCCAGGGCCAGGGCGTAGTCATTGCCAGTGAAGTCGACAACCAGGAAATGAAGGCCATCAGCGGCACCCCCGGCCTCAGTGAAATCCCCGGCCTGAGCAGCCTCAGCAACAACAACGTCCAGAAGAGCGGATCAACGCTTTTGATAGTCATGACGCCCCACGTAATCCGCAGCACCCAATCCGCCGGCCACACCCCCATGCTCCACATCGACAAGCCCGCCACCGCCCGCTAGCGTCCCTTCCCTAAGAGTTCATAACAAAAAGGAGGCCGTCATCCTGAGCGAAAGGGGCCCCAAACATTTTTCAGTTTGGGGGTAGTGAGTCGAAGGACCTGCATTTGCTCTTTCGTGGATATTGGCAAGAACCTCAGACTCAGGACACTAGCCCCACGCAGAATTCGCCGACAGGTTTAAACGAGTACATCGGCCCGCCGGCAACAGTTGGCCAACAGGCAGCTCGCCAAACACCAGCCAACTTCACGGGACGGATCTTTCCATACCAGTTCGGCCAGCCCCAGACGTTGCCAAAGCGGCCTCCTTCAGAACTCAATTCTGGCCTGAAAGGCAATCATCCGTGGGGAACTGTCGCCTCCCAGCCCCACCCCCAAAAGGCCGGTCGGCGGGGAGATCGTGCTCTCGAGTGTTCCGAATTTGGGCGGGATATAAACGCCTGGAACACCAGCCTCGACACTGCTGGGCAGCGCGAAGTTGGGATGGTTGAAGGCATTGAACATCTGCACGTCAAATCGCAGAGACATCTGTTCCCAGATGTGAAATCGGCGCGAGACATAGATGTCCGAATCGCTGAAGTGCGGGCCGCGAACATTATTGCGCCCAGCATCGCCGAACTGGCACCTGGCAGGAGAATCGCCGCCGGTGCAGGCCCCGGTCGTGGGATCTACAACAGAAACAAATGCGTTGGGATTGAGCCATTGCCTCGTTCCGGCAACAGTCACGCCTGCGTAAGCAGATTTTTGATAGACCGGCTGGCCGGGAACGCGGCGTGCAAACTGCGGCTCATTCGCCTGAAAAACACCGTTGCCGTTTGCCGTATAGGGCTGGCTGAGAACTGTAAACGGAAGACCTGAATGCAGAATGGCCGTTTCCGAGATCGACCAGTTGCTAAAAAGAGAACGCAGCCGAAGATACCTGGACGCAAACGGAATCTGGTAAATGCCGTATGCGGAAAGATTGTGCCGCACATCGTAGTCGCAATTGCTGTATTGCCGGCTCAGCTCGCCCGGCACCGGCGTGAGAATGCCCTGCGTAGAAAAGGGGAGCAGGCCGCCATTGGAGATTTCGTCGAGGCAATGACTGAAGGTATAGTTCACACTCAGCGTGAGAGAGTGGAGTTGCTCTGACAGGCTGGTCTGCAGGCCTGAGTAGTTGCTGGTCGCATCGGTGCGGAATTCGTTGACGCTGCCAAACCGCTGATCGAGGGGCTGTGCGTAAGGAAAAGGCGCGAAGCACCCCGCGCAAACCGTCTGATAGCCGTTTAAGCCCACCTGAAACGGTTCATGGAGTCCACGCGTGCCGACATAGCCAATGCGTACTGCGCCATGCGCGTTCAGTTTCTGCTCAATGCCGAAGTTGTACTGGTAGTAATAGGGAGTTTTGAGCATACCTGTGGGGAAGGTATTGAGACTCACTGCGAGAGGGCAGGTTGGCGCGCCAGGGACCAATCCCGCGCAGGGTGCGCCGCCGGCATTGAAGATGGATTCGAACTGAGCGTTGGCGCTCCGGGCCGCGTCACCGGCGCTGTTGGGAACGCCGAGCGCAATGGCAAGACCGCCCGCCTGCCCGCCGATGCCGCCCACAAACGTAGGTGCGTAGGGAGCGTTGGTTGCGGCGAGATCGGCGATCTGCGCGGGAATGATGTCGTTGAAGGCGCCGAAGCCGAGGTGGATTACCGTACCGTGGGTAATTTGGTAGGCGACTGAGGCGCGCGGCTGCCAGATCAGCTTCGGTGTATCGGAAAACAACGCGCTCACCTCCGTCTCTATAGCCTGATCCAGCGGCTGGTTCGTGCTGTGAGAAAGATCGAGGAACGATCCTGCAGGCCGCGCGAAGAGGCGTTGCTGATTAACCGGGTCGCTATTCCACGTCGTCCTCACGCCGGCAATCATAGTAGTGCGTGAATTGGGTTTCCAGGTATCCATCGCGTAGAGGTCAATATTGCCGACGGCGATTCGCTCTTTGAACGAAATGGGAAAGGTCCAGGTTTCCGTGTACGCCGCGCCGTAGGTGAACTCTGCAAGATCGTTGTAGATGGCTGTGGGTACGCTGCCCTCGCCCAGATCGTAGTCGCTTACGTCGACGCGCCGCGTATTGACGCCGAAACGGAACTCCTGCTTGCCGCGATTCCAGTCGAGGTTGTCATTGACCTGCCACTGCGTAACCTTGCGGCCCTGTGGATACGTATTGTCGAGGCCGCCAACGGTGGTAAAGGGAGCGTCGTTGCTGCCCGCCGCAAGGACAATGGGGAAGGCTTGTTGCACCTGGGAGAAATTGTTCGGCTCAAAGATGCTGCTGTACCAGCTTGCGCCGGGATTGAACTGGTTCACGAGATTGGCGCGGAATATGTGTGTGTATCCTGCAACCACCGTGTACTGCGGCTGCGGAGAATACGAGTTGAAGATGGAATTGATCGGATCGGTGTATGCCGCCTGCACGCCTGTATCCGATTGAAAGCGATACCAGACGGTGTTGGCGGCGTTGATGGTGTGGTCGAGTTTGACCACAAACACGTCTTCGTGGTCGCTGTTCTGCAGCGACTCCTCACGCTGATTGGCGCATCCGCTGCCGTTAAACACGTTCCCGCTGTTCTGAATGCCGGGGAGCAGCGCGCCGCTCCCATCCAGCGGACACGAACTGACCGGCACCGCGGTTCCCGCCGTGTTCCCATAAAGCCCGAACATCGCCTTGTAGAAGGGAACCTCGGATGGCTCAGCGGGCAGCGTGGTTCCCGTGATCGGGTCAACGCCGCCTGCTGCAAGCTGGCTGAGCGTGTATTGCTGATAGGCCGGAGAGGGATCAACGGCCCGAGTCACGATCGGTAACGCGATGCGGACGCCCTCATAGGCTGTAAAGAAAAAGAGCTTGTCTTTTCGAATAGGGCCGCCAACTGCGAGCCCGAAATGATTCACATTGGACCGTGGCTTGGGAGTAATGTTGCCCGGTGTGTCGTTGGCGTGGAGAAAATAGTCCTCCGCGCTGAACAGCGAACCGTCCCACAACTCATAAAAGTCGCCGTGAAACTTGTTGGTTCCGGACTTCGTGAAGTAGTTCACCTGCGAGGCGCCATAGCGGCCTTGGTCCACGGAGTATGAGTTCGTGTTCACCGTTGCCTGATCGACGGCATCAAGCCCAAGCACCAGGTTGGTGGATAGGCCGATATTGAGCCCCAGCCACGGATCGTTGGTGTCATAACCGTCAAGAATGTAGCCGTTTGAGGTGGCTGGAAGGCCGTTGTACTCAACGTTGCCATATCCCCCAGCAGCCTTCGCGTCGTTGGAAGAGCCGGCGGTGTTCATCAGCGCTCCAGGAGCGAACTGGGCAACAAAAGTTAGGTCCGAGCCGGCATTGGGCAGGTTCTCGATGGTCTTCGCTTCAATGGAGGTGGTGGTGTTGGGATTGTCAAGGCTGAGAAGCGTCTGTTCGGCGGTGACTTCAACGGTCTGCGAAGCCCCGGAAACAGCCAGATTGAAATTCACCGTCGCGGTGCGTCCAACTTCAACCGCAAGGGGCTGTGATATCTGTTCCGCAAATCCTGGCGCCCGCACGGAAACGGTATAAGTGCCGGGATTGACCTGAGAAATGAGAAAACGGCCATCCTGGTTGGTCCGCACGGTCCGCTCGGCCTTGGTATCCACATCGGTCGCAGTGATGGCGGCATCGGGCAGAGCCGCACGGAATGGATCGAGCACTGTACCGGAGATGGCGCTCGAGGTGCCGCTCTGGGCCAGAAGGCCGACGCAATTGACCATCAAATAGAGGAGAACAAAGCGTCTGAGATTTCTGCGTTTCATCGCGTGCCTCCGGGGGTCGAGAAGATGCCGACTGACGCGCCATTACGGGGGGAAAGCAGCGCCTGCGGCATCGAGCACAGTTCATGCGAGAGTGCTGGGGAACCCCAACTGGGGCGTACAACCCAAGTCTATTAATTATAGTTAATCATAATAATTAAACTTAAGTAAATAACTCACTGGCCGGAACTGCAGGGATTTGCAGGGATTGGGGACATATCTATTCTCCTGTGGTCGATTTTGAGTCCCGAAAACAGACGCTATCTCCGTCCATCCCACAAAAAGTCAAGCCCCGAAACTTCCATATTTCCCCCAAACACCTCATTCCATTGCAAATAGAGTTTTGCCCGTTTTGCGTATTCTTTCCCCGCCTTGGCGCACAATGGAATAGAGTCGCAAACGGACCAAAAAGCAACTCCACAAACCAGCCTTCCCATGAGCGCCTGGATTCCGCAATCAGGAGGCTGGCCGGGAAAAAATGGTTGTTTCATCTTCTTCGAACCTTCGCGTTAAACAGCCCTAAGCAACACTGCTTAAACGAGATAGGAGGCTCCGTTTTCGTTCGCTTTTCCTTCCCCCATAAAGCGCGCGTCCCGCAGGGGCAGGATGAAAATAGCCACGGGTCAGCTTGATGAAAAACCCGGCACGCTCTACGTCGGAGGGAGCGGGAGGCTTCAGCCTCCCGAATCAAGC
>JBEKET010000013.1:0-86463 GCA_050013695.1 Occallatibacter sp.
GATACCGCAAAGTTCTGGTCAGCTTCGAAAAGACCGAAGCTAGCTACACGGCCCTGCTGCAACTCGCCGCTGCCCTGATCTGCTGGAGGCAGACTATGGTTATTTACGGATAAGTTCTTAGCTCCGCACAGGAGGATGCTCTTCTGCGGGTGGTCACGCGGCCAAATCGATTCGACGCAGATTTTGCATGGGACTCCAAATCGCAAACGCCGCGAGGTCAGATTCAACCATCCATGGCCTGAGGGTGGACCGCGCCCGTACCTCTGCGGCACATCTCGATGGCAACGGATAAATGCGACACATACTCCAAAATATTTTTACGCCGATGGTCATATCGTCGATTTCTTTGCGACTTCCTTAATGGAACAAGTGTGTCCGCTGCCCTCCCCCGTTTGACCCGGGCGCACCTTCCCAGGACTCGAACCAATCGCAATCCCTGCAACTTGAGTTTGGCCCGCAAGAGCCTTTGGCTCCCGGATAAGCAGACTCTGTGTTGCCGAATGAAGCGCTGGAACCATGCACGAAGGCATCGATGTTCCGACCATTGTGCGCGGACAAACGATAATCCTTACCCCCAAGGAGAAGTGACTCGATGCGAGCTCGTTTAAGGAATCTCTTGCCGATGCTGCTGGCCGCCCTGGCGCCGCTGGCAGCAACCGCGGCGACTACCGTCACAGTCAGTCCCGGCTACACAAATCTTGGCGTCAATGCAAAGTTGCAGTACAAAGCAACCGTGACAGGGCTTACCAACACAAAGGTGACGTGGGAGGTCAGCGGTGTGGCTGGCGGCAACGCTACACTTGGCACGATCTCGACCACGGGCCTCTACACTTCACCGGCAACCATCCCCGCGGAGAGCACACTCATTGAGGCGATTGCGTCCGACGGGACGATCGGGTGCGAATATGTGAACCTCGAGCCCGCAGGCCCGGTGATCACATCCGTCAGCCCCAGCCCGCTTCTTATAGGAAATCCCACGCTTACGATCACGGGGCAGGGCTTCCAGCCAGGAGCCACTGTCAGCCTGGCCGGCAACAACCTCGGCACGACTTACGTTAACTCAACGACGATCACGGCGGGAGCCTATGTTTCCGCTGCTGGAACTGAGGTGGTCCAGGTGATCAACCCCGGCACGCTGTGGGGGCCGGCGTTCACAGTCACATTTGTGAAGCCGCAGGTAATTTCGCCAACATCGGCTTCAGTCAAGCTCGGCAAAACCCAGCAGTTTACTTCTACGGGCGCCACCAGTTGGACCGCAACTGCAGGGACCATCTCGTCGACAGGGTTATACACGGCCCCGACAACCATGCCGGCATCGACCGCGGTCACGGTAACCGCGACGGGACCCGGCGGCTCGGCGAGCGCGGCGGTAACGCTTGAGCCTCTGGAACCGCAGAAGATCTCGCCCACTTCCGCATCAGTCAAAATCGGCCAGACGCAGCAGTTTACTTCTTCGGGTGCGACGAGCTGGACCGCGACCGCGGGAACGATCTCGTCGACTGGCTTGTATACGGCCCCGGCCACAATGCCGGCGTCGACCGCAGTGACGGTAACCGCAACCGGCCCCGGTGGCTCGGCCAGTGCCGCAGTCACACTGGTGCCGCTTGCTCCGCAGGCGATTTCACCAACGTCAGCGTCGGTGATCTTGAAACAGACGCAGCAGTTTACTTCAGCCGGCGCGACGAGCTGGGCGGCGACCGCGGGAACAGTCTCTTCGACCGGTTTGTATACGGCCCCGGCTACCATGCCGGCCTCGACTGCGGTAACAGTAACCGCGAACGGTCCCGGCGGCTCGGCAAGCGCCGCAGTCACGCTGGTTCCCATTCCGCCGCAAACGATTTTGCCCACCGCTGTGAGCCTGGACCTCGGGGCCACGCAGCAATTCGCATCAACCGGCGCGACTACCTGGACCGCAACGCTTGGAACAGTCAGCAACTCGGGATTGTATACAGCGCCGGCGACCTGGACCGGCTCCGGCTCGGCGACCGTCACTGCGAACGGCCCTGGCGGCTCAGCCAGCGCGCAGGTTACGTTGGTCGACAGCGCGCCGACCACCATTTCGCCCCTCAGCTCGAGCGTCGTCCTGGGAGCGACACAGCAGTTCACATCGAACGGAACCACCTGGAGCGCAACCTACGGAACGGTGAGCAGTACAGGTCTCTATACAGCGCCGTCCGCATTCCCGCCAAACAATACGGACACGGTCACGGCGAGCGGACTGGGCGGATCGGCGAGCGCTTTCATTACGCTTCAAGCCCCCGTGCCGGCGATTACCGCCGTCGGAGCCGGTGCGCAGATTCCACTGGGCGTCTTCTCGACGACGATCAGCGGAAGCGGGTTTATAGCCAGCTCGATTGCATCTCTGAACGGAACGGAGCTGACCACAACTTATTCGTCGCCAGGGTCGCTGACTATCTCCGGATTCACAAGCCAGTCAGGGACGGCCAACGTGACGGTGAGCAATGACTCGGCGAATTCTGAGCCATTTCCGGTTAACGTGGGCGTGCCCAATGCGCTGGTTAGCTCGGCGGCGGCGCGCAGGTTCCTGGAGCAGGCAGCGTTTGGGCCGACTCCCACGGATGCGGATACCGTGCAGACGCTCGGGTTCCCGGCCTGGATTACGGCGCAGATTGCCATGCCTCAGGTTTCCAACTACGACACGGTGATTGCGAACAACGTCAGCATGTCGACTCAGTTTCTGGCCAACGCAGTCACCAATCCGGACCAGTTGCGGCAGAGGGTGGCGTTTGCGCTGAGCCAAATATTTGTGACCTCTGAAGAGAAACTGATCTTCGACAACGATATGGTTCCCTATCAGGACACGCTGCTGGCCGACTCCTTTACAAACTACCGGCAGATCATGGAGGACGTAACGCTGAGCGGCGCCATGGGACAGTATCTCGACATGGGCAACAACGCCATGGCCGATCCCACAACAGGTGCAGTGGCCAATGAAAACTTCGCGCGTGAAATGATGCAGCTCTTCACCATCGGCACTGTCATGCTGAACCCGGACGGATCAGTGCAGGTGGACAGCAGCGGTATTCCTATACCGACCTATCAACAAGCCACGGTGGCGGAATTCGCGAGGGTTTACACGGGCTGGATGTATAACCAGGCTCCCGGGAACACTCCGTACTGGGGCGACTACTACAGCGGCCTCAATATGATTCCCTATCCGCCAGAGCACGATTCAGGTTCCAAGCAGTTGTTGAACGGGTATGTTGCACCGGCAGGCCTCACCAACCAGGAGGATCTGGACGGCGCGCTGGACAACATCTTCAACCATCCCAATGTGGGCCCGTTTGTGGCCACGCAACTGATCCAGCACCTGGTGAAGAGCAATCCCAGCCCGGCGTATGTGTCGCGTGTTGCGGCTGCGTTCAACAACAACGGCAACGGCGTGCGCGGAGACATGACGGCGACCATCACGGCAATTCTGCTGGATCCGGAAGCGCGGGCCAACGACAACGGTGGAAACGACCAGCCCACGGATGGGCACTTGCAGGAGCCGGCGTTATTCATGGCCGGCATGGTGCGCGCCTTTGGCGGACAGATGACTCCTCTGAACTACTATGCCAACGATCTGGCCAACATGGGACAGGGCGTGTTTGACTCGCCCAGCGTGTTCAATTACTACGCGCCCAACTACATTGTTCCTGGCACAACCATGATGGGCGGCGAGTTCCAGATTTTCACGCCAAATAACGCGGTGCTTCGCACCAACGAAGTTTCCAACCTGTTCGGCAGTTATGGCAGCGCGGTGCAGACGTATGGGCCGGGAACGACGGTCGATCTAACGCCGTTCCTGCCGCTTGCCTCGAATCCCGCAACGCTGGTAAGCGCTCTGGATCTGACCCTGACTCATGGCGTGATGCCGGCGGCGATGAAGTCGCAGATTACCGCGGCGGTTGCGGCTGAGACCAACGGCGCACTCCGCCAGGTGCAGCTCGGCGCATACCTGATTCTCACTTCCAACTACTACAACGTGTGGCACTGAGTTGACAGGCGCTCGCGGGGCCTGGGTTCCGCGAGCGCAACTGAAAATGCACATCCCCTGCTGTTGACTCAGCAGAACCAACACTTAGCAAAACCGGCACTTAGCAAAACCAGCGAGGAGGAATTCGAGATGATTATTCGTTCAAGAAGAGAATTCATACGGGACACAGTGCGCACGGCCGCGGCGCTTGGCGCGACAGGCATGCTTTCCAAATTCGGCGAGATCAATGCCTTTGCGTTGCCGCAAGCCAGCGGATATCAGGCCCTGGTTTGCATCTTTCTGGGCGGCGGAAACGACGGACACAATACGGTGATTCCGGTGTCCACGGCGCTCCAGAACTACAGCCTGTATGCGCAGGGGCGGCAGGGTCTTGCGCTGGCGCAAAGCTCGCTGCTGACCATCAACAACGGGAACGATGTTTACGGCCTGCACCCCAGCATGCCCGAAATGCAGGGACTGTATAACCAGGGAACGCTGGCGGTGCTGGCCAACGTGGGCAACCTGGTGCAGCCCACCAACCGCGACCTCTACAACACCAACAACCTTGCTCTTGTGCCTAGCGCCCTGTTTTCCCACTCTGACCAGACCAACCAGTGGCAGAGCGCGATTCCGACCGGGTTGGCCACCAACGGCTGGGGAGGGCGCATTGCGGATCTGATGCAGTCGCAGAATTCGAGCGCAGTGTTTCCCGCGATCGCGAATCACGCGGATTGCGGCCTGTTTTGCAATGGCCAGCAGACGTTTCCGGCCACGGTGCCACCGCCGAATTCGGGCTCTACCGGTGTGACAGGCATGGCCACGCTTGCCGGCGTGTACCACGCAACCAGCCCAACCGGAGGAGAACAGCAGTTGCTCACCTTCGACAATGGGCTGCAACTGGTGCAGGCGGGCAATGGCGTTGTAACGCGAGGCAATAACTACGCCAATACGCTGACCGGGCTGCTGCAGACATCGAGCCTGACAACCGCTTTTCCGGCCAACAATCCGCTGGCCGCGCAATTGCAAACAGTGGCCAACGTGATGTCGGTTCGCTCGCAACTGGGGCTCACGCGCCAGATTTTCTTCTGCGACTTCGGCAGCTTCGATACGCACGGACAGCAGTTGGAGACGCAGCAACTTCTGCTGCAGCAGTTGAGCCAGGCCGTCCTGGCGTTCTACCAGGCCACCCAGGAGATGGGGATTTCGCAAAGCGTGACCACGTTTACCGCCTCGGAGTTTGGCCGCACGCTCAACCCCAGCGGGACCGACGGCAGCGACCACGCCTGGGGCAACCACCACTTCATCATGGGCGGCGGCGTGCAGGGAGGCAAGTTCTACGGAACCTTCCCATCGCTGGTGCTGGGCTCGGAAAACGACGCGAACCAGCGCGGAACCCTGATTCCGACCACCTCAATCTCCCAATACGGAGCAACGCTGGCTCAGTGGTTCGGGGTAAGCGCAGCGAATTTGCCAAGTGTTTTTCCAAACATCGGCAACTTCACCTCGAGCAACCTCGGATTCCTGGCATAAACCGAAATCTCGATCAGCTTGCAAATGGGGAGGGCCAACCTCCCCATTTTGTTGTGCCTCCGCTCACCATTTGAAGTGAATGCGGGGCCCGAACTTCAGTAATGAATCATTTGCCGGTTCGAACCCAGGCCTATCTTAATTTTGATAGTCTCGAGTCCATACTCAATGAGTGGGCGAACCGTCTATCTTTGCGATAGAATTCGCCAGCACCGGTTAACGAATCCAGTCTGGATCGAGGTTCAGTAAAGATGCTATTAAGCTTGCATAGGATCCTTCGCGGATTGCGTTTTGCCGGGCTGGGCGCGGTCGTGATAACAGCGCTGAGTGTGTGCGCGCAGCAGGTGGCGCCTCCTGTGGTCCCAACGGCACCTGAGAGCGAATTCGCCGGACAGCTTGCGGCCATGCCACCAGCCGAAGCGCTCAAGAGCATTGCGGCCGCGGATGCTGCGAGGATGACGGAGGGCCTATATCGCGCATTGCGCGCCATTGGGGACAAGGCGTCCGACCAGGATCCGAGCAAAGGCGTGCAGATTACGCAGGTGGCCGAAGCAGTTGCTTCGCGCGCCGGGATGAGAATACTGGCTTCGGATTCCCGGTTCATGGAGGCGTCGTATATGTCGAAGGGCGGCGACGCCTACGGCTCGATTCCCATCTTTGACCAGGCACTCGCGATGTATAAGGATGCCGGGGCGCCGACGAAGAGCCTGGTCATCGTCTACATAGGCAGAGCAGTTGCCAATCTGCACCTCGGTGATTTGGATGCCGCGATTCAGGACGACACAACGGCGTTGAGCCTGTCACGCGAGGACGGCGACGAGGTGGCTGTGGCGCGCGCGGAGAATGGGCTTGGCAATGCGTATCTGGCGCAGAGCCGATTCAGCGAAGCGGAGGCCGCTTTCTCCGATGCGCTGCGCATTGCGCGCGCAAAAAACCAGACGCTGGGCGAAGCGTTTGTGTTGAATAACCTGTCGATGGTGTATTCGGTGCAGGGCGATTACCCATTGGCGACTCGCTTCTGCGAGGAGAGTATGAAGATCAAGCGCAAGGCTGGAAACAAGCCGAGCCTGCTCACATCGCTGATCAATCTTGCCAACTTCTATCACATGGATAACCGGGACGCGGACGCAAATCGCGCATTGAACGAGCTGGCGGACCTGGGGCGCGAGTTGAAGAACGATCAAGCGGTCGCGAAGGCGACTGCGGAGAAGGGGATCATTGAGCTCGACCACAACCGGTTTGAACCGGCGCTCAAACTCTTGCTGGAGGGCATGAAGATCGGGACGACGTCTGAGGATATGGCAGGCCAGGCGATGACGCTGCACAAGATTGGCGAAGCATATCTTGGATTGAACGATTATCCAAATGCGCTCAAGTACGGCAAGGATGCCGAGGTTATTGACCGACGCGCCAATCTCCAGGATCAGTTAAGCGATGCGGAGTTAGTACAGGGTGAAGCATACATGGGCATGGGCCGCCTGGATGAGGCCCGCGCGGCGCTGACAGAGTCGGTGAACGCCATTGAGCGGATTCGCGGCAATGTGACGGGCGGGTCAACCGAGCGCCAGCTGTTTATGCAGCATCGGATTGATCCGTACCGGATGCTGGCAGCGGTGAACGCAGCACAGCACGAATGGGCAGGTGTGCTGGATGCATCGGAGAAAGGCAAAGGACGAATGCTGCTGGATCTATATACTTCCGGCGAACTGAGCGGCAGCATTTCGCTTACCGCGGAGGAGCACGCGGAGGAGCGGCGGCTGCGAAATCGCGTTCACTCGCTGGATATGCAGATCGATCTTGAGGCCGGCAAGCCAGGCCTCGACCCGGCCGCAACGAATACGCTGAATGCGAATCTCAAGGATGCCAACGCTGCGCTTTCCCGTTTTCGAGAGGATCTCTATAAGCAACATCCGGAATTGCGTTTGCGGCGCGCCGATCTGTCGGCCGTTGCGACGGACGATTTACAAATGCTGATTCCGAATCGGGCACAGGTATTACTCGAGTATGAACTGACAACGCGGGGCAACTATCTGCTGGCGATTGCGCGCGACGCGGCGGGTGTTGTGAAGATTCATGGATATAAGCTGGCCGCAACGAACGCCCAGCTGGCGCGGCACGCGCGCCAATATCGCGAGCAGCTCGCGACCCGCGATCCCGACTTCGCAACCGAGGCGCGATGGCTCTACACTACGTTGTTTGCTCCCGCGGAGCGTGAGCTAAAGAATGCAACTTCGCTTGTGATTGTTCCCGACGGCGTGCTTTGGCAGGTCCCATTCCAGGCGCTGCAACGCACCGACGGACGATTCATTGTGGAGAATGCCGCCGTAGCCTACATACCCTCGCTTGCCGTGCTCCGGGCTTTGAAGGCTACAAACCCTGCCAATAGCGCACAGCGCAGTCTGCTCGCCTTGGGCAATCCCGACAGCCAAACACCTGAGCAGTCCGACGAAGTGATAGCGCTCAAAAAACTTTATGGCGGAAACAGCGCGCATACCTACCTGGGGCCGCAGGCGACGCTCGTGCAATTCAAAAAAAGCGCGCCGGACTACGATGTAATTCATGTGGCGGCACACGGCATCTTCGACGATCGCGATCCCATGGCGTCGCACATGTTACTGGCTGCGACAGGCGCGGGCACGCGCACGGGATGGTTGCGAGCCCAGGAAATTGAGTTGATGCAGCTGCGCGCCGGGCTGATTGTGTTGTCAGGATGTGAAACCGGCAAGGGTGAATTTGAACAGGGCGAAGGGTTGGTGGGCATGAGCTGGGCTGCGCTGGCAGCCGGCGCGCGCACCACAGTTGCCAGCGCGTGGCGCGTCGAGGCATCCAGCACCGCGGAGATGATGATTTCATTCCACCGCGGTCTGCTGAGCGGAACAAGCAAGGCCGAGTCGCTGCGCAAGGCTGAGCTTTCGCTGCTGCACAGCCAGAGCCACAGCCATCCGTTCTACTGGGCGCCGTTTGTTTTAATGGGCGACGGAGCGAACTGATCGAGCGAGGCCTTGATCCGCGCCGCTGTAGGATTGCCGGGGTTGGTCTGCTCCAGCATGGCGAACTGCTGGCGAGCTTCGTCGATGGCGCCGGCCTGCGCATAAAGAATGGCCAGCAGCAGTGGATCGTTGCCGTGGTTGCGCGCAGCTTTGCTGAGTTCAATCGCAGCATCGGCGGAGAGTACCTGGAACGTCGCCTCAGGCGCTGGTGGAGCGGGAATGCGAACCTGCCCCTGCGCTGTTGATGCAGTAACCGTCCACGTATAGACAGCGCCACGCGGCAAGGGAATCGAGGGCTTCCAACTGGTCGACTTCATCAGGGGGCTTTCGATGACTCGCCGATAGCCGGCAATGTAGACGTCGACGCGATACTGGGTTGCGCCGGCTAGCGGTTCCCAGCGAAAGATGGGCTCGTCGCTGATCGAAACACAGTTGATGGGAGCAACAACCTTGAACGCGGGGCCAGCATCTCGCGCACCTAGAAGTGTTTCGGAGCGACTGAGGGTGAGTTCAGGTGCAAGCGCAACATCGATTTTCCCGGTTTGCAGCACGTGAGCGATCGCGGCGGTTTGTTCGGCATCGAGCCCCGAGGCGCCGTGAAGCGTTCCTGCGCTGTCCAGGGACAGAAGCCGGTCCCCGTCGCGAAGGGTTGCAATGGCGCCCTGGTCCGTCGAGGCGGGAGTGCCTGCGTGCCAATAGAAGAACACAGCCGCGGCCAGGATGAAGGCGGCGGCAAGGCCCATGCCTGCCGGGTTGAACCAGGCGCGACGGCGGCGGACTTTCGGAAACTGGAGAATCGCTATGCCGGATCGTGGAGTCGCATCGAGGCTGCCTGCGAATTGTTTCAGATCCTCAAGCTCCGCCGCGCAGGACTCGCAGTGCGCAAGATGGCGGGCTTCGTCCTCAGAGGGGATCTCGCCATTGGAAATTTCACGCAGCGAGGCGAAGCGCAAATGGGCGCCGGGTATGGTGAACTGAGTCTCGAGGCCGCCGATGCGCTGGCCCGCCTGCGAAAGGCGCTCGAGAGCCACGCGGCAATCGGGGCAACTGGCAAGGTGGTCGTCGAGTTCCAGCAGCTCGGCCGCAGCCGGGCGTCCCGTCATAAAGTCTCGAAGCTGTGAATTCGACAAATGGTTCATTGTGTTTCCCTACCATTTGTCGCTGGATTGCCAGCGACATTACCAAAGTGATGTCTACAATTTTGAATGCATTGCTCGCGCCAGCCTCGCGCGGGCCGATTTTCTTAGATTTACCACCTGCTGACGTGTCAGGCCGAGCGTGGATGCAATTTCCAGATCCCCGATGGGCAGGCGCATCCACAGCCCGGCAAATTCAAGAGCGGAAATCTGGAGCACCTCGGCAATCTGGCGCATCGTGGCGATGCCTGTGGAAACGATCAGGCTGGCGCCGCAGCTGCCATCTGAACAGCGCAGGTTGAGGAGCAGCGCCACTCGCTGGTTGCGGTTCAGAGCACAGATTTGCGACCAGAGGATGCCGAGCCATTGGCGCTGTTCAAGAGTCAGATCGACGGAGACCTCGGCGGCGGGAATCTCATATTCTTCCGTGGGCGCAGGCGCAACCTCCTGCACATCCCAGACGCGCGCCATGACTGCCGCAAGGTCGTCAAAGCGGATGGGGCCGCCGGCGCTCTCAAAGATCCGGGTAAGCTGATCGGCGGGATGAAGGCGTTCAACATGGGGCGGAAGCCAGTCACTGCGGTCGGCGATCTGGAGCGCCGGGCGCCAGTCGATCTGAGCCGCGAGTCCGCAGAGCCACTCGCCGGAATGAGTGTCTTGCCAGCGCGTGAATTCCGGATATTTTTCAAGAAGATAGCGAAGCTTGTTGCGCAGGCTGTGAAAGGCGGGCCTGGCGCGGCGGAAATAGTCATTGCATGCCCGCGAGGCCAGCGTGGAGACAAAAGCATCAAGCCGCACGATGGGTGGCGCATGGCCTTGTTTCAGGGCTTCAAGATGGAGCAGAAAAGCGACGACGGCGTCGGCCGCAACGTCTTCGCTTTGCGAACGGTGTTCCTCGTCGAAGCTGCGCAGCCGGAACCGCACGATGCGTGTTGCAAGCGGCTCGACGCGTGTTACAACAATTCGATCGAGAAGCTCCGCGGCCCGCGCCGGATCTCGCTCGCAGAGGTACTCATCGAGCCCGACTTCTGCCCGCTCAGCCACTTCAGCCCTTAAGCCGAGACTCGGAGAATCCATTGGTACACCCTGTCGATAGAACCTAAGATAGTTTAATCCTCCGCCGTTTTAGTGCACGGCCGTTTTCCGACGGAAAACCTTTACTTCCTCGAAACGGCATTCGGGTCCAGAATGCGTTTTTTGTCGTCGATTTCGTGGCACTCAGAGCACCCATATCCGCTCACAGGATGACCGGGTTAAATGTATGACTAATAACGACGGAGTCAACAGGTAACCACTCGACATTCTTGCCCTGATCATTTCGCAAAAAATCATTGCATTTCTCTATGGTTCGGCTAGACTAGCTCTCACTTCACGGGAGTCTTCCGATAACCAGCGAGAGAGTTGCGTCTGCCACGAAGATCCTTGGCTCCACGAATTGTGGATGCAGGCTATGCACCGGTGTTGCCAGCCTCACAACCACACTGATTAAGAACCTGTGAAATTCATTCAAAAAGTATCTGCGGGCCGGTCGGCGACCGCCGTTCTATCAAGTCATTCCGAGCATAGGCTGGGAAACTCTTTGAGATTCACCGATCACCCGATTTGCAATCAAAGACCATCACAAGGAGAAATCTCATGAACCCAATCGAGTATCACCTCAAGCTCACGATCTCCCTTTGGTGCGGCGCAAATCCGACCCAATACACCATCGACAGCCAACTGCGAGATATCTGGACTGCCCACGTTCCCGGCCTGGCCTATGAACCAGTTGGCATTCAGAGATTCATGTACCAGATGTACGCGGATCCACTTTTTGGAGCCTGCTCCGCAGCTCATAACATGACTCCGGGAGAGTTTGTGACCGGGGGCGATTTGCAGACCGTGCGGTCTGTGTACGTAAGGCTCCTGGGATGTGGAACCGGACCCATTCCGGCTCAAATTACTTCTGATGTTCCGGAATCCTGGGGTGTGGCGGCGGAATAGAACTTCAAGGTTTGACCTGGAGGGTGAGATGTCACATATCGGTTGGGCGGCCTGCGGAGTTATTTGGGCGATGTCAGCTTGCGCGACGATTCCGGCGCAGGAAAAAGCAGACGTACAGGTATCTCAGTTACAGGGGATTGGCAACAATTACGCGGATACCGCTTGCGCGCTGATCCTTAATTTCCCGCCGCCGCAACCAGGCAAGGATGCGACATCAGCAGCCAAAGCGAAGAGCTACGGATGGGTCATGCAATCAGGAGGTGACGGATCAAAGCTGGAGAACTATTCGCTTTACGTTGTGACCGATTCATCCGTTCTAAAACCCGCCGTCTGCGATGAAACCAATGAATACATCAACCCCGGCAAAGCCTCTACGGGCTGCGCCCCGCCTGAATCGATCGATGCAAAGCGCCCTGTTTGCCCGTCGGTGTCAAGCCGGTCACTGGCGCTGGATCAATTCGCCACTACGATCACAGTGCCTTTGGTCAAGCCACTGCACTCTGATTTGCACTACGTGCTTACCATTCAGAGTTCGGAGCACAAGACGATCGAGGTGCCATTCAATAATACCGCCGCCATGGAATTCTCCGACGTCGGGAGAGAGAGCCGCCAAGTGAAGGTCACCTCGACGGTGGCCCTGAATGCAACCGCGCATCAGGCGATTACCGTGGTGAACCAGAAAGCGGGGACACCGAGCCAGGCGGCTAAATTACCTGCGGGAAAATCAGACACATATCCGGCAACCGTCGAACGAATTGATACCGACGGTGTGGTGCTCAGCCTGGCGCGAAAACTCCCTGCTGCAGGCACCCCACTGCAGTTGGAGGTTGACGGCTTAACCGATTGGTACAACACGAAGGTGCCTGTAAAGGGGAAGCTCTCGCCAACTGTTTGCAGCACCGGTTCCTCAAGTGTAAGTTGCGCTTTCATGACCGTCCAACTGTCCGCGGTAGCCGCGGTCCACAGTGTCCCGTCTTTCTCCGCAACCGGCGCGATCGCGCCCTGGCAACCAGCCGCACGGGCGCTCTGGTTACCCGATTTGATTCAGTTCGACCCGGTGGTGAACTTCGATGTCGGGTCCCTCAGCGCCAAGACCTCCAACTCAGTGATTATCCCTTCTCAGTTTTCGAGAGCTTTTGTCTTTGGGTTGCCTGAGAGCCCCGCCGCCGGAAAAAGCATTTCCGAACAGAACGAGCAACTGCTGGATCTCGGGACGAAGCCCCGGCTCATCGTCGGCGCAAACTCCACCTTCGGGTACAGGGCAGAATTCGACACGCAATACGGAGGTGTAAATCAGCTCGGTGAAGTGCGCGGAGAGCTCTATCTTCCTCAACTCTACAGGTCCGCCGATGTTCAGAAAGCAGTGGTGGCAGCGGGAAATCCTGCAATCCGGGATCAGTTGCAACTGCCGAACCTGGGCTTCTCGATTGCGCCCTACCTGCAGTATGACGGCGGAGGCCACGTCACTTCGCAATCGATAGCCAACACTAAAACCCCCGCCGTAGTCATACCTACGTACAACATTTCGCGGCTGTATCTTGGGCTATATGGCTCCACAACCCTGGGGCGGACTTCCTTGACTTTCGACGGGTCATGGGTGGATCTCTTTGTTCCTGAGACAGTGCCCTACACTTCGAACAAGGTCGTTTATTCCAAAACGATCTCTGGTTTTCAGCCTCACGCGAAGGGTACATTTGACTTCGCGATTGACCAGACGAAGCACTATCTGCTCTCGATTTGTTGGGAAGATGGCCGGTCGGCTCCGAGCTTTGCTTACGTGAACAAAGCGACTGCGGGATTGAAGATCGTCTATTAGAAACTGCAAAACGGCAGGGGGCATCAGTTGACGCGTATTCGTTGCGGTGCAGGACCAAGGCCCCAACAACCTGCCCGGCCCCTCTTCACGGTTGTGCGGATGGCGCGGGAATCGGCTTGAAGTGCAAGACGATGACTCCGTGCGGGCACGCGGCGTCGTCCTTATCGTCCGGTACGTCGAATCCAACCACTGGGGAATGCTTTGAGTTTGTAGGGTCCACGATTTGAGCGAAATAGAGGCGGTGCCCATGGAGCGGCGGTATGAGCTGGGCGGTCAGTGCCGCGGGGCCATACATCCGATCGAAATTCAAAGCATCCGCGCCGCCACCCCAGATTTGAAGTGCGGGGCCTGGATTGGCAGGCGGAGTGCCTTCTATGCTGGCTTCCACCATAACGAAGCTTTTGCAACCCGGTTGACTCTGGTAGGTAACTCCGCTGAATGACAGGCTGTCCGGTGTAGCCGATGGATAATCCGGCGATGGGAAGCACCGTTGCTTTGCCACCACAGGATCCAAAGCGCCCGGGGTCATGGTGAACGGCCGCACCTCCCGATTCAATTCATGCGTCTTGATTTCGGTGAAGGAATCCTCCGCTGCTTCAATATCTTCCTCAGCATCCTCGGGACTGCCCGCTGTGGTGGCCGAGCAGATCGATGCTTGCGCAAAGTCCCATTGCAACTCGTCGTATCCGTAGAAATTGAATTTCTTCGACCTGACGCCATCCAGCTCCCACAGAGCCTCTTCGTTTCGTCCCAATGTCATTAGGGCGTCACCCAGGGTGTCCCGCGCCACGACTTCATCGATGTAATCGTTGCGAAGCTGGTTTTGACGGATAGCTTCGCGCGCATAGCCCTCTGCACGACTGCGATAGAATTCCATCGGAATATCGGTTTTGCCGCTCCTCCCGTCCAGCGACCATTGCCAGACCGTACTCGCGTAGTCGTTTAATGCATCGGGGTCGGACGGGGAAAGATAGATTGCATAATCCAACTCGCGGAGGGCAGTCAGGTAATAGAAACTCGCAAGTCGCTGATACGGGAAGGGGTGATTCTTCGGGTCCCAGCCAACGGGCAGTACAACGCGCCCTCGTGTAAAACGCCGAGCCCGGTACTCAAGCACGCTGGCAAGATACGTATGGGCTGCCGGGGAATTCGCAAGCTTCTGCATCGCCCTCGCTTCTTCGTCAGGCGTTTTTGCCAGGTAGGCCGCCGCGGTGGCTTCCGCGCACAATGCGTAGTCGTCATCAGGAACCATTGCCAGGCTTTCGCGGTAATAGCGCAGCGCATGGCCCATGAGAGCTGATCCAGGAATCTGATAGGTAGTAATGTATCCGTTCTTATAAATGTCATCAAAGTCGAACGCATCCGCGGAACACAGCCAGAGCGACCCGCTCGTTGTGTTCGATGCGCCATTGGATCCTGATTTGGGCTGCACAACAGGGACGGCCTTCGAACGTGAATCATGATAGCTGAGAGCATCCCCAAGAGAAAGCAGGATGGATGCCACGGCTTTCTTCTGCTCCACATCACTCCGTCCCTGGGGCGGAAGCCTGTAATAGAGCGCTCTTGCGCGGCTGCAATAAAAGTAGGTCAGGTAGTATTTGTTGCGATAAGAGTAGTTCGGATCTTCGGATTCAAATCGATCGCTGCAAAGTCCGTAGTATGCCGTGAGTATATTCAGTTGATTGGCCGGGGTGGGCTTCAATGCAACCACCGCGGCCCAGATCCTGCGGGCTTCGCGGCTGTGCGCTTCGCGGCTGACCTCTTCGTGCATCCAATCGTCTTCCGCGTGGATATCCGCAATCGCAGGCTCGCCATAAGCGACAGTCTCGTAGAGACTGAGCGTTTGAGCTTCCGCTGTTCTGGCCTGAATCAATTCGGGGTTCGCCGCGAAACTCTCTGTGAAGGCGTGAATAGCTCCGTCCGGTTCCCCTGCGGCCTGCATTGCTATCCCGAGCCTGTAGTCAGCGGGCGCAAAGGTACTGTCCTCCATCACTGCCTGGCGAAAGAGGATGATCGACTTTTCCAGGTCGGACCAATGTTTATAAGCCTGATAGCAGTTCCATCGGCGCACGGCATTGTGAAAATACCCATAAGCCTTCCAGTTCCTGGTAAGTCCCATGGCAATGAATGACGGATCGCTGCTGGCGATGCGGAATGCGACCTCGTCGATCATCTCATCAAGAGGGTCCGTGACACCCCTGGCGGTGTCGACCCCGCAGGCCAGCCCATCCGGAGGGCTCGGGTCAGGGTCCGTGTGGAGTGCCCATTGCAACCGCGCCGCATGTGTTTCTGAATCCGCATTGTTGTCCTGGGATTTGGACGCGGCATCGTTCACCTGCACACTTGCGGCTGGAGGCGTAGTGGCGGCTGGAGGTGCAATCGCGGCCTGAGGCGGAGTATTTTTATCGGCGGGGTGCGAATTCGCATCAGCCGCCGGCTTTGAGGTTTTATTGTCCCCAGTTGCTGGAATGTCCCCAAGAACCTTCCAGGTGTCTCCTTTGTCGGATTCGATCAGAACCACATACTGCTTACCATCCGATGTCGTGTGAAGGCTGCCGTGCACCTCGCGGATACTGAAGGCCCACTGCACGAGACGTTCTATAGGAGAAGTCAAGAGAGGCAACGGAATGTCAACATTGGCAAGCTTCAGATCTGTACCCTTGGCAACCGCTCCTTGCAGGGCGCCGTCATCGAGGATGGCCGACTGTACCTTGGGCCCAGCCCCGGGTTTGTCGGCTGGGGAACCGACCATCAAGACAGGAAGTAATTCCCGCCGCATGTCGCCCAGGGTGTTTACCACCCCGGCGCTGACGCGGTCCGCAACCTTGGCTGAGTCGGTTCCTCCTCCCTTCCAGTCGAATGGTTCGACAACCAACTTTCCGTAATTCAGCATCTCCCCCACCGCGACCAACCCGAGCAGCGCCACGACGGTCAACACCGCGGTACGAAAGGTGACGAGCCAACCACTTCCGGAAGTGAACTGTTTGACGGCGTTCGATGTCACTACGCCAACGCCCTGAACTGCCTTGGTGGCGTGTTGCCAGCCCTGCTTGAAAGCCGGTAAGTGCACAACGCCACCCTTGAAAATCAAAGGCAGGCGATGCAAGACTCCCTTCGCGAGCCGGGCGGAAAAATTCAGCCAGAAGAACGTGAGTATCGCGATTTCGAGATCCCAATTTAGTACGCCGAGGGATAGGAGATCGATGAGGCACGCCGGGATAATGAGGATGGAGACCGCGAATAGAATCCCTGAAAGACGATATCCGCCGAAGCGGCTGAGAGCACGCTTCAATTTGATTGCGGTCCTCGATGCCGGCCGTTCGGCATGTCCGGACTCTTGAGGTTGTCCCGTTTTCGTGTTCTTCTCCGGCTTGCAAATCTTCACATAGATGGCGATCAGTATGCTCCCAACCAGACCAACCGGAATGATGAGGTCGAGGATGAGTTTGGTCAGGTCGTTCGCGAAGACGGATAAAATGCCGGCAAGAATCTCGCCGGCAAGAAGAACCGCAAACGCCTGGTTGCGCCGTTTCTTACTAAGCTTCAAAAAGGTTAGCGGCTGTGCAACCAGCAGGATTGCCAGCAGCAGAGACGCGGGTTCAAGGATTCTCCACATGAGACGAGACTGCGGATCGAAAAGCTCCTGATGAACCAGGGCAAACCGCGCCAGTGGAGCTGTGAGCGCCGCTGCGAGGGCAAAATCTGTCCTTTGCGTCTCGGTTTCAGCGAGCGCCAACATGATCTTGGCCAGGCAGTAGACGAGCCAAACCACGAAAGGGGCCCACCAGACGTCGTACATGCGGACGCGAAGTGGTTCGAGATCGTTGGGATTCACGGAATGCAATCGACTGGTGGCCCAGGCTCCCGTGGCCATACCGGCAAGCAGCCATGGCCACAGTGTCACTGGCGATTTGTTCAACTGTCTGATCCGGTACCAGCACAGGATCGGCAGCGCTCCGGTGATCACCAGGGTCATGCGCAGAGCCCATGCAGCACCTTCGCCCTGCACCATGAACGCACCGAATTCGGGAGCGATCACGAGCGCGCCTGAGGAAAGAAAGGTGGTGATGCTCAGGATCACAACGCAGAGACCAAGGTCGAGAAAACCGACTGACAGAGGCCGGCGTTTGCTGAACATGCCTGAGCCGCCCTGCAGGGCAGTGCCCACAATGGCCACAACTACGATGAGAATGCCAAGAGAGTCCATATCTGAGACGCGCGCCTGTCCGGATGGGAGCACCTTAACAAAAAAAGGCACTTATTGCCATAGGAATTTCACTTTAGGCAACCGCTCCTCGCGGCCACGGTTGAAACATGCCGATATCGCGTGACGCGGACCATGCGGAAGGGCCGCGCCTGCGCCCCCGGTCATCCCGTTGCAGCGAAATCGAAACCAGCCGAACAGCTTGGGAGGAATGAATGCGCTTGTTCTGTTGGCATCAGCCTGGATTCATGCTCAGATAAATCGCCGAACACTTCCGGAAGATACGCTCTCAAGCCTCGATAGCCACTTCCACGCGTTCGCCCAGGGTTCGTTCGCGATGAAGGCGCAGAAAATGATCCACCGTCTCTACTCGAATCCTCAGCGAGCCTGTGGGTTTGTTTTCGTCCAGGTCCTTGAATGCGAAGAAGGGCGTACCGGACTTCTCGAGGATGCGTTCGATGACGTTGTAGATGGGTGCATCATGGCCGCACTTGAAGCTGGAGAGCTCAATGGCGGCCAGGTTGGGATGGCGGGCAGCAAATTTGGCAGCCCAGATTTTGTGATTGGTTGAGGCGGAGTACCGGTTCTTCCATACGTCTGAAATGTCGAGCGGATGGGTGATGAAGCCGCGGCGCACTTCGTCGCCGAAGAGCCTGTCAAGCATGTCGGCGTCGAGCGGCAGCGTGCTTTGGGAAAAGATGGGGTAGCCGAGCTTCTGGAACTCTTCAAGAATGCCGTGGTTGAGACCCGGGTCGTGATGGTAGGGGCGGCCGAGCATGACGATGCCCATGCGGCCTTCTCGCTCCAACTGGTCGAGAACCGTGCGGGCCTTGCGTTGCATGGTTGTCTCAAATCGAGCGAGGGTTTCAAAACCAATGCGAACGGCACGAGCGTTTTCTTCTCGCGTGAGGCCGAGGAGCTGTGCCCAAGCGCGGAAGAGTTGATCGGCGAGCACTTCTTCGTCGGCCAGGTTAAGAACTGGATTCACGTATGCGATGCCGTTCTCTGCGAACAGGTCGCGCTCCTTGGTGAACGCAGCCTTGGCCGCCTCCGGCGTTGCGGTGACGGTGGGGCAGGCAAAGGATCCTGTGAGGTTGGCCAGATGCGTGGTGAGCGTGTCGTACATCGGGAACCAGATGGCGTTGAGTGGCTTGCGGGAATGCTGTGTTTGCAGCAAATCATGAACGTGTGCGAGCGCCACTTTGGAGGGGAAGCAGGGATCGACAGCGCCGCGGCTGGAGCCGGCCCGATAAAGCTCCGCGCAGGTTTCACCGGAGTAGGCGATGTTTGTCGAGCGTATGCCGAGGCTCTGGAAGTATCCCTGAAAAAGAGGGGCATAGGTGTAAGCGTTCAGTACGCGCGGGATGCCGATGCGGAAGGTTGCACGCCGGCGGCCGGCCTGCAGTCGGAAGCGCGTGGATGCGGAATTGAAGATGGAATCGCGGGTAGGAATTGGATCGGCGACATCGGGAACATCGACCGGCTGGAAGGCTCGGTTCGCAGCCATTTCCATCAGGTTGGGATTGGCTTCTTTCACCAGGTCGAGATCGTGCTTGATGGCCCGCATGGCGTCTATATCCTCGACGGTGCCCTTCTCGCATGTGGCGACGATGAGCCGCTTCGAGCCCTCGGCCAGCGGGACTTTTGAGACCGGCTTCACGGTGCTTGAGGGTTTCGGCATTTCCACGGCGGTCCGCGCGCCGGGAGCGGCCTGGATGCTGATAAGGGTTGAGATCTGCGATGTGAGCGCCGGGAAGGGAATCAGGTGCGCGGGCGCCGCGTGAACCGGCTCTGTGCTTACGTCGATGAATGTGCGCAGGCAATTGTTCTTGCAGTAATTGCAACGCGTGGCTTCGCTACGCGTGGTGTGGTAGTGAATGGACTGAATGGCGTCGAGTCCGATGAAGGTGGTGCGATGACCGCGGAGGTAGAGGCGCGCAGCCTCAAGCGCGGCTCCAATGGCTCCTGACTCCCCGCAGTGCGCGTGAACAACTATCTCGGGATCGACGCCGGTGCCGCGGAAGCATGCGCGAAGAAAATCAACCTCGGCTTTCACTACCGCGAGATTCTTCTGCGTGCCGCCTTGCAGGATGAAGCGCGATCCGTGCGCGGGAAGATTGGGAACGCCGGCAACATACAGAAAAATGTTCTTGGGCAGCACGGCTGCAAGAGCGGCAAGAATCTCTTCTGCTCGCCATCCCTGCCGTTGGAAATTCACAATGTCACCCTGCAGAAAAACGGCGCACCCATAGCCGAATTCAGGCATCGATTTTGCCGTGAATGCAGCGCTCGCGAAGGCATGCGTTGGGATGCCGAAACCTTCGGCCGTGGATTGCAGGAAGTAACCGTTGCCCGCTGAGCATTGCGTGTTGAGCTTGAAGTCTTTCACGCGCCCGTGCTGCACAAAGATGAGCTTGATGTCCTGTCCGCCGACATCGACGATGACGTGCGGATCGTCATAGAGCTGCATGGCTGAAAGCGTATGAGCGACGGTTTCAACCAGCGCCACGTCAGCGTGGAGCACGTCTTTCAGCATGTCCTTGGCATAGCCGGTGGTACCCACTGAGACGATATCGAGCTCCGCATCCTGGTCTTCAACCTGACTGCGAAGGTTACCGAGGACCGCGATGGTATCTTCGATCGGATTGCCGCCGGAGAGCTGATAACTTTTGACGAGTAACTCACCGTTGGGTCGCATAAGCACGGCTTTTGTAGATGTAGAACCTGCATCGAGGCCTAGAACTGCCGATACGCGCTCGCCGGGAGAAAAGATGTATGGGTGAAATTCCGTGGGCGTGTATTCTTCAAGAAAGGCGCCGAGTTCTTCGCGGGAAGATGCAAGACCCTGCGCGCCTGACGTGGCCTTCTCTTCATCGCGGCCGTGCTCCAGATAGTCGATCAGGTTTGCAGTGCCCGTGTAGCCGCCGATGGAGTCCTCTTCGCTGCGGGCGTATTCCACCACTCCGAGAGCCGCATAGAACTGGGCATTCGAAGGGGTCTTGATCAGTTCTTCGACAGCAACGCCGTCAGGTAGACAGACCTTCCGATCATTCCACATGCGGGGAATATTCGCTTGCCATGCTTCCCGCATGCCCTTGAGGAATGTGTTGGGGCCGCCAAGCAGAAGCACATGCGGCAGCAGCGTGTTGCCGCGTGTGAGCACGCTGAGGTTTTGCAAAACGATAGCGTCAAACAGCGAAGCCATCAACTCGACCGGTGGCGTACCAACTTTCTGCAGGCCGTTGATGTCGGTTTCAGCAAAGACGCCGCATTTTCCTGCAACGGGATGGAGCTTGATACCGCGATAGGGAAGCGCGGCCATCTCTTCAGGTGGAATGCCGAGCTTGGCATTGATCTTGTCGAGCACGGCGCCGGTGCCGCCCGCGCACTTGTCATTCATTGAGGCGATCTTCTTTTTGCGGCCGCTCGCCGGGTCATCCTGGAAGACGATGATCTTGGCGTCCTGCCCGCCCAGTTCAATAACTGAGTAGACCTCCGGATGAAGCTTTTCAACTGCCAGCGCCACGGCATGCACTTCCTGGACAAAGCGCGCGCCTGTCAGTGCCGCCGGGCCTGCGCCACCGGAACCGGTGAAGAAAATGCGGGCGTTTGAAGGGGAGATGCCGGGATCGACTTCCATGCGCTCAAGAAACTCGAGAACCTTTTCAGGCTGCCGGGTTTCGTGCCGCTGATAATCCTGCCACACGATGACATCGGTGGCTGCCTCCACCACCACCGCTTTCACCGTGGTTGAACCAACGTCAAACCCGACCAGGTACTTCACCATTGAACGTCCCTCGCCACCGCAGAGCATCTCAACCGAGTTAAGTCGATGCACTTGTCCGAATCAGGCCGAAGCGTGCAGCCGCAACTCTTTCCTCAGAGCATGTTTGAATCCGTCGCGATCCATGCGGTCGACAAGGTGATGCGCAAACTGCGCAGCCTCGCCGGCGATGCCCTTACGGCGTGGAAAGCGATAGAGAGCACGATCCATCTCCGGGTGGGAATCGGCATACTCGCGGAGCTGTGCGACAGTCACAGTGCGCTGTTTGAGCACGCTGTCGAATTCATCGCGGGCGCGAATTCGCGCCTCAGAAAGCGCCATCTGCGCGCGGCTATAGGCGTGAATGGCACCTTCGCCGGATGTTTCAACGGGCAGATAGAGCATCTGAGGGAATTTACTGACCACACGCGCCTGCACTCCATCGGATTGCGTGGACGGCATGCAGCCGAAAGGCTTGAGGCTGAGGATCATGTGGCAGAGATTGTGCGTGGTGTAATAGATGCTCTTGGCCACTTCCATGTGACCTTCACCGCCCTGCGCGAGCTCGTTGAAAAATGGAGCAGCGAGAGCGGCAAGCTTTTCCTGGTTTACAAGCGCCGGCGTGAGACTACCCGCGCGACGGGCTACACGGTTGAACGTGTGCGACCACAAGATTTGTGCGACTCGGAAAAGCGACTCCTCCTTATAGAAAGCAACGTGGCGCGCGATGCGAGCCCGCAGTGGAAGGCGGGCGCGCCGGGCAAGATTCTTCTCATGCCGTACCGTCCACTCGAGGCGTGTGAGATAAGCAACCCACGTGGAGATGGGCTCCACGATCACTTGCGCGCCTTCTTTCTCAAGAAAGTTGAAAATCTTGAAGTTTCCATCGCCCTCGGTGAGTTGCGCCCAGAACTCACCGGTGATTTTGACCACCGGCTTTACGCGCAGACGATCGACGCGAATGGCGTTCATCTGCGCGTGCAACTCCGCAATAGCGTCGAGAATGTCGTGGCCGTAAAGATGGTGCAGAATCTTGAGCGTAATGCGGCCGGTAGCTCCAATGGCGGAACGAAATGCCGCGCGGATACGGCTCTTGTCGGCAGAAGAGGTTTTGACGTCACCTCGCGCACGAAGCAGAGCGGCCATGCGGGTGACAGCATGCTCGACCACTCGATCGGTCTCGCCCGGAACCTTTTCGAAAGGACGAATGCGATAGCTGAGGTCGCTGATGACGTCGCCGATCATGAGGGCGTTGAGACCGTTGAGGCCGAAGTCGAGATTGAATGTGAGGCCGGTGTGGCCGGAAGAGGCATGGATGCCGTCACCCTGCTGAAAGATGAGCACTCGGAAGCCACCGAAGCCGGCATTCTCAAGCGCATAGCGGTACTCGGCCTCATACATGCCAAAGCGACACGGGCCGCAGGAGCCCGCGGAAAAGAAGACGTAGCGCTCGGCGATCTGTTGCCTGGTGAGGCCCGCGGATTCAAGCTGCTGCAGATAGCGGACAAGGCAGCCGACGGTGAAATATGTGGGATTACACTGGCCGTTGTTCCCATATTGCTTGCCGGCCTCGAAGTCCGCGCGGCTGGGGATTGGCAGCCTCATGCAGCGATAGCCGGAGCTTTGAAACACAGCCTGGATCAGCTCTTCGTGCTTCCACGTAAGTCCGCCGATGAGGATGGTGACGGTGTCGCGCTCAGCCAGCGTGAAGAGCAGCTCTTCCGGTCTGCGGTAATGCTCCACTTCTACTTTCGGGAGCAGCGCCGGCATCTCTTGAATCTGGATAACGGGCATTGGATTCTCCTGAGGCTCTGTGAAAGAACACGAGTGCCGCGGCAGCAAGGATAAAGAGAATGCCGACGAGTTGCGCTTCCGTCAGACCTGCCAGAACTTTTGCGTTGCGAGAGAGAAATTCGACGAAGAAGCGGCAAAGCCCAGTCCAGAAAAGGTAAAGCGCAATCTGTGAGCCCTGCCAGGTGCGCGCATAAACCTCGGGCCTGCCGCGACGCCAGAGGATCGCAAAAATAATCAGTGCGTAGGCAATTTCGTAAAGCGGTGTCGGATGCACCCGCACCGTGGTAGGCACAATGCCATGCGGGAAACTCATCCCCCATGGCAGCGTGGTCGGGATGCCGTAATCGCCATCGCCTGCCAGAAAGCAGCCCATGCGGCCGCAGGCCAGGCCCAGTGAGGCCATGGGCGCAACGTCGAGCACGCGCAGAGTCGGTGTCTTGTAAAGGCGAGCCAACACAATGGAAGCAACTACGCCGCCAAGAACACCGCCGAACCAGGTGTAACCGCCCCAAAAGCTGGCGACCCAATCAAAGGCCAGCGGATTTTGTCGCAGCGTATGCCACTGGACCACGATGGCGTGATCGAACTTGGCGCCGATGAGTCCAGAGATGGCCATGCAGGGCAGAAAGACACCCATCGGAATCGGAACGCCGCGTCGCTTGAAATCGGCTTCGCCGAAAAGATAGCCCAGCGACAACCCAACTCCCATCATGATGCCGTAGCTCCATAGCACCAGGGGCCCGAGATGGATCGATGGAATCATCGCTTGCAATCGGCTCCATGCACAGATTCACAGATTGAATGCTGTGCCAAACATGTCGTTCAAGAGGCTCATGCGAACCGGGCTTTCGATCAGGAGCCCGCTGCGCAAGGGAACGCCCGCTGCGCAGCCCTCAGTGCTGGGTGTAGATTGGCGGATCGGTAATCGGGTTATAGACGGTGATCGTGCTGTTGCCGGAATTCGCTACAAAGACGTTCCCATAGCTATCCACCGCCACACCTTCGGGAGACGAAATCCCGCTGTTGGTTCCTGATGTCTCTGAGGGCGTGGGGCATTGGGGTATGAAGCCTCCGTTCACAATGCTGGCCAGCGAGTAGGCTGCGACATTGCCAGCGTAGTAGTTGGTGACGTAAACCGTCGTGGTGGTTGAAATAGAGGACACCGCGATGCCGGTAGGCCCGCTTGGGCCATCGCTGCAACCACTGTTGGTAACGGCTCCAATGGGGTCGGATGAGATACCGAGCGGGCCAACGCCAACTGAGTAACTAAGGATCTCGTTGGCTGAACCTCCCGGTCCCGTGCCAATAAACAGATCGTCTTCAGAACCCACGACGGCAAAAGTGATCACGCCGGGAGCCAGGAATTGGTCACCATTGCCGTCTTCACTGTATGTGTTGGCCAGCGAAAATCCGGACGGTGGCGAACCGCTGAAGACGGCTATCGAATTCTTGCTGTTGTTCCCCACATATACATTGCCGTCCTGATCCACGGCAATGCCGAGCGGAGTCGCGATGCCGCTGCTGATCGTTCCCGTGGTGAACTGTGCCAGGTGGGGGCCGCCATACACGGTCACCGTGTTATTCCCGTAGTTGGCCACATACAGATTACCTGCCGCGTCGAATGCCAGCCGTGAGGGGTTGTTGATTCCAGCAGTGATCGTATTGATGAGCGTCAGGCCCGTCACCATATTCCCCGATCCGAGCTGTTCACTGTATTCGAGGACCTGGTTCCCGTTGCTGTTTGCGACAAAGAGATGGTTTTGTGAATCGAAGACCATTCCGCTCGGGCCGTTGAGCGGCACTGTGCTGACGGCGGCGCTGCACGTCACGCTGAGGCTCACATCCGCGCTGATCGTTCCGGAGCCGGAACCGCTCGGAGAAAAGGCGCAGGTTTGCCCGGTTGGCGGAGTCAGGGTCACGTTGTAGGGCGTCCCGGAGGCCAGGCTGTTGTACAGCGTGAAATCAACAGCAGTGGAACCATCCCCATTCACCGTCGCGGTACCGTCATTCGCGCTCGGAGTGGAGTTGTCAGAGTCAGTGATTGTCAGTTCCGTGCCAGATGCCAGGCCTGTGACAGTTCCGGTGATCGTGTAAGTCGGCACCGTTGCACTTGTCACCGTAACAGTGGCCGTTCCCATGGCGCTGTTATACGTCGAGGAACTGTTAGAGTCGGGCGCATAGGCAGCTGTCAAAGTGTCTGTACCTGTGGCCAGCGATCCTGCTGGAACGCTGATTGTGGTGCTGCCGTTGGTAAGCGCCGTCGCCCCTGAGTTGTAACTGCCGTTGGTCAGCGTCACAGATCCTGTGGGAGTGGGATTCCCGCTGCCGCCGCCGACAGCTACCGACACAGACAGAGCTTGAGACGTGGTGATGCTGGATAGCGAGGGCGTTACAGTTACCGTCGGCGTCACCAGCGCTGGAGCGGTCACCGTTACCGTGGCCGTCCCTGTGGCCGTGGTCCAATTGTCCTCAATCGCTGTGGCGGGAGTGTAAGTGACGGTGAGAGTGTCGGAACCGACCGCGAGGGCTGAAGCAGGAAACACGATCGAGTCGGCGCCGTTGGTGAGCGGTTGTGGGCTTGAGTTGTAGGTTCCGCTGGTCAGCGTTACAGTGCCGGATGCGACGGGGCCGGGGTTATTCGGGCCAAGACTGAGCGTCACCGTGATATCAACGGTAAGCGACTCGGCCGTCGTGAGACTGGCTGTATTCGGCACTACTTTGACGGTCTCCGTTGGGGTGTTGATCGTTTTCTGACCTCCGCCTCCGTTGCAAGCCCCCACCAGCAATCCGAGCGAAACAATCAGCAGCGTCAAGGAGCAGAACTTGACCGCATTGGCCGCAGACGCGCCCCGCGGTACGAGGGCGCCGATGAGGAGAGCCGCAATACTGAGGCCGAGCCCCAGGGTGGCTCCGAGTGCGGTGAATCGTCCCGACGCCAGGGCTCGCTCAACGGCGGGAACGCGTGCCAAAAGGATGACTGCCGCGGCGGCTATCAATGTGCAGACCAATCCAATCAGGATGGGCGACTTGAAGGCTTGCGTATCCTCACGTCGAGAGAGAATCTGGCTCATCGCAACCTCGGATTCCCGCGTCACCGATTGCCGGTGTGGGCTGGGCCGGACCCGCAAATGGGATTCAATTCTCGGCCTTGTGTTTGATACCACGGCCAGAGTTTTCAGCATCCGGAGTTTTTTCTTTGGAATTTATTAGCTTGCAAGATGCCCATTTCGATATACATAAAACACAAACAGAGTTTTGGCCGACCGGCGTTTCCCGGTGCATTCCGAATTCCGCGAGACCCTTCCGCTTCGCACTTAAGCGGTTAGAGAGCGTTGCTGTTGTCCCTCGTTGGAGACCCCATGCGAGCCTTTGGACCCTTTCAGCTTGATCCCCGGACCGGAGAGTTGACGCGCAAAGGAATTCGCGTGCGCCTCCAGCCTCAGCAGGCCCGGTTGCTCACGCTGCTCACCAGCCAGCCCGGCCGTGTCTACACCCGCGAAGAGATCTACAACGAATTATGGTCCAACCAGGCGCACGGAAATTTCGACCAGTCACTGAATTTCACCGTCAGCCAGCTTCGCTCCGCGCTCAACGACTCCGCTGAATCCAGCCGCTTCATCGAGACCATTTCAAAGCTGGGATATCGGTTTGTTGGTTCTACACAGGAGATTCCCGCGAGGGGGTCCATGCCGGTCAGCCAACCCGGCTCCGATGCTCCTGAGTTAGTCGAGGCAGACGGTCAGGTCATCGGCGCTGCGAGCCCGTTGCTGTCCCAGACAACGGCCCAGATACCGCCCCAAAAACGAATACAGTCAGATGCACCGGCCGCAGCGAGGCCGGCAGTTCGGATTTCATCTACCTGGCGATCAAGGTGGATCCAGGCTGCCTTGTCCATGGCCGTGCTGGCGATCCTGGCCGCTGCCTGGTGGTATCTGCCTCTACAACCGCCGCGAGCGAATGGATTCGCCCAGATCACGACAGCCGATGCGATTGATTTTCTGGTTAAGCCTGTCATGGAGGGAGCGCGGATTTTCTACGTCGAAAGATCGGGAGGACACTGGATCGCCCGGCAAACTTCGCTGGAAGGCGGGGAGCCGCAAACGGTGCCAGGGCTGCCAGAGAACACTCGGATTATGGACCTCTCGCCGGATCGAACGACTTTCCTTCTCGGCAGTTTTACTTCGCGCGGGTCCACGTCCGCTTTATGGCTGATGCCCGTTCAAGGAGGGAAGCCGCTTCGGCTTGGCGACATCACATCCGGCGAAGCCATCTGGCATCCCGACGGCAGGCGCATCGTCTTTGCCAGAGGGAATGAGCTGTGGATTGTGGGGACAGATGCCGCAGGTCTGAAAAAGTTTGTCTCGCTGCCGGGCACTCCCAACTGGTTGGCCTGGTCCCCCGATGGCGCACGGATGCGACTCACGATTGGCGACGATCATGGAAAGGTCTCGATGTGGGAGATGCGCCAGGACGGATCAAACCTGCATCCGATGTTTGCCGCCGGCTCCTCGGTTGAACAACAATGCTGTGGCGAATGGACGCCGGATGGACGCCAGTTCATTTTCACGGGAAAAAACAAGGACGCATGGAACCTGTGGGCTGTGCGCGAACCTGGCTTGTCGTTGCGGCGCTATCCACGCGGTCCCTTCCAACTCACGGATTGGCCGGGTGGCCTGATGGGCGCATCTGTATCTCCGGATGGAAAAAGCGTTCTCTTCTATGCCGGCAGAAATCGATCGCAGATTCAGCGCTTCGATCTTACAAGCAAACGCCTTTCGCCATTGTCCGCGGAGGGATTCAGTCAGCCGGAATTTTCATCCGATGGCCGCTGGATGGTCTACGTAGACGTGAACAACGGTGTCTTCTGGAAGATGGACATGCTGTCTTCAGAGAAAGTTGAGCTCGTTCCGGTGGGGTTCTCGGTCAGTTTCCCCCGCTGGTCTCCGGATGGCAGCATGCTCGCCATGACCGCCAGTGATCACGGAGCGGCCGGAACGGCCTATCTTATCTCTGCAGCAGGCGGGGCGCCTCAGCCGCTCTTGCCCGGTCAGCCCCAGGTCTCGGATCCTGATTGGGCTCCAAACGGGAAGACTCTGGTGGCAGTTCATGCCATTCCCGGATCGGAGAAAGAAAGTGCGCTCTTCCTGGTGGATCTTGCCACCAGAACGGAAAAAATGGTGCCCGGATCAAACGGGCGATTCTTTCCGCATTGGTCTCCCGATGGCCGATACCTGGCCGCTTACACGGATCGCGAGAAGGCCGTGGACATCTACAACTTTGCTACGCAGAAATGGCAAACCATTGCGCGTGGAGCAGCCATCGGGTTTCCCGTGTGGTCCGGCGACAGCAGATTCCTCTACTTTCAGCAGGTCCTTGAAGAAGGTGAACCGGTGTTCCGAATCAACGTGCGTACCGGTCTTGCTGAACGCGTCGCGAGTTTCGATGTGGAACTGTCGGGCGGTATCACTCGGTGCGCTTTAATGGGAATCGCACCTGATGGCGCTTTGCTGGTTGATACAACCCGTGGAAACAGCGACCTCTTTAGAGCGAAACTGACTCTCCCGAAGTGACTCCCGATCAATGGGAAGTCTTGCGGTTTTGAACGGTGTTTTCTGCGCGGATGTCTTCGTGGCGGGATGCATGGCGCGGCGGACCGGAAGTTCCTCCTTGCACAGGGCCTCATGATTCGAGCCTTCTTCGACCGCGGAGCAGCGGCTTTCAGCCACGCTGGATTTCGTGCGCTAAGCCATCAGTCTCCAATTCCCAATCCTTTCTCAAGAGGAATCACATCGTGATTGCGAATGTCTCGCGCGGGTTTGAGAACGTGAGAAGAATTCGTGCGGTCCCAGCGTCTCATCGCCGTTTGCAGCAGAAAGCGCAGGTCGGAGAGGGGCGTGGCCTCGGCCATGTAGCGCTCATCGAGGTTTTGCTTCAGAGGGAGGAGGACATCGCGGCAGTAGTCTTCCAATTTGCCTTCAGGGATTCCGGCCAGGAAGACTTCCTCCTGGGCAAACGCGATGGTTGCCGCACCCGTAATCCCCGGCCGGCAACTTGACACCCTGGTCAGCTGTTCCGGGACTTTGGGTCGCGGTCCCACAAGGCTCATGTCACCCCGCATCACGTTGATGAATTGAGGCAACTCATCAAGTTTCCACCACCGCAGGAACCTGCCTGGATTGGTAATTGCCGGATCGTTGATAGTTGTAATCAGGGTTCGTCTCTCGCTGGAGAGATGCATGGTTCTGAACTTGTAGATTGTGAAAGAAATTCCGTTGCGTCCCACTCTTTTTTGCCGGAACAGAACCGGCCCTCTTGAGCTGATTCGAACTGCAATGGCGACGATCAGAAATAGTGGCAACAAAATCGGCAGCATCGCAAACACCAGCACAAGGTCAAAGACACGCTTTGCAGGAGACTGCACCCATGCGCTGAGGCGCTCCGGCTTCGAGCGATCAACAACAATTTCTGTTGAAGGCTCGGGTCCAAGCACGGGATGCAGAACATTCTGGGCATCGCTCAAGCGCACCTCCCATATTGCTTTAGAAAACATCGTTTGCAACAGCCAGTACGGGCGCCCGTTGCTTGCGGCCTGCATTCGGTTTCGAGGCACTCAGAGAATCAGGGATTCAAGAAACGCAGAATTGCCTTTTCATCCTGTTCGCTGAGCGATGCGCGTACCCGCATGTGGCGCACGACGGTGCCTGAGATCCGCGGCGAGAAACCTTGTGGCGCGTCATGACAGCGCGAACAATTTTGCTTGAATGCGCGTTCTCCCGGACTGGACTCAGCCGGCGACGAAGCCGGCTTTGATTGCGCCGGAGGCGTCTGACCGCTTGCCTTGGACGCGAGCGGCTGAGCGCAGAGCGGGAGAATGACTATGGCGCCGCCAAGACACGCGAGAAGTACCAAACTGCTCTTCATTTGCCCCTCCATGCGGGAAAGAGAAACCGATAGACAATGCCTGTTTGCCAGATGTTTCTATCTCCCGACGAAGAGAACTCGCGGGAATAGCTGGTGTTGATTCGCACTTCATGGGGCAAACGGTAATCGAGACCGAAGTCCGCCTGCTCTGTATCCGCGCCCGGAAGCCCGTCGTTCGAATCGGGCCGCGAGCGAAATGTTTGCTGCATGCGAAAGACAGGTTCGAATCTGCCCACAAAACTCTCTTCCCCTTTGAATCGGGATAGGCGGTAATCGGCTTCGATCCAGTACCCGCCCGCATGAGCACCCCTCGCAAACTCTGAACGCAGCCTGAGCGCGGTGTTTGCCGGTTCCCACCAGACGTGTGCACCCTCAAAGTTTTCGTGAACATTCTGAAGTTGCCGTCCGTAGGAGGCGCCGACCTCGAATCGGGCAGTAGGGAAGTAAAGGCTCGCTTGCCCGCCGCTGGCTCGCTCAGCTGTGAACTGCTGATTCGTACTGGCTGCAGAGAAATAGACAGCGTAGTTGGCGGACACATGGTCTGTCGCAAACGCCGATCCGCGCAGCATGCCTCCAACGCTCGACGCGGTTTCCATTGTTCCCAGGCTGAAAATCAACGGCACGTCTTGAAAATTGCCGATCCAGAGCGGAGTCAAGCGTTCGTTGTACGTGCCGAACGGTGTGAGAAAATCGCCGGCCACAACCGTGACATGCTTTGAAGCGAGAAAGTCCCCCTGGAGATATGTCAGTCCCAGGAACAGGTCGCCCTTGTAACCCGGCTGTCCTCCGCCCTTGGGAAAGAACGGGTCGAGAATAATGGCGCGGCTCTCAACCAGGATGTGATCCCCGATCGGTGCGGCGAGCACGGGTGAAACTACAGGTATGTAGGTTGTGTTTCCTCCGTTCGTACTGGTAACAAATCCGACGCCACCAGAGATAAGAGGAACGTTCTGACCCTGACTGTCCTGGGCAGCCGACCCCATCGATGCCATGCAAAACGCCAGGACCGCCGGAATAGCGTGCCTGGCCAGACTGTGTCGAGACGCTGCAGCAATCAACATGGACTTAGATTCGGCCGATTCCACAATCGATGTGTCATGAGAGCGTCTTGCGAATGTCAGCGCATTGTCACTTGTGATTGGCGCAGGTCACACATGCTGTCCATCCGTGCTTAAGCGCATGGAGTGCCACGCTGGTACGAGGCCTGGATTTACTGAGCGAGACAAAGTCATGACAATCTCCTGACACAGAGGTGACAGCTCGTTTGAATTCCCGGCCTAGGCTCAACAGCATGTAACAGGACAAGCGCGAGGGCGTGCGGAGTAGCGCAAATCCCGGGCTACCTCTACAAACGCACAGGAGCAATATGACGAAGTCCATCGTAGTTTTCTTTGTTCTTGCCGGCATTTTTTCTCCGGCCCGATTCCTTCTGTCGGAGTATCCAACTGACGCCGCTCCCAAGCGCGTCGAGATCACAGCTAAACGATTTGCTTTCGAACCGGCCAGCATTGAACTCCAGAAGGGAGTGCCGGTGATTCTCGTTTTGAAAAGCGTCGATGTTCCACACGGCCTTCGCTTTCGCGAGCTGAATGTCGATGTAAAAGCTCCGAAAGGCGGGAGCGGAGAAGTGCAATTCACTCCGGATAAGGACGGCGATTTTGTGGGTCACTGTTCGGTCTTCTGCGGGTCAGGTCACGGGTCAATGTCCATGACGATTCATGTGATCGGATAGCAATGCGACGCTTCATGATCATCGCCGCGACTGTTTTTTCGGTAGCTGCGCTGGTGTACTGTGCACTTTTTTTCGATGGGTGCAAGGCGAAGGCCCCCTCCAAACTCGAAACACGCGTGGTGACTTTGGCTAAACATCAATTCTTCATCGGGAACAAGTCGCAGAGAAATCCGCTGGCAGTTTCGCCGCAGGTAATCGCGGATGGAAAGGAGGCCTTCTCGCACTATTGTGTGGCTTGCCACGGGATGGATGGCCAAAACACAGGCGTGCCATTCGCCGATCGCATGGCTCCGCCGGTGCCATCTCTGGCTTCGCCGGATGTGCAGAGGTACAGCGACGGCCAATTGAAATGGGTGATCGATTACGGTATTTGGCCTTCAGGAATGCCGGGCTCGAAGGGAACCCTGAGCGACGACGAAATCTGGTCGATCGTCGTCTATCTGCGTCATCTGCCTCCGCCTGGCAGCGTTGGCGAACCGGAAATGTACAGTCATTGATTCCTATGAACGTTCTTAAGACTCAATCCGGAGATCGACAGCGGCCCGCTCCGCGCAGGCTGAAGGAAGCGGTCCTCGCCAGTTTTCGATTTTCTTCCGGCGACGTCACCAATCAATTTCGAAACTATTCACTGAACGATTGGCAGGCGATCCTGGTCTGGCTGGATATCAGCGGAATGGCTTTGTATTTGCTCGACCGCGTACGGGAGTTGAAGATCGAAGGCAGCGTTCCCGTGCCAATTCGCGAACGCATGCAGTTGAACCTCGAGCGAAATCGGGAGCGGACAGCAGCCCTCCTGAGTCATGCAAAGGATGTTGCGAATCGGTTTAAGCAAGCCGGGATTCCCTTTGCGCTGCTGAAGGGAATCACGCTCACGCCGGATTCCGTACCCGAGCCGGCACTGCGGTGGCAAACCGACCTTGACTTCCTGGTTGGCGGATCGGATGCGGAAGCCGCAAGTGAGATTCTGCGAAGCCTCGGCTACACCCTGAACGCAACAAGCGGACGCACGATGGAATTCAGGTCCGGCTCCTCCGGCAAATGGGACCTCGCAAATCTTTATCGGGCGGACATCCAGCGATCAATTGAGTTGCATTGTCTGCCGCGTCGTGACGGATCGCAAGACCGTCTGGCGCGCGCGAGCGGCAGGCTATTCGACGGAACAGAGATACCGGCGCTCTCCGCGGCGGACACTTTTGTGCAGCAGGCCTTGCACTTGATGAAGCATCTGTGCGGGGAGCATACGCGCCTCTCCTGGGTGCTTGAATTCACGCGGCATCTTCGGTTACGGCAACACGATCACGCATTTTGGAAGGATGTGAGGGCGATTGCAAAGACCGAACCTCAAGCCGGCCTTGCAATAGCGATGTCTGTTTGGCTCGCGTCCGAAATGTTTGGGTTGAACCTGCCGAGCGCTGTCGATCCATGGGCATCAGATCAAATCCCAGATGGGGTCATCGTCTGGTTGCAGCGCTATGCCCGTGAACTACTCCTTTCAGATTCGCACGCAAGCAAGCTCTATCTCCTGCTTCGCCGCCAGTTGCCCAACAGGCCCGATGTGAAAGGCACTGCCAGATTGATGATCCCACTGTGCCTGCCGGCCAGAATTACCGAGCCGGTGCCGGGCGAGACACTGACGGATCGCTTGACCCGCTACCGAATAGAAGCGAGCCACAGTTGGCGGCGCCTGTGCTTTCACTTGTTCGAAGGAATTCGGCTCGGTATCGAAACCTTGTGCTGGGAATGGAGAACGCCGAAGGTGCAACAGCGATGATCTTACGCAGAACGAGAAACGTGCTTCGGGTCGTGGCTTTCCCAATCTCCAATGCAGTTGTTTGCCTGGCAATGCTCTGTCTTGCGCCCTCCGTCGCAGCGCAGACGCAACCCGACCCCACGGTGCAAACCATACCCAACACCAGCGTGCAGGCTCAATCGGACGGCATGTCTGTTTCGCAGCCTGGACCGGGGATGAGCATACCTGACAATTCGACGGGGCTCAACTCCTTGGAGAAGCCCACAGAAGATCCACGCAACGTGCTTGGTGCACCTCAGATCATTGCCATTGCACAGCAGAACCCCGATGTAATTCTCGAACTCAAGTCCCTGGTGGCCGACCTGGCGCAGGCAAGAGGGATTCCATCACAGGCGGATGGAATTACCGATGATCAGCTTTTTAGCCAGATCGCCAGAGACAAAGTGTTGCGCGCAAGCATCACTCATTTGCTTTTGGCGCGGGGATATATCTCGGAAGAAGACATTGAGGTTGCGTCGCAGGAGAACGCGGACGAGAACGACAATCGGGCCGGGTTCGGGGCCCGTGACAAAAGGACGGATGTTGGTTTTGATAATCGCCTGAAGAATCCAGACACCGCGAATGTGGCACGGGGGAATGAAGATTTAGCAACTCTTCCGCAATTCGACGATCAGCAATCGCCTTCAAGAACTCGTATCGCAGACAAGCACCAGGAACCAAAGGTTCAGCCGAACATCACAGATGAGCCGAAGTCGCTTCGCCGGGATGCGCCTTACAATCTGCTTTCGCTCAGGGATCTTTACACTCAGATTCCGGATTCGCCGGAGCAACTGAAGCGCTTCGGCGCGGAAGTGTTTACTCATCGCGAGACAGCCGTTGACAACTATCGTTCGTCTTCCGCGGTGAATGCAATGCCGCTCGACGTTCCGCTCGGTCCGGATTACGTACTGGGGCCGGGAGATGAACTCAGTATCAGCTTGTGGGGCGGGGTATCCGAAAGCTTTACTCGTGCCATTAATCGCGAAGGAGCCATTTTGCTGCCGGAAGCGGGGCAGATTCAAGTAGCTGGGCTCACGCTGGGAAATGCGCAGGCCGCTATTGGCAATGCTCTGCAGCCTCAGTTTCGCGACGCGCACGTGGCCGTCACGCTGGCTCGCCTGCGCACCATCAGGATCTATGTGATAGGGGACGTGCAACGTCCTGGCGCATATGACATCAGTTCACTCGCATCACCGTTGAGCGCGCTCTATGCCGCGGGAGGGCCGACTGCAATCGGTTCGCTGCGCGTAATGCACCACACGCGCAACGGGAATTCGATTGGTGATATTGATCTCTACGACTTTCTTCTCCATGGAGTTCGGAATGCGGATGATCATCTGCAGGGCGGCGACACTCTTCTCGTTCCGCCGGCAGGGCCGCAAATCGCATTCTATGGCGCGGTGAAACGCCCGGCGATTTATGAACTTCGCGATGAAAAGACCCTAGCGGCGGGTCTTGAAGATGCCGGAGGGTTTACCGTTGCCGCGGAACTGAGCCACATCACGATCGAACGCATCGTGGCCAACCAACACCGCGAAACCATTCCTGTGCAAGCCCCCGCATCCATTGGTCAAGCGAACGAAGAGAGTAACTTCGCAAATGTGGAATTGAGGGACGGCGATCGCGTTCGGGTTGGCACCGTGCTGCCTTCCAACGAGCGCGTGGTGTATCTCCAGGGACACGTGGGCCGCCCCGGCAAGCTGGCTTATCGCGATGGATTGCATCTCGCCGATGTCTTGAAGAGTTATCGCGACTTACTTCCGGAACCGGCAGCAAAGGGAGAAATTGTCAGGCTTATAGCTCCCGACCTTCACCCGGAAACGATCACATTCAACCTTCCCGACGTGTTGATTGGAAACTCAAATCCATCTCTGCAGCCGTTCGACACCATCCGGGTTTTCGGCAGGTATGAGCGGGACTCTCCCAACGTAACTATCCAGGGCGAAGTGCAGCATCCGGGCTCCTACCCCATGTTCGACGGTATGACTGCTGCTCAATTGGTGCGCGCTGCCGGTGGTTTCAAGCGGGACGCATCGCTCCAGGATGCGGATCTGATCAGCTATCACGTGGTGAACGACTCAGGCGTCAACATTGAGCGCCGTACTCTCTCGATTGGAGCCGCGGTCCTTCAGAACGATGCGCAGGCCGATTCAGCTCTTCAGCCAGGCGATGTGCTGACCATCCATCAACTCACAGGGTGGAACGACATTGGCTCATCCATATTGATCCAGGGTGAAGTTGCGCATCCGGGGAGTTATGGATTCACAGAGGGCGAGCATTTGAGCGATGTTTTGAGACGCGCTGGAGGGTTTCGCGCCACTGCGTATCCGGAGGGCGCGGTTCTGACTCGCCCAGAAGTTCGCGTGCTTGAAGAAAAGAGCCGCGAGGAGCTGATTCGTCAGATCGAGACCAGTTCAGCCGCTGCCCGCATGTCTCCTACGATGGCAGCGGGCGATCAAGCGGCAACCCTGCAGCTGATTCAGCAGCAGCAGGACCAGGTGCTTTCGCGCCTGCGGAGTCAGCCGCCAAGCGGGCGGCTCGTGATTCACATCGACGGATCAATCGATCAATGGGCGGGCACTGAGGCTGATATTGAAGTGCGGAAGGGCGATGTGTTGCGCATTCCCAAGCGCCCTGGGTTTGTGCTGATCAGCGGCCAGGTGTACAACGCGTCAGCCATAACGTTTAGTGCGGGAAAGACTGCCGGGTGGTATCTGGAGCGTGCCGGAGGAGCCACCTCGATCGCGAATCGCAAGGAGATATTTGTCATTCGCGCCAATGGTTCCGTGGTTGGTCGCCGTTCCGGAGAAGGCTATGGCCAAAATGTTTTGTCGACCAAGCTCGACCCCGGCGATGTGATTGTGGTGCCGCAGAAGATAGTCGGAACTTCAGTGGTCTGGAGAAACATTCTTGGTGCGGGGCAGATTGCGGCATCGCTTGCGATTGCTGCGGCTGTTGCGGGTCTTTAGGAGCGGCATGACAGAACCGATTGAATCGCCGGCAAGCATGCCAATGCCCACCGCGGCATCGAATGCGGAAAGCGATGCGAATCTCCGTCCAAATTGGATCACAAACACTTCTGTCTTGTTGCGGCATAGACGGTTTCTTGCGCGAGCTGTTGGCGTTGCCTTTCTGGTGAATATCGCCATCGCATTTCTCATTCCTAAACAGTTTCAATCGACAGCGCGGATCATGCCGCCCGAGAACTCTGGATCAGGAACGGCACTGCTCGCCGCACTGACGGGGCGGGCGCTGGGGGGCGACGCGATTGGAGGTCTTGCCGCGAGCCTTATTGGAGGCCATAACACAGGTTCTCTTTTTATCGACCTGCTGAAGAGCGATACAATAACCGGCCATCTTGTCGACCGCTTCCAACTCCAATCCGTTTATGGCAAAAGATATCGCGTGGACGCATGCAAAGCGCTCGTCCGCCGCACCCGCGTCGAGCAAGACAAGAAGAGCGGAGTTATCACCATCGTCGTTACGGATGAGAGCGCACAACGCGCGCGTGACATCGCGCAGGCATATCTCGACGAGTTAGACGTGGTTGTCAACCGGACCAACACTTCATCGGCGCATCGCGAACGAATGTTTATAGAAAACCGATTGTCCGCGGTGAGGGTGAATCTTGACCGGGCACAGGACGCCCTGAGCAACTTTTCCAGTACCAACATGACGGTTGATCTTAAGGAACAGACACGCGCGACCGTTGATGCGGCAGCGACGCTCGAGGCAGAGCTCATTACGACGCAGGGAGAGGTGACTTCCCTGGATCAGATTTATGGCGACGGCAATGTGCGCGTTCGGGCCGCTCAAGCGCGCGCCGCCAATCTGCGAAAGGAATTGGCAAAGCTGGGAGGCACTTCCGATTCGCTTTCAAAGGACGTCGATGATGATCCTGAATCGAGGATCGCGAAGAAGAATTCGGATGGCCTCGAGTATCCGGCGCTGCGCCAGTTGCCTCGACTCGCGGTGCCTTACGCAAATCTCTACCGAAATGTGCGGGTTCAGGAAACTGTTTTCGAACTCCTTACACAGCAATTCGAGATTGCGCAAATTCAGGAAGCCAAAGACATTCCCATATTGAGTGTCATCGATTCTCCGGGCATTGCGGAAAAGAAATCGTTTCCGCCACGGACACTCTTGATCCTGATCCTAACCATCGTTGAAGGCCTCACAGTTTCAGCGATTATCGTCGTGCGCTTTCACTGGCGAGCCGTCGATCTGAACGATCCGCGGCGCGTGATTGCGGCAGAGGCATCCCATGCTTTTCGGGAGTTTCTGCGTCGTGCGCGGACTGGCGGGAACTGAACCCTTCGATCTCTTGCTTCCGCTTTGGAGCATCACCTTGATCAATTCTTATCTCGGCCAATTAAGACCGAGTCTGAAGCACAACTTGAACCAGCAACACCGTTCCGCAACGTAAGGAGGGTCCGCACGTGAGAATTGTTATCGCCGCCTTAACCGCTCCATGCAGCCTCAACGGCGTCTCGCGGCATGCGGCCAACCTGGCACGCGGTCTGGTGTCTTTGCCCGACCCGCCTGAAGTGCATTTTCTCGCAGGGCAGTGGCAGCGGGAGATGTACCCGCCGGCCATTGCACGAACCAATTCGCAATTTCATCTTCACTGGATCCAAATCCCGCGAAGTAACTTCGGCAGGATTGCATGGTATTACCGGGATCTTCCATCCATTGCGGCGCAGCTTGAGGCCGACGTGGTGCACATGGCATGTCCAGCCCCGGTGCAACGCCGCGCCTACAAGTGCCCCACTGTCGTCAGCCTGCACGATCTATACCCGTTTGAGATTCCCAAAAACTTTGGAATCGTAAGGAGTGAAATCAGTCGCCGGTTGATGAGTCAGTGTCTCATGAAAGTTGACGCGGTTGCTTGTGTATCGGACTTCACCAGGTCGCGGATTTCGCATTGGTTTCCTCCGGAGATCAGCGAAAAGGCACTGACGATTCCCAACTCGGTTACGCCCATCTTTGGCGCCGGGACGGCCCCGCAGCAGCTTCGGGGCGGGCAGCCGTTTGTGCTGTGCATTGCGCAGCATCGCCAAAACAAGAATGTTCCGCTGGCGCTCAGAATCTTCTTCCAGGCGTTGAAAGCGAAAATCCTTCCGGCACATTCCCGGTTTCTTTTACTGGGCATCGCAGGGCCGGACACTCGCAGGATATTGAGGGATGTCCAAAGCCTGGGCCTGGAAGATCGAGTGCTCACCTTAAGTGGAATCAGCGATCAGGATTTGCAATGGTGCTATCGCAATTGTTCCCTGCTGCTGGCGCCGTCATCGATTGAGGGCTTTGGGTTGCCTATCGCTGAGGCGTTGATCACCGGTTGTCCGGTAGTGTGCTCCGATATTCCGCCGTTCCGCGAAGTCGGCGGGAATCGCTGCCACTACATCCGCTTCGGCGATGGTTTGATGAATGAATATCTTGAAGCCATTCGCCAAGCCTTGAGAGATCCGCGTCGATTTGGTGCGTCGATGCCGCAACTCGCACCTGTTTCGATCGCGGCGAGGTATGTGGACCTTTACCAGCACTTGATAGAGTCCCACAGCGTCTCGCAAAATGGTATGCTACGGCATCTCGATTCGGAAACTCGAACGATTGGAGTTCCGGTTGACTGATAGGGAAATTGTCATTGCATTGTCATTTTCGCCCAGGATTGAAGGGCCAGCATGCATTACGGAGGAAAATGGAACCATGGCCAGGGAATCGGGTGTTGCCGCAGTCGAGCAGGAGGAAGTGTCTTCTCAAGGAAATCTGGGCGTGATCCTCGTGGTCGAAGACGACCCAAGGATGCAGCGCGTGCTGACCAGGATGTTCCTCGCGGAGCACTACGATGTCATCACTGCGGGTGACGGACAAACCGGCCTTGATCTATTCCGCTCGCGTCATCCCGTCGCCGTCGTACTCGATCTGATCCTGCCGCAGATATCGGGTCGTGAGTTATGCCAAAAGTTCAAAGCAATTTCCAGCGACACGCCTGTGCTTGTGGTCAGCGCGATTGCGGAAGTGGTAGACAAGGTGCTCCTGCTTGAACTGGGTGCGGACGATTACGTAACCAAGCCCTTCAGTCCACGCGAACTGATGGCGCGAGTGCAGGCTGCAATCCGCCGCCGGCGCAAGCCCGCCACTGCGACCTCTTTTCATTTTGCGGATTGTGAAGTGGACTTCAAGAAAATGACGGTTCACCGCAACGGCCATCCGATTCAACTCACTTCACATGAGTTCAAACTGCTCAAGTTTTTCACTGACCACGCGGAGCGAGTGCTCAGCCGCGAAGAACTCCTGAATGAGGTATGGGGCTACAACTGCTATCCGACTACCAGGACCGTTGACAATCAAATCCTCAAGCTTCGGCAGAAACTGGAACCGAATCCCACAGACCCCCGCCACCTGCTGACCATCTACGGCGCCGGGTACAAATTCGTTCCCTGATTGAGATGGTGGACGGACCGATCACAAGCGCTTCCACGACGGCAAGCAATTCTCCCAAAGAGAATAGGGGACTGCGCACGCGTGTCCTGCTGACGCTCGCCATGGCCGGCATCATTGCAGGCACCACGGTGGTGAGCGTGCTGGCGATTCGCCAGCCTCTTCAAGCGCTCTTTGTCAGAAGTGTTTCGTCGGACCTCGACAATTCCATCGCGACTTTTGCGAAGTTTCAAGCGGAGCGACTGGTTGCTCTCGACCGTGAAAATGCGCTGTTGGCCGACCTGCCGGACCTCAGGGCCCTGATGACGACTAACGATGAAAGGACAATCGATGACGGCGCAGTGAGGTTCTGGAAGTTGAGTGGATCAGATCTGTTCGCGCTCGCTGACACCAATGGGCATATCGTCGCGGCGTTTAATAGTGCGTCGTCCGCCGGACAGCCTTTGCGGAAGGATTTGCGGGCGTATGTGAGCGGCGCACCGACTCCGTTCCTGGTGAGCGGAAATCACTTGTTCGGTTGCTCTGTCAGGCCCATCTATTTCGGCAGCCAATCGGAAGGCACCGTTCTTGGGTACGTCATCAGCGGATTCGCCATCGATCGCGCCGCTGTTGAACAGCTGAGCCAGGCAACTGGCGTGAATGCGTCCTTCTTGTCCGGCGATCTCCTGCTGGCTAGTTCGTTCAAACCGGCATTGGAGACGCAGATGTCGACTGTGCATGTGCCTGCCGCAAATCATCCGGAGGAGCCGTTCAAGATTGTACTTGGCGGTGAATCGTATTTGGCCGTCGTGCGCATTCTCTCGATGAATGATTCTGTTCCGTTGCGGTTGATCGAATTGAAATCTCTCAATCAGGAAGAGCGGACCATTCGCCAGATTGACCGCATCGTGCTCTCAGCGGGGCTGCTGGCCCTGGTGCTTGGAACGGCTTTGATGTTCCTGCTCTCACGCGCCGTGACACGCCCGCTGGAGGAACTGGCAGCCGGCGTGCGAGCGTTTGCCGAAGGGGACAGTGCGTATCTGTTGCCCTATCGAGGCACCCGCGAGGTGCGTGAGTTGAGCGCCGCTTTCGGCGGAATGCGGAAGGAAATCCTGCAAGCCAACCAATCTCTTTTGGAATCGGAACGGCTGGCCACCATTGGCCGCATGGCTAGCTCGGTTTCTCACGACCTGCGCCACTATCTCGCCGCGGTCTACGCAAATGCGGAATTCCTCGCCACCGGTAACCTCACAATAGAGGATCGCAACGAGATTCTTGGCGAGATTCGATCGGCGGTGAACGGTACGACTGACCTGTTGGAATCCCTCCTGATTATCAGCAGATCAGGGCCCGGCATTCGCAGATCACAGTACCTTGTTGCCTCAGCCGTCGAGAAGGTGATGGGTATGATCCACGCGCATCCCGACGCTGCTGGTGTGCAGTTCTCAGTTCACCTCTGCAATCCGGATTTGACCAGTGCCGTCATCGACGCGACGCAGGTCGAACGTGCCGTGTTTAATCTTTTGTTGAACGCGTGCCAGGCACCGCGTTCCACAGACGCCGCGCCCACTGTCTCGATCGATCTCGAGGCGTATGAGACGGAGGTCGTCATTGAAGTAACAGACAACGGAGATGGAGTTCCAGTCGGAATTCGCAACACTCTCTTCGACCCATTCATCAGCGAGGGGAAACAGAAGGGCTCGGGCCTGGGACTGACATTGACTCAATGCATTGCCGTTGAACACGGCGGCAACGTCACCCTGGTGCGCAGCAGCCCGGGTGAGACGGTCTTTCGCATGTCAATCACGAGGAGTGGCGATGCGCCTCTCACGCTGACTTCGACTCGTACTGAAATGGAGATGTTATGAAACCAACAATCTCTGCCAGGACTGTTTTGAAAAGATGCCTTCCGCGCGCGGCAACAGCAAGGGCGGCGACTACGGTTGTTGCGGCCCTCCTCTGCTGCCTGCCTTACACCGTACGAGCGCAGGAAAGCGTGGCAGAGAAGATTGAACGGCTCGACGGGCTCATGATCCGTGTGCAAGCGCAGCTCGAAGAGTCACAGCACGAATTGAAGGATATTCAGCAACAACTTTCGGCGCTGCGTGGACAGGCAGGACTTCCGGGAAAGAACGCCCCGGACGCGACGGCCAATCCAGCGGCAACGCAGTTGGCTGCGGCGGTGGAAGAGCTGCGCGAAAAGCAGGACGTGCAGGAGTCCCAGGTAGCCGCGCAGGAACAGGCGAAAGTTGGAAGCGAGTCGCGGTATCCTGTGACGCTCAGCGGGATGGTCCTTTTCAACGGTTTTGTGAATACGCACGGAGTCGATGCTGCGCCCACTCCGGCCATAGCGTTCTCAGGGCCAGGCACAACAGGGGCCTCGCTTCGTCAATCCGTTCTTGGCATCGACGCCAGCGGACCGCATCTTTTCGGCTCCCAAAGTCACGCGGATCTTCGCATGGATTTCGACGGCGGAACACCGAACAGCGGCTACTCAGATGTGGTTGGGACCGTGCGTTTACGAACCGCGCATGCGGAACTGGACTGGCAGCACACGAAAGCATTCTTTGCTCTGGATCGGCCAATTCTCAGCCCGGATGCGCCAACTTCGCTCACCGCAGTGGGGGAACCGGCTCTGGCATGGTCGGGAAATCTCTGGGCATGGAATCCACAAGCCGGAGTTTCGGAAGAGTTGCCAATTCATCGGGCCGCATCTTTCGAGATGCAGGCGGCGTTGATTGATGTAACCAACCCGCCAAGCAGCAACATGAATGCTGCGCCCTTGCCACTTGTCGTACCGTCTACATCGGAATTGAGCCGTTGGCCGGGAGTCGAGGCACGCGTGTCACTCAACCATCCCATCGCCGACAGCGAAGCGCATTTTGGTGTTGGCGGCTTCTTCGCGCCGCATCGAACCGGGGGAGGAGCGGACTTTGACTCATGGGCAGGCACCGCGGATTTTCATCTTCCGGTCTTTTCGCACTTTGATCTTATGGGGAGTGCTTATCGCGGCCAGGCGCTCGGTGGCCTTGGAGCAGGGGCCTACAAGGATTTTGTCTCAACCGTCTATGATGGCGAATACTACTTCCGTACAGTCGACGACATGGGCGGATGGATCCAGGCAAAACAGAGGATCAATCAACGGCTTGAATTCAATGAGGCCCTGGGAATCGACAATGTACCGGCCTATCAACTTCGACCCTACGCGATGCCCGGGCCGAGCAGTTACTACAATCTCGCTCGAAATCGAACCTTCACCAGTAACTTGATCTTCAAACCGAGCGCCTATCTTTTGTATTCGATTGAGTATCGCCGCATTGAATCGTCTTATGTGAACTCGCCAACGGCATGGAGCGATGTGATTGGCATTGCCGCAGGATACAAATTCTGATGATGTGTGGAGACACTCCAATTCGGATCCGCTGTCTGATGTTCTGCGGATTTGCGTTTCTTTCACTGCTGGCTGGGGCGCAGGATGCGCAGGCTCCCCGGCTCGCGGAGTTGCATGCGCGCATTGAGCTCGCGCCGCGCCAGATGAAGGGCCATCCTCCCGCGGCAGTCCTTTGGCTAACGCAGCTTTCTGCCGATGCGGCCAGCCGGACTGTATCTCCCGGCCGCTTCACGCTGGTCCAGAAAAACCGCATGTTCACACCTCACCTGCTGGTTGTGCCGGTTGGGAGCGTTGTTGCGTTTCCCAACGCCGATCCTTTTTTTCACAACGTCTTTTCCCTATTCAACGGCAAGAGATTCGATCTCGGCCTATATGAAGCAGGGAAGTCAAAAGACGTGGTTTTTTCCCGCGAGGGCGTGTCTTACATCTTCTGCAATATTCATCCGGAGATGAGCGCGGTTGTGCTCGCGCTCTCCACGCCCTATTTTGCCATCGCTGATCAGAACGAAAATGTTCATCTCGACAATATCCCCGCCGGAGAATACGAACTTCACGCGTGGGTCGAGGGACTGACGCAGCCGGATCTGGATCGCCTGGTGCGGCGCGTACGTCTCGGTCCCGGCAAATCGGAGTCAATCACGCTTGACGCGCGCGACCTTTCGCGTGAGCCGCCTGGTCATCTGAACAAATTTGGCCAACCGTATGCGCAGCCTGCAAAGCCCGATTACTGATCGAAGAGGATTGGTTGGATTCCCACGCCACAGTCGGCGAATTGGTTGGAAATAGGCCGACGTTTTCGCAATCTGCGAGACTCGTCGGTAGGCGATAAACCTTCAATCCAGTCAGTTGCAAGGCGATGTGCCACAGGAAAGCCGCATTGCTGACGTTGCGGCGCCATAGACGCTTCGGATCCTGCAGCAGCCGGTGCAGCCAATGGAATCCCATCTTCTTGACCCACGGAGCACAATCTCTGACTCGCCCAGTGTGAAAATCAAATGCGGCGCCCACTCCGAGCATCAGGCGCGTCTCCAGGCGCGGCAGCATCCTGCGCATGAAGAGGTCCTGTCTCGGTGCGCCGATTCCTACCCAGATGATGTCCGGTTTGCACGCCCTGATGGTCTGCGCAAGATCACTCTCTTCCGCAGCGGTCAACTCGCGAAAAGGTGGTGTGAAACTGCCGGCAATGCGCGTCCATGGAAATTGCCAAAGCATATTCGCGGCGAGTTCGCCTGCAACGCCATCTTTTCCCCCATAAAAGAAATGCCGATAGTCTGCGAATTCTTTCCGGCTGAACATTTCGTACATCAGTGCGGGGCCCGTGACCGCCTCCATCGAAACATGTTTCTGAAGCCGGCCGACCCAAACCGTCGGGGTACCGTCCGGTATCGCAATCGCAGCTTCGGCGAATGTGCGCGCCACATCCGGATTGCGCCGAGCTGAAAGAACCCCATTGACGTCAATGGCGCACACGTAGCCCTTCTTACCGGATCGGAGAATTCGCTTCACGCGCGAAAGCGCCACCTCCAGATTCAGCGCGTCAACAGCAACGCCGAGCACGTTGGCACAGGGGCCACGGAAGGAAGACACTCGCTCCGTGCCCGGATCTTCAGCGCCCAACTTGAGCCCAGCGGCGCTATGCGACGTCAGGCTCATTGTGCCTCCTTGTAGAGCGCCGCTGAAAATGCAGAGTAAGTGCGTTCTTTGGCACGACCGGTGAGCAACACCAGGAGCGGTATGTAGACCAGGCAAGTGATTGGCCCATAGAGCATGCGGCTCCATGCCATTCCTTGCAGGCCATAGTGCCTCGCAAGCCAACCCATTGATAAGGTCATGAGCGCACCACCTGCCACGGTGAAACACGTCAATATCTTCGGTCTGCCAAGTGCCAGCATGGAATAGGACCCTGTAACTCCAAGGCCCGCAAATGCTGTGCTCCAAACAATGATTGGGAGAAGCGGAGCGCACCTCTGCGCAAGTTCAATCCCTCCCCACCTGTGAAGGACTGCCGGACCGAATGCCATCACGGCCGCAGAGCCAAGGACCACAATCAGCACGTTGGCGCAAAACACTAACAGGATCGTCCGCCGCACCGCGGCCCGGTCATGGAGCGCGTGTTGAACTGAGACGCGCGGAAAGAGGAAGTGCAATCCCGCCGCGGCCAACCCGTAGATCGGCTGCGAAAGTTGCACGCACAGGGAATATGCGGTCACGGCGGCCGCTCCGAAAACGACCCCGGCAATAAGCCTGTCAACCTGTCCGAATACCAAGCCGGAGACCGCTTGAATCCATGCAAACACGCCGAAATGCAATAGTGCCCGAGTTGTCTCGCGATCAAGAGCCGGCAACAGGTTGTCTGCACTCAACAGTGCGCGAAGTTGCGCAATCTGGAGCCACACACCAACAGTCGATACCACAACAGTTACTGCCAGAACACTGGCCACCGTGTGGGTGACAAACGGCAGCGCCGCTGCTCCGGCCAGGCTCAGAAGGCGCGCAATTGCGCTGATCTTAACGGCGCTTCCATAGCGCTCATAGGCGCGCTGAGTGCTGACGCAAACAGTCTCAATTGCGCGCACAGGAATGAGCAGGCATGCGATGCGGAGACTCCAAAGGCAATCGGCCCGCATTCCTGAAGTTCCGCTTACAAGCTTCGTTGTCGCGAAGGGCGCGAGAAACCAAGCCACTAGCGCCAGTGCGCAGCCGAGAAAAAGATGGATGGCCATGCTGCTTCGCACCGCGCGGATCACGTTCCGGAAATTGCCGGTCGCTCGCTGCATGGCTACGATGCGGATGTTTGCGTCACCAAACCCCGATGCAACAATTGCTCCCGTGCTGATGGTTGAAACAGCAATCATCCATACGCCATATCGATCGGTCCCCAAACCCCTCAGAGCAAGTGGAGCAATGGCAAGCATTCCGAGCGGGTACGCCACGTAGTCCAGCACTCCGTAAATGGCATTCGAGATATGGGTTTTCAGGTTTGCTGCGTGTTGGCTCAAGCGTATTCATCCTTAGACTCTGACAGTACAAAGAGTGCGTCGAATGCGTGTCAGGACGTAGTCAAATGAATGTCATCTGTTTGTCATTCTGGAAACCAGCCGGCTATTCACGTGACAGATCTGCTCGGTCAGTGCGAGGTTCGAGTCGATGCCTCGCCCACAAACGCGACCTGGGCATCGGCTCCCGGTGTTGTGGTAATGAAAGAAAGAGCAGGGCGGCAAGGAGTGCAATTACGGCGTTTCCAGCGATGACCGCCGTATAACCGAATTGAACGATGCAACTCCCAGTGAGCGCAGCTGTACCAGCCTGGCAGAGCGCTCCGGAGAGATTCTGAACGGCGGAAGCTGTGCTGCGCTCTTCCTCGGGAATATGCTCCATCAGGTAGCGATAGATGCCTGGGCCGCACATCCATTGCGCTCCATTGAATGCCAAAAAGCTGGCGACACTCAACGGAACCGTCCTCGACGCGGCGAGCAGAAGAAGAAGTGCGGCCGTCATCATTTGCGCCAGCGATACTCCCTTGAGTGTTCCGAGCCGCCGATACAAAAGAGGAGTTGACAGCACAGCGGCAAATTGAAGAAGCTGCGAGACGGAAAATACCACTCCCACCCGGCTGAGGGAGAGCCCAAGAGTTTGCTGCAGGTAGACGGCTCCGAAAATTGTGAAGGATCCCGTTACGACATTCCAGAGGATGAAGGGCGGCAGGAAGCGTTTAAGAAACGGGTGGAACATGCGCAGCCCATGTGTAACGCTCGCGGGCTTTGCATCGCGCGTCAGATTTGCAAGCGGCCACGCGCCGAGCATTACGGCGCCACAAGCGCAAAGCAGCACAACGCGAATTCCTGCGACCGGGGAAGTCCCTGCACTACTCGTTTGAAGAAGGCGAGGAAGATAGCCGCCGGCCAAGCCGGCCAGCGATCCCATGCCGATTCCAGTTGCAAAGACAATGCTGAAACCGGAAGCACGGTTCTGCTCATTGGTGTATTTGGCCACCGCGGGTGAAAAACAAATCGGCCAGAAGCAAAGAGCAAGGCCCGTCAAAAACGCGAGACCGATCTGGGCCGGAGTCCAGAGTGAGACTACTCGCAGGCCGCAGATCAACGGCCCGCCAAGAAATGAAATGAGCAGCGGCCTTCGGAATCCACGCCGCCGTACAAGAATCATGGCGGGGATTGTTCCGACCACATTTCCCAGCGTCATGGACGCCAAAATTTGTCCAATGACCCGTTCGTTGAAATGGAGATCGGTCAGGTAAAGATTGAAGAGAAAGAGGAATAAACCAAAACCAAAATCAAAGAAAAACGCTGCCGCGAAAAACTTCCAGAAATCTGCTGAGTACCGGCGCATCCACGCAGGGGCGATCCTCATCCATCGCGATTGTCCGCCTGGCTGCGCGTGCTGATCCTGCTCGCAGGCTTCAGTCATCAGCATCCCTCGTGCACTAATTCGCGGAGCCTCTCGACCGCCCAGTCAAGATCCGTATAGCGCAGCTCGAATACACCTCCTTCGAGTAGCCGGTCAAACATGCGTGCCTGGCGATTGCAAAGTTCCGGTACCGAGCTTGCGCGTTGGAGCATGTAAAGCCTGGCCACTTCAACAGGAAACGGAACTAACTCGTGCCGGTCAACATTGCGATTGAGAAAGACGACGTGCTTTATATGCGCGGTTGACGAGGTCTTGATACTCGGAGCAGATGCGGTTGCAAACTCGATCGAAGGCTTGCCAACCTCTGCACGCTTCATCACGGGCCTTCCGCGCAATTCCGGAAAGAGGCTTTCAGAAGAAGATCGAAACCGAACCATGCTGGAGTCGCCCACGATCAATCGGTCATCCCTCCCGTCGACCAGAAAACTCCCATCGTCGGTGATGTAGGTCCATCCCGTGCGCGCGCAAGCATACGCGAGAGTTGATTTTCCCGCGCCTGAATCTCCACAAAACAACAGGCCGGCACCATCCAATTCCACTGAGGCTGCATGAATTCCCGACGCATAACCATGAACAAGCTGTCCCATGATCAATGACATCAGAAATGCGAAGCGGAAGTAGGCAGGGTGGTCGAGCGTTGAGCGGGTCACCCAGATATTTGAGGTTGCATGAAGGTAATCCGAGACCGCAAAATTGTCGCCGTCCGCGATGTGAGTAGCCAGGAGTCCTCTCATGCGGGTCATTGGCATAGGTGGGCAGTCCCTCACACTTCCGCCCGTGACACCGATGCTCAGCCTGATCGGTTCAACATCAAATAGCTTCTGAAATCTGCCCATTCCCTCCGCCGCGATATCCAGAATCTGCCTGGAATTCGTGGATATGATCACAGGAAAGCCGAGTGGATAGAAGGTTCCCTTCAGGTTGTATTCGACGCGCGAGAGATACGGATCGCAAAACTCAATCGGCTCCGAGCGGCTCCATGCTTGCATGAGCTGCTCGGTCGTCAGCACATTAAATGTCTGAACCGGCCAGGTTTCCAGTGTGCTCTCAATGGTTTTCATTTTCATCAGAATTGGTATTTCAGCGCCACTTGAACGATGCGCGGGTTATTCGACTTCCCAGTGATCAAGCCAAATGGTGGACTGGAAGAACCTAAGATGGCCCCATTCCCCGGATTCGCAAAGTTTGGCCTGTTGGTCAGATTGAAGAACTCCGCGCGAAAGTGAACGCTCTGCGATTCAGTGACGGGAACAGTTCTCTCCGCCGCCATATCCAGGTTGAACTGCCCCGGTCCGCGGACAATCCCCACGCCGCTGTTTCCGAAATCCGTATCGGCGGGGCCGGTGCCATACGGCGCTTCCGGTGCGGTGGTGATTGCGGCAGGGTTGAGATAGCCGTTGATCACGCGTGAATACAGAGAGCCGCTTGTGGTAATGCGCGAGCCGCTCAGTTGCGCGCGGTCTTCAAAGGGGTAGTTACCGTAGACCGCGCCGGCAGATTCATCGATCAAGGTAATGGGTGTTCCACTTTGCAGCACGAGGATTCCCGATGTCTGCCAGCCGGACTCAATTTGTCGAACCATGCTGCCCATCGAGCGAACGGAAGGCACGTCGTAATTGAAGCTGAGAACACCGCGATGCGTGCGATCGAAATCGGTGAGCCCATATGCTTGCCGCGGGTTATGCTGATCGTTCGTCAACAGCCACAACTCGAATACCTGGTTTCCTGAGGAGCCGCTCGTCTCGTCGAGATTCTTCGACCATGTATAGCTGCCAAGAAACTGAAGGCCGTGGCTCAGACGTTTGGTCACGCTCGCCTGCAGCGAGTTGTAGTCCGAACTGTACGCCGTTTGGTAAACCAGAGAATCCGGTCCAATGCCCTGGTACGGAGCACGCTGAACAACATTCGCGACCGAGTTCGACGTCTCGCCGTACACGGGATTTGTAGGACTCGCCAACAGGCTCTGGTTAAACTCCGCGCCCCCGGCCACGTGAATGGAGCGCGTGCCCACGTATCCCACCTCGGCAAGATAATCGCGGAAGAAAGCAAACTGCGCATTCAGGTTATATTCCTCTGTATAGGGGTCCACGATATGCGTGGATATGCCGGTCACCGTCGGTCCGCCGCCGGGAATTCGCGGAATGAAGATCGGATAGCTCGACTGGCTCGGCAGCAGCGGGCTGAAGGGTTGCGCGAGTGTCGCTCCCGCGTTCTGCGATCCTTCATAAAACTGGCTTGTTGAAAAGGGCGGCTGCCCTACAAGGTTCTCAGCCAACCCGGCCGCCAAACGATCGAAGTAAATTCCGAATCCGCCACGTACAACCACTGTTGGTTTGTCTGTCAGGCGATAAGCAAAGCCCAATCGAGGAGAAACATCGTGGTGATCAGTCGGCCAAAGACCAGGCATGTGCGATTGAAGCACGCCTTGCGGAACCGTTCCGGAAAAGTTGGAAGCGACCACGAATCCGCTCAGACTGCCGGATGCAGGTGCGCTCAATGTCGCCAGGGTCGGGTCGAACGTAACCAGTCTGCCGTGAATCTCTGATGGAGGACTGAATATCTCATAGCGCAGGCCGGCATTCACGGTGAGCTGCGGCGTCAGACGCACATCATCCTGAACGAAGCCGGCAAAGTCGGTATACCGCTCGTCCTTGCGGAACAATCCCGAACTGCCGTCACTGAAAGACACATTGCTCTCATCGTTTGGGCTGCCGTTCTGTGCCGCACTTTCACCCAGAAGAAAGTCGTTGAATGTGTTGATATCAAGTAGTCCACTAGCAGAATACGGCGCATTTACCATCACTTGATGGCGCTTTACCTCGCCCCCGAAACGGATGGAATGATTGTGTCGCGTGAGCGAAAGCATATCCTGCGCAATAAAGCTGTTTGTCCGCTGCGCTTGCGACGGAGTTCCGGCATCACCGATAGTGAACAACCCGTTCACGGTGATTCCAGGAGCGGCAATCCCCGCGCCCGACGTGCCTGTCGGAGATTGAGTGCCAATATCGGAAGCGAGGATTGGATTCGCCACAACTGCGACGCCGTCAAATCGCATGTATCCGGCGCGTGCCACGTTGATCATGTTTGAGTTCAACACATGAGTGTCCGCGACAACGGCCATCGCATTTTGATCCAGTTCATTCGTGCCCCACCCCGGAACATTGGCCGCGTTCGGAGAAAAGGCTTCGACTGTTGGCGCGCGAGAGTAGAAAAATCTCTCGGAGATTTCATTCTTGCTCGTCAGCGCGTGATCGATGTTGGCTGTGTACTGATCCTCGTTGTAGGTGGAAGGCGGAGCATACGTTGATTCGCCGACCGGTATCTGGCCTGCCGTTGCTCCGAGCAGGATCTGGGGACTTGGGATTGCGAATTGGCCGCTCGGCAACTTGAAATTCAACAAGCTCAATGCCACCGGATTGATATTCGATCCGTCACATGCCATCTGCGTACCGCCTGCGGAAGTTGGGTAGGCGCAGAATTGCGCGCCGAGAGTAGCGGCGGAACGGTCAGCGGTGAGCTGAGGCAATACGACGGTGGTCTCCGTTCCCTCGCCATTGCTCGAACGCAAACCCTGGTATGCGCCGAAGAAGAAAGTCTTGTCCTTGCGAATCGGACCGCCAACCGCAAATCCAAACTGATTCTGTTTCAAATCAGGGCGAGGCTGGTCGTCAAGCTTGGAAAAAAAGTCATTCGCATTAAGTGCGTCGTTGCGCAGAAACTCCCATACGGTGCCGTGCACATGATCTGTTCCGGTCTTGCTGATGACGTCGACATTCGCGCCGGTCCCTCGTCCGTAGGTCGCATCGTAGTTGCCGGTTTGCACTTTGAATTCCTGAATGGTGTCCGGCGCAGGAACTGCGACTCCCACTTCTTCGCCATCCGAGGCCGCGGAGTTCTGCGAAAGATTATTCGCGTCCACACCGTTGAACTGAATGTTGTTGGCGGTTGTCTTGCTGCCGTTCGATTCCACGTCCTGGGTTCCGCGTCCCAGTTCAGTCGCATCCGGCAGTCCCACCACAACCCCTGGCGAAAGCGACAGGATCTGTGTGAAGTTCCGGTTGGAAAGAGGAAGCGCCTCGATTGCTTTCTCATCAACCGCGCGCCCAAGAGATGAGCTCTGGGTGCTGGCAATTTCCGTGTCTGCAGTGACCGCGACACTCGTGTCAACAGTCGCCAGCTTAAGGTGAAACTCGATCGCGCTGGTCTCGCTGACGACTACCGGAATCGAGCGCAATTTGCTTTCCGCAAACCCATCCACCTTGACGGACGAGCGATATTCGCCGGGCGGCAACAGGGCGACAGTGAAGAGCCCTGTCCCATCGGTGATCACCGATCGAGACACATCGGTTGCTTCGTTCTCCACGGTCACTGAGACGTTGGGCACCGGTCGCCCCGAGGGATCGATTACCGATCCATGGATTGCTCCCGTGCCGGGGGCCTGACCCCAGACCAAAGCCACCCGCATCAATAACGGGACCAGGACGCAAGCTGCCCGCAATGAAATGTTGCGCATTTTCTTCGCCGCCTCACGTGGGGATATGACGCGGTTTCAGAATAGGAATGATTGGGTTGCTGACTTGTCAGCATCATGTCTTTCGATTGTCATTTGGAATCTGCGCCTTTAAGCAGCGGATTAATAACCGGACCAGCTCGGCGCTTAAACCATAACGATCGGCGCCGCGCCCATCTCATCCAGTTCGTTCTGCGCTCTCCCGCACATCTATGCGGACTGCGCTCCAACTGCTGTGACTTACGTCCTAGTCCCGGGAGTGCGAGGCCAGCTAGGGTGGAGTGGAGAAGGACGCCATGCTGCCAGATTTCACCTTTCCCCGCGAAGTTCAATCAACGCCCAATCCGCCGAAGAAGAAGGCCCTCGTACGCAGATTGTTACCCGACCAATCTCAACAGGTTCGGCGCACGGTGCAGGTTGCCTTCCTTGCGCTCAACGCATGGATCGGAGTGCAGTTCTTTCTCTGGGTCCGCTTTTTTGAGAGCCAGGGCAATTCTCTTTATGTGCCAAGGCCTGCCGGGGTCGACGGCTGGTTGCCGATCGCGGGACTGATGAATTTGCGATACTTTCTCACTAGCCGGCAGGTGCCTGCGGTCCATCCCGCGGCGATGGTGCTTTTTTGCGTTTTTCTCCTCATCAGCCTGCTGGTGAAGAAGTCGTTCTGCTCCTGGCTTTGCCCTATTGGGACAGTCTCGGAGTTCCTTTGGAAGCTTGGGAGAAAACTGTTTGGCCGTAACGTGACGCTGCCGAAGTGGGTCGACTTGCCACTCCGCAGTCTCAAATACCTTCTGCTCGCGTTCTTTGTTTTTATCGTCTTCACCATGCCGTCTCAGGACCTGGGCGCGTTTCTCGGGTCACCGTTCGGGATCTTGGCGGACCTGAAAATGCTGAACTTTTTCCGTCACATCGGGCTGATGGGAATCGCCGTCCTTGCAATCCTCACGGTGCTTTCGCTCTTCATCCAGAATTTCTGGTGCCGCTTTCTCTGTCCGTACGGCGCGCTGATGGGTATTGTCTCCAGCGTTAGCCCGGTAAAGATCCGCCGCGACACGGATGCCTGCATCGATTGCGGCAAATGCAGGAAGGCCTGCCCATCTCACCTTTCCGTGGATACGCTGATGCAGATTCGCTCCGTTGAATGCACCGGATGCATGGAGTGTGTTGCGGTTTGCCCGGTAGAAAATGCATTGCAGTTATCGCTTCCGCCCTGGCCGGATAGCTTGGTCGATCCTCGCCTGCCACAAGCAACGCGACTTCGCTGGCAGCGCCGCGCACTGAAGCCGCAGGTTGTGGCCGTAGTATTGGCGGTTGTCTTCTTTGGGCTTATTGGTGTGGCTCGCGCCACCGGTCATTGGCAGACCAACATTTCGCGTGCCGTCTATATGGATCTGGTTCCCAACGCGGACAACTACGACCACTGAGATGCCTGTGAGCCCACCGACATCAGTCCGGTTGGTCGAGCGCCGGAGCGCCCGTAGACCATCGGCCTCTATTTCTTTTCACCTGCCTTTTTGCATGCACCCACCTGCGACTCATGGCCCGGAACCGACTCCCTGCGAATCACTTGATTCAAGGTGCCAAGAGCCCATAGACTTCCATCCGTCATCCGTTTGGCTCGTTCTTTGGAAGCGAAGCGCAATCGTGAAGGTTCCGGGCGACCGAAACTGGAGCCTGAATCGGTTGAGTCTGGGCGGCTGGGAGCACCTGGCCGCAGTGGGAACAAATCTCCACACCGTTGATTTCGCGGGCCGGGGTCCAGTTCTGGTGCGAACTCTGGGGCGATGCTCCGGACTGCGGGGGGCCCGGACGCAGCAGAACCGACGTGACTTCGCGTTCCACCGTGATCTGGACCCGCCGGACGGTCTGGCGCGAGTCGGGCTGGTTCGATCCCGGCTGGCGCGCGTCCGGAGGTCCCGGGGTTTCCGCGTCCGAGATTTTCTGGCCGGGGTCATTGTTTACCCGAGACTTCATCGGTACACTCCTTTTAAGACTGCGCGGGTCATTCAAGTCCAAACGGGGGCATCGGCGATTCTGACTAGAACGCACATTGCCGGGGATTGTCTTGAATTCCTTTCTGAATTCTTTTGAAGAAGTTTGAAGGCGAGCTATGTCCACAAATTTCAATAGCTTGTATCGCTTCGAAGGGTTCGAGCTTGACACCATAAAGCGGACCGTCGCGCGCAACGGTGAGCGAGTAATCGTGTCTCCCAAGGCATTTGAGGTGCTCGTTTACCTGGTGATGAACCCCGGCCGCCTGGTGACCAAGGAGGAGCTCATGAAGGCCGTTTGGCCGGACTCCTTCGTTGAAGAAGGCAACCTGGCCCAGCACATCAGCTCACTGCGCAAGGCATTCGGGGACAAGCCGGATCTGATAGTGACCACCCCCGGCCGGGGTTACCGCTTTGCCGCAATGGTCGAGCAGCACGCGTCGGGGCCGAGCTTTCTCGAGGCTCATCCCGGCCAGTTGCTGGTGCAGACAGTGCGCGAGCGCACACACATCGTGGTGGAGGAGACCGCGCCGGCGTCCATGGCGCCCGTTCCGGTCTTCGCGCTGCCCGCCGGACATGCCCGGATTCGCTGGAACCGGATTTACTGGATCGGGGCAATGATCGTGGCTTTGGCCCTGGTTGCCGGGACCGCGACCTATCTGTGGCAGCGATTCGCGAATCCGCCTCAGCTTAGAAAGCTCGTAGTCGCGGAATTCATCAATTCCACAGGGGACGATGCCTTTAACAGTACCCTCAAGCGCGCGCTGGAGATCGATCTGGGCCAGTCCCCCTATATGGACGTGATGAGCGAGGGCGAAGCCGTGCGAACGCTGCAACTGATGGGCCGCGAACGCACCTCCGCCTTCACTCCGGATGTCGCCAAGGAAGCATGCGTGCGCAGCAACCGGCAGGTGCTTGTCACTGGAAACATTGCCAACGTGGGTCGCGAATATCTGCTCACGCTCGAAGCCACGGATTGCAATTCCGGCAAGCGGCTTTCGAGCGCCAAGGCCGAAGCGGAAAGCAAGGAAAAGGTGCTGGCGGCGCTGGATTCGGTCGCTCGGCATGTCCGCGCGGGGCTCGGCGAATCCAGAGTGTCGATCGAGAGCTTTCAGGTTCCCATCGAGCAGGCGACAACCACGTCGCTCGAGGCCCTCAAGTGGTATTCCGAGGGTTATTACCTGAATGCGCAAGAAGGCACGGACCGGCTGCCGTTCTTTCAAAAAGCGGTGGAACTGGACCCGCAGTTTGCCATGGCCTACGCTTCGATGGCCACCATTTACTACAACCAGAGTGAATTCAGGCTGGCGACACAGTATTACCAGAAGGCTTTCGACCTGAGCAGCCGCGTCAGCGAACGAGAGAAAATTGTCATCCAGGCTCATTACTATGCCGAGGGCCGTGCCGATCTCGAAAAGGGAATCCAGACATATCGACTATGGGCGGAGACCTATCCGCATGATTGGGCGCCGTGGATAAATCTTGCTGATGAATACACCCAACTGGGGCAATATCCGTCTGCGATAACGGCAGCGCGGCAGGCATTGGAAATGGAACCGAAAGCGCCCATCAACTCGAGTGTTCTGGCCCGCGCATGCCGTCGCGCCGGCCGCTACGCCGAGGCCAAGACCATCGGGCAGCAGGCCATCGACAGAAACGTGGATTCAACCGGCCTCCATGCCACGCTCTTCGATATTGCGTCCGCGGAAAACGATCGCGATGCCCTGGCGCGAGAAACCAGGTGGGCCCAGGATCATCCAGACGCGTGGTACCGGTGGTATTTTGTCGATCGCCAGGCGGAGGCGGCGATTTCAGCCGGAAAGTACCAGCAGGCCAAAGATCTCTTTCGCAGATCATACGAGATCGCGCAAAGCGAGAACCTGCCCGAAGCTGCCGATGATGTATTGCTCGATGAAGCGCAGCGGGAGTTTGCGCTGGGTATGCCTGCCGCGTCCCGTTCTACGCTTGAGAAGCTCGGCAAAGCAGACCAGGATTCAACGGAATACGCAGTCCTGCAAGCTGAATTTGGAAACACGTTGCCGGGAGAGCATTATCTGGCGGCTCACGCGGATTCAACCCATCTGGGCACGGTCCAGGCTTTTATCGATCTGCCCTTGGTGCGCGCAGCGCTGGCTTTGCAGCGCGGAAAACCGCTCGACGCCGTTGCGGCCCTGGAGCCGGCAGCGCCCTATGAGCTGGCTACTTATGACGTTCTCGCGCAAAGAGGCGAAGCCTATCTTGTGGCGAAACAGGCGGAAATGGCGGCCAATGAGTTTAGAAAGATTCTCGCCAATCCCGGAATCGATCCGCTTTTGATTCAATATCCGCTCGCTCATCTCGGTTTGGCACGCGCCTACGTGTTGCAGAACAAGACAACCGACAGCCGCAATGAATATAAGAAGTTTTTCGCGCTGTGGAAAGACGCCGACCCGGATGTTCCGGTTCTCAAACAGGCACGCCTCGAGTACACGCGATTGAAATGATGGGCCCATCCCTGATTTCCTCCGAACCTATTCAAAGGGACTCGATTGCGGACATTCATGCCGGCGTCGGAGGTTGACTCTTTGCGGAATCAGGTTCGATTTGGCCGGAACATCGGCATGGAGTCGCTCCTCTTTCCAATGAGTTTCAACTAAGGGTCGCAATCCTCACCGCCGCAGCAAGCCAGAAATGTCATGACCTGTTGAAGCTTGCCGATAGGTAGGGAATGGCGGTACTGCCCCAGGCGACATGAAAGTCTTGAAAGCAATAACGCGTCTTTCCCCCGGACTTGGCGCCGCCGCCACCATTTTCATAACGGTGGCACTGGTGGCACTCGCATACACCGAGATGCACCGGATCAAAGCGACTGCGACGCGCATTACGGGGGACACCATGCCCTCTATTTATTTCAGCGGCCAATTGCAGAGCATCACATTGCTTCGCTATACCCTGATGACCGACTACATTGATTCAAATGACAATGCGGAAAAAGCGGCGCTGGACCGGCAGATCGAAAGCGCCAACGCTCAGATCAACGATGTAATGAGTCAATATGACAGCCTGATCGATTCGCCCACCGACAGGCAGCTCTTCGAGGCTCTTAAATCCACGAGAGCTCCATACGATGAGTGCTACATCGATGTTCTGCGCCTCAGCCGCGAGGGCGAGATTGATGAAGCTCAGAACATGATCGGGTCTAAGCTGATTCCCCTGCGCAACGCTTTCCTCAAGGCAGCCGAGGCGGAAATTGTGTGGAACAAAGCCGATGCGGACGATTCGGTGAAGGCAATTACGGAAGCCGTGAATTGGTCTTCGACCGGTATCCTGATTTGCCTGCTCTTTGGCGCGGGAATCGCTTTTGTGTTTCTTGGCGTCCGCAATCGTCTGCAAATCGAACGCAAGCTCCGTGAAAGCGAAGATCGATTCCACGAGGTTTTTGAGCAAGCGGCCGATGGCATCGTCATCACTGACATTGACGGGAATATTCAATTCGCGAATCCCGCGTTCGCCTCCATGACGGGATACTCTAGCGAGGAAGCCCTGGGGCAGAACGCCCGTCTGCTGCGATCGGGACGCATGCCCTCGGCATTTTACAAAGAACTGTGGGATACCATCCAGGCCGGGGGGATTTGGCAAGGCGATCTGATCAATCGCCGGAAGGATGGGACTCTTTACAGCGAGGAGATGCGGATAGCGCCTGTTCGGGATGCGAATGGCGTGATCAACGGCTACATGGCCATCAAGCATGACGTGACCGAGCAACGGGCAGCCCAGGATGCGCAAGCGTTCCTGGCCGCCATTGTTGAGGGTTCCCAGGACGCAATTGTCGCCTTTTCACCCGCGGGGGCAATTCTGACCTGGAATCGAGGCGCGGCGGCAGTGTTTGGTTATTCCGCCGAGGAGGCGATCGGACAGCCCATGTCGATGCTGGCACCGTCAGGAAGGCTGCCCCATCTTACGGAACTTGCAGTACGTGTCCTGCAGGGCAAAGACGACTCTCACTACGAAGGGCTGGGCCTGCGAAAAGATGGGCGAGCCATTCACGTTCACATTACAGCCAGCCCGGTCAAAGACCTGGCAGGAGGAGTGTCGGCCATTGCGGTTCTCATCCGCGATATCACGGAGCGCCGGATCTCCGAGCAAAAGCTGCGTGAAAGCGAAGAGCGCTTCCGCACCATGGCCGACGGCTCACCATCCATGATGTGGGTTACGGACGCCGAGGGAAAAGTTGAGTTCCTGAACCGCGCGCTCCGGAGTTTCTACGGGATAGATGGCGAGGACTGGAAGGGAATTCATTGGGATATGCCGATTCATCCCGACGATCTGTCGCGGACCACGGCGTTGTTCGTAAATGCAATGATCGAGCGCAAACCTTTGAAGGGCGAATCGCGAGTTCGGCGGGCCGATGGTGAGTGGCGCCTGTTCGGCACCCACGCCGAGCCGCGCCTGACACCGGACGGTCAGTACCTGGGGCACATCGGCCTCTGCGCCGATATTACCGAGCGCAAGCTGGCACAGGATGCGCTCCGCGAAAGTGAAGAGCGCTTCCGTATTATGGCCGACAGTTGTCCGATCGGGATATGGGTTACGGACGCACAGGGCGGGACCCGGTTCGCTAATCAGGCATACCGGGAATTCGCCGGACTAACTGAAGAGCCGGTCGTGCCAGACGGGTGGAAGTCGATGATTCACCCGGACGACGCACCGGAGTTTTTCAGAGCGTTCGCATGCGCCCTGAAAGAACATGCAGCCTTCAAGGCCGAAAGGCGCAGCCGCCGCGTTGATGGCGAATGGCGCTGGATGGAGTCGTACGCGAAACCCCACTTTTCACAGGATGGTGAATTCCTGGGGCTCGTGGGAATCAGTAAAGATGTCACAGATCGCATGCAGGCCGAGCAGGCCCTGCGTAGCAGCGAAGAGAAGTTTCGGCAACTTGCGGAAAACATCCGCGAAGTTTTTTGGATGATGAACGCGGTGGGCACTGAAATCCTTTATGTTGGTCCAGCCTACGAAGAGATCTGGGGTCGAACCTGCAAAAGCCTGTATGAAAGTCCGATGGATTGGATGGAAGCCATCCATCCCGCCGATCGCGAGTCCGCTCACGAGACCTTCATGAGGCAGTTGCAGGGCGAGAGTATCGATTCCGAATACAGAATCATCACTCCGGATAAGCGGGAGAGATGGATCCGCGACCGGGCGTTTCCGGTTCGCGACGAAAGCGGCGAGCTCATTCGGATTGCCGGAATCGCGGAGGAGATTACCGAGCGCAAGCGGGCGGAACAGGTCATGCTGGCCTCTCATGAGTTTGTGCAGTCCACAATCGATGCGCTTTCCTCAACCATGTGTGTATTGGACGAAGCAGGGGCGATCATCGAAGTGAATCGCACATGGAAAGAGTTTGCTGTAATGAACCGCGACGCGGGCATTCACGAGTGCTCGGATTTTTGCCAATTGCAGGACCGATTCGGCGAAGGGGTCAGTTACCTGGAGGCGTGCGACCGGGCGGTCGGGAACGGCGCCGCCGAAGCCGCGGAGTTTGCCGCCGGTATCCGAAGCGTGCTGCGCGGGGACTTGAAGGAATTCGCAAGAGAATATGCATGCCATGCACCCCACGAAAGGCGATGGTTTGTTGCCAAAGTCACTCGGTTCTTCGTCCATGGCCTTCCTCGGGTCGTAATCGAGCACATCAATATCACCACGCGCAAACTAGCGGAGGAGGCCATGCGCATGGCCAAACTCGAGGCCGAAGCGGAAGGGGCGCGCGCGAACGTTCTCGCCAGGGAAGCCGAAAAGGCGACTGCGGCCAAGAGCGAATTCCTGGCCACCATGAGCCACGAGATTCGTACTCCGATGAACGGATTCATCGGCATGACGGGGTTGCTGCTGGATACAGAGTTATCCGGCGAGCAACGCCGCTACACGGAGATAGCCCGATCCTGCGGCGAATCGTTGCTGCAGCTCATCAACGACATTCTCGATTTCTCCAAGATGGAAGCGAAGCGGCTCGAACTGGAGGCCATCGATTTTAATCTGCGCAGCCTGCTGGACAATCTTGCCTCGGTTCTTTCGGCGGCAGCAAAGGCCAAGGGAATCGAGTTGCTGTGCACTACCGATCCCAACATTCCAAAGCTGCTCCGTGGAGACCCAGGCCGGTTGCGCCAGATTCTTACCAATTTGACGGGCAATGCCATCAAGTTTACAGAGAAGGGTGATGTGCTGGTCCGCGTTGCGTTGGAGGAAGATGGAGAATCCGATTGCCTGCTGCGCTTCTCGGTGCGCGATTCGGGAATCGGCATCCCGGAAGCCAAGATTGGCGCCCTTTTCGCGAAGTTCAGCCAGGCGGACGTTTCCACCACGCGGAGGTTCGGCGGCACCGGTCTGGGGCTGGCCATCTCAAAGCAACTTGCGGAGCTGATGGGCGGACGGGTTGGCGTGACCAGCCAGGAGGGCATAGGGTCCGAGTTCTGGTTTACGGCGCGGCTGGCGCGGGCTCAGGAGCGCGGAAGTCAGACTGAAGATGCGCCGATGGAAGCCCAAACGGCTGCACGCATGAAGGGGAGAATCCTGATTGCCGAGGACAATTCCACCAATCGAGAGGTGGCCCTGGGCATGCTGCGGAAGCTTGGCCTGCGTGCCGACGCGGTGGCCGATGGCGCCGAGGCAATCCGCGCACTCGAGTCGATCCCTTACGACCTGGTGCTGATGGATATGTGCATGCCGGTGATGGACGGCATCGAAGCCGCGCGCCTGATTCGCAATCCTGAATCCGCCGTCCTCAATCACGCCATTCCGGTCATCGCCTTGACTGCCAACGCGATGCAGAGCGATCGCCAGTCTTGCCTTGCGGCCGGTATGAACGACTTTGTGTCCAAACCGATCATCAAGCGGGTGTTGCGGGATGCGCTCGAGAAATGGCTGCCTGCTGACCTTACAGCGACTCCAACGGCGCCTGTCCAGGTCGCCCCGCCGGTACCTGCCGAAGCCTCCGAGGTGATTTTTGACCGGCCAGGTGTGCTCGGCCGTCTGGACGGGGACGATGCACTGGCGCAGATCGTCTTTGCAGCTTTTCTTGAGGACCTCCCGCGCCAGGTTCAGGCATTGAAGGACCTCACGGAAAGTGGGGACAGTCCAGGCGCCGCGCGGACGGCACATTCCATCAAAGGCGCTTCTGCGAATGTCGGTGGCGAGTCCCTTCGCAAATTGGCAGCGGAAATGGAAAGAGCAGCCGATGCCGGGGATTGGCGCTCGGTAATCTCCCGCATGGACGAGCTGGAACGTCAATCTGGCCTGCTCGAGGAAGCGATCAAGCGCGGATGAAACCAAGTGAGGATGAAACCAATTGAGGAATCGATCAATCATCTTGCGATCAAACAGAGTGAATCAGCCGATCAAAAGCGGTAAAGCAGGAGGGGTTCATGTACATGAAAACGCTTGTTGTTGAAGATGAATTTACCAGCAGGATTCTAATGCAGAATCTCCTCGCCCGCTATGGACCGTGCCATATTGCCGTCGACGGGGAAGAAGCCGCGGAAGCATTCCGCATCGCTCTCGCCGCCGCCGCGCCCTACGACCTGATCTGCATGGACATCAGGATGCCGAAGATGAGTGGCGTGGAGGCAGTGAACGAGATTCGCAGACTCGAGACAGAAGACGGCGTTCTCTCCTCAAACGGCGTAAAGATTCTTATGGTGACATCTGTCGAGGATCCGAAAGAGGTCGTGGGGTCGTTCCAAGCGCTCTGCGATGCCTACCTGGTCAAACCCATCAAGAAGTCCAGCCTGTTGGAGGAAATACGCAGGATGGGTTTGATCACTTGAAGCAAAGGGTTTATGCGCAGCCCTGCATAGACCCTGACGTCTCGCTGTCACCGCAGATCAGCCCCGCTGGAAGGTCTTGAAGAAAATCGCTTTTCTATTGCTCTTTCCGTCTTGGGCTACTAGATTAGTTGAGGCGGCAGAGCAAGCACTACCGAGGACGTGGGCGATCCTATCCCCTCGCCGAACGGTAACCGGCACGCTCTTCCGGTCTGGGAGCCGTGCCAAGTGGGTGCCTTACTTCGAAGATTAGCCATTCTCCGTGTTTCACCCTGGCTCCCGCAGGAGCCGGCCAATCCCAGGTTCCGGTCGCTGCCTGACGGCCTCCGTCGCCGATTCAGGCCCTTCGCTCTCCACCCCCGTTCCATTCATCCGCGCCTAGACGCGAGCAATACCCCCGAGGAATCGATCGTATGAAGAAGCAAAAGTCCGCTGTCGCCGTTAAGTCCCGCAAAGCCGCTCCCTCCTATAAGGATGCCAAGTTGCCCTCTGCAAAACGCGTGAAGGATTTGCTTGCGCGGATGACGCTGGAGGAAAAAGCTGCCCAGATGATGTGCGTCTGGCAATCGAAGGCCCAGACTATGCTGGATGCCGAAGGTAACTTCGATCTTCAAAAAGCAAAGAAATCGTTTCGCGACGGGCGCGGACTAGGGCAGGTGGGCCGGCCCAGCGATGCCGGCGGCGGCAAGAAAGCCCGTGAGATGGCCGTGCTGACCAACGAAATCCAGAAGTTCTTCCTCGAAAACAGCCGCCTGGGCATTCCTGTGATGTTTCACGAGGAGTGCCTGCATGGCCACGCTGCTCCGGATGGCACCAGCTTTCCGCAGCCCATCGCCCTCGGCGCAACCTTCAATCCCGAACTGGTTGAGTCGCTGTTTACCATGACGGCTCTCGAAGCGCGCCTGCGCGGCGCTCACCATGCTCTGACTCCGGTTGTCGATGTGGCGCGCGAACCTCGCTGGGGCCGCGTCGAAGAGACTTACGGCGAAGATCCCTACCTGGTTTCGCGGTTGGGCATCGCGGCGGTGCGCGGTTTCCAGGGCGACGCAACATTCAAGGATAAGAGCCATGTACTGGCCACGCTCAAGCACTTTGTGGGTCACGGCCAGCCGGAATCCGGAATGAACTGCGCCCCGGCCAATGTCTCCCTGCGCATGTTGCAGGAGACATTCCTTTACACATTCAAAGAAGCGTTGCGCGAAGCCGGAGCGGTGACCCTGATGGCATCGTACAACGAAATCGACGGCGTGCCGTCGCATGCCAACAAGTGGCTGCTGCGCGATGTGCTGCGCAAGGAGTGGGGCTTCAAGGGGTTTGTGGTTTCTGATTATTACGCCATCTGGGAGCTTGGATATCGGCCCGATACGCACGGCCACTTCGTCGCCAAAGACAAGAAGGAATCGTGCAAGCTGGCGGTGGAAGCGGGCGTCAACATCGAGCTGCCCGATCCCGACTGCTACCTGCACCTGGTCGAGTTGGTAAAGAAAGGCGTGCTCAAGGAATCGCAGCTCGATGACCTGGTCGCGCCCATGCTTTTCTGGAAATTCGAGATGGGGTTGTTCGACGACCCCTACGTCGATCCCGATGAGGCGGACCGCGTGGTGAGCTGCGATGAGCATCGCGGCCTGGCGCTCAAAGCGGCCCATGAATCCATAACTATGCTGAAGAACGAAGGCGGCATCGCCCCGCTCGATCTCAGCGCCATCAAGACCATCGCCGTGATCGGGCCCAATGCGGATCGCGCCCTTCTGGGCGGATACAGTGGCGTGCCGAAGCAAAACATCACGGTGCTCGAAGGCATTCGGGATAAGGTTCAGGAAAAAGTCGGCAAGAAGGCAAAGGTCCTCTATAGCGAGGGCTGCAAGATCACCATCGGCGGCTCGTGGAACCAGGACGAAGTGGTGCCCAGCGATCCTGAAGAGGATCGCAAGCAGATTGCCGAAGCCGTGCGCGTGGCAAAGAAAGCCGACGTGATTGTGCTGGCGATTGGCGGGAATGAGCAGACCTCGCGCGAGGCCTGGATGCTCAATCACATGGGCGACCGCACCAGCCTCGACCTGATTGGACGCCAGGAAGAACTGGTGAAGGCGATGGTTGCGCTGGGCAAGCCGGTCATTGTTTTCCTCTTCAACGGCAGGCCGCTTTCCATCAACTATGTCGCCGAAAATGTCCCGGTGATTTACGAGTGCTGGTATCTCGGCCAGGAGAACGGGCGCGCCGTTGCCGATGTGCTGTTTGGCGATTACAACCCCGGCGGCAAGCTCCCGATTTCGGTGCCGCGTTCGGTAGGTCACCTGCCGGTTTTCTATAACTACAAGCCATCGGCTCGGCGCGGATACCTGTTCGACGATGTCTCTCCGCTGTTTGCTTTCGGCTATGGGTTGAGTTACACGACCTTCAAAATCGAAAACCCCAGGCTGACAAAGAAGAAGATTCGGACCGATGGCAAGACGCAACTTGCTGTGGATGTAACCAACACCGGCAAGCGCGCGGGCGCTGAGGTGGTGCAGCTCTACATCCGCGATCTCGTCAGTTCCGTGACGCGGCCGATCAAGGAGCTCAAAGGATTCCGAAAAGTCCAGCTCGAGCCGGGTGAGAGCACCACGGTCACTTTCGATATCACGCCGGCGGAGCTTTCCTTCTTCGATGTGAACATGAAGTATGTTGTGGAACCCGGAGATTTCGAATTGATGGTTGGTAACTCATCCCGGGATGCGGATCTGACCAAACTAACTCTCCGAGTTACTGAATAGGCAAAACAATAGGCCCCGCGAGGTAATGCGGGCAGGATGTAGGCAGTTCCGCTGCGACGAAATAGCAGCGGCGCTCCACAGATTGAAAAAGGTTTCAAAAGATTCTCGACTGGAAGTGAAAGTGGGTTGAAATCGATGACAGAGATCAGTGCAAGACTCCCATTTGCTGAAAAATTCGGATATGGCCTTGGCGACCTGGCCGCCAATTTTGTCTTTCAGGCATTGATGGTTCTGCAGTTGGACTTTTACACCAAAACATATGGGTTGACGCCATTTCAGGCGGGCACCATGTTTCTTGTGGTCGGTCTGGGCTCAGCGGTTTTCAACCCCATCATGGGTGTCATTGCCGACCGCACAAACACGCGCTGGGGCAAGTTCCGTCCCTGGCTGCTTTGGACATCGGTTCCTTTTGGCGTCATTGGGATACTGACCTTTACCACGCCTAACTTCAGTCCTGCCGGCAAGCTGATCTATGCGTGGACCACTTACCTGCTGCTCCGTCTTATCTACGCCGCCAACAATGTGCCGTATGCCTCGCTGACCGGCGTCATGACCGCCGATCCCAATGAACGCAACAGCATTGCATCCTATCGCCAGATGTTTGCCAATAGCGCGGGATTCATCGTGGGCAGCCTGGCGGTTCCAATGGTAGCTTTCCTGGGTCATGGAAACAGCGCGTTAGGTTATCAGCTGACGATGGGCAGTTTTCTGGGACTCTCCGTAATCTTTTTCCTGATCGCGTTTGCCGTGTCCAAGGAACGGATTCAGCCCGACGCGCAGCAAAAGACCTCCGTGGCCCGCGATCTCGGCGACCTGGTACAGAATGGCCCGTGGATTACTTTGTTCCTGGTCACGGTCTTTTATTTCACAGCATTGCTCATTCGCAACAACGTGATGCTCCCCTACTTTGAAAACTGCGCCGGCAGCAGGATCCTATTCAGTTGGTTCAGCGGCTTTGGGTTGATTGCGCTTTTAGTCGGCGTTGCATGTTCCACTGCCCTGACCAAGCGCATCGGCAAGCGGATGCTTTTCTTCTGGAGCATGTTGCTGACCGGCGTCCTGTGTATTGCTCTGTTCTTTTTCCCTCCCACGGCTATTGTTCCGATTATTGGTCTCGAAGTCCTGCGCCAATTTGTATTTGGTTGCTCAGGACCAGTGCTGTGGTCCATGATGGGCGACGTGGCCGATTTCGGCGAATGGAAGTTGGGCCGCCGCGCAACCGCCACCGTAACTTCCGGGATTGTGTTTGCCCTGTGGGTTGGCGTAGCCATCGGTGGCGCCATCGCATCGTGGTTGCTCTCCCTCTATGGCTACGAGCCCAAGATTGCTGTGCAGTCTCCGGAGGCGCTGCTCGGCATTCGTCTCACCGCCTCCGTCTACGCCGGTGGGGCGTTTATAGCCGCTGCGGTCTGCCTGCTCTTCTATGGCATCTCAATGAAGCTCAACATGACCATTTCGCACGATCTCACCGAGCGGCGCAAGGGCTATTCGTCCAACCCCTCTTAGGTCGCGGTGATCACTCCAGCCGTATCGAAAATCGAGATGCGGCTGCTGTGCCTCTTCAGAATGCTGATTTTATGTTTGCGTTATCATGATTCATACGCCTTGGGAGCAATAGGGAAATGCAAAGACGGCTATTCATCACGGTTTTGTTTCTAATCGGGACGAGTGTTATGGCGCAGGCTCCCACCACACTCAAGGACGCGTATCGCGGTGTGTTTCATATCGGTGCGGCCATCAATGAAGCTGAAAGCACCGGAAGCGATGTCCGTGGCGCGGCAATTGCCGCAACACAATTCGATTCGATCTCGCCGGAGAACTGCTTGAAGTGGGAACGGGTTCATCCCAGGCCGGATACTTATGCGTTTGAACTCGCCGACAAGTACGTCGAATTCGGCGAGAAGAATCACATGTTTATTGTCGGTCACAACCTGGTCTGGCATAGCCAGACTCCGAGTTGGGTTTTCGAAGACGATAAAGGCAAGCCGCTGACTCGCGATGCGCTCTTGAAGCGGATGCATGACCATATTCTTACGGTCGTGGGCCGCTACAAAGGTCGCATTCAGAGCTGGGACGTGGTCAACGAAGCGCTCAACGAGGATGGGACCCTGCGCCAGTCAAAGTGGTTGCAGATCATCGGAGATGACTTCATTGAGAAGGCCTTTCAGTATGCGCATGAAGCCGATCCCCAGGCCCAGCTGACCTACAACGATTACGGGTTGGAAAGTGAAGCCAAGCGCAAAGGCGCGCTCGCAATCATTGCCAAACTCAAAGCTGCCGGAATCCCAATCACGTCCGTCGGAATCCAGGATCACGACAGTCTCGAATACCCTTCGGTTGAAGTTGAAGACGCCACCATCTCCGAATTTGCACAAGCCGGCGTCAAAGTGGCAATCACCGAGCTGGACATCGATGTGCTGCCGCGAGATCCAAACATGCACAGCGCCGACGTCGCGTTAAAGCTGCAGCAGGATCCGAAGATGAATCCATACGTCAACGGCTTGCCCCCCGCCATCGAGCAGAAACTGGCCAAGCGCTATGCTGATCTGTTCGCAGTCTTCGTGAAGCATCGCGACACTGTCACGCGGGTGACGTTGTGGGGCGTCACGGATCAGGATTCATGGCTGAACAACTGGCCGGTGAAAGGGCGCACCAGCTATCCGCTGCTATTCGATCGCAACGATCAGCCCAAGCCTGCGTTTCAGGCAGTCATCGGGGTTGCAGAGAGCGCCAGGAAACAATAGCCTCCAGCGCTCTAAAATGCCACAGAGGGCCGACGGAATTCAGAAGCTGTAGAGGCCAGTGCGGCGCGCGGGGCCAGCAAACCGATATTGCACTCTCATAATCAACTTGCGGTCGTTTATTCGTCGTTGAAAATCTGGAATTCGCGAATGGCGGCAGCGTCGGTGCTTGACAGAATATTCAAGCGAACCCGGTTGGCGGTCACGCGGGTAAAGCTGTCGACCTTCTTGTGGCCGATGGCTTCGGCGGCAGCAACGGTTTTCCAACTTGTTCCATTCCATACATCGACGGAGTATTTCTGAATGCGCTGGCCGTCGTTGAGCCATTCCATCGTAACCGTGCGGTTAAAGGTTATAGGTTTGGAAAAGCTCACTTCGAGAGTCGAGTGATGAGAGCCGGCGGGTGCGCTCCAGAAGGTGTCCGGGTCACCGTCGAGCGCAGCGGAGACTTCGACTGAAGTCGGCGTATGGCCCAGCGCAAGATTGTGCGCAGCGCGCGCGCGGAGCGCATCGCCAAATTCCTCAAGGCGCGCTACGTCGCTCGCAGGGAGCAGGCCGCGGCGATCGGGAGCCAGGCCCAGCATCAACTGCGCGCCGCGGCCAACCGTCTCATCGTAAGTTGCGAGCAGCTCCTTCAAGCTCTTAAGCGAAGCTTCATCATCGGGATGCCAGAACCAATGGCCTTTGCGAAGCGGCGTATCCGCTTCCACCGGCCGCCAGCGAAGGTAGCCATGGCGATCGATAACGTTCCAGTTTTCATAGGGGACACGGCCGTCTTCGTTCCCCACCCAGCGCGCGTCGCCGTATTCAAAGAGTCCGGTGTCGGCGAAGACGATCGTGTTGGGCTGATAAGTGCGCAGAGTTTCAATAATCTTCTCGAAGTTATAGACGTGACCCTCGCTGCCCGCGCCATCCAGCCAGAATTCGACCAGGTCGCCATAACTCGAAGCAAGTTCGGAAAGCTCCGCCTGGTAGTAAGTGTCATACGCGGCCGAGTCTTTGTACTTCGGCTCGTGACGATCCCATGGCGAGAGATAGACACCGAACCTCAGGCCATATTTGCGCGCTGCATTGGCAACTTCGCGCACCACATCGCCTTTGCCATTCTTCCATTTGCTTGATTTCACGCTGTAACTTGTCTGCCCCGTAGGCCAGAGGCAAAAGCCATCGTGATGCTTGGCGACCAGCACAACATACTTTGCGCCTGAGTCGCGGATGGCCTTCATCCATTGGTCGGGATCGAACTCGGTGGGGTTGAAAACCGAAGGATCGGCTGTTCCGTCTCCCCACTCGCGATCGAGGAATGTGTTGGTGGAGAAGTGGATGATGACGCCAAACTCCAGGTCCTGCCACGCGGTTTGTTGCGGCGAAGGCTTGACGTCAGAGAAACTCTGGGCGCATGAAGTGAAAGCGCAGAGAGACAATGCGAGACCGGCGCTCAGCCAAACATTGCAAGAGGATTTCATCGCTTCTTCTCCAGGCAACGGGCTTTCCTCAGCCCGCAGTTTTCTTCAACGTCGATGGGGAAGAAATGTCCAGATTGCAGGGTCTTCTTCGCCCAGAACCCACGAACAGAAGCCTTGCAGCCCGTTCTTCTGGATGAGTTCATAGCGATCCTTGAAGGTGTGCAGGTCGGTGAAGAAGATCCATTCACGCATCTGGTCGCGATAGAAGTAGAAGTACGCGCTGTGATCTTCTTCATCCCACTGGATCTTGCCGTTGTAAGATGCGGCAAGCTGCAGAGCGTTCGCGCCGCCGATATAATCCGCGGTTGGATTCGGCTTCTCCTCGGCAGTTTCGCTCGCCTTGGTGGGGGCGCCTGCGAACCAGTGGTAACCGTAGAGTGGAATGCCCAGCGAAAGCTTTTCTTTGGGCACGACCTTGAGTGCGTAATCGAGATTCTCAACCGTCCATCCCCACCCTGCCACTGGACCGGGCACAGTCCAGCGGGTGTGCTGGTCATAGGTCATCAGGCAGACCAGGTCAACGTACTTGGCAATTTCGGCAACGTCGTAAGCACCGCGCCAATCGGTGTAGATCCACTTGGCAAAGCCGCCAGCGCCGGGATACCCAGGAGCGTTGGGCACCGTGGCAATGGTCAGTTGCAAGCCGGCCTTGTGCATCGCTTCTGCTGAGGTCTTCACCACTTCAGTGAGCCGGTCGCGATCGACCCAATCAATATTTTCGAAGTCGAACTGAAACCCAGTGTAGCCATGCAGTTTCGACTCGCGAATCATGGCCTCGTTCATAACGGCTTGAGCGCCGCTGTTCAAAGCCAGCGCATGAAATCCCTTCTTGTTGAACAAAGCAATGATCGGCATCACCGGCAGCTTTTCATCCTGTGCCCGCTTAAGCACCGCGGGATCGGGAGCTCCGGTCACCAGTCCGTTTTCGTCCACGCTGTACCAGGTGGGCACCAGCAAATCGATCTGCGAGGAATGAGCGAAAAAGGAACGGATCGAGTCAGGGTTCGAGGTCATGTAAAAGAGCGCGACTGGTTGTGAACAGAGACAGGGAACTGCCGCGAGAAGAACCAGAGTTGCAAGAAGGAACCTTTTCATCATTCTCCTATTGAGAGCGCTGTGCATACTCTTGATTCTTTCTCGTTGATCTGTTTCTGTCGATATACCGGATGCAGCCCTACTGCGCCGCAGGTGCCGTCTCGACCTGTTGCGCAACGTCCAGCACAATGCCTTCCGTGGCCATTCCGGTCGCGGGAAACAGCGCCTGTGCATCTCGAAGCATTCCATCGAGAAATGTGTCGTTGTGATCCGGATCGTGATGGAAGAGCAGCAGGCGGCCAACTTCCGCGCCTTGAGCCGCCTGGGCCGCGTGGGCAAAACTGGAATGCCCCCACCCCACTTTGCCGGCATACTCTTCAGGCGTGTATTGCGCGTCCATCACCAGCAAATCCGCATGTTCCGCCACGCGAATCAGGCCCGCGTCGACTTCCGGATTGCCGTGCTCATGATCTGCGGCGTGCACCAGTACATGCCCGTTCGACTGCGCGCGATACCCCACTGCGCCCTGTGGATGGAAAAGAGGGAAGGCTTCCACCGCGATCGGTCCAGCCTGAAAAGGCTCGCCACATTCAATGTGCCGGAACTCTGTTCGGGATCCAGCCTCAGCGAAGGGCAGAGGAAAGAACGGATAATCCATCTGGACCTCGATGAGGTTCCGCGCCTCATCGGCAGGACGATTCGTGTAGAACGTGATCTCCACGCCCGGCCGGAACAACGGTGCGAAATATGGCAGGCCCTGGATGTGGTCCCAATGAAAGTGCGTCAGCATGATATGAATGCGCGACACCTGGCGCTGCAAAAGCTCCTCACCCAATGCGCGAATGCCGCTGCCGCAGTCAATGACGACGGCCTCGTTTGCGCTGGCACAGCCAATCTCCAGGCAGGTCGTATTGCCGCCGTAGCGAAGCCGGTTCGCCTCCGGTGTTGGGATTGACCCGCGCACTCCCCAGAACCTCAGATTCATCGCGAACTTCTCTTTCGATCCAGAGATTGCTATTCGCTTTCGCCGGAAGCCATTCCGCCTGAGAGCAGTTGCCTCCCAGGCCCGCCCGCACGAAAGCCAATCACAGGCTCTAATGTATACGCTCGAAGGATGAGGAGTGGAGCATAAAGCATTCCGCGGCTGATGGACAAGGGTCTTGAAACGCAGGCGGCCGTCCGCCCGGATCGCCCGCCCAAAAAACTCTTCTCCCCTTTTCCTGTTCCATGGCGTTATCATGGGGCGTTACTCCCCCGGGAATGAACGAACAGGATGCGCCGCGGATTGTTTTGAGAGAGGTTACAGGCTGAACTCCCTACCGTGGCAGAGAGGTCATATGCGAAGACAACTGCTTTTGTTGGTCACGCTTTTCGGAGTGGCGTTGCCGGGGATCATGGCAGCGCAGGACTCCGCAGGTGTAAGCCTCATCTCGATTACGGTTGAGAAGAAGGCCGGCGACTGGGTCCAAACGGTCGATCCCAAGCATGTTTTTGCCGCGGGCGATACGGTGAGATTCCGGCTGAAACCCGCGGTGGATGGCTATCTCTACGTGCTGGATCTAAATACTTCAGGGAAATACGACGTATTATTTCCGCGTCCTGAGACCGGCAACGACAACCGGATTGTGCATGGCCGCGAATACCTGATGCCGGCCACGGACAATGGCTGGTTCGAGGTTTCCGGGCCGCCGGGATTTGAAAAGCTCTACTTCGTTCTCAGTCCCGCAACCCTGACCCTGGGGCAGTTACAGAGCCGCACAGGCTCGCTGCCTCCGCAGGGAACCGCTCCTGCCACCATGACCCCGCGATGCAATGACGCAATCTTCAAGGCGCGCGGCGAATGCGTTGACGCGGGTGCGGGACCGAAAGCGGTTGCACCGGGAGAAACTCTGCCACGCGACCTGATCCAGGTGGAGAATCAGGCATCCCGGGACCTGAAGTTCACCAATAATGCGTCGGGCACTACGGTGACCAGCGGTACGCCGTTGTCGGGCCCTGTGGTGTACGAGTTCCTGCTTGCACACAAGTGATCAACCTGAAGAAAAGCATCAATTGGGGCTCGAGTTATGAATCGTAGATGCATCCAACTCCTGGCTGCCTTCGCGTTGTGGGCCGGTCCCGCGCTCGTGGCGCAAACTGCCGCGCCGCCGCAAACCACCGCGCCGGATCAGAATCGCGACCTCACCTTCAAAAAGGAAGGGGCCGCTCCCGCGCCTACAACCACCGTGCATATTCCGCGCAGCTACGCGCTGGTCATCGGCATTTCGAAATACAAAAACCTGCCCCCGGATGCGCAGTTGCAATTCCCAAATCAAGATGCCGAATCCGTCTATACGGTGCTGATCAGTCCCGAGGGCGGCCAGTTTCCCGCGGAGAACGTGCATAAGCTGATCGACAGCCAGGCGACACTCGCGAATATCCAGCACGAACTCGAGACATGGCTGCCGTCGGTCACTCATCCCGAGGACCGCGTGCTGATCTACTTCGCCGGCCATGGATTTGTTTCGAATGGAACTGCGTACATCGCGCCGCACGACATCGATCTCAAAAACATTTCGGGGACGGCTTATCCCATGGAGACGCTTGGCAAGGATATCGGCGCCCGAATCAATGGCAAGTGGAAAGTGCTGATCACCGACTCCTGCCACTCTGGCGCAATCACTCCGGAGGCCGATCGCTCAACTGTGAACCGTACCCTGCTCGATCTTGATAAGTCTCTCTTCTCGATTACCGCCAGCCGCGATCGCGAACAGAGCTTTGAGAGCGATAAGTGGGGTGGCGGGCATGGCATCTTCACCTATTACGTTGTGAAGGGCTTGGAGGGCGAGGCCGACACCAATGGCGACGGCATTGTCAGCGCGGATGAACTGGCTGAGTACGTTCATACCAACGTTCGCGACGCAACCAATGCCGCGCAGAATCCGACATCGGAACGCGGCAGCTTCGATCCCAACATGTTACTGGCCTACAATCCCACCCATGTAACTGCTGCTAACTTGCCGCCGCCCAAATACGGCACGCTGGTGATTGAAACCAACATGGACGGCGTTGAGGTATTCGTCGACGGACAGAGCGTGGGCGTTGTGAATAAGGCTGCGGCGCTGCGTTTGCCCGGCATCTCCCCCGGCGCGCACACCGTCCAGGCAGTCCATCTGGGCTACGAGCCCGACGGTCCGCGCCAGGAGGAAGTGTATCCGGGCCAGGAGACGACGGTGACCGTGCGCATCCTGATTGCGCGCAATCGCAACCATGCGGCCGTCGAACACTTCAATAAGGGCCTCGAGTTTTACAACAAGGGTTTTGAGCAGAATTACCGCATAGCCGCGGCGGAGTTTGAATCGGCGCTGGCCATCGACCCCAAGTACAGCCAGGCGGCGCTTTATGCCGGCCGCGCCTACAATGCCCTCTACGAAGACAAGAAGTCGCTTGAGTATTTCAAGGAAGCGATCACCATCGATCCGGATTATCTTGAGGCTCGCTCCAGCTACGCCGGCGCTTTGCTGGATGCGGGCGACATGGATGAGGCAATTCGGCAATTGAACGTAGTAACCCAGCGCGATCCAAACAGCGGCATGGCCTTTTATCTGCTTTCGCAGGCCTTTGCGCGCAAGAACGATTACGACGACGCAATTCAGGCCGCGCGTCAGGCCATTCAGTTAACTCCAGGCAACGCTGAAGCGCACTTCTGGCTGGCCGAATCGCTGCGCCAGAAAAATCTGACCCCCGAAGCAGAAATGCAGTACAACCAATATCTGGCTCTCTCCAACTTCGACAGCGGCATGGCCGGAAAACTCAGCTACTATCTCGGCGGCTATCTGTTGGGCTACGGCGTAAAAAAGCGCGCGGCGCAAACCGACATCTGGAAGCAGTTGCGCGGACAGGCGAACACCGGTCTCTGCGACTGCGAATATCTGCAGAAGAAACTCGATTCAGCCATTCGTTATTGTCAAACCGCGCTGACCTTCACGCCCAATGACCTGTTTACCAACTACCGGCTCGGCATCATCTATTCGAAGCAATACAACCAGTCGGGAAGCGTAGCGCTGCTGGCAGCGGCACGCAAACATTTTGAAAGCGTGATCGAACAGAACCCCGACGCGAATGAAGCGGGTTATTCCCGCAAATATGTGCAGAACATCGATGCCGTCCTCGCGCAGCAGTCTTCCGTCAGTCACCCATGATTTCCCCAAGCATGATGTCACCAGCCATAACGCGCCAATCATCCATCATGCGCCGCTTGCCGGACCGCCTCATTGTGGCCGCGGTTGTAGCCCTGGGTCTGACTTTCCTGGTGTCAATGCTGGAACGCTGGACTCCCTACGGCGACCTCACCAACTGGACATACGATTTTCTCGTCAACCACGGCAGATACGCTCGCCCATCGCAGGACATTGTGTTTGTCGATTTTGACGATGCAACGTTTTCAAAGATCAACAAATATCCGATTCCACGCTCCACCGTCGCCGATGTCGTCGATCGCGTGGGTAAGGCGGCGCCTGCCATCATCGGCCTCGATATCTTCCTTTCTGAACCGCGCAACGCCGATGAAGATGCGGCGATGCAGCGCGCGCTCAGCGCGGCGGGCAACGTGGTGATTGGAGGACAGGCGGCAACTGGGCAGCTTCCGGCCGTGTTGCCCATGCCCATGTTCTGCCAGCCTGAAAATCCCGCGCTGGCCACCGGATTCTGCGCGGAAGGCAAGCCCGGTGCATTCGGTTATGCGGCCGTCAACATGCCGTTTGACAGCGACGGTTATGTGCGCGACGCCGAACTTTTCGCGTGGAACAAGCAAAAGGCCGAAAGCTTTCCCGTGTTTCTAGCTGAGGAGTATCTGGCGCAAGTCGATCCGCAGTGCAAGAACTGCACCTTGCAACCGCTGAATAAAAACGCCGCGCAGTTTCGCGGCCACCGCGTTCCTTTTCACGATCTCGGTGCAGGTACATTTCGGATAGGCGATTGGTCGCCGCATCCGGCACAGCACATCTCGGCGTGGGATGTTTTAACTGGTACAGTCGATCCTGCCCGCCTGCGCAACAAGCTGGTTCTGATTGGCCAAGGCAGCGATGCGGCGCGCGACCGCGACCTTTCGCCGCTCTTCCGCGTTCGCCAGTCCGACGGCAAGCGCGAGCAGATCGCCGGCACCGAGCTTCATGCGGCGGCCATCGCAACGCTGCTCGATGGCAACGCGATCGGCGAGGTCCCGCTTTGGATTCAGGGCACGGTCAACTTCATCCTGCTTGCCGCGGCTACGTGGGTGTTTACGCGCCTCCGGCTCAGGATGGCCTTCGCCCTGGCAGCGGTCTTCATCCCGGTCATTTATGCCGCCGCACAGGTCCTGTTTACTGCATATCATCTTTGGTTTCCCTATCTCGAAACCATTCTCGGCGTGGCAGCGGCTCTGCCCTGCGGCGTGGCATGGCAATACGTGAAGGTGAACCTGTTGCGCTCTGAGACCGAGCAGCAGCGGAAGCAGTTGATGGAAATGTTCTCGCGCTACGTCGATCCCCAGGTCGCGCACGCCATCTGGCTCCGTCGCGACGAGGTGAGCCTCGAAGGCGACGAACGCATCGCCACCGTGCTCTTCAGCGACATCCGCAACTTCACCGGCATCACGGCGGGAAAGCCTTCGCGAACCGTGCTGCGCTGGCTCAACCGTTACTTCACCGCAATGGATGAAGTGATCCGCGCGCATGACGGTTTCCTCAACAAATTCATCGGTGACGGACTTCTGGTGGTGTACGGCGTGCCCCTCTCGCAAGGGGTGAAGGTCGATGCCTGCAACTCGGTCCGCAGCGCCCTGGCCATGCTCAAACGCGTCGAGGAACTGAATGCGGAACGCCCCGACGACGAGGACTGTCCCGACCTCAGGATCGGCGTCGGAATTCATACCGGAACGCTGACCAGCGGAAGTGTCGGCTCCCTCAACCGCCTCGAGTATTCCGTTATTGGAGAAACCGTCAACCTCGCGTCCCGGTTGGAGAGCCTCAACAAGGAATTCGGTACCGAGATTATTATTTCTCAGGGCACATATGAGAGGGTGAAAGATCAGATGCCCGGAATTTACCCGCTGGGCGCGACCGCGGTAAGAGGATTTGACGAGCCGATTACGATTTACGGTATAGGACCTAGAAAACAAACAAAGGCCTCTGCGGTAGAGGCAGAGCGATCGGAGATGCTGGCATGACGAACAGGACTAAATTGATGGTTGCAATCCTGGTGGCAGGATGCGCGGCGCTGGCTGGCGCGCAGGGTACCGGGCAAACAAAGCCGCAGGCGCCGCCGCCAACCCCGCCCCAGCAACAGAATCAGGACCAGCAGGCCCGTCCGCGCCGGGTCCTGGTCAAACTCGATGGCTTCGAGATGGCTCCCGCGCGGGCAACCGCGAACCAGATCGGAGGAGCGTCGCGCGGCCAGGGCCAGAAGCTCGTCCTCTATGCGCCGCACAAGGCCAAAATCTACACCCTCACTCCTTCGTTCTCATGGAAGGGCGATCCCACCGCGGGATACAAATTCCACATCCAGGAAATCACAGGCACATTTGCCTGGGATCGAGATGTGACTGGAACCAGCCTCGCCTATCCGGCAGACGCGCCGCCGCTTTCTCCGGGCGGCACCTATCTGTGGAAGGTCGTCCCGGTCTCGCCGTTGCTCGGGCCTCCTCCACCGGCAGCCATGCTTGTCGTGCTGGGCGGGCCGGAACGCGAGCAACTGGATACGGCGATAAGCCAGCTTCAGGGCTCCGGTTCCGATCTGGATATGGCGCGCGCCCGGCTCTTCTTCAACCAGCGACTCTGGTATGACGCTGTGATGACCTGTTCGGATCTCATCGCCAAGTTTCCCAATCGGTCTGACCTCCACGAGATGCGTGCAGTGCTCTACTACCAACTGCCGGAAACTGAAGCGCTTGCGGATGCCGACTTAGCCCGGCCAAACTAGGGAGTTCTTAGTTAATAAATAACCCTCCCTTGAATGTGTGTGGTGGCAATTCCGTGCGGAGAAATTGCCACCCTTTGCGGCGTTCCCATTTCGCGTTGTCCATTCGTCTGAGCGATCGGCGGATTTTCATTGAAGTCCGCAAAAAAACATTGACTTAGGCGCAAAGGGCGCGATACAGTTCGGGCATTCTCTTCGACGCTTCTCCGCTCCTGAATGTCCCCCCTCCTTCCGGAGTGAATTCTAAGAACCGGTGATCCCTGTGACACAGCGTTCATACGAACAGCGCATAGCTCAATTTGCCGCTCTCGCGTCTCTCGGAGTCGTGCTCGCATCCGGTTGCGGATCGGTATCTCCCAATTCGCTGACCAAAGGACCGTCGGGCGACAACACGCCCACTGGAGCTGCCGTTTCCAGCGGCGCGCAGTTGGGCCTGATCTGGAACCCGGTCGATTCGACGCTTCGAACTCTGGGTGGCGTACCAGGTTCAACCCAACTTGGCCCTCCCCTGTTTCCTGCGGGATCCTACGCCGCGGGAGCGTTTTCAAGCCCGTCGCAGACCGCGCTGCTGATCGACCCCAAGGGCAATCTCCAGGTCATGGTCCTCCCTTCGACCCAGCCGCAGACCGTGACGGGCAATCTCTCTCCCGCGTCCGTCATAGCCTTTGCTCCGCGCGGGGCCTATGCGGTGGTATTTGCTCCGGGATCGACATCTGTTCTGGTGGTTGGCGGATTGCCGCAGGCGCCTGCCGCGAATGTGGTTACAGCGGCATCGGCGGTTCAAAGCGCGTCCATCAGCGACGCGGGAACGTTGTTGCTGGCAACAGGCGCAGGCAGTGGCAGCGTCTCGATTACATCAACAACGGCAAGCGGAACGCGCTCCAACCTTGCTACCCTGGGAGGCTTCGGCGGCATGAGCTTCATCGCAGGATCGGAAGATTCTCTGATCGCGGATTCGGCGGCCAATACGCTGGCGCGCTATCACAACGCGGTCGCCACGACGCTGGCGACGCATGCCAATGGCCTCAACCAGCCTTTCGCTGTGGCAGCGTCCATGGATGGGCACTGGGCCGTCACGGCCGACCAGGCTGATACCGTGGTGCTGCGCATCGATCTCACCGGCGCTGCTTCCCCGGCTCAATCCACCTGTGCCTGCACTCCCACACAGTTGTCGGCGCTGAATGGCAACGCAGTTTTTGAACTCGCGGCTCCGGCTGCGACACCGGGATGGATGATCGAAGCCGACGGTCCCACCTCGCGCGTCCTGTTTATTCCGCCGGCACGGGGTGGGCAATGAAGCGCCGTCTCTCCAGTTTGGTTCTCATCGGCATTGCGGCAATTCTTACCGCAGGATTCCCCGCCTCGCTGCGCGCTCAAACGGACGGTGGCGGGGAACCGTTCACCTCGTTCGCCATTCAAGCCTCGTCCAATCCCGTTGTCGTCGGGCAATACGTATCGCTGACCGTTACTCCCACAGGGAACTACGGCACTCCTACGGGCTCGGTCGAATTCTACGTTTCCTCGAGTTCCAACACCTGCACGTATAGCACGTTGATCGGCACGACGGCGGGCTCCGAGGGAACCTATATCTTGAATTACTATGCCTCCCAAACGGGAACTATTCCCATTTGCGCGGCCTACATCCCCAGCGACGGCGACGCCTACGCGGCGGCCACGACCCCGGTTTACCTGCTCAGTGTCGTGATATCGGCTTCGTTCACCACGTTCAGCATTCAAGCCTATCCCAATCCAGTTAACCTGGGCCAAGCCACAACGCTCACCGCGACGATCACCGGGAACTCCGGCGCACCCGCAGGCCAGGTCGAATTCTATGTCTCCAGCGGGACTGACGGCTGCTCGATTAGCTCCGTGATCGGTACGACAACCGGCTCCAACGGAGTTTATACCGAGAGTTACACCCCATCTCAAGTAGGATCTTTTTCCATCTGCGCTCAATACATCCCCACCGACGGCGATGTTTACCCCTCGGCCACGGCTGGAATTTACACGCTCAATGTAGCGGGGACAGCTCCGTTCACCGTGTTCGACATTGGAGCCTCACCCAACCCCATCCCCGACGGGTTCATGAGTACGCTGACCGCGTATCTGGTCGGGAATTACGGCGTCCCCACCGGACAGGTTGAGTTTTACTCCTCCAACAGCGCCACTGCCTGCTCAGAGGGCTACTTCTTCGGCGAGGTACCGGTTAGCGCAAGCGGTGTCGCGACCCTGAATACCTCTTTCTACAACGCGGGAACCTGGTATATTTGCGCCCAATACGTCCCTGGCCAGAACGACCCATACGCCTCGGCTACGGCAGGAATTTACCTGGTCAATGTAATGCAGCCCACCCTCTTCACGGTGAGCGTACCGGCTGCCGTCCTCCAGGGTTCGCAGATCCCCTTCACCTTTGGCATTACCACCCCATACGGGCAGGTCCCGCCCACTGGCACAATCACCCTCGAAGATCCTAACAACGATTATGCAGTCATCGGCACGACAACCGTAAGCAATGGCGTCGTTTCTCCTCCAACCATTACTGCCACGCTCACTGGGAACAGCTACTACGCGGTTTACAGCGGAGACAACAACTACGAGTCGCAGTCTGTCTACGGCACAGTGCTGTACGAAAATGCCCTTAGCGCGATCAGCCCCGCTGCCGTTACTGTCGGGTCTCCCACTACTAACTTCACGCTCACCGGCGCTGGATTCAACGCAAATTCGGTTGTGTACCTCGGGTCCGGCGACGGACAGGTCACTCTGCCCGTCAACAGCTTCACTCCCACCCAGATTCAGACCACCATCACCGCCAACAACCTGCTGATTGCGGGTGAACTGAGCATCTCCGTGGTGACCGGACCCATAACCGGCGGCCCCATCACGTTGCAGGTTTACGCTCCCTACACTGATACGGCGGGAGTCTCGACAGCAAATCCCACGTCGATTCCATACGGATACACAATCTCGACTAACTTCAACGGCACCGTCACACGCGGCGTGCCGGCAACAGATGCCGCAGTTCCCGCCGGCCAGGTCACATTCTCCCTCACCGGCACCGGCGCACAGTCAGGCTACAGCGCCACGCTCGGTACAGCCGCGCTTGCCCAGGTCACTACGCCGGGGACCTACCTGTCTCCATTCACCGAGCCGATTGACACAAACGGAAGCGCGAAGCTGATCTCGGCCGATCTCAATGGCGATGGGTACGCCGATGTCATTGGTATGCCCGGCATCTACTATCCCAATGCCAACTACGGAGATTATGCGGCAGGACCATACCTCCAGGTTATGCTCAGCACCGGCGCCGACGGCCTCCAGACGGAGCAGCAGGTCTTCACCGGATGCCTTGCCCAGGATTTCGCCGTCGGCGACATCAATGGAGATGGAATTCCGGATCTGGTTGTGGTGTGCACCAGCAATGGAATTGCAAGCGGGCCCCTCAACAACCTGCTGGCCTATTACATGCTGGGCAACGGGGACGGAACCTTCCAGGCGCCTGTTCAATTTGGAAATAATTCGGGCATCAACTATCCAACCAATATTGCCCTGGGACAATTCAACGGCGACGGATATCTTGACATCGCGGTCATCGACGGTGCGGATGGATACTTGCAGGTCATCAGTCCCTTTCAGAATTCGTATGGGCCATATTCGTATTTCGACACCTCGAATGGCTCCGTGCAGACCGCCGGCGCCGCCGACTTCAACCAGGATGGCCTGAGCGATATCGTGCTCGAGGAGTACAACTATCCCTACAACTACAACCAGTACAGCAACGGAGCGGTTCTCGTTCTAATCAGCCAGGGCGACTACAACGGGTTCTATGTCCTGAGCGAGACGCAGTTCACTGCCACCACGTACTGGATGCAGAGCATGACCATCTCGGATGTGAACGGCGATGGGTATCCCGATGTCGCCATTGCCGATTTTGGCCAGTACTACAGTGACGGATCCGATAACGGCAACATTCTGATTTTTGAGAATGACCAGCAAGGCGAATTGCCATTGACCTTCACCTATTCGGGGAACAACGACGGTGCGCTCTCTTTTGCCGGCGCGGTTGTCGGCATACCCTTCCCGACCATTGGACAGCCTGCCTCGGGAGCCGCGGCTGCGCAAGGCTGGAATCTTGCCTATTCGGGCTTCGGCTCCGATAACAACATCTGGGTTCAAGAGTTGCAGCGGCAGAGTGCGCAGAATTGGACCATCGTCTCCTCGTTCGACACTCTTAATGGTACTTACAACACAGAGGGCGGGCCTATTCCGGGATTGCTTGTTACCGGCGACATGAATGGCGACGGTTACCTGGACTTCGTCACCAACGCCTTCGTCTGCATAGGAGACTGCAATCAAGACACGTGGATCCTCCAGCCCTGGTACTACAGCAATGACGCGCAGGCTACCACCACAGGCTCCAGTCTTTCCACTCCGCCTTTACCCGGCACCTACACGCTGAGCATGACCTACCCGGGCAATCAGCTCTACCAGCCGAACCCGCTCGGCTCCAATCCCGCTGTCAACACGCAGATCACAATCACAGAGGCCACGCCGACCGGCAACCTCGCAGTCAGCCCCACGGGTACGGGATCTCCCGCAGCCTATCCCTATGGAACCCCTCTGACATTTACCGCGACCGTTATCGGAGTAACAAATGGCGTAGCGCCCGGCGGTACCGTCACCTTCTACGACAACGACGGTACGCTCGGGACCGGAAATCTGAGTTCGGACGGCGGATGCTTCTCAACGGCAACGTTCACCACCACTCAGCTCCAACCCGGAATCAACAACATTTCAGTCTCCTATAACGGCGATCCCAACAACAATTACACCCAGGCGTCCCCGCTCGCCGGCGTCACTATTCAGATCAACCCCGCGTCCGCCACCCTGGCTCTCACCAGTTCAACGGTTTCAACGACCGCCGGAGCGATGGTGAACTTCCAGGTGCAGGCCAGCGGCATCGCCGTGCCTCCTTCCGTAACGTTGACCGGCCTGCCCACGGCTCAACCCATCACGCTCGCGCTGAACTCTTTCGGCCCCACCAGCTTCAACTACGGGCTATTCACGCCGGGAACATACACCATTCAGGCGTCCCTGGCAGCCAGCGGTTCGTTCACAGCCACTACCTCCAATTCCGTTACGCTCCAGGTGGCTCCGACGCCGGTCAATATCACTCTGACCCCCAGCGCCAACCCGGTCACGTATCCCACCTCGATCGGTCTCACCGCCAACGCCACCACCAACGGCCTCGGTGTCCCCTCAGGCACCATCGTCTTCCAGGACAGCGGCAGTCAGATCGGCAGCGGTAATCTGGCGACGATCGGTGGTTCAAGCGGACTGTTGAGCGTGGGGACGACAGATACCGTCACAGGCCAGACTGTCATCGCCATCGTCACAGGCGACTTCAACGGCGACAAGAATCAGGACCTCGCGGTTCTTGAGTCCGGCAACGGCGCCGCAAGCTTGCTGATATCCCTGGGCAACGGAGATGGAACCTTCCAGGCGCCCACGACCTATAGCTCAGCCGGCTTTGGTTTCGATCCAACCACGGTTGCCATCGCAGCTGCCGATTTCAATGGAGATGGGTACACCGATCTGGTGGTTGCCGCGTCCGACGGCACCGTCGTGGTCCTGCTTGGCAGCGCCACGGGTGCTTTGACGCCTAGCCAACAGCTGACCGTGCCAGGAGCCATCGCGGTCGCTACTGGCAATTTCAGCGGAAGCGGCCAAGGCTTCGCCGTCATCAGTCCCACTCAATTGGTTGTCTTCTATAACAACGGATCGGGCAACTTCCCGGTTGAAGGTTCATGGAGCGAAACCTCAACGGGTTCCCAATACACCGGAATCACGGTGGCCGACTTTGACCATGACGGCAACCCTGACATCGCGCTCAGCGATAACTCCGGCCCCGATGCGGCGGTCTTCCTCTATGTCGTAGAATCCGGCATCTTTAGCGGACCGCAAATCTATCCCGCCGGAGCGTCGGCAACCGCCATCGCGTCCGGCGACGTGAACGGCGATGGTTATCCTGACCTGGCCGTGCTGAGCAATGTCGATTCCACAGTCCTTGTCATGATCAACAACGGCCCCGGCAACGGCGGTACGTTGAATTCCGCAGGAGCCTCCTACGGCGTTGCTTATCAGCCGACGGGAATCGTGATGGCTGATTTCAACAAGGACGGTGACACCGACATTGCAGTAACCGGCACAGGCACACCTGAGGGTGGTTTCACAAACAACATCGGAACAACCATCCTGCTGGGATCCGCCACCGGCGCCATGGTCGGCGAAGCATCTCTGCCCTCAGCCCTCGGTCAGGCGATCGCCACAGCCGACTTCAACAACGATGGCAATCCCGACCTCGCCGTCGGCCTCATCGGGGTTACAACATTCCTTGACAGTGCTGCCCAGGCGGGTATGACCAACGTTGCATTGGACGCCGGTACTGCGCCACTCACCGCCGTATATAACGGTTCTGATTCTGGCCAATTCGCCGCAAGCACATCCCCGATAGTCAACGAGGTCGTTAACCAGGCCCAGCCCGTCATCTCGTGGTCGAGTCCCGTCGGTATCACCTACGGCACCCCGCTCGGCAATACTCAGCTGAACGCAACCACTACGGTTCCCGGAACGCTGACCTATTCTCCAACCAGTGGAACCGTTCTTTCCGCCGGCCCACAAGAGCTGACGGTAACCTTCGTCCCCTTCGACACAGTTGACTATTTAGGCGCGACCGCGCAGGTTCCCATTACAGTCAGCCAGGCCGGAACCACCGTCTCCTGGTCGAACCCCGCAGCCATCACCTATGGCACCCCACTCAGCACCACTCAGCTGAATGCGACCGCATCAGTGCCGGGGACTTATGTCTACTCGCCCGCCGCCGGTACCGTCCTCAGCGGCGGATTGCAAACGCTCAAAGTCACCTTCACGCCCGCCGACGCCACCGACTACATCGGATCAACCGGGACAGCCCAGATTCAGATCAACCCGGCCACTCCAGTCATCACCTGGGCCGCGCCTGCGGCAATCACCTATGGGACAGCGCTTGGAGCATCTCAGCTCAATGCCTCGGCTTCCACTCTCGGCACTCTGACCTATAGTCCCGTTACAGGCACCGTACTGGGCGCTGGACCGCACACGCTGACCGTGAGCTTTGCGCCAGACAATCCCGCCAACTACACCACCGCAAGCGGCTCGGTTCCCATTCAGGTCAATCAGGCCACTCCCACCGTTTCCTGGTCAGCCCCTGCGTCCATCGCTTACGGCACCCCGCTCAGCGCAACCCAGTTGAATGCGACGGCTACCCCTGCGGGCGGCGCCTTTGTCTACAACCCGCCCGTGGGCGCCATCCTGCCCGTGGGTACGCAGACGTTGAGTGTCATCTATACCCCGCCGGATACCACCGATTACACCACGGCATCAGCCACGGTGAGCGTCCTGGTGACAGCCAACCTCGGACTCACATCCATTCAGCCATCGAGCGCGACTTATGGAAGCCAGGCCACAACCATTACCCTCCTCGGAACTGGATTCGCTCCGACTTCGGTGGTCCAGCTCAACGGCACCACGATCCCCAGTTCGTACTTCAGCCCCGACCAGATGACCGCGCAAATTCCGGCCAGCTTCTTCCAGCAGACCCAAGCCGGCGCGATTACCGTGAGCAACCCTGGGTCGGAATTGACCACGCCTCCCGTTACCTTTACGGTCAACCTGCCAAGTATTCAGGTGGAGTTCAGCGGTGGAGGTACTCAAGGGCCGGGACAACAGCCCACCCTCAACCTCCAGTTCCTGGCAGGGTATCCGCTGCCGCTCCAGGTAACGCTGACGCTGTCTGTTGCGCCGGCAACCTCAGGCGGTCCGGTCGATCCCGCGGTGCAGTTCTCCACCGGCGGCGATACGCTCAGCTTCGCGTTGCCTGCGAACTCAACCACCGTTCCTGCAATCCAACTCCAGACCGGTACCCTTCCAGGCACCATCACGGTGACTCTCACGCTTGAGTCGGGCGACCAGGATGTTACCCCGACTGGATTGCAGCCGGTCGTCGTTACTGTGCCCACCGCCGTACCCGTAATTACCAGCGCCACCCTCACGGAAAGCGGCAACACTCTTACCGTGACCGTCCAGGGCTACTCATCTTCGCAGAATATGACGAGTGCCGTGTTCGACTTCTCACCCGTCGCTGGCGCAACCATCAATACCAAGAGCGTGACGGTCGATGTCAGCACCGACTTCTCCACTTGGTACACGCTGCCAAACATGAACCAATACGGAAGCGCCTTCACGTATACGCAGGTCTTCACCACGAGCACCCCTGCGTCCAGCGTTGCAAGCGTGACCGTGACGCTGACCAATTCCGTCGGCTCGTCGAACACAGTGAGCGCAAATTAGGATGGCAAACCCAATGGCCAACACGAATCACTCAACAACCGCTGCGCGGCTGCTCGCGCTGCTGGTAGCTTCGCTGCTGCTGTTTGAGCCTGCTGTGCCCCTTCGTGCCGAGGCACTTCCTGAGGGCGCACCTCCAGCCAGCCTGCAGATCGCGATTCTGGATGGCGATGGCGCGCTCAACAATATCCAGGAGCGCACGGCGCGCGAACCCATTGTCCAGGTCCAGGATGAGAATCACAAGCCGGTGGCTGGAGCCGCTGTTCTTTTCGCAATCCACGGCGCCGCCGGCGGGGCTGGAGGCGCCTTTGCCGGCGGAGCCAGCACCCTCTCGGTCGTCACTGACGCCAATGGCGTTGCCAAGGCTGTAGGGCTCGCGACCAATCATCTTCAGGGAAATTGGCAGATCCAGGTGACCGCTACCAAGGGCAATCTGACCACCTCAACCACCATCAACGAACAAAACGTGACGCCCTCCCCGCAAGGTGGAAACCAGCCTAACCAAACGCCGACTACAAAGCCGCCATTTCACTGGCCGATCTCAAAAGGGTTGACAATCGCCGCAGGCGTCGTAGTGGCTGGCGTGGTCATTGGTATAGTCGCAGCGCAGAACAACAACAATGGCACCACCATCACCACCGGCAATGGGACGGTTGGCGCACCCACCTCCGGCGCCGTTCGCGCCGGAATCCGCATTCACTTCTGACCATGGGGCACCGCTGCTGACAGAAGCTGCTGAAACATTCGCTATTGAGTAAGGTAATTGTGCGAAAGGGCACGACTTCAGTCGTGCCGATAAAGCCAGCTCAATGAATTGGGCTTTACAGGCTGCGAAAAAACCCGCTCGACGTAGATGTGCGAAAGGGGACGACTTCAGTTGTCCAGTCTCCAGACATGGTTTACAAGTTGTCTCCACACATCCTTTACAGTTCAAGGTGCTTTGCCGGACGGGGTTCGACCATGGTCGAACCCCGTCCGGCAAGGTCGAG
>JBEKET010000014.1:0-85913 GCA_050013695.1 Occallatibacter sp.
CCTTGCCGGACGGGGTTCGACCATGGTCGAACCCCGTCCGGCAAAGCACCTTGAACTGTAAAGGATGTGTGGAGACAACTTGTAAACCATGTCTGGAGACTGGACAACTGAAGTCGTGCCCTCGAGGGCCGCGTAGACCGCCGGCTTTAGCCCCTGAGGGACGACGTTTGCTGAGGCGGGCAGCATTTATGGAATCAACACTAGAGCCTCGGAAGCGTCGCGTGCCCGCCCCCATGCCGCTCCAGTAGACTGGTAGGGCAATGACACCAACGCACAAACAGGGACCATCCACCTTGGCAGCCGCAATCCCGCTGCAACTAGCGGCCGCCCTCGTTTTTGCGTTTCTGTTTACCGGCTGCGGCACCCCTGGAGCGCCGCTTCCACCCTCACTCAACCTGCCCGACACGGTCAACGATCTGGCCGCAACGCGCACCGGTGACCAAGTTGCGCTTACCTGGAAGATGCCTCGCAAAAACACCGACAAGCTGCTGCTGAAGGGCACGATCACAGTCCACATCTGCCACAAGGAAGGTAGCGCGTCCTGCGTTCCCGTCCCCGCCGCTCTTGCGCTGGCTCCCAACGCAGCGGGCTCCTACACTGAAACGCTGCCGCAGAGTCTGGCTTCGGGCGCGCCGCGTTCGCTCAGCTATTTTGTTGAACTGGTGAACCGCAATGGGCGCTCCGCCGGTCTTTCCAATGCAGCAGTCGTCGTGGCAGGCGAAGCTCCGCCGGCAGTCACTGGCCTGACGGCAACCGTAATCAAAGCGGGCGTGGTCCTCCACTGGAATCCAGCCTCGCAGGAATTCCCGCTAGCCGCCGTTCGCCTGCACCGAAAGCTGCTCACTCCGGCGCCCGCAAAACCAAAATCCGAGCAGGGCCCCATGGCCGCACCGCCGGAGCCTGTGGAACAAAGTCTGCTCGTTGAACCCGACAGCCAGCCCAGCCAAAACAGCCACGCTCCCGACCGCGCTCTGGACAAGGACATTCGCTTCGGCCAGACCTATGAGTATCGCGCCCAGCGCGTCGCCCGCGTCACCGTCGGTGATCACACGCTGGAGCTGGCCGGCCCGCTTTCCACCCCTGTTCGCATCGCGGCCGTCGACGTATTTCCGCCCGCCGCCCCCACCGGCCTCGCTGCTGTGGCCACTCTCGGCCAGGCGGGAGCCGAAACAGCCATCGACCTGAGCTGGCAGCCTGTCACCGACATCGACCTCGCCGGCTATGCCGTCTATCGCCGCGAAGGCGATGCCCCATGGCAGCGCATCTCCCCGGCGCAGCCCATCGTCCCGCCCGGCTTCCACGATGCGCGCGTCCAGCCCGGTCACACCTACCGCTACGCCGTCAGCGCCATCGATCAGGCCGGCCATGAAAGCGCGCGCTCCGCCGAAACCGAAGAAACAGTACCCAACCCCTGACCGCCAACCCGGCGCCAACCCAGTGAGGCATTCTCCATGAAATACTGCCGCTTCTTACTCGACAATCAACCGCATTATGGCAAAGTGGAAGACCGCGCCGGCGAACCCTGGATCGTCGACCTGTTTCCAGCCCCCGCGGAGGACCTGGCCTTTCAACTGGCCCACAGCCACGCGCCCGCTCCCTCTCTCGACTTCGCGTCCCTCGCCTTCAATCCCCTGCCGCTCAGCGCCGCGCAACTGCTCGCGCCCGTCACCCCGTCCAAAATCATCTGCGTCGGCCGCAACTATCGCGACCACGTCAAAGAGCTGGGCAATGACCTCCCCACCGAGCCCCTGCTGTTTTTCAAGCCGCCCTCATCCCTGCTCGCTCCCGGCGGCATCGTGCGCATGCCCGCCGCGTCCTCCCGTGTCGACTATGAGGGTGAACTTGCGCTGGTCATCGGAAAGCGGGTCAGCAAGCTTCAGCCAAATTCCGATTGGCGCTCCGTCGTCCGCGGTTACACCCTGGCCAACGACGTCACCGCCCGCGACCTGCAAAAAACCGACGGCCAATGGACCCGCGCCAAGGGCTTTGACACCTTCTGCCCGGTCGGCCCCATCGTCAGTGATGAGGTTGATCCCCAGGCCGGCCTCACGCTTGAAACCCGCGTCAACGGCGAGTTGCGCCAGCACGGCTCGACCCACGACTTCATCTTCGCCATCCCCGAACTGCTCGTCTACATCACTGCCGCTTTTACCCTCGAGCCCGGCGACCTGCTGCTCACCGGCACTCCCGCCGGCATTGCCCCGCTCGCCGCAGGCGACCGCGTGGACGTTGCAATCCCCGGCCTCGGAACCCTCACAAACATCTTTCAGCCAGACCAGAAATGAGCCAGCCCAGCAATGAGGCTGAACCCGCTTGCTGCAGCCAGACCATTTCACCTCGGATTAGTTCACACAACCCAGGCGCCACTCCATCCATCAAATTATTCTGCCCTCGTAATCCGCGACGAGATTACTATTAATCAATCTCTTTCGCGGGGGTTCCAGTTTTCGGGCCTCCCGATTTTCTTTGAACCGCTCTGCCTTGGGAACAGCCTGATGAAGGATTCTTTTCGATCGGACAGCGCCCGACCCGCTCCCTTTGAGCCGGCTATAGCTGACTCTGCACGGAGAGGATCAAAGCCTGCGCGCCATCCCTTCATCGTGAATCTCATCATGGCGGCAGCAGTGTTTGTCTGCTGCATCTTCGCGGCAATCTCAGAAGAAAACACAACCACCGCGGCCGCCATCGGCTATCTCAGCCTCGTGCTCGCGTTCTTCGCCTGTTCCGCCGCCATTTGGACCAAAATGCGCTCAGCCAAAGGTGAGCTGCGCATCCGCTGGGCGCTGGTTGCCGGTGCTGCTTTCGTCAATGCCGTCGCGTACATCCCTTCCTTTGCTGAATTCATGTTCAAGACACCGTCCGAAAGGGTGTTTCAGACCACCTGTTTCAATGCCACTGAGGCTCTGGTCCTGCTGGCGGCTATGCTCTTCTTTGCCGGCGTCTCCCGCTGGGTGGTCATTGTGGATACGCTGCAGTTTTGGCTCTTCTTCCTGCTGCGCTTTATCCTCGTCTACTCGCCCCTCACGCGCGACCATTTCACCAGCAACCACTTACTTATCACCCAACTCGTGGCGCTCTTCTTGTTTCTGGTCCCCGTGGTTGCATTGCTGGGCGCAGCCTCGCGCGCCGAAGTCAGTTTCCTGCGCACGCTCTCCTGGCTTTTAGGGCTCCGCCTGATCGGATACTTCCTGTCAGACCAGGTCTCTTACATCTGGTTGGGCTACCTCAACTGCAGCCTGTGGGACGTGCCCGGTTCGGGCCTGATCGTAGGCTTCGCAGTCTACCTGCTCTACTCCACTCGATCGGCCGACAGCGCGACGGCAAACAAGCAGCACATCGCCCCCAGCCTCATCGTGCGTAGCCTGATGCCCTCGTTTCTGGCCATGGTCAACCTGATGCTCGGCCTCTTTGTGCTGCAAATCTCCGTGAACCTCGCCGCCATCGCCATCTCGATTACGCTGGTCTGCTATGTGGTGCGCACCGGGCTGCTCCAGGCACAGGTCATGAACGACAAGGCGCTTCTCCAGAGCCGCAATGAGCAGCTTGAGGGGCTGGCTGTCCGCGATCACCTCACCGGCATCGGCAATCGCCGCTCGCTCGCCCAGGCGTATGGCAACCTGTCGGCCCGGGCCGGCGCCGAAAAACTCTCCCTCCTGTTGACGGATATCGATTGCTTCAAGCAGGCCAACGACTTTCACGGTCATCTCTACGGCGACAAGGTATTGATCGCTCTGGCGGAAGAACTCGAGACCATTGCGGCAAGCGTCCCCAACAGCCATTGCGCTCGGCTCGGCGGAGATGAGTTTGCCCTGCTGCTGCCGGATGCTACTCCTCAAAGCGCATCCGATTTGGCCGACGAGTTGCACAGTCTGTTTAGCTCCCACAGATTCCAGACCGATGATGCCGGGACAACCCTCAGCATTGGCATCGCCTCATTACAGGCAGCCCGCGATCTGCCGCTTGAGACGCTGGTCTGCCGCGCCGATGAAGCCCTCTACCGCGCCAAAAACCTTGGCCGCAACCGCACCGAAGTGCAGCCGCTGTGGGAGCCAGGCGCCGCCTCCGCCGCGCCCAAGAAGCATCTCGAGTTGCAGCGCAACGTGAGCTGAAGCAGCCTCAAAGTCGCCTCATCCCATGCCGTGAAGCTCAATGACTAAAAAGCAGGCGATGCCTTAAATCCCTCAATCCCCGGACGAGTTCCCGCCGTCCCCGCGCAAATCCAGCGAAGTAATAATCCGCCCATCCGGCACCGGTTCCGGATCATCCTCCTCATCCCTCTTGCGCGTCTTTTCCGGGCGTTCAAGCTTTACGCACAGAACGCCCGTGCCCGCCAACAACAGGAAATCGACAAAGTAAACGAACACCCGACCCCAATGGCGGTCGAGGTCGTCATAGTAAAGCTGCGCACCCGTTTCAGCGTCTTGAATGCCAATCACCCGCAACCAGACGCCGCCAAAAGCGCTGCCCGAGGGACGAGACAGATATTCAAACTCGTAGCTCCGTCCTGCCGGTCGTTTCCACAGAGCCGATTGTGCATCGTCATTCAACGCCAGCGTGTAGCCGCCGGTCCTGGTGCAATCAATCACGCAGATGAAATCGGTCGACCCGCCCTTCCCAGATGAGTGGTGCACCACCCGGTAATGCCCGGTCACCGTCTTCCGTGGAACATTCGCACTCGGCGAAAAGGCGTCAAACACCCCAACCAGGCAGGCCACAGAAGCGAAACAAAGAAAGACGCACTGCTTCGTTCCATCAAACTGCCCGGCAAACTTCTTCCGGTTCAACCAGTCTCGAAAGTCCAGGGAAAGAACGCACCCGCAAATAACCACCGTAATCACGGTCGCCACAATCGATAGCAGGTTCAAATCATTCAGGAAGGCCATTGCCCACCATGTTACCCCGCATTCTCAGTGGTCCAGTTACTGAAACTCGCCCGGCGAACCTGGAATACTAACCACCTTCCAACCATGGCGACCATCCCTCCCGGGTCAGGCTTTGTTTTGCCCTTCGCCCTCCAACCCCAGCCCGGTCAGATCATTCCCACTGGAGTCGTTTCCCTCGTCCTGCGAGCCGCTGGCGTCATCTCCAGCGGAATCGGAACCACTGCGCTTCAAACAGATAACCGCGGTCAGCAGGCAAATCAATCCGCCTGTCGCCAGCACGATTATCCGCGGCCAGTGCCGCCTGGTGTCTATATAAAAAATGCGCTCGCCTGAAGCTGCGTCATCGACTTCGACCGCCGGATGAGCCGTGATCGCATAGCCATTCCCAAGGTCTGCCTGCTCTTTCCGTCCCAGATAAATCACCGTGTAATCACGGGAAAGATCTCTTCCCCCAATGCTACCCATAGCCCCTACGTTGAATTCCATCAGTGGAATCTGCGCGCTGTAGGGTCCAATGCATACTAGAAGTCCTCTCCGAGTGACCGAACGCCTACCGCTGGAAACTCTGTAGTTATAGTTCTTGAGCGGAGTGATCGGCCCTGTCAGCTTGATATGCGGCTGGTCGGCGTCCGGGCAATATGCGTCGGGGATGCGCAAGAAACAGAAAAATGCAGCTGCCAGCAGAACTCCCAGGACTCTCGCATTATCCTTCGGCCACCTGCCCCCATAGCTGCCCCAAAGCAGCCCAAGGAACGCACAAGCCAACAAAATGCTCACACCAGCCAAAATGACTGTGAGCCCATCTAAATCGTTGAAAAATTGCATGGCGGTATTCTATCCGCCCCAACAGCGAAAAGCCGCGCTCGTCCTCAGATTGGAACCTCCTTTCACATCCTGCATCTAAGATTAGAGTTACACTGGTTCCGAACGCGCTCCCACGCGAAGCGCCCTTCCCCAGCGCGTAGCGCCCTATCCCAGGAGGAAATCATGCCGCAAAATCTTCTCGAACAATTACGCCAATACACCGTCGTTGTGGCCGACACCGGCGACATCGAAGCGATGGAAAAGTTTCGTCCCCAGGACGCCACCACCAACCCCTCGCTCATCACCGCCGCTGCTCAGATGCCCCACTATCAGCCCATCGTCGACGGCGTGCTCAAAGATTCCCGCGACGAGCTTGGCGAAGGCGCAACCGACAAGGACGTCGCCAATCTCGCGTTCCAGCGCCTGGCCATCGCCTTCGGCAAAAAGATTCTCGCCATCGTACCCGGCCGCGTCTCCACTGAAGTGGACGCGCGCCTCTCCTATGACATCGATGCTACCATCGCACAAGGCCGCAAGATCATCGCCGAATACGATCACGCCGGCATCGGCCGCGAGCGCATCCTCATCAAGATTGCCTCCACCTGGGAAGGCATCCGCGCCGCGGAAGTCCTCGAGAAGGAAGGCATCCACTGCAACCTCACGCTGCTTTTCGGCCTCCACCAGGCCGTAGCGGCAGCCGAAGCCGGCGTTACCTTGGTCTCACCATTCGTCGGCCGCATCCTCGACTGGTACAAAAAGGATACCGGCAAGGATTATCAGGGCGCCGACGATCCCGGCGTGCAATCCGTGACGAAGGTCTACAACTACTACAAGAAGTTCGGGTACAAGACCCTCGTCATGGGCGCCAGCTTCCGCAACATCGGCGAGATCAAAGAGCTGGCCGGCTGCGACCTGCTCACCATCTCCCCGCAACTGCTGGCCGAGCTCGAGTCCACCGAAGGCGACCTGCCGCGCAAGCTCGATCCAGAAGCCGCCAAACAATTGGTCATCATGCAGATCACCATGGATAAGTCCACGTTCGACTCAATGCACGCCGCTGACCGCATGGCCACCGACAAGCTCAAGGAAGGCATTGAAGGCTTCTCCGCCGCTCTGGTGAAACTGGAAACGCTCCTCGCCAACCGCCTCGCCGAGCTGGAGTCACGCACCCCCACAACTGTCTAGTCGCGGCAGTGCGAATCACTGCAGTTCACTCCGTACCCCATTCATTCGCCTTTTTTCTGGCGAATGGGTGGGAGTGCGCAAAGCCCCGGGGTCCCCAAAGAGCGGTCTTTGCTCTTTGGCGTGGACCTCAGGGGTGGTGAGTCGAAAGCCCGCCCTGTGCTTAGCCGAAGGGGACCTGCATTTTCTCTTCGTCAACAGGAAGCAGCACCATCAACCCCGTGCACAATCCCCACGATTCACGCCTCATCACCTACAGCCGACTGCTTCCGGTGCATGGCTCACTTTGTCTTTATTCACTCCTTCACTAGTTCACTGTGCACTACCACTGTCCATCAGGCACTCGAGACGCCCCTCTGCTAACAAACTTGATCCCCGCCTCTTGTCATCTGCAACTTATCCGATAAGCTCTGTGTTACAGAACTATAAACAGGCAGTGGCTGGTTTCCCCGGCTGCACTCCGTGAGCCCACGGCCATCGCCTCAAGCAGGGGTCTGCGCGTGCGGTCCCGGGAGGTGTGTATGCAGGCTCAGAATCATCAGTCTCCGTCTCATCCACTTGAACCCTTCTTTCAGCACATGGTCCGCAATAGTTACGAGGGCAAACTCGGCCTGCACGATCCCGACGTGACCAATTATGTGGCGCACCTGCTCTGCGAGTTCTCTGAGGCCGACAAACTCTACAAGGTGCGTGACGAGGTTGGCCGTCCCATCGAAGAGCTCACTGACATGATGCTTGCCTCCGACCCGGTCCACGGCTCCGCGCCTAACTTCGATGCCGAACGCGCCCTGCGCAAGCACATCGGCGATTACGCTTTGTTCACCGCCGGCATGTATCCCGAGGCCACCAACTCGAGCCGACGCCATCGCCGTCATCAGCCCAGCCTTGGCGAACTCATCCAGGCCGGCAAGCAGAGTTACTTCATCGTCAGCCAATTCAACCTCTTTGAATACGAGCAGGAAGCGCCGCTCTTCGCCCGCCTCTCCGACGGCTTCGAGCGTTGCATCCTCGGCCTCACGCTGGTGCGCGAAGAGATGGGTCCGCGCAAGCCGCTCATGCTGCCACCACAGGTGAATTAACACGCTCCTCACAACATTCTGCAACTCCGTCGCCGCGTGGATAGTCTATAGAGCGAGGAGATTCCATGAGTGAGTTTGTAACGTTACAAGCAGCGGACGGACACGATTTCAGTGCCTATGTAGCGCGGCCCGAGGGCGAGCCGATCGCGGGATTGGTGGTTGTTCAGGAAATCTTCGGCGTCAATGCGCACATCCGCTCCGTGGCCGACGGCTATGCGAAGGACGGATTTCTGGCCGTCGCTCCGGCTATCTTCGACCGCTACGAACGCGGCGTCGAACTCGGCTATGTCGGCGCCGACATGCAAAAGGCGGTGAGCTTCATCCCCAAACTCAATGCCGACGATTCAACCGCCGACATCGCCGCCGCTGTTGAATTCGCCGCAACCGAAACCGGCAAGAAAGTTGGCGTCATAGGCTATTGCTGGGGCGGCACGCTGGCCTGGATCGCAGCCTGCCGGCTCCCAATCGCTGTCGCAGTTGGCTACTATGGTGGCCACATTTCGAAGTTCGTCGCGGAAACTCCAGCGGTGCCGGTCATGCTTCACTTCGGCAAGCAGGACGCGCACATCCCCGCCGAAGAAGTCGAGAAAATTCAGTCCGCCCATCCCGAAGTCGAGATTTATTGGTACGACGCCGGCCACGGCTTCAACTGCAATGCCCGCGCCAGCTTCGATCCCGCATCCGCCAAAGAAGCCCGCGAGCGCTCGCTGGATTTCCTCAAGAAAAATCTAGCCTGACAAAAAAACAGCTTTCATCCTGAGCGGCCCTGAGCGCAGCAAACGGGGAGTCGAAAGCCTGCCCTGAGCGAAGTCGAAGGGGAACTGCGGTTGCTTTTCGGTCTCCCCAGGTCTCACATCCGAGACCTGGGAAAACTGACAACTTACAACTGAAAACTGAAAACTGCCCTTCACTCCGACCAAACCCCCAGCACATTCCCAGCTCCGTCCGAAAAGTGGAACCGCTTCCCGCCCGGAAATTCAAACGTCGGCACAACCACGCCGCCGCCCTCCATCCTCACCGCGATCTCTGTCGCCGCAAGATCAGACGAGTAGAGCACCACCAGCGGCGCAAACTTCCCGGGCCCTTCATGCGCTTCGCTTCTGACAAAGCCGCCATCAATTCCGGCGCCCTGAAAGCTGACATAATCCGGCCCGTAGTCCACAAAACTCCAGCCAAAAACAGTCGAATAGAACCGCTTTGTCTGCGCGATGTCGGTTGAATGAAATTCAATGTAATTGATCTTGTGGTGATTTCCAGCGCTGCTCATAGCTTCTCTTCTCCTTTGTGTTCTGATGCAAATGGAGTCGAGGAAGAGGCGTGCGCGGATTCTGGAATGGATTCGAGAAGCGCGCAGGCACACCTTTCCCAGGTGCTCTGAAACGCCTCCATCCACATTCCCTCAGAAGCAGGAGAATGCAGGTAGAGCCCGCTGATTCACTTCCAGCCGCGGACTACCGAGGTACGAGAAAAACGTACCAGATGATCAATTGCTTTTGCAATTCAAAAAAGTGAAAAACAGCTCGTGGCATCCCACGTCCCAACTCAGAGAGTTGGGCCTGCCAATCCCTATTCCCTATTCCCTATTCCCTAAAGTATGTACCTGCTCAAATCCTGATCCTTCACCACCGACGCCACCATCTGCTTTACATACGCGTCATCAATCAGGAACACCTTCTCCGGACCCGAAGCCGTCATCCGCTCCAGGTACGGCAGCGGCGTAGACGACTCCGCCTTGATGGCCTCGCTCAGCACCGCGGCCTGCTCTTCATCCGGCACGCGCCGCGCCACATCCGGCGCCAGGAAGCTCACGTCCTCCAGCACCCGTTCCATAATCGTGTGCAACCGCCGCGCTCCAATATTCTCCGTCTGCTCATTCACCTTGAACGCAAACTCCGCCATCTCACGCAGTGCCTCGGCGGCAAACTCGAGCCGCACACCCTCAGTCTCCAACAGCGCTGAATACTGCTTAGTCAGCGATGCCTTTGGCTCGGTCAGAATGCGCAGGAAATCATCCACAGTCAGCGACTGTAACTCCACGCGAATCGGAAACCGCCCTTGTAACTCGGGTATAAGATCGCTGGGCTTGGAAACATGAAATGCGCCCGCGGCGATAAACAAAATATGATCCGTGCGCACCATGCCATAGCGCGTGTTCACCGTCGTTCCTTCCACAATGGGCAGAATGTCACGCTGCACGCCCTCGCGCGAAACGTCCGGCCCATGTCCGCCTTCGCGCCCGGCAATCTTGTCGATCTCGTCCAGAAAAATAATGCCGTTCGACTCGACGCGTTCCACCGCCGTGCGATTGACCGCGTCCATGTCAATCAGCCGGCCCTCTTCTTCCTGCACCAGGTAGTCGAACGCATCGGCCACCTTCATCTTCCGCTTCTTCGAACTACCGCCAAAGATGTTGGGCAGCATGTCCTTGAGGTTCATCTCCATGTCCTCAAGGTTCTGGTTGCTGATGATGCCGAACTGCGGCGTCCCGCGGTCCCTCACATCGATCTCCACCATCCGATCATCCAGCTTGCCCTCGCGAAACTGCTGTCTCAGCTTTTCCCGAGACCGCTGGTAGCTATCGGCTTCAGGCAGCTTCAATTGCCCCTCGGCGGCAGGCGGCGCGGCCGGCGGAGGCGGCAGCAGCACATCCAGCAAACGCTCCTCGGCGTTCATCTCCGCGCGATCTTCCACTTCTTCCAGGCGCTCTTCCCGCACCATGTCGATGGCAATCTCAACCAGGTCGCGAATCATCGACTCCACATCGCGCCCCACGTAGCCCACCTCGGTAAACTTCGACGCCTCCACCTTCAGAAACGGCGACCCAGTCAGCTTGGCAAGCCGCCGCGCAATCTCCGTTTTCCCCACGCCCGTCGGCCCAATCATGATGATGTTCTTGGGCATGATGTCGTCGGCAATGTCGGGAGGCAGCTTCTGCCGCCGCTGACGATTCCTCAGCGCAATAGCCACCGCGCGCTTGGCAGCTCGCTGGCCCACCACGTGCTTATCAAGCTCGGTAACAATTTCGCGCGGAGTCAGCTCGTCCAGCGAGAGATCCTGTTCTTCAGCGGATGCGGGTAAATAAATAGCCATTCTTAGTTTTCCAAAATCTCCAATCTTCCTTTGCTGCTTAATTCACTCACTTTTTCACTACTTCACTTCTTCACTGCCTCACTTCAATTCCTCAATCGTGATCCGATCATTGGTATAGATGCAGATCTCGCCAGCAATCTTCATTGCCTTCTCGGCAATCTCGCGCGCGCTCAACTCAGTATTTTCCAGCAGCGCCCGTGCCGCAGCCGTTGCATAGCTGCCGCCCGACCCGATCGCCGCCAGCGGTTCGTCCGGATCAATCACGTCACCGGAGCCCGAAATCAGAAACGTCTGCGCCTTGTCGGCCACCAGCAGTAGAGCCTCAAGATTACGGAGCATCTTGTCCGTTCGCCAGTCCTTGGCGAGTTCCACAGCCGCGCGGTTCAGGTTCCCTGCGTACTGCTCAAGCTTCGACTCGAAGCGCGAAAAAAGGCTGAACGCATCCGCCGTCGATCCCGCAAATCCCGCCAGAATCTTCTCCTGATAAAGCCGCCTGATCTTCTTCGCCGAGTGCTTCAGCACGTGATCGCCCAGCGTCACCTGCCCGTCGGCGGCCATCACCACTTCGCCGTTCCGCCGCACGCAAATCACGGTGGTCGAGCGTATTCGATTGTTGTTTCGGGAATACGGTGCCAGAGCGGAACTCGTGTTCATCACCAGGAAAAAACCTCCGGAAATAAGGCGTCCGGCAGGCCGGAACTCATTCAAGATGCAGTCACGAGTATATCGCAGCGGGAAAGACCGCCGCTGCCATCGCTGGTCACAGATATTCCGATTCAGCCTGCGGTATCCTCTACTTGGGACGTCCGCCCCGGAGTCCAGTCTGGAGTCCTCCCCTGCCAATGAACCTGGTCAACGCACACGGATGGGAAATTGCGATCAGCGTATTCGTCCTGTCCGCGCTCACCGTGCTCGCTGTGCTGTACGTCTTCCGCAAGCGCCCCACGGCAGAGGAGTTGGAGCGTGCCCGGCGGTTGTTTCTCTCCCAGTCCGGACGCCTCGTCGACGGCATGCTGCTTGATATCTATGAAATCGAATCGCCCCCGCGAACAAAGAAAGAGCCCGCCCTCACGCTGACCATGCTGCTCTACAGTTACCACATCGGCGGCGTCGACTATGAGTGCTCACAGGACATTACCGGCATGGGAGAGATTGTCGACGCCGCACAGGTGCGCGCCGGCTTCCCCTGCTCAGCCCGCTATCAGCCCGGCAATCCGCAAAACAGCATCGTCGTCTCCGAGGAGTGGTCCGGCCTGCGCATGGGCCTGCCTGCCCAGCACGTCTACGACGACCCCGACCCCATCGACCTGAGCCACCTCCGCCCTGGCCGCGGCTGACGCACCGAAGGTTGTTGGCATTCGATACCCCACCCCGGTATACTATTCGCATGCATGTCCACGCAGCGCCTTCCCCAACCGGCGCGGGCAAAACACAATCCGTTCTGCGTTTCTCCCTCGTGGCCACGCTGGTCTACGTCGTAGTCACCTTTGTCGCTGGCCTGCGCGCCCACTCGCTGGCGCTGCTCTCCGAGGCCGGCCACAACGTCTCCGACTTCCTCGCGCTCCTGCTGAGTTTCGCCGCGGTCTATTTCCAGACCCGTCCCGCCAGCGATTCCAAAACCTTCGGCTACCAGCGCGCCGGCGTGCTTGCGGCCTTCATCAACGCCGCCACGCTCATCCTCATCTCGCTCTGGATCGCCGCCGAAGCCGTCCATCGTCTATCTGCGCCTGTCGCCGTCCAACCCCGGTTGATGATGTACGTCGCCGCCGCCGGCGTGCTGATGAATGGCGTCATCGCCGCCCTGCTCTGGCGCGTTGCGCGCGATGTCAACATGCGTTCCGCCTTCATCCACATGGCCGGCGACACGCTTTCCACCGCGGCCGTCATCGCCGGTGGCGCGGGCATCCTGCTCACCGGCCAGAACTGGATCGATCCTGTTCTCTCGCTCCTCATCGCTGCACTCATTCTCTGGTCCAGCATCGGCATCGTCCGCGAGACCCTGAACATCCTGCTGGAAGGCACGCCGCGCGGCTGCTCGCTCCCCGCTATCCGCGCCGGCATGCAAGCCGTCGAAGGCGTGCTCGATGTCCACGATCTCCACGTCTGGAGCCTCGGTTCGCAGTCCCGCGCACTGGCCTGTCACGTCACCATCAACGACATTCCCCCGTCAGAGAGCGCCTGCATTCTGCTCAACCTCAAGCACATTCTCAAGGACCACTTCGACATCTGCCACAGCACCATCCAGTTCGAGCACACCGGATGCCCCGAGACCGATGGCTGTGTCGTCCCCATTGAAGAAATGGCGAGCAGCGCAGGCGGTGGCCACGGCCATCATCATCATCACGGCCACTCCCATTAGCGCGGTGAACCACAAGTTCTCAAGAAAAAGACTGTCATTCTGAGCAACCGGAGCATAGCGAAGGGAGTCGAAGGACCTGCGGCTGCACTCCGGGTTCTCTTATAAAGAACAGTAAGCTTGATCCATTAGGCTCCGCAGCGCCCTTCCTGATATTTTCTTGAACATGCTCTGAGGAGGTCTTTCCCTTGGTTCGTCCCCGTCTCCGTTTCGGTCTCGCGCTCGCCGTTCTGTGTCTCACCCTCGTTCCCGCCGTACCCGCATTCAGCGCGCCTCTGCCCCATCAAGCCGCCGCCCTCGCAGCTTCTCCCGCCGGCCCGCTCGATGCATTCGCCGGCGAGTACACCCAGGCAGCCGAGCCGGATACACCGCTAAGCTTCTACGCTGAAAAAGGCAAGCTGATGATTGAATCCGAGCGTACCGTTCCCACCGAACTCAAGCAAATCAATGACACCTCGTTCGGCCTTCCCGACTCCAAAGTCACCTATACCTTCAAGTCCGATGCCGGCACGCCCGGAGTGTTGATTTCCGCAGGCGAAGGCTCCGGCGCACCCGACACTTTTTACCGCCGCACCGGCGATCCCGTCCACCATCTCTTCCACGACTACCAGCGCACCGAAGCCATGATCCCCATGCGCGACGGCGTCAAACTCCACATCGTGATTCTCAAGCCCGCCGACATCGCCGGCCTGCTCCCATTCCTCGTTCAGCGCACACCCTATGGTTGCGACGGAACCAATCGAGCGTCGTTTTCCGGTGGCCGTCCAGAGCTCGCGCGCGAAGGCTACATCTATGTGTGCGGCGACATCCGCGGCCGCTACAAGAGCGAAGGCGAATTCGTGATGAGCCGCCCCAACGTCGATCATTCAAATCCCAAAGCCATCGACGAATCCACCGACACCTACGACACCGTCGCTTGGCTGCTCAAAAACGTTTCCGGCAACAACGGCCGTGCCGGGTTTGTCGGCACCAGCTATCCCGGTTTCCTGGCCATGGAAGCCGGCATCGACCCGCACCCCGCTGTCAAAGCCATCTCGCCCCAGGCCCCCATGATCGATGTATGGATGGGCGACGACTTCTTTCACAACGGCGCCTTCCGCCAGACCTACGGCTACGACTACGTCATCGGCCTCGAATCCAGCAAGGAAGATACCGAAGTCAGCTACGGCAAAGATAAGGAAGGCAAGCCCCGCGACGGCTTCGACTACTTCCTCGACCGCGGCTCATTTGCAGAAGACGTGAAAAAGTCCGGATCGAAAATGTTGCCCACCTGGAAGCTCTTCCTCGAACATCCAACCTACGACACCTACTGGTCCTCCCGCGGCGTCGAGCATCATCTAAACAGCGTCACTGTGCCCACGCTCACCGTCGGCGGCTATTACGACCAGGAAGATATGTTCGGCCCGCAGATCGAATACTCGACCCTCGAGCCCCACGACACAAAGCATGAGAACTTCCTGGTCCTCGGCCCCTGGCGTCACGGCTCCTGGGCTGCGACCACGCGCCACCTCGGCGCCATCGACTACGGCGAGCCCATCGGCCGGGAATTCCGCGCGCAGATCGAAGCCAAATTCTTCGCGCACTATCTGAAAGATGCACCCGGTTCCAATCAATCAGGCTTCAATCTCGAAAACACCGCCAGCTTCCAGACCGGCTCCAATACCTGGAAGTACTACGCGCATTTCCCGCCGAAGGAAGCACAAACTACCAGCCTTCATCTCCAGGGCGCCGGCCTGCTCAGCTTCACTGACTCGACCGCTGCCGCAACCACCAGCTACGTCAGCGATCCGGCCAACCCCGTGCCCTATCGCCATCGCCCCATCCAGCCCACTTACAGCCAGGGTTCGCAGTGGTTCAACTGGCTCACTGAAGATCAGCGCTTCGTCACCGACCGCAAAGATCTTGCCGTCTGGAAGCTTCCCGTCCTCAAAAAGGACCTCGTCCTCACCGGCGAAGTGATTGCCGATATCTACGCCTCCACCAGCGGTTCCGACAACGACATGGTCGTCAAGCTGATCGATCAATATCCCGACAACGATCCCGACCCGAAAATGCGCGGCTACCAGCTCATGACCAACGAAGAAATCTTCCGTGGCCGCTACCTTGAATCCTTCGAGTCGCCCACGCCAATGCGCTCCGGTTCGGTTCACGAGTACAAGTTTTCGCTCCACGATGTCGACCACGTCTTCAAGGCCGGCCACACCGTCATGGTCGAGATTCAGAGCACCTGGTTCCCGCTCTACGATCGCAACCCGCAGACCTTCGTGACCAACATCATGACCGCCAGGCCGGCGGACTACAAGCCCGCCACCATCACCATCTACTCCGATCCGCAGCACGACTCAACTCTGCAGGTCCCACTCATGAACCCCTGTGACCAGATCGAGTGCTTCTAAGCACGGAAGGTGCAGCAGGAGAGCTTCTCACTTCGTTTTCGATTTCAGCGCGGGCGAGAACTCCAGTAATTCCACCGGCGCGCCATCGTCGATAATCATCGCCACCATAACGCCCTCGCTTGGACTATTCGGCGGAATCAGAATCTCTTTCCCTTCAAGCGCCTTGGCAAGGTCGTCCACCTCAAAGGCAACGTGAGGCACGGTCTTGATGAGTTCCGGATAAGGCGCGTCCGCATCGAAGCGCATCCATTGAATCCCGCACGGACTGAAATCAAATCCCGACACGGACACTTTCAGCCACGGCAAATACTTCTCTCCAGGACGAGGCGTGAGCGTCGGAATGCCAAGGTGATGGTACCGCCAGCCGTCAATCGCGGTTGCAGATGGAAGCTCGTGACCCTCCCGCCGTAACCCTGCTGTTGCATTGCTTGCTTTCCCGTCGGTCTCACGCAAATCGCTCCTCCTTAACCCAATTCATCCACCGAATCATCGTACCCCGCCCGCAGCGCTTTCCAGTTCTGGATTTTGAGACCTGAAATCCAACGAATCCCCAATCAACCCATCCGCATCCAATTTCAGGTTAGAATTGAACTAGCACCATGGCCCTCCATCACCCCATCCCGGCCCTCCTCTAGCGGCGCCCGCCGCCTACAGCCGTTTTCTGCCCTTTTCCCGATACATTTCCAATCCAGAACACGAAGCCCCGGAGGGGTCGAAATGATTGATCGTTTAGAACAAATGGAACACCGCTACGACGAGCTCAGCACCCAGCTTGGACTGCCCGAGGTCATCACCGACCACGAAAAATATCAAAAGGCCGGCCGCGCCCTCCGCGAACTCGAAGCTCCGGTCATGAAGTTCCGCGAGCTCAAGCAAATCCGCCAGGGCCTCGCGGAAGCGCGCGCCATGCTTGCCGATCCCGACATGAAAGAAATGGCCGATGAAGAGATTGCCTCGCTCGCGCCGCGCGAACCCGTCCTTTTGGAAGAGATCAAGGTTCTGCTGCTTCCAAAAGATCCCAACGACGAAAAGAACGTGATTCTAGAAATCCGCGCCGGCACCGGCGGCGACGAAGCTTCGCTCTTTGCCGCTGAAGTCTTCCGCATGTACCAGCGCTTCGCCGAGCAGCATCGCTGGAAGATCGAGCTCCTTTCGCTCTCTGAATCCGGCGTCGGCGGCTATAAGGAAGTCATCGCCATCATTGAGGGCGAGCGCGTCTACTCGCAGATGAAGTGGGAGAGCGGCGTCCATCGCGTGCAGCGCGTCCCCGCCACCGAAACGCAGGGCCGCGTCCACACCTCGGCCATCACCGTCGCCGTCCTCCCGGAAGCCGAAGATGTCGACGTGAAAATTGAAGCCAAGGACATCCGCATCGACACCTTCTGTTCTTCAGGCCCCGGCGGCCAGTCGGTCAACACCACCTACTCGGCTGTGCGCATCACGCATCTACCAACCAACACCGTAGTCAGTTGCCAGGATGAAAAATCGCAGATCAAGAATCGCGAAAAAGGCATGCGCGTCCTTCGCTCCCGACTTTACGAAATGGAGATGGAGAAGCAGAATGCGGAGCTCGCCAAAGAGCGCAAACAGATGGTTGGCACCGGCGACCGCAGCGAGAAAATCCGCACCTATAACTTCCCGCAAAACCGCCTGACAGATCATCGCATCGGGCTAACTCTCCACCAGCTCGACTTAGTCATGGAAGGCCGCCTGCAACCCATCGTCGATGCGCTCATCACCCACTACCAGGCCGAGCAATTGAAGGCCGATAATAGCCAGGCCGCGTAAGGCGCTGTTCGATGAAATCAACAGTGCTTAGCAGTCAGAAGATTCGAGCATTGGTTGCCGACGGCGAACATGCGCTTGCCTCTGGCCCGCATCCTGACCGGGCGCGACGCGATGCTGAATCTCTTTTTCTGCACTTGTTGAAGCGAAACGGCACTGAGAGAAACACCGCATGGCTGCTCGCGCATTGGAATAATCCGACCAGCCACGGCGACGAATTCAGAGCCCTGATCCAACGCCGTCTCGCTGGCGAGCCCATCCAATACATCACCGGCGAAGTCGAGTTCTACGCCCTTCCGTTCCGAGTTACTCCTGATGTTCTAATTCCCCGCCCGGAGACAGAGCACTTAGTCGAGAAGGTCATCGAGTTAGCAACCACTCTGCGCGGTTCTGTATCAGGGCATGACTTCAGTCGTGCCGAAAGCCCCACAAAACAGGATTGGGCTTTAGCCCCTGGGGGAACTCCTTCGAGATTCCCTCGCATCCTCGACATCGGCACCGGCTCAGGCGCAATCGCAATCTCTCTCGCCCATCATCTGCCTCAAGCCGCAATCACCGCCATCGACCTGTCAGCCGCAGCCCTCACCATCGCCCACAAAAACGCCACCCGCAACGCCGCCACCGACCGCATCCGCTTTCTGCACGGCGACCTTCTCACTCCAGTCGCTAATGAGCAATTCGATTTCGTAGTCTCCAACCCGCCCTACATCCCAACTGCCGACCATGACTCGCTCGCCGTCGAAGTCCGCGACCATGAGCCGGTTCTCGCCCTTTTCGCCGGCCCTGACGGCCTCGACATCTACCGCCGCCTCATTCCCCAGGCCTTCACATGTCTTGTCCCCGGCGGATTGATCGTCTTGGAAATCGGCTACGGACAATCCCAGGTGATCACTGATCTACTCCATGCTTCCGGTTTTCAAAGCATCGAATTCGTGTCCGATCTCCAGTCCATCCCCCGCGTAGCCGTCGCCCAACACCCCTGACCCGCCCCAACCTTCAACAACACGTACTCGATAATCCCCGAAAGCTGCCCCGCTGACCCGCTGACTTGCTGACTCGCTGCCCCGCTGACCCGCTGACCCGCTGCCCCGCTGACCCGCTCACCCGCTGACCCGCTGACTCGCTGACTTGCTGACCCGCTGACTCGCTGCCCCGCTGGCCCGCTCACCCGCCTCTTCACTCTCCTGTTATAGACTTTTCTCCGAAAGGAATTCCTCCCATGCCCTCATCCAAAGGCTACGCCGCCCTCGACGCAAAGTCCGCCCTTGCACCTTTCACCTTTAGCCGCCGCGAGCCCGGTGCGACTGAAATCGCCGTTGAAATTCTCTATTGCGGCGTCTGTCACTCTGACCTGCACATGGCCCGTAATGAGTGGGGCCAGTCCATCTATCCACTGGTTCCCGGCCATGAAATCGTAGGCCGCGTCATTGCCGCCGGCAGTGCCGTCACCAAATTCAAAGTGGGTGGCATCGCGGCCATCGGCGTCATCATTGACTCCTGCCGCAATTGCGCTCCCTGCAAGAGAGGGGAAGAACCCTTCTGCGATCATGGCTGCACATTGACCTATGCCGCGCTCGACCGCATCGACGGATCAATCACCATGGGCGGCTATTCCAATAATTATGTTGTCGACGAGCGCTTCGCCCATCGCGTCCCGGAGAATCTCAACCTTGCCGCCGTCGCTCCGCTGCTCTGCGCCGGCATCACCACCTACTCGCCTCTGCGCCACTGGAAGGTCGGACCCGGCAAGAAGATCGGCATCATCGGCTTGGGCGGCCTTGGCCACATGGGCCTCAAATTCGCTCACTCATTCGGCGCGCATGTCGTCCAGTTCACCACCAACCTGCGCAAGCGGGAAGACGCCATCAAACTTGGCGCCGATGAAGTCGTTCTGTCCTCCGATCCTGAAGCCATGAAGGCCCACACCAAGTCCTTCGACTTCATTCTCGACACCGTCTCCGCCCCGCATCCCCTCGACGATTACCTCCCGCTCCTCAAGCAGGACGCAACCATTTGCCTTGTCGGCCTGCCTGATACACCGCCGTCCTTCAGCGTCTTCAACCTCATCGGGCGCCGCTCCTCCATCGCCGGCTCCATGATTGGTGGCATGCCCGAAACCCAGGAGATGCTCGACTACTGCGGCGAGCACAAAATTGTTTCTGAAGTTGAAGTGATCCCCATCCAGCAAGTCAACGAAGCCTTCGAGCGCATGTTAAAGCAAGACGTGAAATATCGCTTCGTAATCGACATGAGCTCGCTGAAATAAACAGGAGTCTGAAATTTATAGACAAAATGCTGGGTGCCCCCGGTCCCTCGCACCTGGGGACCGGAGTAAGCAGTACCCGAATGCGAGCCCCCGCAAGCGTCTGCTCCATGCAATGGTGCTACCGCGCAACCCCGCCCGGCGGCACATGATCTTCCAGATACCGCGCAATCAAGCTGAATACATGCAGTGAAGTTCCCTTGCCCTCTGAAATTCCATGCGTGCGGTTGGGATATTCCATAAAATCGAACGGCTTATCTAACTCGACAAACTTATTGATCAATAACTCGGTCCCTTGAAAATGCACATTGTCGTCGCCCGATCCATGCACCACCAGCAAATGCCCCTTAAGTCCCGCTGCAAAATTGATAGGCGATCCGTCATGGTAGCCCTGCTTGTTTTCCTCCGGCAGCCCCATGTAGCGCTCCTGATAAATCGAGTCGTAATGCAACTGGTCCGCCACCGGCGCAACCGCAATGCCCGTTGAAAACACTCCCGGATCGCGCAGCATCACGTTCAACGTATTCGATCCCCCGCCACTCCATCCCCAGATCGCCATCCGCGCCGTGTCAATGTAATTCCTTTCGCGCGCCAACTCCTGAATCGCCTCCACCTGCTGCGCCGAAGACAACACTCCCACCGCGCCATACACACACTTCCGCCATTCACGGCCCTTGGGCGCGGGCGTACCCTGATTATCGAAGCTGATCACCAGGTATTCCTGCTGCGCAATCGCATCGTTGAACAATTCCTGAACGCCACCCCAGCTATCGCGCACCGTCACGCCCGCTGGCTCGCCATACACATACACCAGCACCGGATATTTCTCTGCCGGATCAAAGTCCGGCGGCTTGATCATCCACCCGTCAAGCGTCACGCCATTCGCCACCGGAACTTTGAAGAACTCCGTCTTCGATTGCAGCAGCGGCTCCGCTTTCTTCGCTAACTCCGAGTTATCCACCAGCGTACGAATCGGCTTGTGATCCGGCAGGCTAACAATCTCAACATTCGTCGGCGTCGCCGTGTTATTGAAAGCATGCAACGCCCAATGTCCATTCGGTGCGATGTAGTAGTTGTGCATCCCCGGTTCGTTCGCCGGAGTCACTCGCTCTGGCACACCCTTCCCATCCAATCTCGATCGGTAGAGATACTGCCGCACCGCATCATCCGGCGACGCCAGAAAGTACAACCATCCGCCCTCTGCATCAATCGCCAATTTCTCAATCAAGTCTCCTTGAAAGTTGGTAATCAGGTGCGCCTGTCCCGTCGTCCGATCCACGCGATAAGCATGCCGCCATCCATCTCGCTCGCTGATCCACAACAGGTCCGCACTCTTGCCCTGCGCGCCCTGCTCAATCCAATCCAGCGGCGACGGCATCACCCACGCTCTGTCCGTATCTTCAAAGAAAAGCCGAGTCTCACCCGTCTTTGCATTCGCCAGCAGAAGATCGTTTGTGTCCTGCCGACGGTTGATATACTCCACCATCACTTCATCTGAATTGCCCGCCCAATCCATCTCGGCAATGTAGTGATTGCGCGGATCGCCAGGCAACTTGATCCACTGCGTCGGGGCGCCTGTGGCAGCTACAACACCCGCGCGCACCGCGGAATTCGTCGTCCCCGGCTGCGGATACTTGTACTTGAACGCCACCGGATACTCGGCTTCCGTGTCGTTGATCAGCGTATATTCCCCCACGCCCGACTGGTCAAACTGCCAATAGGCAATCGACTTGCTATCCGGGCTCCAGCGAAAGCAGTTGCGCAAATCCAGCTCTTCTTCGCTCACCCAGTCCGATGTTCCGTTGATAATATCCGCCGACCCATCCGTTGTAAGTTGCGTGATTTTCTGCGTCGCTAACTCCTCGACATAAATGTTGTTCGCGCGCACAAACGCCACGCGGCTCGAGTCCGGAGAAAATGTCGCGAACATCAGCGTCGACTCAGGCACATCGCCGCCCAGTTTCGTCAGCTTGCTTTCCTGTGCGGTGGCCGTATCGAAGACCCAGTAATCGCCACGCGTATTCTGTCGCCAAACTTTTTTTGAATTCGTAAAAATGAGCAGCTTCTTCTTGTCCGCCGACCAGGAATATTCTTCAATCGCAAGCGGGCTTGCCTTGCCCGCCGGCACAAGTTGCGCGGCAGAGATCAGCACACTGCGTTTTCCCGATGCCGTGTCGTATGCGACGATATCCATCCCTTTGCCGCCCGCCGCGGGTTCCAGAATGGTGTAGTTATCCCCGCCATTCTGCCATGCCAACTGCACTGACTTACTGCCATAAGTATGTGAGTTGAAAATTGCATTCAATTGTTGCGCCAATGCCTGCGCCGGTGCTTGCGATTGCCCGTCTTGCGCACCAAGCCCAGTATTCGAGCAAATAGCGATCGACAAAACAATGCCCAGCCCAGCAGCAAGTTTCCTGTGGTTCAAGATGACGCCTCCGAGCATTCCGAGTTCAGTCAAAAATGCGTTTGTCATTACCTTCATGCCTTCAAAGCGCAAGATTTTCATTTTGCGCGGCCCGTCCTATCTAACTCCCGATAAAATCCCAGGTCTCTTCCGCTAAAGCTTTTTGCGATATACGCAATCTGTCCATAGTGCAGACCAAAATGCTCCACGACCTGGTAACAAGCTTCCAGCCCGCTCACGTTGTACCCCTGAATCTCATAGCGCGCAACCAGGTCCGCCTCAGTCAACCGCTCAAGCACAGCCTGCGCTTCCTTGAGAGTAGCCCCCAATCGCTCCAGCAGTTCACCCGCCGTCATCCCGCCCTGCGCACCAAACTCCGCCGGCCGATCGCGAATGTCTTCCCGCCCCTCAAACGAATCGACGAGCCACTGCCGCACATTGCCATTCAAATGCAATACCAGATTTCCAACGCTGTTGCACGCCTCATTCGCGCGCCACCAAACCTGCTCCTCGCTCAGCACCTCCACGCAGGTCTTCAGCCGCGGCCAGTAGTGCTCCAGCAGCTTCCTCCGCGAAAACTCCAGAAACAGCCCAGTCACATTTGCATCATTGTTACTCATCGAAAATGCCCCTCTAACGCAGTTCAAGCCCAAACCAAGTGACACATAGAAGCTCGCACTCAGTAACTCAAGCTAACAGCCAAAAGCTAAGAGCTAGTAGCTGCCTTTTGATGGATGCGCATGTGGTAATTAAACACGATCAGCACCATGATCCCGAACACCATTGCCAATATCGCCAGCGGCGCGCCATAAGGATATCCTTCCGTCAGCGCAAACCGGATCAGCACGATCGACACCACAAACGCCGCTGAGCGAAACACAAATTCATAATGCCCCGACACCACAATGGACAGGATCAGGATCAACACATCGGTAAAGATCATCACTGTGAAAAGGTCGTTATAGAACGTCGTCACATGCGCCAGTCCGGTCTGTCCCGTCACCGCATCGCGAAACACATCCATCCCAAATAGCCCAATGTTATAAGCCGCCATCGTCAGCAGCAGCGCGCCCAGCCCCAGCGCCACGCCTTTCTTCTGCGCCACAAATCGCGCGCGAGCCATTGAAGGCGCCACCTTGCCCATGTGCCCCGCGCTCCCTTGCGCCACGTGCTGAAAAACCGCAACCAGCAGGTACATCAGAAACCCAGCCCACATATCCACAAACAGCGGCAACGCCTCCAACGTCAGCGTATGCTTCGTCACCATCTCGGCCGCTTCGGCTATGTCCTTGAATACTTCCCGGATAAAAATCAGCGACACGATTTCAAACTGGTAAGCGATCGATCGCGTGGTCGACTCATGCAGCGCACCAATCAGCGTCACCACTTCGTAAAACAGAATGAAGTTGAACGGCGTCGAAATCGCAACCAGGTAATTCTCACCCGCTCCTGCAATCAAAGTCGGAGGATGCGCGAGCGTCTTGGCCAGAAAAATCAGCAGCAGGTGAATCGCAAACCCGGCAATCCCCAATCGTATGACCAGGTGCTTCAGCGCCGTCTTGTTGTGTTCTGAAAAAATGCGGTCGTGCGCCGCAGCCACGCGCAGCCAGACAGCCGCCGGGGCATGTTCGCCACTCTCATCCTCTTCGATCGCTGGGTTCGTCATCGTATCGTCTTGCCGCGGCCTCGCATTGAGAATTAGTCCACCGGCTCAAGCCTTCAATGCGACAGTTACAGCCTGGCGGTTTTGCAATTCACTTGAAGGCCCTTTGCGGAGTTCCCTTAGCTTATCGCACAGAACCAGAGCCGCACACCGTCGAATTGCGGATTCCACCATCGCAGAGATAAGATTCCCACTGAAATCGTTTCCAAGAGGCCCCTATGCGAATCTCCGCCCCGTTCCATCTCGCCATTCTTGCCCTGCTGTCAATGACCGCCAACGCACAGACGCCAACAACACCGCAGGCCCAGATCGCCCCACCGCAAGTGGCCCTGACCCCGCCCATGGGTTGGAATAGCTGGAACTACTTTGCCGAGCGCGTCACCGACAAAGACATTCGCGATTCCGCCGACCAGATCGTCGCCTCCGGCATGAAAGACGCCGGCTACATCTACGTCAACATCGACGACACCTGGGAAGGCACGCGCGACTCCAGCGGCGTGCTCCACACCAACTCCAAGTTTCCTGACATGAAGGCGCTCGCCGACTACGTCCATTCCAAGGGCCTCAAAATCGGCATCTACTCCTCGCCCGGCCCTAAAACCTGCGCCGGCTTCGAGGGCTCGCTCGGCCATGAGCTGCAGGACGCGCAGCTCTACGCCTCCTGGGGCATCGACTACCTCAAATACGACCTCTGCAGTTTCATTCCCGCAGTCATGCAGAAGCAGGCCCCCAACGACAAGCCCGCCCAGATGCGCCTCATGGTCGCCGCCTACGACAAGATGTCCAAAGCGCTCAAGGCCACCGGCCGCCCCATCGTGCTTTCCCTCTGCCAATATGGGTGGGATTCAGTTTGGGAGTGGGCGCCCGCCCTTGGCGGCAACCTATGGCGCACCACTGGCGACATCGAGCCCAACTGGGACCGCATTTACGACCTGCTTGAGCAACAAGCCGGCCTGGCAAGATACGCCGGCCCCGGCCACTGGAATGACCCCGACATGCTTGAAGTGGGCAACGGCAAGCTGAGCCTGGCCGAAAACCGTTCTCACTTCTCCATGTGGGCCATGCTCGCCGCGCCGCTGCTGGCCGGCAACGACCTGCCCCACATGAAGCCGGAGATCAAGTCCATCCTCACCAACCGCGACGTCATTGCCATCGATCAGGACCCGCTCGGCCGCCAGGCCATCCACGCCTACAGCATCGGCGAAGTGGAAGTATGGGTCCGCGAACTCAAAGACGGCGCCATGGCCATCGCCATCCTCAACGCCGGCAGCGATGTCTACTCCACCCATCCCTTCCACCTGAACCTGCTCGCTTTCAGGTTGGCTGGCGTGCAGAACGCAACCAACTTATGGACCGGCGAGAAGGTTGTTCTCAGCGAAGGCATGTCTCTCGAAATCCCCAGCCACGACATCCTGCTCTTCCGCATCGACCAACCCAATCGCACGAAGATGGTGATGGTCTCTCCGAAGAAGGAGCCCGCTCCGCAAAACTAGCCGACATTCACGGCGAAGAGGTCCCGAGTTCTCTCCACCAGGCCGAGCGTTAGACTCCGGCAGCCGCCTTGCGCGCAAGGCAGACAACAAACCAGCCACGCTCATCCGTCCAGCTCTCGACCGGAGAAAATCCTGAGGCCTCAAGCAAAGCCTCGGCCTGTCCGGGCCGATATTTGTAGCTGTTTTCGGTGTGAATGCTTTCTTCCGCCGCGAAATCCACGTCGAGATCCAATGCTTCAAGCCGCACCGTTTGCGCGATCCGGCTTTCCAGGTGCATCTCGATCCGCGATTCCGCCTCGTTCCAGACCGCGCGGTGCGCAAACGCTTCCAGATCGAAAGCCGCGCCAAGTTCGCGATTCAGGCGCGCCAGCACGTTTAGGTTGAACGTCGCCGTCACTCCCGCAAAATCGTCGTAAGCAGTCAGCAGCGTCGCTTCATCCTTCTGGAGGTCGACGCCCAAAAGCAGTCCGTCGCCCGGCTCAAGTTCCGCGCAAACCCGCTCCAGCAACTCCGCCGCTTCCCAAGGCTCAAAGTTGCCGATGCTCGACCCGATATACAGCACCAGGCGCCGCTCTTGAGCCGCGCACGGTTCCAGTCCCAACCCATGCGTGTAATCTGCCACGCGCGGCGAAACAGTCACGCGCTCAAACTCGCGCTCGATCCGCTCTCTCGCGGCCTCCAGGGCGCTTGCTGAAACATCAACCGGCTCATAGATCACCGCCTGTTGGCGAGCAACCGCAGCCGCCAGCAGCAGGCGCGTCTTGTCCGCCGAGCCCGCGCCCAGTTCGGAGATCCGCAAAGCTGTTGCTTCGTTTCGGCCAGTCTCATCAAGGAATGTTTCCGCGGCGCGCGCGATCATCCGCTCCGCATGGGCGGCAAAGATGGCCCGCTCCGTCCGCGTCAGGTAGTACTCAGGCCGCTCGGTGATCTCATCGAACAACCGCGAGCCGGCTTCGTCGTAAAACAGCCACGGCGGCAGCCGCTTGGGCAGCGCCGTAAGCCCCTCCCAGACCGCCGCAGCGACCCGTTCCTGAACTAATTGTGAGTTGGTGACTGCAAAGGCGATCGTGGTCATGCGCTCACTTGGATGCTGCCCTTTCCGCGAAGGTTTCTAAGATGCCAGGCGAATCCCCGAAAACTGCCAGCGAGTTTCAGGAGAGAAGAAATTCCGGTAGCTCGCACGGATGTGCGCCGCCGGCGTAATGCACGATCCGCCCCTCAGAACCATCTGCCCGCTCATGAACTTCCCGTTGTATTCACCCAGCGACCCTGCAACCGGCCGATAACCCGGATAGCCCAGGTAAGCGCTGCCCGTCCACTCCCAGCAATCGCCGTACAACTGCGCCGGCTGATCGCCCTGATCCACAGCCGCTCCCGGCATCAACCGTCCTGAATCGAGCAGGTTCCCGGCGATCGGCACCTCGCCGGCCAAAGTCTCCCACTCAAACTCGGTCGCCAGTCGCCGTCCCGCCCACCGGGCGTACGCGTCGGCCTCAAAGTAGCTCACGTGGCATACCGGAGCGTTCTCCATGCGCTTAAGCGGCTGCTCTCCGCGCAGGGTGAACAGGGTCCAGTCACCACTCTCGCTGGTCCAGTAAAGCGGAGCGCGCCAGCCGCTGCTTTTCACCAGCGCCCAGCCCGCCGACAGCCAGAACTCCGGCCGCCGGTACCCTCCATCTTCCATAAACGCGGAAAACTCGCCGCACGTAACGAGACGGGTGGCCAGCGAAAACGGCGCAAGCCAGACGCGATGGCGCGGCGTCTCATTATCGAAACTGAATCCTTCGCCGCCGTAACCGACTTCGCGGAGTCCGCCGGAAAACTCCTGAAAACGCATGGGGTTCTCTGGAGCCTGTTTGTGGTGTCGCGAAATTGAAAGACCCTCGTCGCCTGAATAGGTAGGCCTGAGCGGGTTGGTAAAAAACGCGTGGAGAATATCGGTCAAGAGCAGTTCCTGGTGCTGCTCTTCGTGGTTCACGCCCAACTCAATCAGTTTCAGGGCGTCGGGCTCGGCGCCGGCTTCGAGCAGGCGTTCAATGCCGGCGTCCACATGCTCGCGGTAGCGAAGCACATCCTCCAGGCCGGGCCGCGAAAACGACGACCGCAGCCGCTTTTCAGGAAACTTGGCAAACGTCTCATAATAGCTGTTGAAAAGCCATTGAAAGTCCGGGTTGAACACCCGATAGCCGGGAAGGAACTCCCGTAGAATGAAGGACTCGAAGAACCATCCAGTGTGGGCCAAATGCCACTTGACCGGAGAAGCCTCTGGAGTCGACTGCACCATCATGTCCTCGGGGGTCAGCGGCTCGCAAAGGGCCAGCGTGCGCCGCCGCGTTGCCCGAAATCGGTCGACGATCTCCGCGGCCTCGATACATTGGGAGGAAGCGGACTGGGGAATTGTGCTCATGTTTCAGCCTCCGCACTGGCAAGAGTGTACCTTGAAACCATTCTTCACTGACCTCATTTGCTGGCCCGGCAGCCGGATATCGCGGAATTAGTCTCAGTGGCTATGGAATTTGTCCACACATCCGCCCATGATGAAAAGGATGCTTTTCGTCCAAAAAAGGCGCATCATACTATGCATTGCATCCGAATCCTTCACCAGGAGGGATTATGTACAGGTTGAACCAACGCCGTCGGCTACCGGCTGCTGCTTTTGTAGCCCTCGCTGCTCTCTTGATCACAGCCCAGGCGCATGCCGCCTCTTCCTCTTCCTATCAGTCGCCACCGCAGAATGCGCCGGCAAGCCCGCTGACCCAGGCGCAGAACGCTCCTCCCCAATTTCAGCCCACGCCAGAGGATATTGGCGACTCGATGATTGCGCACCAGCGCTACCAGGCCGCCATTGAGGCCTACAAGAAGGCGCCACGCAATTCGCCCGACGTGTGGAACAAGATGGGCATCGCGTATCAGATGATGTTCAACCTGCAGGACGCGTCACGCTGCTACCAGATGTCCCTCAAACTCGATCCGAAGAACGCTCATGTGCTTAACAACCTGGGTACGATCTTCGACTCAGAGAAGGACTATGGCACAGCGGAGCGGTTCTACCGTAAGGCGCTGAAATACGACCCCAAGTCAGCCCTGATTAACAAAAACCTTGGCACCACACTGCTGACCCAGCGCAAATACAGGAAGGGATGGGAGTTCTACCAGGCCGCACTGGCACTTGACCCGCATATCTTTGAGAACAATTCCAACCCCAGGGTTGAGAACCCGGCCTCCGCGCAGGAGCGGGGAGCGCTGAATTACTACATGGCGAGAGGCTGCGTGCGCGCAGGCCAGAACGAATGCGCAATCGAGTATCTGCGCATGGCACTTAACGAGGGCTTCACCAGCCCGCAGAAGATTGTCGCCGACAACGACTTCGCAATCCTGCATGGGATGCCGGCCTTTGAACAGCTCCTGGCAGCGCAACACGCTCAATAGGAGCACACGTCGTCTTCCACTTACGTTCGAACGTCTATCACAATGGGCCTGCCCGTGCAGGCCCATTTCTTGTCTGTGGAGATTGCCATGAAAGTTCGCTTGCTGTCTGCCTTCGTTTTTTCCCTCACGCTCACTGCTGGCGCTTCGGCACAGCAGGCACCTGCGACACCTCCTTCCAGTCAGGCGCCGAGCCAATCCCTTAATCAGCTCGGCGGCCAGGGGCAGGGTGGTCGTGGAGGTAGAGGAGGCTGGGGCGGCGGCATGATGGGCGGACGCGGGACGATCGGGACAGTGACGGCAGTTGCGGCTGACCACTACACCATCAAGACTGAAAACGGCGAGACATACACCATTCATTACAGTGTGAACACGCGGATCCTGAAGCAGGTGGCCGGATCAGGGCAACCCGGGCAACGAGGTGGCAGCGGCGAAGGCGGAGAGCGCACTCCACCACAGCCGATCAAGCCCACCGACATCAAAGTCGGCGACGCGATTGCCGCTATGGGTGAGACCGACGCAACAGCCAAGTCCGTCGGCGCAGTCACCGTGGTTCAGATTGACCCCGAGCGCGCCAGGCAGATGCGCGAGATGCAGGCCAACTATGGGAAAACATGGCTGGCGGGCAAAATCACGGCCATTGATGGCGTCAAAGTAACCATTCTGGGCATGAACGACAATGCCGCGCACAGCTTTGTCGCCGACGAGAACACCACCTTTCGCAAGCGCCGCGAGCCGATCACACTCGGCGATATCCAGGTGGGTGATGCAGTGCGCGTGGAAGGCGCAGTGAAGGATGGGAGCTTTCTGGCGACGACGGTGAACGCGATGACGCCTCCGCCGGAGGGCAGCGTCCCGCGGAGTTCCTCGCCACAGCAGTAGCAATGGTCCTGGCGTGAATCGCCGCTCGCGCATTTTTGCGATTCGGAAACACCACCTCCAAACCGTAGTGAATCGGAGCAGCCTCAGCCGAGTTGACGGCAGGTTGTGTCTGCCCCCTGGCGCGATCGCGATATTCTAGGCAGGTTGAAGAATGCCCGCACTCCTTCGGCACGAGATTTCGGTTGGCTGGGATTGCTAGAGGTACGGAGACACGATTTTGAGCAGACTACGCCGGGAGAAGCAATCCACAGCGGCACTGAATCGTGAGCCTCGTCTGCGTCGGTTCGCAGGGCCGGTAATCATTCTGTTGGCCGCTGTGATAGCGGTATCGCCGCTCCTGGTGCGCGGTCCCTCGTGCAACGGTGACTTTGGCTTCCACTTTATTTCCTGGATCGATGCCGAACACAGCATGTCGATGGGCACCCTCTACCCGCATTGGGCTAACAGCTCAAACTTCGAAGCGGGCGAGCCTAAATTTGTTTTTTATCCCCCCATCAGCTGGATGGGCGGAGCCATTTTGGGCATGCTCCTGCCATGGAGTTTCGCTCCGCTCGCCGCATTCATCCTGCTGCTTTTTGGGACCGGGATGGCCAATCGCGCTTTGGCCAGAGAGACCATGAAGGATGGGCCGGCGACGCTGGCCGGCTGCGCTGCAATTTTCCTCGGCTACGTATTGTTCAGCGTCTACACACGCAATGACTTTGCGGAGATGACAGGTGGATTCTGGATTCCGTTGCTCCTTCTTTTCGCCCTGCGAAGACGAAATCCTTCAGACGGTTTCTGGAAACGCACCTTCGACGGCTCGGCGGTGCCGCTGGCGCTCATTGTTGCGGGAATCTGGTTGAGCAACGTTCCGCTGGGCATCATGGCCGGCTATTTGCTGGCTGCCGTCGCGCTAACATCTGCTGTGATTGAGAAGTCGCTGGTGCCCGCAGCACGCGCAGCCGCGAGCACACTCGGGGGCATGGGGCTGGCATCGCTTTACCTGATTCCCGCTGTCTACGAAAGAAGTTGGGTGAGCATCCAGAATGCCGTGAATCCTATGAATTACGTGGTCGAAAATAGCTGGCTCTTCGCCCGTCACGCCGATCCGCTCCTGGGGCCTCACGACATCTCGCTGCATCTGGCTTCGATTGTCGCTGTCGCCATGCTCGCAATCGCCTTCGTCGGAGGTGCTGTTGCATGGATACGTGGAATCGTGCCTGGAGAACGCAGATGGTGGCTCCCCATGGCTCTCATTCCGCATGTTGTTCTGTTTCTGCTCTTCCCCGTTTCACAGCCGGTGTGGAATGCGATGCCAGAGCTGCGGCTGCTGCAGTTTCCCTGGCGCTGGCTTCTGGTTCTGGAATCACCGATGGCAATCTCTTTTGCCGCTGCCGTCTGGTTTGACCGAAAAACCTTCCGCAGGATCTCGATAGCCGCTTGTGCGGTCGTCTTCGTGGCAATCAGTCTGGAGGCGCCGCAGTGGTGGTTTGTTGAATGCGGCTCGGTTGTTACTTCGTTAGTAGACGCGGCAAGGGAGCACATCGGCGTGCTTGGAAAACCCGAGTATGCACCTCCCGGCATCCGATTTCCGGTGGTGAGCGTGCTGGTCGACTCTGAAGGAAACCCAATGCTTGACCGTTTTGGGAATCTTCGCCAGGACCCCCTCGCGCAGCCCGACTTGCAAAGGGTGCCCAGCGCATGCCTGCTGAACACTGGTCCGAATGCCTCCGCTGAAGGGGGAACCCAGGTTGCTCCTGCCTGGCATGGCGATGCGGCCAGTTGCGACAGTGCCGGGTGGAGAGAATCGTCCCTGATTGCCCTCGTATCTAGCGGGGGAGCACAAAGGGACGCGCCGGAGAAGAAGTCATTCAAGGGCGTCGCCGAGCACGCTGGATACCTGATTCTGCGGCTGCGCTATTATCCGGCGTGGGAAGTCATGGTAAACGGAGTACCGGTGAAGGCCGTGGCGGAGCGAGAGCGCGGCCTGATGGCGGTGCCAGTTCCGCAGGGGCGTGTGCAGGTGTCGGTTGATTGGACTTCGACCGGCGATGTGGTGGCTGCGCGCTGGGTGAGTGGAGCTGCGCTGCTGCTGGTCACAGGTTTGTGTTTCTTCGAGCGGAAATCATGGCGCGATTACTTGAGAAGTTGGGCAACTTCAGCAACCTCCAAGGAGGAGCCAGAATTGAGAACAGTCGGGCAAAAACATCCTGCTCCGTCCGTGTCGACAGGCCGGAAAAACGCACAGTCCGGTTCGCCGCCAAAACCGGCAAGACGCAAATAACCAGCTGAGTTTTTCGCGCCCCGGGTTGACGGCGGCTCATATGCACTGGCTGATTCGCATTATCCGCGGCGGGGGCGGACGGCTTCTTTGGCTTCGCTGGGCCCGGTCGCCGGGACTTCTGGAACATCTGCTTTGATGGCGCCGATGTTGAGCTTTTTGCGGAGTTCCGTATCCATCTTGGCGAAGATGTCCTTGTTTTCCTTGAGGAAGGTGCGAGTGTTTTCGCGGCCCTGGCCGATGCGCTCACCGGAGTAGCTGTACCAGGCGCCGGACTTCTCCACGATGTTGTTGGCCACGGCCAGATCCAGCACGTCGCCTTCCCTGCTGATGCCTTCTCCGTAGAGAATGTCGAACTCGGCTTCGCGGAAGGGCGCGGCAACCTTGTTCTTGACGATCTTGACCTTGGTGCGATTGCCGGTGACTGCGTCGCCCTCTTTGATGGCCGCGATGCGGCGAATATCCACGCGGACCGAGGAGTAAAACTTGAGGGCGCGGCCGCCGGTGGTGGTCTCCGGGTTGCCGAACATGACGCCGATCTTCTCGCGGATCTGATTGATGAAGATGAGCGCGGTGCGCGACTTGGAGATGGTGCCTGTCAGCTTTCGAAGGGCTTGCGACATCAGACGGGCCTGCAAGCCCATGTGGGAGTCGCCCATCTCGCCGTCCAGTTCAGCCTTGGGAACGAGCGCCGCTACGGAGTCCACGACCAGCACATCGATGGCACCGGAACGGATGAGAGCTTCCGTGATTTCGAGGGCCTGTTCGCCGCTATCCGGTTGAGAAACCAGCAGGTTGTCCACATCAACGCCGAGCTTCTTGGCGTAGCCGGGGTCGAGAGCGTGCTCGGCGTCGACAAAGGCCGCCAGGCCGCCAAGCCGCTGGGCCTCGGCGATGACCTGCAAGGTGATGGTGGTCTTGCCGGACGACTCGGGGCCAAATATCTCCGTGACGCGACCGCGCGGGATCCCACCGACGCCGAGAGCGGCGTCGAAGCTGATGGAACCGGTAGAGATAACGGCAATGGGAAGAAGAGCTTCCTTCGATCCGAGGCGAACGATCGATCCTTTGCCAAACTGTTTTTCGATCTGTGCTAGGGCTAGTTCTACTGCTTTGGCGCGGTCGTCGGCGATGGCCATTGGGAGAGCTCCTTCGGAATGCTCACAAAATGCGGGTTTTCCCCAGTTTCTCAGCAGGAAATACGCGGCGAGCTAAATAGGTTTCGAAGGGATTGTAGCAGGATGAGACAACCATTGACACGAGAAAATAGCGAAGAAATGGAGAAAATTGGGTGACGGCCAGTACTGGTGTGAGGTCGAACTGGCTTTGTGTTGTGCATCGAAAAGTTTAAGTTGCATCAGTTGCTGTTCGAATGCATCAATTGTAGAAGTTGATGTAGAATGAGTGGATGAGAACCACCATCACACTAAACGACGAGACCCATACGTTTGCCAGCTACTATGCAAATGCGCGCGGACTTTCGCTCAGTGCGGCGATCGATGAGCTGATCCGCAAAGCGCAGGCTACCCCGCCGGAGATACAGTATTCGCCGAGCGGATTGCCGATGTTCCCGCCCAGCGGCGGCACCGTCACGGCGGAGTTGATCAAGCAGATTGAGGCTGAAGAGTATGACCCGCAAGCTTTTGCTTGATCTGAACGTCCTGATTGCGCTGCTTGATTCCGGCCACCAGGGCTACAAGAAGTCTCAGGAGTGGTTTATCTCTTCAGGCGACGATCCAATTGGCCTCTGTCCTTTAACGGAGGCTGGATTTCTCCGCGTCACGACCAATCCCGCCTATAGGCCGGTACCGCGAACAATGGAACAGGCAATCGCTATCCTGCAGGCGCTCAGAGCGCATCCTCGCTTTGCGCATCCGCTGTTTGGGTATTGGGCGATCAGCGAAAGCTGGGTCACGCTTACAGCTCCGTTTGCCGCGCGCATTTTTGGCCATCAACAGGTGACGGATGCCTATCTTCTGGGACTTGCAATCAAAGAGAACGGGACGCTCGTCACATTCGACCAGGGCATCCGATATATGGCGGGCCAGAAGTTCAGCCAGAACGTTTTGGTCCTCAACCCGTAGGACCGACCAATAAGACGAGTAAAGACAAACGAGCCTGCTAGACGGTGTAGGCGCCGATGCGGGTTTCGCGGCTGGTGAGCGAGTCGCAGGAGCGGTCGAGCGATTCGTAATCGGCGTCGTGGTCTTTGCGGAAGGCGCGGAAAGCTTCTTCGCTGGCCCAGCGGTCGATGGTGAGGTAGGAGCCGGGGATGTAGGCGTCGCGCAGAAGCTCGGTTCCCTGGTAGTCGGGCGAAGAGCGAAAGAGCTGGGCCCAGGCACCCTCAGATCCGTAGGCGGCCTCAAAGGCGGCGATCTTTTCCTCGGCAATTTCGAACTGCCATACGACGACGAACATGGGGGCTCCGGTACTCGCTCTTATGGTAGCGCAGTGAAGGAGTGAACAAGTGAAAGGAGTGAAGAAGTGAACATGTGCGGGCTGGACACCCGGTTTACACCCACTGCTACCCCCCTCCCCCCCTCTTAGATAGAAGTGTTTTGTTTTCATGCGGTTACACTGCAAATATGACATAACAAAGGAGTTATTTGCATCCATAAGAAAGCAAGGGAGATACGGTGATTAGTGATCAGGGATCAGTGGTCGGTGGTCAGCCTTGGGTTCCATGGTTCGGGCTTTCAGTTATCGGCTCTCAATTTGAACTCCCGATTCTGACATTCATGAGCATGCTTTCGGCCGGTGGGAAAAACGGAGTGCTACCCCCCACCCCCATCCTGAAAATAAGCGTCTTGTTTTCATGTGGTTACGCGATAGCTCGCGCTGCAAGCATGACATAACAAAGGAGTTATTTACAGACATAAGAAAGCAAAGGAGTTACGGCTCCAGTGAACAGTGCGCAGTGGACCGACTCGCGGCTTTTCGATGGCTGCCATCCCGAAGGGGTGCTCAGGCCCTCGGTTGCTGCTCTATTTACTAGTATCTACAAACCCGCGAATTAATCGGCAAACAAGTGGCAATTATTTTGGATAGGGCGCAAAACATCTATTACGCGAAGCCGCCATGCCGGTACTGGTCCGGCCTCGGCTGGCGCATTGGCGATTTTTGGCATCAGTCCAGAGGCGCTCCCGTCGATATCGATGTTTCAAGGTACTTATCGTTCCGCACCAGCATCCGGGAGGTTATGGCCAGACGGTAGACTCAGAGAAACGGAAATTGTAACGGGCCGAGATTTCCATCCGTGGAATGGGGACTACGATTCGAGCTAAATTTGCTGTCGAAGCTGTGTTTCTGGCCGCTTCACTTCTCACTTTCGTAGCAGTCCCCGCGCAATCGCAATCCGCAGAGGTTACGGTTACCGGCACAGTGTTGGACCCGACCCGACTAGTGCTAGCCGGCGCTCGCGTGGAGTTCTATCTCGCACCCGGGAAACAGTTTTCAACCACAACCGACGCCAGCGGGCGGTTCATTCTGGAGCTTCCCACCTCAATGGATTACACCGTCCGAATTGAAGCAGCGGGCTTCGCTGCTTTCTCGCGGCATGTGGTTGTCAGCAATGCCGGCATGGACCTTACCCTGCGGCTGGAACGGGTGGCATCGGACACCGAAGAAGTTGTCGTCTCGGGGAGCGTGGGCTTGATTGATCTGGGCAATCCGGACCCCTCTCAAAAGGTTCTGATTCGCGAAGAACTGCTCGATGCAAACCCGGCTCGGCCGGGCGCTCCAGTATCCATTCCAGGAATGCCGATTGAAACGGCTTCGGGAGGCATCAAAGCTCCGCAATATTTTGTGCCTGGTGTGGCGGGCGACCACGGCGAGCCCATAGCGCAATACATCGCGGTGGGCGACTATCTGGCTTCGAACAACCTTTCAGCGAACGCGCACGGCAACGGCTATGCCGATCCGAATATCTACGTTTCCGCTGTTTTAGGCAGCGTGCAGACGGACGGCGGCGCCTTCAACGTTCTGGAGGGGAATCACGCGCTCAACCTGGCCGCAACGTACGGGCTGCGGCCGCAACTGCGCCGTCTCTTCACGATCACGGGCGACTACCGGGATCTCGATATGACTGCCGGTTTTGCGCCGTCCGATCCCAACAAGAAGGAGTGGCTTGCGCTTGAGGCCAACTATGGAAATGGCTTGATGCGTGCGCTGGAGCATCGACAGCAGTACAAATGGAACGCCTCGCGCATCCTTGATACTGCCGCGCATGAGATCACGTTGCTGAGCATCGGCTATTACGGCCACTCCCACGAGGGCAATCTTGTCCCTTTGGGATACGGTCTGCAACTGAACGACACGATCGACCCGCGGCAGATGGACCAGACCCACACCAGCATTCTTGCTTTGAATGATGACTGGCGAGCCGCACGCGCCGACACGATCTCCAGTTCGGGATTCTTTCGCACCTACAACCTAGCTCTCTTCTCCAACTTCGGCGAAGGCCTTATCCGGCAAAGCGAATTTCGCGCGGTTGAAGGCGGTCAAGTGCGTGAATCCCATCGGTTCGCTGCATGGTTTGAACTCATGGGCGGTCTTGATTACAACGAGGACGACATCCACAGGGACAATCTCGATCACTATTTCTCCGCCGACCCAAAAGTTTATGGACTGTTCTTAAAGGTGCTGGCAAACAACATCAACCTCCGCGAGCTGGCGCCGTTTGTGGCCGCCCACGCCGACTTTGGATCGCATTTTCATTTGTACGGCGGGCTGCGTCACGAACAGGTCGAAATGGACAACACGGACGTGCTCAAGCCGGCACAATCGTTCGATCTCTGGCGAGGCTTTGAAAGTCCCAAGGCAACGCTCACGTGGACACCAGGATCGGGCCCGCTGCGATTATTGCCCTCGGCCTCGTTCAGCATCGGGCAGGCGTTCTTCACGGAGGACCCGCGCATCGCCGCTGCCGGCAACACCGGCACCGGCTCCTCCGCGTTGGTCTCTCCGTTTGAGCGCTCTCATTCCGAGCAACTGGTACTCGAAAAAGAGACCCACGGCACCGACATCCGGCTCACTCTGGGTGAAACGACTACTACGGCTACGCTCGCCAAGATCGACCCAGATACCGGCCTGGCGGAGGACGAAGGCCCCGGCACCCTCAAATTCCTAACCACCAGCGCGCGTCACCAGTTCAGCTTTGGGATGGTGCAGGCCATCTTTTCCAAAGCCGACGCTCGCGATGACGATACAGGCCTGCCGAGCGCGGAGGCTCCTCGCACCGTCTTCGACGCACTCATGACCCTGGACCGGCTGCCGCTTGGTTTGCGCGCTCGCGCCGAGTACGAGTACGTCGGTCACAAATTCCTCAACGCGGGCAACGCTCAACATCCAACGCAGTACGAAGGAATCCCAGTCGGTGAAACTCGAATCGCGCTGGTGCGCTCATTTCTCGACGGTCGCCTTCAAATCGGCCTGGATGGCATGGCCGCACGTGGCTACACAGGCCAGACTACCGAGACCTTTGCTCCTGGTTGGCAGGTGGGAGATTCACCGCCATCCTGCACGGGTGGCATCGATGGCGTTGCCAATGACTTCGATTGCGGCACCACAGAACGCGCGGTGGGCGTCCGCATGGTCTCCTTCATGGGTGGTTCGATCTCTTACCGTTTTGGCAATCGAAAGTAGAAGAGTTACCAATCGATATTCAGATGGTCCGCAGCTATCCGCCGAACTGAAAGAGCGTAATGGCGGGTTGACAGCGACAGAGCAACGCGCTCATCCGCATGTGGCCCTCACTCAATTGGGAATAGATACGAGTAAACGCCGGAGGGGCCGGGTCGATTCAGTGCGCGGGTGGTCCTGGTTAGCGCTGGAGGGGTTAGCGCTGGAGGATGTCGATGGGCTTGGTGAAGTCGGTTACGCGGATGTGTTTGGCCAGGGCGGGGTGCTGGCGCTGAAGGGCCAGAAACATTTCCCAGGCGACGCGGCGGTAGCTGAAGTGGCCGGCGGGGGCGGAGCGAAGTTCGGAGATGTACTGGGCTTCAGCGAAGTCCATCTTGAAGAGGCTGCGGATGCGGGTTGCGAGCGGGAGCAGATAGAGGGCGGACTGATCGGCTTCAGGAGCAGACCCGGCGGCGATTCGAGCGCAGGCGGCGTGGGCGGAGTGGATGGCGGATTGGTAATCGGCGAGGATGCCGGCTTCGGCGAGGAGATTGACGGGACCCGACTCGTCTTCAGGAGCGAGGTCGGCGGAGGTGGGGGTGTCATAGCCGTGGAGGGCCGTGAAGCCCTGAATGATCTGGGTGGAGCGGCGATGGCGGTGCATGTCGCGGAAGCCGCCGATGTCCATGAGGATGTCAAAACGCAGGGCAGCGCCGGCGTGGAAGGCACGAAGCGCCTCATCATGGCGGCCGCGGTGGCGCAGGCCTAGCTCGATGATTTCATCGATTTGTGCCTGGGGTAGTTGGGATACGAGGTCGCGAATCTGGCGGTAGGAGTGGTGAGCGGCGGAGTAAATCAGCGTGGCGGCCAGCTCGACTTCGAGGGTCTCGGTGCGTTCGACCAGGTCGACCAGGGGCGCGTCGGCGATGGGGTGGTTGGCGAGGAGTTCAGTGGCGGCCTGGGTGAGGTCGGCGCGGGACTGAATCAGGTAGTCGTTGGGCTGGGCGTATTTGACCAGGGTGGGCGCGGTGCAAACTTCGCGGGTGAAGAGCTGGGCTGCTTCAGCGGCGAGGGCTGGGTCGAGTTTCTGAATGAATGTGGCCGCGGATTGACCGTTGACCTGCCAGGAAGGGCCGGTGGCGGATTCGCGGAGCTTGAGGCCGAGATCGCGGACCTCAGCGGCAGGGTGGGAGAGCAGGCGGGAGACCTGGGTTTCAAGGGTGCGCGCGTTGACGATCTGGCCGAGGGAGGTGTTGGTGGCCAGGGGCAGCAGGTAGCGGGCTACATCGAAGGCGCGGGCTTTGAGGGTGCGCTCGTAGGCGTCGGGCTTGAGGGTTTCGGGGCAGGCGACGCGGTGGCGCAGGACTTCAAGGATGGCTGCGGTGGTGCGCTGATAGGTGTCAAAGAGGTTGCCGATGGTTTTGGCGTAGAGCGCGGCGGATTCGGAGTCTGCTCCGAATTCGGGAAAGTACCAGCCGGATTTGAGGAAATTTTGATAGCGGGTTGAGCGTTCCTGGCCGTCCCAGCGCTGTTCGTCGACCAGGACGATGGCGGCGAGGAGGGAAAGCCGCTCGACGGCGAAGGCGATGTGGGCCAGATCGGCGATGGAGCGGTGGCCGTATTGGAAGTAGAAGGTGTTGAGGAACTGCTCGGCGCGCTGGGCGCTGATCTCGTTGAGGGACTCGCGCATCGAAAGGGATGAGCGGGAGTACTTGGCCATGGCGTAGGCCAGTACCTCAGGGTCGGCGCCATGGACGGCGAAAACGTCGGTTTGGTTGCGGGCGCCGGGCGGGAGAAAAGATTCACTGGACATGGATGAGTGCTCGCGAACAGAATACGGCATTGGGCCATGAGAGCGATTGTGCATCCCGAAGAGCAGTTCCTTCGTCGTTAAGAGTGACGGAAGGGCGAGACTGATCAGGCAAGGTTGGGTCATGCAGGAGTTTCAGGTTAGGACGTCGCAGAGGCCGCGGCCATTGCCCTCGGGGCGCTGGGCCATTACGCAACGATGGAACGATCTGCTGTTTGCGCACTGGCCGGTGGCGCCGGCCCAGTTGGCGGCGCTGTTGCCTGAAGGCTTGCAGATTGACACGTACCAGGGGTCGGCTTGGCTGGGGGTTGTGCCGTTCTGGATGGACCGGATCAAGGTGCGCGGATTGCCGTCGATGCCGGGGGTGCGGAGCTTTCCGGAGCTGAACCTGCGGACGTATGTGCGGGAGCCGTATTCAGGGGCGCGGGGAGTTTATTTTCTGTCGCTGGACGCGAGAAACCTGCTGGCGGTGGGGTTCGCGCGGACGTTTTACCACCTGCCGTATTACTGGGCGGAGATGCAGCTGGAACAGCGGTCGGAGCGGGAGTTTGAGTTTTATAGCAGGCGTTACTGGACCAAACGGCCAGTAATTTTCAAGGCGCGCTACCGCGGGCTGGGGCCGACACGGAAGCTGGCGGAGAGCCGGAGCGGATCGCTGGAATATTTTCTGACGGAGCGCTATTGCTTGTTTTCGCAGACCAGCGGAGGGCAGGTGCTGCGGGCGAATGTGCACCACATTCCGTGGCCGCTGGAAGAAGCGGAAGCGGAGATTGAGCAAAACGACCTGGCGAATGCATTCGGGATTGAGCTGCCGAAGATTGAGCCGGTGCTGCACTACTCGCGGCGGCTGGCGGTGTATTTGTGGCCGAGAGAGCTGGTGAGGCCGGCGATGGCGGGGCGACAGGTGACGGCGGAGGTTACGCCGCTGGGGTGAGGAATGCAGGGAACAGGGAACAGGGAATAGTTTTAAGTTGTAAGTTGTAAGTTATCAGCTGTTCTTGGCTGGCTGCCCCACCTTCTCCGCAGGCCGATCACAGCGAAGGTGGGGCATTTGTTTATCTCAATTGGGTGATGGGTCCCCCGATCCAAAGTAACTGGCGGGCTAAGCAGGCTGACAACCTAACACGGGCAACTTACAACTTAAAACTTACAACTTAAGACTTGCAACTGATCACTCACCACTTACAGCCGCTAGAAACTCCTTGTTACCAGGTGTAGCGGACGGCGTAGGTGAGGGTGGCTTCGCCTTTGGCTGGGACCTGGACCGGGAACTGGATGGTGTGACTGTCGAGCTTGGTGTAGTCGCCGGATTTCGTCCGGATCTCCCAGTTCTCGCCGCGGTAGAGATGCTCCAGCACGTCAACGCTGACTGGCTCCGCCTTCTGGTTGGTGAACTTGACCTCGAAGGTTTCGTCAAGGGTGTGATCGCTTTGGTTGATGTGAAAGTCGGATTGGCGGCGCGATCCTTTGATGTCGAAGGCGTTGCCGGTGAAGATTTTCACAGTGTCTTCAGTGGGCGTGTGGTTGATGGTGCTTTCACCCACGAATTCCATCTGGCCGTCCGCGTCGCGGCGGTAGAGGCGGATGCGGCCGGCGGGAAGAGGGATGCCGAGGTGGTTGGCCTGGGTGTTTTTGAATTGCTCGAGGATGGAGACTTTGGTGTTGTCGGCGTTCAGGCCGTAGGTCCGGTCCTGGATGACGCTCCTCGAATTGATGGTTCGGTTGGTGTCGGCTCCGTCGTAGAGATAGCTGCGCGCGAGGGTGACGCCGGGGGCTTCAATGAACTGGATCTGCTTGATCTCGCCATCGCGCAGCGAGACGGTGCGGTTGAGGTCGTAGAGGTGGAAGTCGTCGAAGGATTTCTGCGTGACCTGCGGTCCGGAATAGGCGGTGACCGAATCCATGGCCTGATAGACAGCGCCGGCCATGGGCCGTTGCGGGGTTCTGATTTTTGCGATGTCGCCGGCCATGAGCTTGATTCGGGCCTGGGGGAATTCAGTGCCACTTTGGTTGTGAATGGTGACCCAGCCGGAAAGGTCGGCTTTCTCTTCACTGGCGGCATTGGAGTTGGAGACGGCGCCCACTGTGTCGCTTGAGTTGGGCGCGACGATGTTGTATGTGGCTTCCCAACTGAGGCCGCCGGTGATGTAGGCGAGTTCGGCAGAAAGCTTCTGGGCTTTTGTCGAATCGATTTGCCAGCGGAGAGTGGGCTTGAGCACAAGGCGGTCGGTGGAGGCGGGAAAGAGCGGCGTGCCGGGCAGCTGAAAGCGCAGCTTGCCGTCGACTTCAACGAGGGCCTGATTCTGGTTGTAGGGGCTGCCGGGCTGGGGGGCGCGGATGATTTTGCCCTGCACCATGGGAACAGGGACGATGTGGCCGTTGTCATTGGACCAGCCGCCGACCACAAATTCGATGGTCTTGCCTTCGTATTTTTGAAGCAGCCAGTCCTGGGTCACGACGGCGGCATCGTAATTCTGTTCGACGATGTGAAAGGTGGGCTTGGCAGATGCATTGTGTTGGGATGGATCGCGGAGTACTACGGAGTCGGGTTCGAGTTGGGTTGTGACCTGGTTGGTGGTAATTTCATTGAGGCCGGGATGAAGGTCGAGCGGGACCTGGGTGCGGGCGACGGCGAAGTCCTGGTTGTAGATGGTGAGGGCAACTGGTAGGGCCGGGGGCTGGGAGTCGGGTTGCTGTGCTGCAAGGGATGAGGCTGCAACGACGATTGCGAGAAGGAGCCAAATGCGCACTGGGCACTCCTTTCGGATGCAGGAGAGAGTTTGAAGGATAGACTACTCCGCGAGGGGGAACGTTTGCGTCGAGTGAGGGAATTGTTTCCGGAGATTGAGCCAATAACTTCCGCTGCGATCCGGACATTTGTGAGGCTATGCATCCGGATGACCCACTAATCTAAGAGTAAGAAAACTTTTTTCACAACTTTGTCTGGGGCATTGGGTTATCGGGGTAGACGGTTCGATTAGCCTCGATGAGCTCATTGTGCTGAATCCAGAGCTTCTACCTACCGCAGCAGATGCACATGGGCGATGAATAAGCCCCCACAGAGATTCTGCCGCTGTTTGATCTTTTAACTCATGACGGATGATGCGGATTTATTCCCGCGTACCAATTCTTGCGCCCGCAAGCCGGTTCGCGTTGTCTGAGACACTGAAAAACTTTAAACCAGAGGAGAATGCAACGATGAATTCCACGACGCAGTACCGATTCTTGAAGAGCGCATTTGTTTTGCTTGCGGCTGCCGCATTGGCGGCGACAGGTTGCAGCAGCGGCGGAAACCAGACTACAACGACTACAACCACGGCACCCGAGACCGCACCGGCGTTTGTGGTAGGAACAGACGCTCCGATGGCGAGCGTGGTGTCATTTGCGGTGCAGGTTGAGAGCGTGAATGCAGTGGACGCAAGCGGGAACAGCGTGTCGCTGATCAGCGGCACGCCGACAGTGGATTTCGCACGCTATAACGGGCTGCAGACGCTTCTTGACCTGAACGATGTGCCGGTTGGGACGTATACAAGCGTGTCAATCACGCTAGGCAGCGCAAGCATTGGATATCTCAATGTACCCGCGAGCGGGGCGCCAACGATACAAACGGAAGCGGCGGTTTATCCCTCTTCGGCAGCCACTTTCACCTATACTGCAACGCTGGCGTCGCCTCTGATGGTTGCGCAGGGCCAGCCGGTTGGGCTGCGCGTGGAATTCGATCTGCGCAAGTCGATCGTGGTGGACGGAAACGGGGCAATTACCGGCGGAGTGACACCGACGTTCGACGTGAAGGCAGTGGGGATTGGCGATTCCGGCGCGTACATCGACTGCTTCGACGCAGCCGTGGTGAGCGTGAATGCGAGCGGGCAGTCGTTTGTTGTTCAAGGGCCGCACGGCGAGCAGTTCACCATTAATGTGAATGGGCAGACGGAGTGGGAGAACGGCGAGAGCATCAGCGATCTGACGACCAGCAGCATTTTGGCGATTTCTGGCGTGCTGGACAAAGCGGACCAGACGCTGGACGCCGACGATGTGGGGATTCTTTCGCAGGATGGCTTCTATGCGGGCGGACAGGTCACTTACGTTCAGCCGGCTTCAGGACCGGCGACCAGCTTTGACCTGTATGTGCGCGGGCTGCTGCCGACGACGACCGGGATCTCGCTGGGACAGATTGCGACGGTCGATCTGAGCGGCAACGAGAAGTTTTTCATTTACTGGTGGCATAACCCGCTGACGCAGTTCCTCTTCAATTCAAGCCAGATTTTACCAGGGCAGCATGTCTCGGTGGGCGGACCGGCGACGGGCGCGACGAATGCCAGCGCGGTGACGGTGAAGAGGGTGGTGCTGCGGCACTGGGGCTTCAACGGGACGGTGGTGGCCAATAGCGCGGACACAACCAACGGGACATTCCAGATGAAGATCAACGGATTTGCGGGCGTGCTTGTTCCGCAGACGGTGACCGTATACACGGCAGCCAAAACAGATTTCCGGGATGGCTTGACCGGGGTGGGCGACGTGACCGGCAATGTGCGCGTTGTTGGTCTGCTGCTGAAGGATCCACTCTCAGGGAACACAGTGCTGCTGGCGCACTATGTGGACGCGCTGGATTGAGATGAGCAGTGGTTAGTGATTAGTGATTAGTTGTAAGTTGTAAGTTGTAAGTTGTAAGTTGTAAGTTGTAAGTTGTAAGCGCCGGGGTCGCATTTTGCGGCTCCGGTGTTTTTTTGCGGGGAAACAGGTTACAGATGACAGTTTTCGATTCTACGCGCTGGATTCATCGGGTCATTGATCGCGCTTTTCGCCCAGATGGTTTGAGACGGGCCCACTTATAATTGGGGACGGAAGGACGCGGCTTTGTGCGCGGGGTTGACGATCAAAATGGCTAATTTGCAGGGGCGGATTGCGCTGGTGACGGGCGCTTCTCAAGGCATTGGCAGGGCTTGTGCAGTGGAGCTGGCGCGAGCTGGGGCGACGGTAGTGGTGGCGGCGCGCAATGAGGTGAAGCTGGCCGAGGCTGTGGCGGAGATTGAGGGAGCGGGCGGGCAGGCAGCGGCGTTTGCGCTGGATGTGGCCAGCGAGGAATCGATCAAGGCCGGGGCGAAGGCGGTGCTGGAACGCTTCGGCAAGGTGGAGATCCTGGTGAATAACGCGGGGATCACGCGCGATGGGCTGGCGATGGCGATGAAGCGCTCGGACTGGGACGACGTGCTGGGAACGAACCTTACCGGCGCATTTCTGCTGACGCAGGCGGTGCTGCGGCCGATGCTGAAGAATCGCTGGGGCCGGATTATCAATATTTCAAGCGTGGTGGGACGGACGGGGCAAGCAGGGCAGGTGAATTACGCGGCGAGCAAGGCGGGGCTGATCGGGCTGACGCGGTCGCTGGCGCGGGAGGTTGCTTCGCGGGGGATCACGGTTAATGCGGTGGCGCCGGGATACATTGAGACGGCCATGACGGCGGTGCTGGATGAAAAGGTGCGCGCGGCGATGATGGCGGAGATTCCGTTGGGACGCGCGGGGACGGATGTGGAGATTGCGCAGTCGGTGGTGTTCCTGGCGTCGGATGCGGCGGCCTACATTACCGGGCACGTGCTGGATGTGAATGGCGGAATGTTCATGGGTGGATGAAGGCCATGGATGGCTGGGATTTTGTTCTTTACCCGTTTCAGGCTGACGGGCTGTGGAATACCGTTAATTAAATAGTCCTGCGCTGCCGATAAGGCATTCTGGACGGTGCGCATGGCGGCAGAAGTCATACCGGGGAAATGCCCGAGTTCGACCGAAGTTGAGCCGGGACCGTGTGTGCCGGCACGGTCTGAGGTGCAGGGGGTCGACCCGGCCGGGGGCGCGCTGCGGTATGTGGCGCGGCAGCCGATTCTTGATGTGCGCGGGCGTGTGCACGGCTACGAATTGCTTTTCCGCGCGGGCCCGGAGGCGGTGTTCCGCGGGGACGGCGATCTGGCGACCCGCACCATGCTTGACAATACGGTGATCTTTGGTCTGGAGAAGCTGACGGCGGGTTTGCCGGCGTTTGTGAACTGCACCCGGGAAGCTCTCACCGGAGAGCTGGTGAAGGTGCTTCCGCCGAGCATGACGGTGCTGGAGATACTGGAGACCCTGGAGCCAACGGCCGAACTGATTGACGCGTGCCGCAAGCTGAAGTCTGAAGGTTTCAGGCTTGCCCTGGACGACTTTTGCTGGAAGCCGGGGATGGAGCCGCTGGTGGAGCTGGCGGACTACATCAAGGTAGATTTCATGCAGCTGAACGCGGCGTCCCGCGCGGAGTTGCGTCAGCGTCTGGGTGACCTGTGCGTGGCAATGGTCGCGGAAAAAGTGGAGACGCAGGAGGAATACCAGCAGGCCCGTCTTGAGGGGTTCACGCTGTTTCAGGGGTATTATTTCTGCCGCCCGATTCTGCTCAAGAACCGGCAGATTCCCGCCAATCGAATGTCGTATCTGGAACTCTTGCAGATGTTGCAGAGCGAAGGGATTGACCTGCGCGAGTTAAGCCTGCTGGTGAAACGGGATGCTGCGCTGACCTATCGGCTGTTGCGACTGGTGAACTCGCCGGCATGCGCAGTCAGGCAAGAGGTGACTTCGATCGAGGCGGCGCTGGTGATTGTGGGTGAGGACGCGTTTCGGCGCATCGCGATGCTGGCTATCACCAGCGAATTGAATTCGAATGAGCCGCCGGAGATTTTGCGCATGGCGTTTGTGCGGGCTCGTTTTTGCGAATTGGCGGCCGGATTGTGCGCACTGGAGCGGCGCGAACAGTACCTTGTTGGGATGTTCAGCATGCTGCCGGCGATGTTGCGAATGCCGATGGGGGACCTGGTTCCTGCGCTGGCGCTGCGGCAGCAGATTCGCGATGCTTTGCTGGGCGCGGTGAGCCTGGAGAGCAGCCTGCTGCGCTGGACCGCGTGCCATGAGCGGGGCGAATGGGCGCTATGCGATGCGATTGCGCAGTCGTATGGCCTGAACCGGGATGAGCTGATGCGCTGTTACGCCGAGGCAGTGGTGTGGGCGGAGACGGCGCTGCATTATGCAGGATGAGCAGGCAGGATGGGGTTGAAGGGTCTACGCTTAACCTCCACGGTCCCCAATTGCGAGGGACAGTGGGCACCCGCGGGGTTGTGAGCCGGAGTGTTATGAAGGACTATTTCGGGTTCAGGCTTTCTTCAGGTAACTGCTCATAACTGACGAAGGCGAATTTGAGACTGTCGGGCGACCACGATGGAACATTGATGGTTCCCTGCCCACCGAAGAGCCTTGCGATGACGTGAACAGTTTTGTCCTTCATGGACATGAGGCGAAGTTCTACATCCTTGCCGCCGGGGTGACCGGTGACGCCCGGCTCGTAGGCCAGAAACACCATCCACTGGCTGTTGGGCGAGATGTGCGGGAACCAGTCGTTGCTCGCTTCGGTGATAACTTGCTCCTGCTGGGAGCCGTCGGCTTTCATGCGCCAGATCTGCATGTGTCCGGTGCGCTCGGAGTTGAAGTAAATCCATGCGCCATCGGGTGAGTATTCGGGGCCGTCGTCGAGGCCGTCGGCAGTGGTGAGGCGGGTTTCTTCGCCGCCGGCCGCGGGGATGGAGTAGATGTCGAAGTTGCCGTTGCGCTCTCCGGTGAAGGCGAGGGTTTTGCCGTCGGGCGACCACCCGTGCCAGTAGGATGGCGCGTTGGGCGTTATTAGTCGCGGCGTGCCACCGGCGATGGGAACGATGTAGACGCGGGACTTTTTGTCTTCAGTGGAGTTATCGCTGATGGCGAGGAACTGGTTGTCGGGCGAGATGCCGTGGTCGTTGTTGCAGTGGATTTGCGGCGCAGTAGGGACGAGCGTGGGGGCGCTGCCATCGAAGGCGAGACGATGGAGGTTGCCATCCTGATTGAAGAGGAGAAACTTGCCATCGTGGGACCAGTTGGGCGCTTCAAAGTGCGCGGCGGCCACATATTCAACGTGACGATCGGATGAGGCGATGGCGACAGTTTCAAGTGCGCTGACGAGGACGGTCTTGCCGGTTGCGGGCGGAAGCTGCTGGAGGCTTACGTTGGAGAAGACGGCTTTTTCAACGACATCTTTTTCGTGCGCGCAGACGCCGATGCCGATGTAGAAATCGCCGGTGAGCGGAAGCTTGATGGATGCACCGGCGGGCTGGAGTTTTCCGTCTTTACCGGTGACGAAGGCGTACACGAAATCACCGCGTTTTTCAATGCGGACGGTTTCAGGTGCTGAGATGTTGGACTCTACTTCCTGGGTGTTTGAGCCGGCGGGGTCGCGGAATTGCAGAGCGGTGAGGCCACTGCCGTGGACGGCTATGTCGACCCCGCGCGAGTTGCCGTCGAGAGACTGGCGAATCATGAGCACAGCTTTGCGGTGGGGATTGCCGCCGGTGCCGCTGAAGGCGATGTTCGCTGTGAGTGCGACATCGCCGGAGACTTTCTTCCAGGCGAAGTGGAAGTCGTCGATGCCAAACCACATGTTTTCTCCGCTGCCGGTGAGGGTGTAGGCGCCTTTTGCGGCGTCGAACTGCGCGGAGCCTGGATGAAGCACGGTTCCTACGTCTTGATGATTCTCGAAGATGCCGAGTTGTTGAGAAGCCGCGACCGATGCGCCTTCGGCGAGTGTGAAGGTGACAAGGACTGCCAATGCTAAGAACGGACGATAGAAAAGGGTGAACATAGACAACCTCGCTCCGCGGAAAGATGAATGCGCGCGCCGGGTACGAGGATACCGCATTCAATCCCACCCCAGGCACAAAAACAGAGGCGTGCCGAGGGTGGGGCACCCTGCCGCTCAGGCGTCTATGACATGCTGGATTCGGTTCAGTTCTGTCGTCGGGGGCGTGTCAGCCAGGCCTCCGTGGCGGCAAGCAATGTCAGAGCGAGAGGGACTGCCGAATTCTGGTGCAAGATCGTGAGGCAAATCAGGGTTGCGGATCCCACGGTGCAAACCAGCAGCAGAGCTCCATAGAATGTCGAACGGGGCACAAACAGCAACACTGCTCCTGCGATGTCAAGTAACCCGGTCGCAAAGCGGAACCACTGTCCCCACCCAATTGCCACAAAGAACTGTACCAGTTGCCAAACTCCGATCAGTTTGGCCACGCCTATGCCAAGAAAGACAAGTCCTAGAAAGACCCTGAGGACCCAAATGGCGATCGCCCGCTCACTGCCTACTACTTCGCCTGCCATAGTTGGGTTACGAGGGCCAATGCGGGTCGGTTCCGTCAAAACGTGAAGCCGCATTGTGTGATGACAGATTTGTGAATCCGGTTCTAGATGCCAAGGCGGGACTTAAGAATGCGGACGCGGTCGCGGGCGACGGGGATTTGGGTGCGCTGGGGGTCTTTGAGGGAGAGTATGACTTTGCCGGCGAACCACGAATTAACTTCGTGGATCCAATCGACGTTGACTAGAGCGGAGCGGTGAATGCGGAGGAATCGCGCGGGGTCGAGACGGCGCTCGAGGCCGGCGATGGTCTGATCGACGGAGTGACGGCGGCCTTCTACAACGGCGTAGGTGAGTTTGTCGTGGGCGACGAAGTGAGTGACGGCGTCGAGGTCGAGGAAGGAGATGCGCTCGCCGACGCGGGAGGCGATGCGGCGCGGGTAGTCGTGCTGCTGGGCGCGGAGTGAGGCGGCGAGTTGCTCGAGTAGTTGGCTGGAGTCGCGCTGCCAGTCGGGCTTGGGGATGGGGCGGAGGCGGCCGAGTTTCTTGAGGGCGCGGGCGAGTTGCGCGGATTCGATGGGCTTGACGAGGTAGTCGATGGAGTTGACTTCAAAGGCGCGGAGTGCGTATTCGTCGTAGGCGGTGGTGAAGATGACGAAGGGCTGCACGGTGAGGCGGGAGAGCAGATCGAATCCAGTAATGCCGGGCATTTGAATGTCGAGGAAGAGCACGTCAATGGGCGCGGCGGATGGGCTGTTGAGGTCGGCTAGGGCACGGGCTGGATCGGTTGCGGTGGCTATGATTTCAAGATTGTCGAAGTTGGCGAGGAGGCGCGTGAGGCGCTCGATGGCGAGGGGTTCATCGTCGACTAGATAGGCGCGGAGTGGGGCGGCTTGCATTCAATTTCCTTTTGACCGGCCATGATTAAGCTGCAATGAACGGCAATGAAGAGCAACCGCAGGTCCTTCGACTCCCCGTTCGCTTCGCTCAGGGTCGCTCAGGATGACAATCTCATCTGTCATGCTATGCGGGAAATGCGATGCGGACTGCGGTTTTTTCATTTTCACGCGTGACTTCGAGATGGCCGGACTGACCGTAAATCAATTCAAGACGAGCGATGAGATTGCCGAGGCCGTGGTCGGGCGTGATGGCTTCGAGAGAAAAGCCGGGGCCGTCGTCGGCAACTTCAAGATGAACGCGATTGGATTCGATGCCGCCGGTAATTTGGATCGCCGCGCCTTCAGTGCGCTTCGAGACAACATGCTTTACTACATTTTCAACCAGCGATTGCAGAGCTAGCGGTGGGACTTTGACGGCATCGAGCGAGGCGGGGATTGCGATCTCATAGCGGATGCGCGCGCCGAAACGGGTCTTCTCAATTTCAAGATAGTCGCGAACGATTTTGAGTTCCTGGCTTAGCGGAACGAGGCCGCTTTGATGGGCGTTCAACGAGAAGCGCAGCAGGGATGCGAGCTTTCCGACGGTGTCTTCAGCGCGAACCGGATCGGATGGGATGAGCGCGGCGATGGAGTTGAGCGTGTTGAAGAGAAAGTGAGGATGGATGCGCGATTCGAGAGAGGAGAGCTGAGCTTCGGCGAGAAGTTTGTAGGCGCGCTCCTGTTCAACCTGGCGGGTGCGCAGCTCGAGAGTGGCGGCCTGGAGTTTGAAGCGCAGGGTCTCGAAAGTTGTGGTGCTGAGACCGATCATGAGGGTGATAACGATGGCGAAGGGCAGCGAGGCGTGGACCTCAGGCCAGAATCCTCCTTTTGAATTCAGTCCCACAAGTTGCATGATCATGCTGGCGGCGAAGGTGCCGGCCGTGGCTGTGCAGATGAGCACGAGCCCATAAACGACGACGGAAAATCGCTGGATTTTGTCGCTGAAGCGATGGCCGATCCAGTTGAGAATGAACATGGATGGAACGGCAATCATGACGGAATAGATAAACGCTCCTATGATCTGCAGTCCGCCGTGCGAGAGGTGGATGTGGCCGAGGGTGAGGAAGATCAGGAGGATGATTACGGTGGCGCTGCAGACGGTCCAGATAACTCGCAGAAGCATTGCGGTAGGACCGTGTGGAGTCTGGAAGTTATCCACGGAGTTAGGAGTTTGCGGATTGGGTTGAGGGCTCATAGCTGGAAGCGCACTCCCACGGATGTGGCCGTGGAGTAGGGGGTTGAGCCGTACTCCGATTTTGGACTGCCGGATGGAATCTCCATGTGGAGATAGGTGGAAAAGTGATTGCCGATACGGCGATTGGCATCGATGATGGCGGTGAAGCTGCGGTCGTTGAGATTGGCGGCGGCGGCGGCGGAGAGATCCCACTGCTTCCAGCCGGGGAGTTCGCGCAGGCGGTTTTTATACGCGGTCAAGAATGTGTAGTGCTGGCGGCCAACGAGTGGATAGACGGTCACATCTTGATAGTAGGGGATGTTGGGCGGGGTGAAAAATTCACCGAGGAACGTGATGCCGGAGGTGGTGGTGAATTTGGTGCCGAGGAGCACTGCTTCATGCTCGCGCCAGGCTGCCTCGCCGTGGATTTCCCATGCTTCGCCGAGGACGCGAGTGAAGGTGAGGCCGCCGAAGGCATCGCCGCCGCGATCGTCGCCGGCGATGAGAGAAGTGTCGAATCCATGCACCAGAACGTTATACCGGAAGGCCGTGGTGTCGTGCAGATTTGCCGCGGCCGGGGTGAGTGCGGCGGTGGACCAGGCGAGGGTGAAGGCGTTGGGGCCGTGAACGAAATCGGCCTTGAGCATGTCGCGGCCTTCGTTGAGATTGAGGCGGTCCGTGGGGTTGGTAGGGATCCGCGGAGGATCGAGAACGCCGATGGCGGTGAAGGCGTAGCCGGCGCCCCAGCGCACGATGCGGCGGCCGGCCATGAAATCGAAGTCACCGGCGGAGAGGCCGGCGTAGGCTTCTTTCACGCGGAGCTGGGTGAAGGTATCGGTGTAGGTGTCGGCGAGTCCGACGACGCTGGAAGCGAGAGTCCAGCGATTTTCATAGCGAAGGGTGAAGGATGGTTCGACGAGAACCTGGTTGAGGACTTTGGGGATGGGGACCTGGAGGTTGGTGTAGAGGGTGGCGTCGTCAATGAGGGCGAGGGTGTAGCGGAAGTCGTGCTTTGGCTCAGGGGGCGGTGCGTCCGCCGCAGGCGTGTCCTGTGCCGCCAGTTGGATGGAGGCGGCGAGGAGGATCGGGATGAGGGGATGAAGTTTCATGGGGTGATGAGTTTTCCCGATGTTTCATTGGGGCTTGTTGACTCCCGGGTCTCAAGAGCGAGACTTGGGCACCGAAAAACAAATGCAGGTTCCCTTCGACTTCGCTCAGGGCAGGCTTTCGACTCCGCTTCGCTCCGCTCAGGATGACAGCCCTGACAAAGGAGCGAACCATTAGTTAGAGCCATTAGTCAAAAGCGGTCAGTGCGGCCCTGGTAGAAGAGCTTGTCGGGTAACTCGCGGGGAGCTATGCCGGAGTACTCGAGGACGCTGTGGGAGTTATGGCGGATTTCGTCGTAGAGGGTCATGCGGCGAAGCTGACTTCTGCCGCCAATGCTTGCATACTCATCGAATGTTGCGGACTTGATGTGCTTGCCGGAGGTTAGATAGAACTCCGCCTTGACGGGGCGGGCGTCTTCAATGCGAACCCAGAAGAGGATGCGCTGATAGGTTGCGCCTTTGCGCCTGGCGGTGAGATCGAGAACGTTGCATTGTTCGGTTCCGACCTTCTCAGTGCGGACGAATGTTGGGGTGTAGTCGGCGGCGTAGTTGGTGCGGGCGATGTCGCCGTTGGAGGCGTCGCCGGAGAGGCGTTCGAGGGGCGTGATGCGAACGGGACGACTGGTGTCGGGAAGAAAGATCCACATGTCGTCGCCGAGCATGAGCAGGTGTTCGCCTTTTTCGCGCGGGCTGAGGAACTCGACGTAGGTCTTCTCAGTTCCCTTCTGCGAGACTTCGTAGAGTTTTTCTTCGTCGGCTTTGTCGGACTCGTAGTTGGTGATCTTTACGTGCAGCACGTAGGACGGCCAGCCGTTGCGAAAGGTGTCGGCGTGCTTGAGGATGGATTCGGCATCGGGCGTGGTTGTTGGGGTTGCGGCGTGGCAGACCACTGCGCAGGTGATGAGAAAGCCGACGACGAAGACGATGAGAAATGTTCTGAGAATGCAGTTGATGTTAGACATGAGCGAGTGCCTCCGCAATTTGCAGCCGGGATGCGCGGATCGCCGGGAGGATGGATGCTAGCGCGAGCGAAATGATGACCAGGATGGATGAGCCGATCATGAGGCTGGGGACGTGCATGACGCGGAAAGTCATGGGGACGTTGGTTCCGGGAGGCGCTGGCAGGTGAATGCCGGCGTGGTTGATGACGACACCGAGCAGGTTGCCGCCGATGACACCGACGATGGCGCCGAGCAGGCCAAGCAACGCGGCTTCAATGACGAAGAGGGCCATGATCCAGGAGCGGGGTGTGCCCATGGCAAGCATGGTGCCGATTTCGCGGGTGCGCTCAAACATTGCCATGAGCAGCGTGTTCACGCTGGACATGAGGACCATGAAGAAGACGATGATGCCGAGGAAGACGAAGATAGTGCTGAAGAGCGAGCGGACCTGTTTGTAATAGGTGGCTAACTCAATCCATTTTTTGAGGACTAACTGCTGGTGCTGGCCGTTGAGATGCGGAAGCATTTGCGCGGCGACTAAATCAGTGTTATCGGTGTTATCGAGGCCTACGACTAGGTTGGTAACTCTGTCACTCTGTAAAAGGCGCTGCGCGGAGGGAAGGGTGATGCGGAGATAACGGTCGTCCATCTCCTTGAAACCGGTGTTGACGATGCCGACTACCTGGACATCGATGCCGTTGAGCGCGCCGTCTGAAGTGACGGCGAGGAGGGTTAGGCCGTCGCCGGGCTTGACGCTCATGGAGCGAGCGACGCCGGCGCCGATGAGGGCTTCAATCTCGCCGCCCGGCTTGGTGTCGAGATCGCGGCCGGCGCTGATACGCGGGGTAAAGCCGAGGCTTTGCTCGGCGACTGGATCGACGGCGCTGCCCATGAAGACGGAGGATTTGACGCCATTGGAAAGCATGCCGTTGAACTCGATGCGCGGTGCGATGCCGCGCACGTGGCCGCCGGTGGAGACGGAGGCAGCGACCTGGCGCCAGTTGTCGATGCCGGTGTCGAGCACGTGCTTTTCTTCGCGGTTGAAGTGCTCGGCGGTGAATATCTGGATGTGGCCAAGGCCGTCGTTGATGGTGCTTTCGCGCAGTCCCCAGAACATGCGGGCGAAGAAGCCGCCGACGAGGAGAAGGCCGGTGACTCCTCCGCCAACCATGATGAGGGTCATGATGGTGCGACGGCGATTGCGGAAGACGTTTCTAAAGGCTAAGAGCAGGAACTTGACCATAATGTGCTCCTTCTTGAGGAATTGCGGCAACGGCGAGATCGGACGTGAGCGAGTCGGAGACGACCTGGCCGTCGGTGAGGCGGACGATGCGGTCGGTGTGCTCAAGCAGGCGGGCGTCGTGCGTGGAGAAGATGAAGGTGAGGCCGAGGCGGCGGTTGAGGTCGTGCATGAGGTCGATGAGCTGGGTGGCGTTTTTGGTGTCGAGGTTGGCGGTGGGCTCGTCGGGGAGGACCAGGGCGGGGCGATGGACGATGGCGCGGGCGACGGCGATGCGCTGACGTTCACCGCCGGAGAGCAGGTCGGGGCGGTGGTGGGCGCGGGCGGTGAGGCCGACGCTTTCAAGGGCTTCAGCTACGCGACGGCGGCGGTCGGCTGCGGAGACGCCCTGGACCAGCAGCGGGAACTCGACGTTTTCAGCCGCGGTAAAGACGGGGATGAGGTTGAAGGTCTGGAAGACGAATCCGATCTTGATGCGGCGGAGGGCGGTGAGGCGCGAGGGGCTGAGTTTGGAGGTGTCGACGCCCTCGATGAGGATGCGGCCGGAGGTGGGCTGGTCGATGCAGCCGATCAGATTGAGCAGGGTGGACTTGCCGCTGCCGCTGGGGCCGGCGATGGCCAGGAATTCACCGGGGGCGACGTGGAGGCTGACGTTGCTCAGGGCGCTGACGTAGTTATGGTCGAGTGGGAACTTTCGGGTGACTGCTTCGACGCTGACAAGTTCAGGCATGGGCGGTCCCTTTCGGTGGGTTGTTGTGCAATTTGGAAGATAGGCCGGATGGGGAGAAAGGGCGCGGGGTTTTGGATGAGGGGTTGGGATTGTGGATGGAGGGTGGGAATGGGAGGATGAACGGGGAAGGAACAGGGACTGAGGGACTATGGACTGCGGCGACGAACTCTCCTAACCGCTGGGGATGGGCGGGTGTCTAATGGTTCGCATGGGCAGGAACGACCACGAGACGATCCGGGCGGTTCTTTCGGGGGACAAGGATGCGTATGGGGCACTGGTCGTGCGCCATAGCCATAGTCTCTTCCGGGTCGCGTTTCGCATTACAGGGAATGAGGCGGATGCGGACGACGTGGTGCAGGAGGCGTTTTTGCGCGGGTATCAAAAGCTGGAAGGGTTTGAGTCGCGCTCGAATTTCAGTACGTGGATTTACAGGATTGCGGTGCGCTGCGCCCTGGACAAGGTGGGGCGGCGCAAGGTGGATGACCGGAGCAGGGTGGGTGAGGAGAACGATCCGGAGCAGGATGCGGTGCAGGTGGCGGACTCCGGGGCCGGGCCTGACCGGTTGCTGCTGAGCGCTGAAATCGGCGCGCTGCAACAGGCCGCGATGCAGGGTCTGACGGCTACGGAACAGACCGCGTTTGTGCTGCGGCACATGGAGGATTGCTCCACTGAAGAGATTGGGGCGGCGTTGGGAATTGCTCCGAACGCCGCCAAACAGGCGGTTTTTCGCGCGGTGCACAAAATGCGGAGCCGGCTGTCGCTGCTGAGGGTGAAGGCATGAAGCATCTGACTGAGGAAGAACTGATTGGCCGCTACTATAACGAGCGCGGAGGCGAAGGAGAGGACTTTGCCGGCGCGAAGGAGGACTTTGCAAGCATTGAGGAGCATCTTGCGGCTTGTGAGGCTTGCGCGGAGACGTATGCGGCGCTGTCGTGGGACCTGGGTGAGATCAAGGTGGTTCAAGCACCGGCGCGGGATGAGGCGTATGGCGAGCGGGTTTGGGCCACGCTTGAGCCGAAGCTGGTGGTTTACAGGAAAGAGCGCTGGAGCTGGATGCGGGGCCGAGTGTTGAGTGGCCTGAGTTACGCGGCGGTGTGCGGACTGCTGGTTGCGGGAGCGTTCATCGCGGGGCGGCTGTCGGTGGAGAAGGAGAAGCAGCCTCAAGTGGCGCAGACGCCTGCGCCCAAGGAAAAGCCGCGGGTGGTGGTGGTGGTGCTGAGCGATCATCTGGATCGGTCAGAGCGTTTTCTGGTGGAGCTGAAGCATGTGGATGCGAGCAGCACGGAGATGGTTTCTCCGCTGCGGGACGAGGCGAAGAGTTTGCTGGCGGCGAACAAGATTTGCAGGCAGAAGGCGACCCAGGAGGATGATCCGGCGCTGACGACGGCGCTGGACCGGCTGGATCACGTGCTGGATGGGCTGGCCAACGAGCGTGGTGGTTTGAACAGCGCCGCGATTGAGCGGCTGCAAGAGGAGATGAACGCGGAGGGCCTGCTGTTTGAGGTGCGGGTGCTTCGGTCGAGGATTCCGGATGAGCAGGGGACCGGAATGAGCCGGTCGAGCGGAGGGACGATATGAAGATCGGGCCAGTGGTGATTGCTGGGATGATTGCGGAGATTGCCTGTTTGCCTGTGGTTGGGATGGGGCAGGGCCAGGCGTTTGCGGGGGCGGGACTTTCAGGAGGCGCCGCCGAGGGCGCGATGGCTTCAGATGCGCCGGACAGCAGTCTCTATGCGGATGGAACGCGGGCCATCAACGACGGCCGCTGGGCGGACGCGGAGAAAGCTTTTGCGAAAGTGGCCGCGGAGCATGGTGCGCACGCGGATGGAGCGCTCTACTGGAAGGCGTACGCGGAGAACAAACTAGGCCAGGCCAAGCCAGCGCTGGATACATGCGCGGAGTTGGGACGCGCGTTTCCGGCGAGCAGTTGGATTCATGAGTGCGGCGCACTGGAAATTGAAATGAACGCGAAGAGCGGCAAACCGGTTGAGCCCAAGGCCGGCGACGACGACGATTTGAAGCTGCTGGCGCTGAATGCGCTGATGAAGAAGAACGAAGCGCAGGCGCTGGCGCAGATTCAGGAGATTCTCAACGGCGATTCGAGTGAAAAGCTGAAGAAGGAAGCACTTTTTATTCTCGGCGATCACTACTCGGATGCGACGTATGGCCAGATTGTGCGGGTGAGTTACGTTGAGGGAGATGTGCGCGTCTCGCGTGGCTCGGAGAATGTGAAGGCGGGCGGCGGGGAGTGGGAGAAAGCGGTTGCCGATTTGCCGCTGGAAACGGGGTTCAGCCTGGTGACGGGCGCGGGCCGCGCGGAGATTGAGCTGGAAGATGCGTCGACAATTTACCTGGGCGAGAATTCGGTGCTCACGTTCAACGATCTGAGCGCCACGGCAGGCGTTCCCTATACCGACTTGGCGTTGCTGACGGGGACCGTGACGCTGCATGTGAAGCCGTACTTGCGCGGGGAAACGGTGGTGTTGAAGACGCCGACGGACAAGTTGAGCACATCGTTTCCGAATAAGTCTTATCTGCGGGTTTCGAGCTATGCGGATGGCACAGCGATTGCGCCCATGGAGGGCGGTGGGCAATACACGCCACGATTGTTGGAGGGCGCAGTCGCCGAGGGACAGACGGCGTTTTATCGCGAAGGACATCGCATTGACACAGCGATGACGAGCGATTTCGCCAGTTATAGCGCATGGGACAAGTGGGTTGCGGGCCGGGTTGCCGTGCGGAAACAGGCCATGACGGAGATGATGGCGGCATCCGGATTGAGTGCACCGATTCCCGGGCTTGCGGATATGAAGGGGCAGGGAAAGTTCTCAGAGTGTGCGCCGTATGGTACGTGCTGGGAGCCGAATTACGGCGCGGATTCAGTGAAGACGGACGAACACCTTGATGGAGCGCAAGAGGGTTTTGCCGCGGGCACGCCGCAGGCTGCGCAGGCGAACAATACTGTTAAGAAGAAGCGGACGGATGTCGAGGATGAGGCATTCTTTCCTTGCCTGCCGACGGGCCTCCGTTTCGGGGCGTTCAGGCTGGACCCGGTCCTCGGCGCTCTGCAGCTGAATGCAACGCTTGATCCGAATCAGTACCCCTATGCATGGGCTGTGTGCCATGACGGGAGCTGGATTCGCCATGGGCGTCACTATGCGTGGGTTCCGACGCACAAGCGGCACCATCTTCCCCCGGGGCGGTGGGTGAAGAGCGGAAAGACTGTGGCATTTGTGCCGCTGCATCCCTACGACGTGAAGGGGCGGCCGGCGATTAATCAGAAGGAAGTGGTTTTCGCGATCGATAAAAAGAACGGGCTAACGATAGAGCCGGTGAGGCTTGATCCGGAACGGCCGGTTGAGGCCCTCAAGGAGCCACCAAGAGAATTTCGCAATGCAGCCTTCCCTCCGCTTGCGGTCGCGAAGGAACCACGCCTGGTGACCTATTCGATAAAAGATGTGCTGGAGAGCAAGGGCGCGGTGAAGACGGCGGGAATTCCGCTCAAATTCGATTCCAAATCGCAGAGCTTCATGATGGCGAGGCAGGAAACGCATGGAGGAAAGACGGTGACGGTGATGGCGCCGGTCAATAATCACAGTGGGAACCTGCAGGCGCGCGGCGGCAGCTACGGCGGTGGGGGGAGCTATCACGGCGGGGGATCGGGCGCAGCCGGTTCGCACGGCGGTGGAGGTGGCGGGGGTGGCGGCGGCGGTTCGCACGGCGGTGGTGGAGGCGGAGGAAGTTCGAGTGCGAGCAGTTCCAGCGCCGCGAGCGCAGCCAGTTCCGGCGGAAGCCATCACTAGGTAACCGTGTGATGCCCCTCTTGCGCCAGAATAAAGCGCAAGGATGGGACATCCGCTTTACTGTGGAGGCCTCTCGGTTGCGGTGGATTTCTCATCGAGTCCCTGGTCCTGGGCCACATTTCGCACCTCCTGGAGAAACTCCGCAATACGCATGCCGTCATATTTTTTTGCCAGGGGGTCGTGAACGTATGGCACCTGGATGGGGTAGTCGCTGGTGTCGAGCATGGAATCGCACCACTTCATCGTCCCTACCATCACGCCAGTACAAGGGTTCCACGCTTCGTCTGTGGGAGGAATCTGGATTTGAAACATGCCTTGCAGGCCCTGGCCGCCAGCCGGGAAGAGAGTCTGAACAAGTTGTGTATCCTTGCCCTGGGGGGGGCGCAAGAACAGGACAAATGGGCCAAGGTAAAGAGTGTTCTTCCACTCGGGTGTTCCGGCCTTTGTCAAGAAGTAAGAGGTCTGATGCGATTCCGTCATCCCGCAGTACACCGCGCCGGCGGGCAGGGCGAATGTTAGGACGTCTCCAACATGGTGAGAACCCTTCCAACTACGCATAACGTTGACGTCGAAGTAGTCGACCGCACTCTCGCCGGAGGGAGAAAGCACGCGAGCCCAAGCGTAACTATGTCCCGCCAGCACCACTTCATCGCTCTCCTGCATCAGGGTGCTCAAGTCCTTGGCAAGAGTTTTGGGATCGATCACTGTACTCTGGGCGATGTGATGTGTCGGGCTCTCCATGGCGCGGAGACACGGAGCGCTTGTTTTAAGCTGTTCCTCCGTTTGCTGGGCTCTAATATCCTGCACGCGCAATTCATTGGGAGCGCTCTCTGTCTGCCCGGCTCCGAGGGTTGCGATGAGGACGAACATCGCGCTCGCTAGTTTCCGGATAGTCGTTTTCATGTGTCACCCTCCTGTTGGGTTGCTTGATCAGGCATTCTGTCGTTGCGCCGTTCAGGTCAGGTTGCCGCGATCACAGTGATGGATCTATTTTCATGTCAAGATATTTTTGAAATTCTATACGACAATTCAGTTAATTTTCGCCAAACTATAATCCCGGACGCAACAGACAAATGGCCCGCTGCACGTTTGCGCAGCGGGCCATTTGTGTTGCTGAGTTTCGACTTGCTGGATTGCCGGAACTACTTGGCGGCGACCAGGGGTTGGGTGCTGAGACTGCCGTTGGCGTAGCCCTTGGCGATTTCGGTGATGGCGATGGGCGAGTAGTCGCCGGCGTGACCGGCCTGGCCGAACTGGGTCATGCGCAGGGCGACGACCTTCTTCATGGCCTCGCGGGCGGGCTTGAGGTAGTCGCGCGGATCGAACTTCTCAGGGGTTTCGGCGAAGACCTTGCGGATGGCGCCGGTGATGGCGAGGCGGTTGTCGGTGTCGACATTGATCTTGCGGACGCCGTTGCGAATGCCGAGCTGAATCTCCTCGACCGGCACGCCCCAGGTTTCCTTGAGCTTGCCGCCGTACTGGTTGATCACATCCTGAAGATCCTTGGGAACCGAAGAGCTGCCGTGCATGACCAGGTGGGTCTTGGGCAGGCGATTGTGAATGGCGATCAGCACATCCATCTTGAGCACTGAGCCGTCAGGCTTCTTGGTGAATTTGTAAGCGCCGTGGCTGGTGCCGATGGCGATGGCCAGGGCGTCAACGCCGGTGCGCTCGGCAAACTCGACTGCCTGGTCGGGATCGGTGATGTGGTCGAGGCCGCTGCCGCCGGCGCCGTGGCCGTCTTCAACGCCGCCGAGTACGCCGATTTCACCTTCAACGGTGACGCCGCGCTCGTGCGCATAGTCGACTACTTTGCGGGTTACTTCGACGTTCTCTTCAAAGCTGGAGGGGGTCTTGCCGTCTTCCTTGAGTGAGCCGTCCATCATGACGCTGGTGTAGCCGAGGGTGATGGCGCTCTTGCAGGTCTCAAAGCTGTTGCCGTGATCCTGGTGCATGGCGATAGGAATCTCGGGATTGAGCTCGGCGGCCGCCTGGATGAGCTTGAAGAGGTAGAGGTCCTCGGCAAACTGGCGCGCGCCGCGGCTGGCCTGGACGATGACCGGCGACTTGGTTTCCTTGGCCGCCATCATGATGGCCTGAATCTGTTCCATATCGTTGACGTTGAACGCGCCGACGCCGTAACCGCCCTTGGCGGCCTCGTCGAGGAGTTGCCGCATGGAGACTAAAGGCATAGTGAATGCTCCTTCTTGGGATAGCCTGGCCGCCGTGGCGCTCGGACCTTATAAAGGCAGGAAAACAGGCTCGCGAGCGGCAGGAACTGCAATCGTCCTTATGGTAGCAGAGGCGCGCAAGGACAAAGTGTGTCTGAAGACACAGCAGGCGGGGTGCGAAGGCCCTGGTGTGGAATAATCTGCGGGTGAGCTACGCAGCCGTGACAATTCACAGCAGTTGGTACCTGGTGACGTGCGCCGCCGGAATGGTGGTAGTGCTGCTGATTCTGATTGCGCGGGTGAGAATGCATCCGGCGCTGGCGCTCACGATTGCGGCGCTGGCTTTGGGCGTGGCTTCGGGGATGGCGCTCAAGCAGGTTCCGCTGTCGTTTACCGGCGGCGTGGGCAACCTGATGGGGCACATCGCGATTTTGCTGGGGCTGGGCGCGGTTCTGGGACGGCTGCTTGCCAGTTCCGGCGGTGCGGCGGCTCTGGGAAATGCATCGGTTAACGGCTGCGGACCGCGCGGGCTGCCGTGGGCGATGCTGGGGCTGGGAATTCTGGTTGGGATGCCGGTGTTTTTTGAGGTGGGGCTGGTGCTGCTGATGCCGATAGTGGCGGAGGCGGCGCGGCGTACAGGAAAGCCTCCGGTGCTGGCTGGAATGCCGCTGCTGGCGGGGCTCTCGATTGCGCATGGGACGCTGCCTCCGCACCCGGCGGCGATGCTGGCTGTTGCTCTTTATCACGCGGATGTGGGACGGACGATTTTGTTTGGGCTGGCTGTGGGATTGCCTGCGGCGGCGATTGCGGGGCCGGGGCTGGGCTGGTTCCTGATGCGGCGGTGGGATAAGCGGGCGGCGAAAATGCCGGCACCGGATGCCGAGGAGGGACTGACGCTGTTTGCGCCCACTCTGGCGGAGGATTTGCAGGTCGAGGCCGGGACGGATGCAACGGAAGGCACGGCGCAGGCGGGACTGATTCCGAAGCCGGCGGGGCCGTTGCGGGCGGCGGCGGCGATTTTGCTGCCGATTGGGCTGATTTTCCTGGGCAGTTGGGCAGATGCGATTAGCACTCCCGGAAGCCTGCTGAACCAGCTCTTTCATTTTGTGGGCAGCCCGGACATCGCGCTGCTGATTGCCGTGCTGGTGGCGCTGGTAACGCTGGGATCGCGGATTCAGACGGGGCAGCATCATGGAAGAGAACTGTTGCGCAAGCTGACCAACGAATCGTTTGAACCGATTGCGAGCGTGTTGGTGATTCTGGCGGCGGCGGGTGGATTGAGCGGCGTGCTGCGCGACTCGGGCGCGGCCGAGGCGACGGTGCGGCTGGCATTGGGCGCGCATATGCCGGCGCTGGTGCTGGCGTGGCTGCTGGCGGCGGTGGTGCGGGTTGCGATGGGGTCGGCGACGGTAGCGATGGCGGTCGCTTCAGGGGTGCTGGCGCCGATGGCCAGCCATATGGGCGTGCGGCCGGAGTTGCTGGTGCTGGCAACCGGGACCGGGTCGCTGGTACTTTCACACGTGAATGACGCGGGGTTCTGGATGGTGCAGTCGTTTTTCAAGATGGAAGTGAAGGAAGCGCTGGGGACGTGGACGGTGATGGAGACGGTGCTTTCGGTGGCTGGGTTGGGAATGACGCTGCTGCTGGCGGCGGTGGTGGGGTGAGGCTAGTGAAGATGTGAATTAGTGAATGAGTGAACCGGTGATTAAGTGAACTAGTGAAGCAGTGAACTCGTACAGCGTTTATTATGGGCCTTATCCAAATCTGACTTACTGGAGTCTTCTCCGAATGAAACCGAACTTTCAATTGCGCTGTCGAGGTTTAGCGGCTTTGGCCGCGTTTATTGCTTCGACTACATTGTGTGCGCAGCAGGGCTGGACGGTGAAGCCGGAATGGGTGCGCGCGCATGAGGATTTCCTGGCGAGCGATGTGCTGGCGGGGCGGGGGTCGGCTACGCGGGATGAGGAGCTGACTGCGACATACGTGGCGAGTGAGTTTGAGAGCTACGGGTTGAAACACGCGCCGGGGATGAGTGGGTATATTCAGGCGGCGGAGGTGGTGTCGCCGGAACTCGACGGACACGCCACGTTGCAGGCCGGCAGCGCCAATCTGACGGAAGACGCGGACTTCGTGCTGCTCACATCGTCTGGAATCTCGGTCTCAGGGCCGCTGGCGCACCTGGGCACAGCGGACGTTGCATCGGCGCACATCGCGGCTGGATCCGTCCTTCTGCTTACGGGCGCGGCGGATATGAAAGCGCTGGGTCCGGTCCTGCAGCAGATGCGGCGGCTGGGCGCGAGCGTGATCCTGGTGCCGGAGACGCCGGAGCTCGCTATGCTTCCGTCGATGTTTGGCGGCAAAACGCGGGTGGGTATACGGCTTGCCGAAGAACCCCCACATAAGAACCCCACCATCGTTCTTGTCCACGCCAATTCGGTTGCCAAGCTGGCCGCGGCCGATGGAGCGACGGTTACGGTCACGGTACACGAGGTTCCGTCGGCTCCCCGTCAAACATTTAATGCTGTTGGCTATCTGGCCGGTACAGACCCCAATGCGGGGACATTGCTGCTGAGCGCGCATCTCGATCACCTGGGGATTGGACGGCCGGTCAACGGCGACTCCATTTATAACGGAGCGAACGATGACGCGGCTGGGACTACAGCGGTGATGGAGCTGGCACATGCGCTGGCGGCGGGACCACCGTTACGCCGCAGCGTGCTGTTTGTGTGCTATGGATCTGAAGAGCTGGGCACGCTTGGATCGACTTACTTCGGGCATCATCCGCCGGTGCCGCTGAAAGAGCTGGTGGCTAATCTGGAGTTTGAGATGATCGGCAACCAGGATCCGAAGATGCCGCCAGGAGTGTTGCTGTTGACGGGGTGGGAACGGTCGAACCTGGGGCCGGCGCTGAAAGAACACGGCGCACTGGTGGGGCCCGATCCGTATCCTGAGCAGCATTTTTTTGAGCGCAGCGACAACTACGCGCTGGCGTTGCAGGGAGTGGTGGCGCATACCGCGGCGGGCTGGGGAACGCCGCCGACCTATCATCAACCTAACGACGACCTGGATCACCTGGATATTGCGTTCATGACGCGGGCGATTCAATCGCTGATTGAGCCGGTGAGATGGCTGGCTGGAAGCGACTTCAGGCCGCAGTGGAATGCGGGTGGGCAGCCGCAGCGGTGAGGCTGCGCTGGCAATCTCGCCTGTGGTGGGCCGCATTCGCTTACAATCGTTTGCAACTGAAAGTTCCCACCCCGACGAGGTCTCCACGATGCTTATCGCCCGATCTGTGTTTGCTGCGAGCGTGTCTGCTGCGCTGAGTGCTTGCGTTGTTGCGCAGAGCGGCGCGCCGAAGCCGCAGTATCCCGACTATCCAAGCGAGACGCCGGCTACGCTGACGATCGCCACGCCAAACTTCGATTACGAGCGGCGCGAGGCGATGATTCCGATGCGCGACGGGGTCAGGCTGCATACGGTGATCCTGGTGCCGAAGGGCGCGAAGCATGCGCCGATCCTGCTGACGCGCACTCCCTATAGCGCGGATCACCTGACCAGCAACGCGAACAGCGCACACCTGGGGCGGGCTTTGTATGGGTATGACAACGCCACCGACGTGATTGTTGAAGGCGGCTACATTCGCGTGATTCAGGACATTCGCGGGAAGTATGGGTCGGAGGGCGACTATGTGATGAACCGGCCGATTCATGGGCCGCTGAATCCGACGCCGGTGGATGAGTCGACGGATACCTACGACAGCATCGACTGGCTGATCAAAAACATTCCGGAGACCAATGGGAAGGTGGGGATTCTGGGCATCAGCTATGACGGATTTTTGCCATTGATGGCGGTGATTCATCCGCACCCGGCGCTGAAGGTTTCGGTGCCCATGAATCCCATGGTGGATGGGTGGATGGGCGACGACTGGTTCCACAACGGGGCGTTTCGCGAGCAGAACTTGCCCTACATTTGGGAGCAGGAGGCGACGCGCTCGAACGACGCGAAGTGGACGGTTTCACACTTCGACGATTATGACGAATACATGAGCGCGACCTCGGCGGGGGAGCTGGGCAGGGAGCACGGCGTGGAGCAGGTGGGGTTCTGGAAGAAGATTCTGGAGCACCCGAGCTACGACGCGTGGTGGAGCGACCAGGCGGTGGACAAGGTGCTGGCGGAGGACTTCAAGGCGGAAGGGATCAAGGTGCCGATTCTACTGGTGCACAGCTTGTGGGACCAGGAGGATATTTATGGCGCGAACGCGGTGTACAAGGCGATCAAGCCGCTGGATACCAATAACGACAAGGTGTTCATGGTGCTGGGGCCGTGGCACCACGGGCAGGAGATTGAGGACGCGGCGTCGCTGGGATCGATTCGGTTTGGGAGCGACACGGGAACGTGGTTCCGGCAGAATGTGCTGCGGCCGTTTTTGGATCGCTATTTGAAGGACGATGCGCCGCAGGGCGATGTGGCGACGGTGACGGCGTATGAGACGGGCGCGAACAAGTGGGAAAAGCTGAAGGCCTGGCCGGAAGCGACGGCGACGAAGGCGCTTTATCTGGAGCCGGGGATGAAGCTGGGATTTAATGCGCCGGCGAATTCGGGCGCGGCCTTTGATGAGTATGTTTCCGATCCTGCGAAGCCGGTTCCGTTTCGCGCGCGACCGAGCCAGCCGGTGGGGTACGACTTCCCGATGACCTGGGCGCAGTGGCTGGTGGATGACCAGCGCGAGGCTTCGGGACGGACGGATGTGCTGACTTATACCAGCGATGTGCTGACCGCGCCGGTGCATATTGGCGGGCAGCCGATTGCGAACCTGGTGGCTTCAACGAGCGGGACCGATTCCGACTGGGTGGTGAAGCTGATCGATGTTTATCCCGATGAAGTGGCGGATCACCCGGAGATGGGCGGCTATCAACTGGCGGTGGGGATGGATATCTTTCGCGGGCGCTATCGCGAGAGCTTTGCGACACCCAAGGCGATTGAGCCGGGTAAGCCGCTGACGTATCGGTTTGCGCTGCCGCCGGCGGATCACGTGTTTTTGCCGGGACACAGGATCATGGTGCAGGTGCAGTCGAGCTGGTTTCCGCTGTATGACCGGAACCCGCAGACGTTTGTGCCGAATATTTTCTGGGCGAAGCCGGGGGATTATCAGAAGGCTACGCAACGGATTTATCACGCGGCGGGTGAGACTAGTTCGATTGAGTTGCCGGTGGTGGAAAAGTAAAGAGGCATCAGGCCACAACTTCATTGATGCGCGGTGGGAAGGTCAGCGCCCAGGCGTCGTAGCCGCCGGTTAGGTTGACTACGGAGTCGAAGCCGGCGGCTTGGAGAATGCTGGTGGCGATGGCGCTGCGGTAGCCGCTTTTGCAATGGACAAAGACTGTCGCGGCTGGGTCGATCTCGTTGAGACGCCGGCTTAGCTCGGGGAGCGGGATGGAGAGCGAGCCGGGGATTGAGCCGGCCAGACGCTCGGCGCGCTCGCGGACGTCAATGAGTGTGAACGGAGAAGCGAGTGTGATGGGAGAAGCTGGGCTTCGCAGTTGCTCGGCTAGCTCCTGCGCGGAGATCTGGCTGACGGACTTGACGGGAAGGTCGGCGTCGATCCAGCCATAGATGCCACCGGCGATGACCCCAGCTACATTTTCGATGCCGACACGAGCCAGGCGCAGGCGCGACTCCTGGGTGGTTGCTGCGTCTTCAGCGAGGAGCACTATGGATACGCCCTCGATTCCGAGCAGGCGCGCGGCCCAGGAAGCGAACTGGCCGTTGAGCGGGATGTGCAGGGAGCCGGGAATGTGGACTGCGGCGAACTCCATGGTGGGCCGGGTGTCGAGAATGACTACGCCTGTTGATTGGAGGTCGAGCGCGGCGGACGGGGCGAGTTCGCGGAGGGGCGGAAGCTCGTCGAGGGGCGCGGCGCCGGAGCGATTGCGCTGGACTTCGTCCTGAAAGTAGGCGGGGCGGGCGGGAAGATCGGCGGTGAGCAGATCGACAAACTGCTCGCGGGTCATGGGCTGGAGGGCGTAGTTCATGCGCCGCTCTTTTCCTATCGTCGAACTGGATTCGGAGCTCATCTGGCGTCCGCAGAGGGAGCCGGCGCCATGGGCGGGATAGACCAGCGTGGCTTCAGGGAGGGTCATGAGCTTGAGGCGCAGGCTGTCATAGAGCATGGCGGCGAGTTGCTGCGGGGTCCTGGTCGGCGAGAGATCGGGGCGGCCGACGTCACCGATGAACAGCGTGTCTCCGGTGAAGACGGCTAGCGGATTGTTGGGAGTCTCTGCGGGAATTGCCAGGATGGAGACGCCTTCCTCAGTATGGCCGGGAGTAGAGAGGATGCGGAGAACGCCGCGACCGAGGGGGAGTTCGTCGCCGTCGTTGAGGGCGCGATGCGGGAAGGCTGCGCCGGAGCCTGCGCCGATGCAGATGGTGGCGCCGGTGCGGCGGGCGAGCTCGAGATGGCCGGAGACGAAGTCGGCGTGGAGGTGGGTTTCAATGACCCAGCGGAGGTTGAGGCCGGAGTTGCGGGCCTCGTCGATGTAGAGATCGACGTCGCGCTGCGGATCGATGACGGCAGCTTCGCCGTTATTTTCGACGAGATAGGAGGCGTGGGCCAGACAACCAAGATAAAAGCGGCGAATTTCCATGGATTTCATCCCCGTGGGCGGGGCCGCTTGGCGCGACCCGGCCTTGTTTCGAATTCACTAGGGGCGTTTTTATTTGGGTTGGGGAACAATGCGCAGATACGGCTTGGGCGCACGCCAGCCGTCGGGATATTTGGCCTTGGCTTCTTCTTCTGTAACGGCGGGCAGGATGATGACGTCGTCGCCATTTTGCCAGTTGGCGGGCGTGGCCACCTTATGGGTAGCGGTGAGCTGGATGGAATCGAGCACGCGCAGGACTTCATCGAAGTTGCGGCCGGTGCTCATGGGATAGCTGAGGGTGAGTTTGATTTTCTTGTCGGGGCCGACGATGAAGACGGTGCGGACGGTGGCGTTGTTGACGGCGGTGCGGCCTTCGCAGGTTTCGCCGGCCTCGGCGGGCAGCATGTCATAGAGCTTGGCGACCTTGAGCTCGGTGTCGCCGATCATGGGGTAGTTGACGGCGTGGCCCTGGGTTTCGGCGATGTCGGCGGCCCACTTGGCGTGGTTCTCGACGGGATCGACGCTGAGGCCGATGACCTTGGTGTTGCGCTTGGCGAACTCAGGGGCGAGGCCGGCCATGTAACCCAGCTCGGTGGTGCAGACGGGGGTGAAGTCCTTGGGGTGCGAAAAGAGGACGGCCCAGCCGTCGCCAATCCATTCATGGAAGTGGATGGTGCCCTGGGTTGTTTCGGCAGTGAAGTCGGGTGCGGTGTCGTTGATGCGCAGGGACATGGTCTTTCTCCGTAAGGTCCTGGGGAAGTATTTCGCAAAGTGAATCGCGTCCAAGATCGAAAACAGGGTAGCACGGACCCTCTGGCTTGTGGTTGGAAAGAAGACGGAGGGCTGGTTGATGGAGCGATTGGAGAGCCGGTTTTCAGCGGGCTATTGGGCGGCTCTCTTATTGGCCGAGGATGGCGCGCTGGGCGGCGAAGATGTCTTTGAGGCCCGACTCGGCGAGGTCGATGAGGCTGTTGAGCTGGGCACGTGAGAAGCTTCCCTTTTCGGCTGTTGCCTGGGTTTCGATGAGGCCTCCGTCTTCGGTCATCACGACGTTCATATCCACTTCGGCGGCGGAATCTTCTTCATAGCAGAGATCGAGCAGCTCGGCTCCGCCGACGATGCCGACGGAGGTTGCCGCGACGAGTTGGCGCAGGGGCGACTTCTTCAGCGTACCTGCGGAGACGAGCGCATTGAGCGCCAGGGCCAGGGCGACGGCCGCGCCGGTGATGGCCGCGGTGCGCGTGCCGCCGTCGGCCTGGAGGACATCGCAGTCGAGAATGACAGTGCGCTCGCCGAGGGCATGCATGTCGACAACGGAGCGCAGGCTGCGGCCGATAAGGCGCTGTATCTCGTGCGTGCGGCCGCCGATTTTGCCTTTTTCGCTCTCGCGCGGGGTGCGGGTGACGGTGGAGCGGGGCAGCATGGCGTATTCCGCGGTGACCCAGCCACGGCCGGAGTTGCGCAGCCAGCCGGGGACGCCCTGCTCGATGGTGGCGTTGGTGAGCACGCGGGTGTTGCCGAAGGAGACCAGCACCGAGCCCTCGGCGGTCTGGACGAAGCCGGGGGTGAGGGTGAGCGGGCGAAGCTGGGCAGGAGTTCTGCCGCCGGGGCGAAAGACGGGGGCGTGCATAGGGCGATTGTACGGGAATGGGGCTGGGGGGGTGGGAGGGGAAGGTTCGGTTTCAGAACGGGAAATGGGCATTTTGGGAATCCGAAACGGGAATGAGTCGATAAGCGATTGAAAAGATGCTGTTTAGGTGCGAGTTGACGAAGGCTGGAGTTCCATTTTGGGACGGATTAGCTGAAATGGGCTGGGAAAGAGTGTACGGAAATTGGACAGTAAGCTGTTCCCTTATCAGGAACTTAGACGAGGCGTTCTGGTTTGGCACTCTGCGTGTAATAGAACAGGCGTCGGGAACAGGGACTAAGGGACTGAGGGACTGGGGACTAGGGATTAAGGGATTGGATTGAGGGGGGACGGGACCATGCAGCAGATTGAGCACACAGTGGGGTTGGACGGGTTGGAGCGCAGGCGGGTTGAGGCGGTTGTGGAGACGCTGGCGGCGCTGCAAGGGCGGGGCGAAAGCCTTGCGGAGGTGGCGCATGACGCCCGAAATATGGTGACGGCGCTGGGACTTTACTGCGATCTGTTGGAGGAACCGGGGGTTCTGGCGCCTCAGTTTCACCATTATGGTGACGAGTTGAGGCTTGTAGCTACGGCCAGCCGCCGGCTGGTGGAAAAGCTGGTCGCACTGGAGACGCACGAGGCTCCGCCATTGATGTCCGCAGACGGAATCGATGCCGCAACCGGAAAATGGCGGGCGTTCGACGTGATCGGCAAGCGACCTCTGCGCGCCGGGATGGAACGGACCGAATCAGAACGATCCGGATTGGGAAATCCCAAGGTATGGGAGTTGCTGCCGTCCCTGCCTATTGCAAATCTGGCCACTGAGTTGGCAGCCAACCGGAATCTGCTGGATGCCCTGGCGGGCCCTTCGATCACAATGAACCTCAACTGCGAGGGCGGAGCGCTGCCGGTACGGATGTCTGGAGAGGACCTGATCCGGGTGCTGGTGAACCTGGTGAAAAACGCCGCTGAGGCGATGCCGGGAGGGGGACAGATCATGCTAGGGCTGCACGAATTCCACGCCGGCGAACAGGCAGCTCACTGGGTGGTGCTGACCGTGGACGACAGCGGCACCGGCGTTCCGCCCAAGGCGCTCGAGGAAATCTTCGAATCGGGCTACAGTACCCGGTCGGCCGGACCGTCGGCCATTCCGGGATGGGCTTCAGCTCACCGCGGACTGGGTTTGTCGATCAGCCGGTCGATTGTGGAGGCGGCGGGCGGCAGGATTCATGCCGTGAACCGGGCTCCGGCGGGCGCACGGTTCGCAATTGAGCTGCCGGTCCGCAGCCGCTGAATAAACGCTGAAACGCAGTTCGGGAAACGCGTCAGGGAATCACTGTCTGGATAGCTGATCGACCAACAATGAGGTGAGGCGAATACAATGCTCGCAACAGTTCAAGTATCGAGGGGCATGGAATATATCCCGCAAGTTGCGGAACCGGCGGCGCGGCTGCACCTGCTGGTGGTGGATGCTGATCCGGCCATGCGCTCGGCATGCACGGAGATCGCGGCCAGCATGGGGTACGCGGTGGAGAGCACCGGCGACCTGGGCCAGGCGCGCAGCCAACTGCGGGGCCGCGCCGCTGACATCCTGCTGGTGAATCTGCCTTCCGGAAGCAACCAGGGGCTGGAGCTGGTGGCCGAAGTGAAGCTGCTTTACCCGCAGACCTCGGTAATCGCCATGACCGCGTCGGGATCGGTGAACGCGGCCGTAGAGGCCATGCGTTGCGGGGCGCAGGACTACCTGACCAAGCCGTTCGCGATGGATGAGCTCTCGACGGTGCTGGAAAGGGCGTCGGCGAACCTGACCACCGACACTGCATCGCGCCAGTTGAGGGAACGGCTGCGGCTCTCGCAGGGGCTGGGCGCCATGATTGGGCGCTCGGTGGAGATGGAGAAGCTTTACCGCATTCTGTCGAAAGTTGCGCAGAGTTCGCACCCGGTGCTGGTGCTGGGCGAGAGCGGAACGGGCAAGGAACTGGTGGCGCGGACGATTCACGCCTACGGGCCCAATTCACAGAAACCGTTTTTGCCGGTTGACTGCGGCTCGCTGGTGCCGACGCTGATTGAAAGCGAGCTGTTCGGCTACGTGAAGGGCGCCTTCACCGGTGCCAACCACGCCAAGGAAGGCTTGCTGGTTTCGGCCGAGGGGGGCACGGTATTTCTGGACGAGATCGGCGAGCTTTCTCTGGACTTGCAGGCCAAGCTGCTGCGGGCATTGCAGGAAAAGGAAGTGCGGCCGGTGGGAGCCACGCATCGGGTGCCGATAAGGGCGCGCATTGTGGCGGCCACCAACCGCAACCTTGCCGAGATGGTCGAAAAGGGCACCTTCCGCAAGGATCTGTTTTACCGGCTGAATGTAGTGAACTTGCGACTACCGTCGCTGCGCGACCGGCGCGAAGACATTCCGCTGCTGGCGGCGCATTTTCTGGATCGCATCAGCCGCGAGCACGGGACCAAGTTCACGCTGAGCGACGAAGTTTTGCGCACCATGATGCGGCATGACTGGCCGGGCAACGTGAGGGAGCTGGAAAACTCGATGGAGCGGGCCTGTGCGCTGTCTTCAGGACCGGTCCTGCACCTGGGCGACCTGCCAACTCAGTTGCAGGAGCAGGGCCTGGAAGCACGGCGATCTGCCGGGGTGATCAGCGCGACGGAATCGAACAGCGGGGCGCCGGAACTGAAAACGCTGGCCGATCTGGAACGCGACGCGATTCTGGGAGCCATACGGGTGCTGAAGGGCGACAAGCTGCAGGCAGCGAAGCTGCTGGGGATCGGGAAGACGACCCTGTATCGCAAGCTGAAGGAATATGGGATCGCCGACCCACTTCAGGAAGATTAAGCCACAACAAAACTGGACCCTGGGGCCAGTACGGGAAAAGCCATGATCCTGGCAGAGGGTTACCCTGCGCTGGCCAGGCGGGCAAGGCTCGACACACAAGATCAGGCCGTAAATTCACCGGAGATCAAAAGGAGCTGGAGATGAACCTGGGAATGAGCATTCTAATTGTGACCGGAATTGAGGGCGCGCGGAACTGCGCTGCCGCGGTGGGTGCACAACTGGAGATGGAAGTGGAAGTTGCCGAAGGGCGCAAGGCTGCGCTGGCCGCGCTGCGCCGCAAGGAGTTTGCCGCGATCGTGGTGGATGAAACCATGGCCGAGTGCGATCCTGCCGCAGCCGAGGCGATTTGGGAACATGCCGGCCTGGCAATTCCGCTTCAGATCAACTTTGCGCTCTCCGGCGCGGCGCGGCTGACCAGGGAGATTCGCGCGGCGCTGCATCGCCGGGAGCGGGAGCAAACCCTGGCGCGGCGGGCCGCTGCCGCGGCCATCGAGACGGATTTGAAGACAACCATTGCGGGGCTGCTGCTGCACTCGCAACTGGCGCTTTCAGAGAGTGAAACGGCGTCGCCTATTGCCGAGAAGCTGCGCATTGTGGCGGACCTGGCCGGCAGTTTGCGCCAACAGTTGAGCGCGCCGCAGATGGCGCGCGGAGATACAGCGGCCTGAGTGGGGCCGGCCTGGTTAACGATTTCAGGTTGATGATTTTATGGCGTTGCACGCGCTTCGCCGGGACAGGATTCATCCCGGCGTTTTTTTGGCGTTTTTCTTGAGGAATGGCAGCAATTCTTCCGCATTGGTGCGAAGGATTTCCCGACACCCTTGAACATACGCCGATGGCTTAATCTGAAAGAGCGATGAAAGATACGGCTGTATTACTGATCGACTGCCCGGACCGGAAAGGTCTGGTGGCGCGGGTTTCTTCGCTGCTCAATGAGCGAGGCGCGAACATTTTGCATGCGGACCAGCACCAGGACCACGACCTTGGACTGTTTTTCATGCGGGTGGAATGGGCGCTGAATGGAGCAGGTGATGACGCGAAGGAATTTGATCTGGAGGGGTTCAAGTCGGCGTTTGCGCCTCTCGCCGCGGAGCTGGGCATGCGCTGGCAATTGACCTCGAGCGCGCGGCCGCCGCGTGTGGCACTTTTCTGTTCGCAGTATCTGCACTGCATGGCGGACTTGCTGCACCGCTGGCGAACTGGCGAACTGGCGTGCGCGATTCCCGTGATTATCTCGAACCATCGCGATGTGGAAAAGCTGGCCGGGTTCTATGGGATTCCGTTTGAGTTTGTTGCGGTGAAGGCTGAGACGCGCGAAGAGGCCGAGGCTCTGCAACTGGAATTGCTCGCCGCGCACGAGATCGACCTGGTGGTATTGGCGCGATACATGCAGATTCTGTCGCCCAGCTTCGTCAGCCACTACCCGGCAGGGATCATCAACGTGCACCACTCGTTCCTGCCTGCGTTTACCGGGGCCAAGCCGTATCATGCGGCGCATGCGCGGGGGGTGAAGCTGATTGGGGCTACCAGCCACTATGTGACGGAGGTTTTGGACGACGGTCCGATCATTGAGCAGGACGTGGTTCGGATTTCACACCGCGACCAGGTGGAAGACCTGGTGGCGCGGGGGCGGGACCTGGAACGGATGGTGCTTTCGCGCGCCGTTCGATGGCACCTGGACCGGCGCATTCTTTGCTATGGCAACAAGACGGTGGTGTTTGATTGAGTAAGTTGCCTTTCGACTCGCACCCATAACTTGCCGGTCGACATAGCTCTTCAGAAATTCTCAGTTAGAAATCTTTGTAACTGCTCGATGCGGTATGTGGCGTCGCCTGTTTCCACTCCGAGAAGAATCTTGGTGGAAGTGAGTTGATTGCGGAAGTCGAGCGCGGCGGAGGTTTCCGCGTCGGTAACCAGCTTGAGGCTTTTCTCGACTTCGCTGTTTTCCTGCTGAAGAGATTTGAGCCTGTCCTGCTGGGCGGCGATCTGCTCGGTCACTTGCTGGCGAAGCTCCTCCATCCCGCGCGCGACGTCTCCTTCCTGCACCTTTTTCCAATCGCCATACGCAGTTACGGAGCGGTCGAGGTGCTTATCGATGGCGTGGCCTGCAAGGTTATAACTCACTGTAACTTCGCCGAAGGGCTGTGGACCTTGAGAGACGGGATCAATCTGCTGATGAGTGCCTACGGTGAGAGCGACGTCCCAGTTATTCTGGCGGGTCAGGTTGGCGAGCGACTTCTGATCTTCAACGTCGGCAGCCTGCTTGGCGGCGACCTGCTGTTTGAGGGGTTGAGTGGTGAGCGGCGGAACGTAAATGGCTGCGATCTTCGATTGCGTGTCTGCCCTGTCGGCGTTGAGCTTGATCCGGTTGGTCTTGAGTTCCCATAGCATGGGGCGGGTCATGTTCTGGGCTTCGACCATTTTTGCGGTTTGATCGCTCAGCTCGTCAAGGGATTGCGTGGCCTGGGCGATGAGATCGAGGCGATGATGGAGCGCGTCCTTTTCAATGCTCGGCAACGCGAATTGAAGACGCTGCATGACACCGGTGGAGGCTTTGTAAAGCTCGCAGTTTTTGCGGGCGACATCGAGCGTGATGCCTGCCTTTTTCAAATTGGAAAGGCTCAACTGCGCTCCTGCGACCAGTTGCTGGGGCAACCCGGAGTCAGGTTGAGTGAAGTAACCCAGAGCCGTGGGAGCGCGCAGGAAATCAGTTTGCGCCTTGGCCTGTTCGCTGAGATAGGCGCAGTAGGCCTGCTGGTCCGTCTGGACGGATTGAGCCGGGGAGAAGGTGGGAAAAAGCAACAAAAGAGTTACAAGCAAGTTATGCCGTGACATACTTCGACTCCATGAGAGTTAATGACTAAAAGAAAAGCGGCTTGCGGCCGAGAAAGACGGTTTGCGATTTTGCCGACTCCGGATGGGACAGGTCCATCAGAATGGTGAGACCGCGGATCTGGGTCTTGAAAATCGGATGGCTGATGATTTGTTCACCCAGAAATATCTGCTTTACGGTGCCGACCTTGCGGCAAAGAACCATGTCGAGATAGCAGTCATAGATAGGAGTGCCGGGCTTAGCATCGGCCTGATTGTCATACGGGACAAACGCAAAATAGAGCCGTTGATTGCCGTTTGCGTTGAGGTAATACGGGCTCAGCTTGGCAGTATTGATGGCGTCGTGGAGGCGATCGATCTGGCGATTGTCTTCCTGCAACTGCTTTTCGGCGACGCTGAATGTGATATCCAATTGCGCAATCTCAGAGCGCAGTTCGGCCTGCTTTTCGAGAACATCGAGGGCCTTGGTTCCCACGGTTGTCTTGTCGAGAACATTATCTGAAAGCAGAACGTCGGCGATTTTGCTGTCGGTATAGGCGTCCTCTGCCTGGTTGAGGGCCGCTAACTGAGTGGCAGCATCGCCCTTGGTGATGAGTCCGGCGGCAAGGTCGCTGTTGATGCGCGACTCAAGTTGATGGACCTGGGCAACGATGGCTTTGGTCTTGGCGTTGTCGGCCTGCTTCTCAACGTCAAGCGCGGCTAACTGCGGGCCGGTGACGCTGTCATGAGCGCGTTCGCGGACAATGGCTGTTTGTAACTCGGGGTCAAGAGCGACTAACGCGGCGCGCTGCTTGTTCATCTCCGCAATGGTGCTTTGCTGGCGAGTTACATCGACCTTGAGATCCTCAATGGATTGGCGGCTGATGACCAGCTTCTGCATGAAGTCGAGACTCTTTTCATCGTACGCCGAGAGAATGATGGGAGCGACCCAGGTGTGGTTGAGGGCGTAGAAGCCCATCACGAAGGCATAACAGAAGACGCCGACAAGGACGGCGTACAACACTGTGATGGCGAAGATGCGGTAGATGGTGATGACTGACTGATGGGCCAGCGATTGACGCGGCGTGCGGGCTTTCGGTGCGAGGGTTGAGGGTTCAACTGCCGGTGTTGCCAACGGGTACCTCCTCAAGTTGTTGCTTGGTGCGCGTGCCCCAGTCCGCTGAATCCATGGTGCAGAGCGCAAGGGGCGTGATGAACAGCGAGCTTGCGATGGACCATGCAATGTAAGCGCCGAAAGCAAGAGGGTGCTGAAGCGTTTCCCTGGCGCTGAATTTCTTGATGGCCCAACTTAACACGGCCGCGATGCCGAGATAGACGACCAGCGGCGCGGGACCGAACCAGGCGAGTGGATCGGTGGTGAGCATGGTGACGACCACGAGCAAAGCGACAATTGCGCCAAGTGGCGTAAGCACCAGCGTAAAGACGGTGTTTGGATGGAGCTTCCATACATGCTTTGGGAGAGTTCTGAGCGTGTAGAAAAAATCACGCACGATACTGCGACGCCAGCGAAGTTGCTGCTTGAAGAGAACCGAAAGCTTATTAGGCACGGTAGTCCAGCACAGCGCGTCGGTGTTGATGTAGGTGCCGTATCCGCGCAACAGCGTTTGATGGGTGAGGAAACGGTCTTCACCTTGATTGACGGGAATGCCGAACCAATGGCGGGCGCGGATGGCCGGCTCGATTTCAAGCAAAAGTTCGCGGCGAATAGCGAACAGACATCCACTGATGCAGCAGACGCTGCGTGTCCAGTTTTCCGGAGCTTTGTAGAGCTCGAATGCAGAGTAATAGATGAGGGTTTGAATGGCGGTGATGACGCCGTCATTGGGATTGGAGACGCCGACGCGGCCGCCGACGGAGCCCATGCGTGGCTCGGCAAAGCAGGCCGTCAGCTCGCGGATTGCGTCGGGGTGGAAGATGCAGTCGGAGTCGATGGAGATGATGACTTCGGCGGTGGAATGGACGAGGGCGTTACAAACGGTGCGGGCCTTGCCGCAGTTGAAGTCGTTGCGGCCGGCGCGAATGGGGATATTAGTGAAGTCGCGTTGAGCCTTGAGAATCCACTCATAACTATCGTCGACCGAGCAATCATCCTGGGCGATAACTTCGAAGCTGCCGTTGGGGTAATTGCTCTTGCTGATGCTCTCGATGGTCTGGTAAACGGTGCGGCCCTCATTGAAGCAGGGCATGAGAACACTTACCTTCGGCTGATAGGTGTAATCCTTGCTCACCTGGGTGCCGGGGAAAGAAATTCTAAGAATGAGCCCCATCAAATATTTGACGACGGAGATCACGAGGCAGAGAACCATGATCAGCCAGAGAAGAATCGGCGCCATGATCCAGACCTCCACAAACGCAATCCGCAGTTGGTAGTCTCGCCTATTGGACCGGCAAATGAGTTGCCCGGTTATGAAGTGATCTCAGCGAAACACTGCTCAAAGCTTGTTCCGTAATCTAGGACGAGTTTAACTCAGTCGCTCCCCTTCACTACATTGTGCGACTCGAGTGATTCAGATCACTGGATAAGGGACCGATACGGTCGTATATTGAACAAGGACTAAATCAGTCGGATATACGACCCTGGTCTTCCAGAGCAGAAAAGGACGGGGCATCTGGTTGATATCGTCTTATTTTTCTTGATGTTGGGGTGTCGCTTTGAAACATTTCTTCCTCTACGCTTTCTTTCTGCCGGTTTTGGGATGTCTTTGTCCGCCTCTGCTTGCCGGGCCAGATTACACGGTTTCCGGTGTCGTTCACGACTCCGCCGGCGGCCGCGTTCCGCATGCGCATGTCGCAGTTCACGGGATTGCATCCCAGGCCGCTATCGAATCTGAAAGCGACGACCTGGGCGAGTTTCGGGTGCAGGTTGAAGGGTCGGGAAGCTACCAGGTGGAGATTGCGGTTGCGGGCTTTCAGCCTCTCAGCGCAACAGCCGAGCTGACAGAAGCCCAGCCGACCGCCAATCTCGACCTTACGCTTCAAATCGCCGCCACCGCGCAGACCGTGGAAGTGACTGCGGACGCGTTGGCTGCAGAGACCACGAGCACGCAACTTGGCGAAACCCTGGAATCGAAGAAGATTGAAAACGTTCCATTGAACGGCCGCAGCTTCACAGACCTGATGGCGGTGCAGCCGGGAATTGTGCCGATGAACACCGCCCAGCCGGGCGCGGTGGTCATGACGGGCGTTGCTACGACGCCGCCATCGGGCGACGCGAACCCCGGGAATCTGTCGATCAGCGGGCAGCGCGAGGCGTCGAATGGCTTCCGCGTGAACGGCGCGGATGTGGAAGAGGACGTGAACATGGGGACGTCGATTGTGCCGAACCTGGACGCGATTGAAAGCTTCCGCGTGCTGACTTCGAACTTCGATGCGGAGTATGGGAATTCGAGCGGCGGGCAGGTGCTGGTGGTGACCAAATCGGGCACGGCGCAGTGGCATGGGTCGGCGTTTGAATTTTTGCGCAACACGGCGCTTGACGCGCGCAACTATTTTTCGCAGGATCGCGCGGCGTACCGGCAGAACCAGTTTGGCGGGACGATCGGAGGTGCGCCATTCAGCAAGAACCTGACTCTGTTTGCCGATCACCAGGGGACGCGGCTGACGGAGGGGATCGACACGGGGAATATCGCGGTGCCGTCGCAGGCTGAAAGGAGTGGTAGCTTCGCGCAGAACGCACTGACCGGATGCGTGAGCGGACCTTATCTTGCTTCGCTGTTGTCGAAGGAGCTTGGGGCGAGCGTTGCGGCGAACGATCCTTATTCGCCGAATTCAACAGGGTGCACTGCGGGACGGCCGGCGGTTTTCCCAACGAGCCAGATTCCGCAGTCGGCTTGGTCAGCGCCGGCGAAGTTTTTGCTGGCATCGATTCCGCAACAGAACGCAGGGACCGGCGTGTTTTCTACGGCGGATCAGGCGGAGACGCTGCAGGACAACAAGGGCGCACTGCGTGCGGACTGGGTTCACCACAAGGGCACGCTGACCGGCTATTACTTCATTGACGGTTACTCGTTGGTCAATCCTTATCCGACAGGCTCAGGCGGTGCGAGCGTGCCGGGATTCAGCGCGACATCAAACGGGCTTGCGCAACTGCTGAGCATTGGGCATGCGATCACGTTTGGCGATGCTACATTGAACGAATTTCACATGAGCTACATGCGCAATGCGAATGCCGTCGGTCAGCCGCAAGGCGGCATCGGGCCGTCGCTGATTTCGCAGGGATTTACAGGGATTGTGCCGCTGCAGGCATCGACTGAAGGGATTGCGAATGTGGCTTTCAACGATTTCACCATGGGCGTGGATACGACGGCGCTGGTGCAGGCGGAAAACATTTATGAAGTAGCCGACGCGTTCTCGCGGATTATTGGCAGCCACGGACTGAAGTTTGGCGCGGAGATGCACTCCAATCAAATCAACACGCATCCCGATGTGGTTTTCAACGGAAGCTTCGCGTTTAATGGGTCGGAGACGGGCGTTGATTTTGCGGATTTTTTGCTCGGAGTTACTTCGAGTTATACGCAGGGGCAGGCTAACAGTTTTTATAATCGCAACTTATACGCTGCCGCGTTTGCGCAGGATAGCTGGAAGTTATCGAGCGAGCTTACTTTTAACTACGGTGTGCGGTGGGATCGGATACGGCCGTGGCTGGAGAAATATAACCAGCTGCAGACGATGGTGAAGGGCGAGCAGTCGAAGGTGTTTCCGGATGCGCCGCTGGGGCTGGTGTTTCCGGGCGATGCGGGCGTGCCGCGCTCGCTGGCGTCCGCTCGGAACGATTTTGCGCCAAGAGCCGGAATTGCGTGGTCGCCGGTGGCAACGACGGGCTGGCTGCATAACCTTACGGGAGGGCCGGGCCAGACGAGCATTCGGACAGGATACGGGATTTTTTATACGGCGTATGAAGGATTGTCGGCGGGGATTATGAGCGCGAATCCGCCGTATGGATACACATATACTTCTGCTGCGCCGCCGTTGTTTGCGTCGCCTTTCACTGTGGCTGCGAGCGGAGCCAACGTCGACGCAGGCCAGGGCTTCCAGCATCGCTTCCCGCTGCAAAAGGTCGCTTACGGCGCAAGTGTGGCGAACCCTGACTCAAGTGTCATCTGGGCGCAGTTTGAGCCGCTGGTCGGAATTCCGGCGGTTGATCCTGCGGACGTGACACCCTACGCGCAGCATTGGATGGCCAGCGTGGAGCGGCAATTTAACGGGGCGGCGTTGATCTCGCTGAGCTATATCGGGACGTCGACGCATCACTTGCTGGTGCTCGAAGAAGCCAATCCGGCAAATCCGGCCCTGTGCTTGTCGCTCGGCTCAGCCGTCTGCGGGCCATTCAATGAGCAGGCTGCGCGTACGCAATTTGGTCCTGCGTTTGGCAGCGTGGAGTTACAGCGGACGATTGCAAATGCGAACTACAACGCGCTGGAAGCGACGGCGAAAACCAATATGCATGGGCTGGACTTACTGGCGAGTTATACCTTCTCCAAGTCGATTGACCAATCGGCGGGGTTGCCGGAGCCGGTGAATCCGGTCAATCCTTCGCTGAGCCGGGGGCTGTCGTCGTTCGATCTGCGGCACAACCTGGTCACGAGTTTTCATTACGCATTACCGGGGCCGAAGCCTGGGAGTCGGCTTAACTGGATTGCCTCGGGCTGGGCGGTTGCGGGGATCGCACGCTTTACTTCGGGACTGCCGGTCACGTTGCTCAATAACAACGACACTTCCCTGCTGGGGACGATTCCGAACGGTATCAATAACAATGGCGTCGACACACCGGCGTGGTCTGGCAAATCGCTGTCGATTCACACTAATCCGCGCGGCAACGTGCCGGTATTTGATGCCAGTCAACTGACACTGCCGGCGCTGGGAACGATGGGCAACGCGCGGCGACGCTTCTTCTCCGGCCCCGGACTTGAGAACCTGGACGCAACGATTTCAAGGACGGTGAGCCTGCATGATGGGCAGACGATTGAGTTCCGCGCGGAGGCTTTCAACGCGCTCAATCACGCGCAGTTTTTCGGGCCGGCAAGCGTGGAAGGGAACATTTCTTCGACGACGTTTGGACAGGCGGTTAGCGCGATGCCGCCGCGGTTGGCGCAGGTGGCGCTGCGGTATCGGTTTTAGGTGGAGCAGTGAAGAAGTGAATGAGTGAATAAGTGAAAAGCAAAAGCCTCCAGCGAATCGGCCGGAGGCTTTTGCTTTTATGTTGCAGTGAGTCTTACGCGCTGAAGAGGAGAATGCCGGCTGGTTTTTCGTCGGACATGGCTTCGTCTGCGCTGACAGGACGATAGAAGAGCTGGTTAGCGTCGAGGTAGACCTCGAGGAAGGCTGGCCGCGCAGTGATCTGCCCCGCGATGAGAGCTTCCGACAGAGGATCTTCAACGTAGCGTTGCAGGGCTCGGCGCAACGGACGCGCGCCGTAGCTGCGATCTACCAGGGTCTTGTCGAGGATCCATTTCTTGGCCTCCTCGGTGACGGAGATGGTGATGCCCTTTTGCGCGAGATTAGCATTCAGGCTCTGCACCAACAGCTCCACGATCTGGATCAGGTCCGCATCGGTGAGCGACTGGAAGAGGATGGTCTCGTCGAGGCGATTGAGGAATTCAGGGTTAAATGCCCTCTTCACCTCAGCCATGACATTCTTTTCGACGGCATCGTTAATTACGTCTTCACCATCGCCGTGGAAACCAAGCGACTTCTTCTCCTTGACCAGGTACTTGGCGCCGATGTTCGACGTCATGATGAGGATGACGTTTTTGAAGTCGACAGTGTTGCCGAGTCCGTCGGTCAACTGGCCATCTTCAAAAACCTGCAACAGGATGTTGAAGACATCGGGATGCGCCTTCTCGATTTCATCGAGCAGGACTACCGAATAAGGCGAACGCTTGACGCGCTCGGTGAGCTGGCCGCCTTCCTCGTAGCCCACGTATCCCGGAGGCGAACCGATCAGCTTGGAGACGGAGTGCTTCTCCATGAACTCCGACATATCGAAGCGGATGAGTGCCTTGTCGGAACCGAAGAGGAAGTTGGCCAGGGTGCGAGCCATCTCCGTCTTGCCGACACCGGTGGGGCCGAGGAAAAGGAAGCTGCCGATGGGACGATGCGGGGATTTGAGGCCTGCACGCGAGCGGCGAATGGCGCGGGCGAGAGCCGAGATTGCCTTCTCCTGCGAGATGACGCGCTTGTGCAGTTCTTCTTCCACGCGGAGCAGCTTCTGCGTTTCTTCTTCCTTGATGCTTGTGACGGGAACACCTGTCCAGCGGCTGACGACGTCTTCAATGTCTTCGCGGCCAACGATGCCGGCTGCCGAGTCGTCGAGGTGGTATTTGTCGCGGAGAGCGCGCAGATTTTCGCGCTCCTTGCGCTCCTCATCGGAGTAGAAGCGAGCCTTTTCGAATTCGTGATTGGCAATCGCCGAATCCATGCGGTGCACAATGAATTTGATGCGCTTCTGGACTTCAGTGATTTCTTCTGGCAGCGAGGTCTGGCGGAGCTTGACGCGTGCGCCGGCTTCGTCGATCAGATCGATCGCCTTGTCAGGCAGGAAGCGGTCGGGGATGTAGCGATTCGAATGCGAGACTGCAAATTCAATCGCGGCGTCGGTGTAGCTGACTGCGTGAAATTTCTCGTAGCGGTCCTTGATGCCGTGAATGATCTTGATGGCGTCGGCTTCATTGGGCGGCGGAACTTTGACGGCCTGGAAGCGGCGTTCGAGGGAGCGGTCCTTCTCGATGGACTTGCGGTACTCGCCGGGGGTGGTGGCGCCGATGCACTGGATTTCACCACGGCTGAGCGCTGGCTTGAGGATGTTGGCCGCGTCAAGCGAGCCCTCAGCCGAACCTGCGCCGACCAGCGTGTGCAACTCATCGATGAAGACGATGGAGTTTTGATTTTCCATCAGCTCCTTCATGATGGTTTTGAGCCGCTCTTCAAACTGGCCGCGATACTTTGTACCGGCGACGATGAGCGAAAGATCGAGGCCGAGGACGCGCTTGTCGGCGAGGAAGCTTGGCACTTCGCCATCGGCGATGCGCTGGGCAAGGCCCTCGACAATGGCCGTCTTTCCCACGCCGGGTTCCCCGATGAGCACCGGGTTATTTTTGGTGCGGCGGCAGAGGATCTGGATGACGCGCTCGAGTTCGCCGTCGCGTCCGACGAGCGGATCAAGCTGGCCGTCCATGGCGGCCTGGGTCAGGTCGCGGCTGAACTCGGCAAGCAGGCTCGACTCGCGCTGACGCGCCTGTGCCGGGGCTTTCTCCTGGGTGACGCGGGCCAGCTCATCGCGAATCTGCGCTAACTTGAGGCCGCGTTCCTGAAGGATCTCCGCGGCGAAGCATTTTTCTTCGCGTAGCAGGCCGAGCAGCAAATGCTCCGTGCCGATGTGTTTATGGCCGAGGCGCTCAGCTTCTTCAGCGGCGTAGGCAAGAACGCGCTTGCACTCGTTTGAGAGCGGCAGGTCGACCGAGGTCGAGACCTTTTCGCGAATGGTGGTGTGGGCCTCGATTTGTTTGCGGATCGACTCAACCGAGGCATGGGAGCGTAGAAATCGGTTGGTCAACGCTTTGTCCTCGCGCAGCAGACCGAGCAGCAGGTGCTCCGTCTCGATATAGGGCGAGCCGAATTGGCTGGCCTCGTATCGCGCGAAGAAGATCACACGCCGTGCCTTCTCCGTATAGCGTTCGAACATGGTGTTCTCCCTATGCAGGCTATCGGCTGGAGTGGCTGTCCGGTTGTTTGCCGGCCTCAGCCCAACCCGCGCGTGCCCTTTCTTTAAACTTCGCCGCCGGAGGCCCCTGGAAAATGAAAATCCTGCCGCCGAACAGCTCTTTTGGATGGTTAATGAGGTTGGATTTCCCCTCGCTTGTCCTCGGCGATCCTGCTGCTTACGGACTCCCATCCTGCCCATGCAGCCCGGAACGGATGAAGAAACTCAACCAACTCCAGGGCCGGCTACTAGATAAGACTCAAAAAACACCGGAAACGGTGCTTTATCCGATGCAGGTTTCCGGTTTAATGACCGGTCTGGGGAGCGGTTGACAGAGCCACGAGCCGCCCACCTTCCAGGCGCAATGCTCGCGTACATCGTGCGGCTAGGTCAAGGTTATGCGTCACCAGTATTGAAGTGAGGCCGTGGCTTGCGTGAAGGCGCTCGATTAGATCAAAGACGCGCCCGGCTGTGGTTTCATCCAGGTCGCCTGTAGGTTCGTCGGCCAATAGCAGCCGGGGATTGTTGACCAGGGCTCGCGCAAGGGCTACGCGCTGCTGCTCGCCGCCGGAGAGTTCACCGGGGCGATGATCGGCGCGGTCGTCTAAGCCTACTTCTTTGAGCCAGTTAGCCGCCAAGGTTAGAGCCTCGCGTTTGTTGGTGCCGCGAGCGAGCAGCGGCATGGCCACGTTTTCCAATGCCGTAAATTCCGGCAGCAGGTAATGGAACTGCCATACGTAGCCGATTTCCCTATTGCGAAAGGCTGCTGCCTCGCGGGTGGAGAGTTGGGCCACGTTGGTTGAGGCGCAGTATACAGTTCCCTCGGAAGGCGTATCAAGGGCGCCGAGAATGTGCAAAAGTGTGCTTTTTCCCGCGCCGGACTGGCCGACGATGGCGACCATCTCGCCGGGGTCGACCTGGAGGTTGAGGCCGTGAAAAAGATTGAGGACGCCGCGAGCGGTTTTGTAGGTTTTCTGGAGGTCTGTGACCTGGATGATGGGTGCCTGACTGTGATTGAAATGCGCTCGCGAGTCCGGGTCCCGCGAGGAGCGGGAGGCCTGGCCGGCAGCCGCTGAAGAGGTTTGATTCATCCTGTTTGGATTATTTTACCTTGCCGGGTGCGGAGGGTGTGCAGATTTGACCGGGTCGGGAGAGAATCTGTGGTACTCGGGTGGGGGTTACGGATTGGGGAGGAAGCCCGTGAGCCGGATGCAAAGCACCGTACCCCGTTCTTGCGCCTTCCTTCTGGCGCAAGGGCGGGATAGCACTAACAGCCGTCTTGTGCATCCCCGGTTGTGTCCTTTTCGATGATCCGAATACCCATTCTGACGGCCTCGCGCCGGGCAGCCCGAATCTCCGATTCAACTTCGACAACTCCGTCCTCTCCGAGCGCCCAAGCACGAAAGCTCGACCACTTCCAGTCTTGTGGCATGGAGCAAAGCCCCCGTTTAACTGGGTTGCGATGAATGTATCGAAGCTGGGTGACGAAGCCTTCATGGTTGCGTACGTTGTGGTCGAAATACCGTTCTTGCCAGAAATGCGAAATCTCAAGTGTCCTCGCCGCATGCCTTCGCGCCCGCAGAGAAACTTTGCCTTTGAGAATTTGCATGAAACTTGGGAGCAGGCCAGCGGCGGGTTCGCTCACCAGCAAGTGAACATGTTCGGGCATTACGACATATCCAAACACGCACATTTCGAATCGGTGCCGTGCTTGTTCCAGGGCGAGCAGGAACGTGTCTTCCATGTGCATCTGCGCGAGGAGTGGAAGGCAGTGGTAACAGCTGAATGTTAGGAAATGGGCCTGTCCGGAGCGATGAAGCCGTTTGAGTCCATCAGGCATTAGGGTTTCCTGAACTGGTGAGGAATCACAGCCATGATTTTACTTGGGCACGATGGGTTTCCGCTGTTGCGCCGGAAAGAAGACGCAAGAAATCAGGTATAAAAAGGCGCCGAATCTAACTTTGTGCCTTCCCGCCCTTGCGCCAAAAAAAAAGGCGCAAGAACGGGGCACGGAGCCTTTGTTTGCTTAACTGAATGACTAAAAATCAGAATTGCGGAAGTGCGGCTGGGTTTAGGTGAGCGATTTTTCCTTTGGGGCCAACTACGAAGGGGAGGGAGAGGGCGTTCCAGTTGCCGTTGTCGAGGGGGCGCCAGGTTTTGCCGTCATCGCGGCTGAGGTCGGAGCCGTTGGTGCCGGCGGTGATCCAGGCTTTGATGGAGTCGCCCCATTGGACGGTGGAGCGGTAGCCGTGGGGTGGGGTGGTGGAGGCGGTCCAGGTTTTGCCGCCGTCGGAAGACCATGCGGCGGTGCCGGTGGACTCATTGGGTTTGGTGTAATCGCCGCCTGCGGCGATGCCGTGACCGTCACTCTTGAAGTCGATTGAAAAGATTCCTCCGCCTAGAGTCTTGGGGAATGTCCCTACGTCAGAAATCGAAGTCGACACCTTTTCGGGTTCGCCGCCATTGAAATGTTGATAATGAATCACCCGAGAGCCACTCACGCCCCCGGTTGCAAACCAGACCTCCCTGGCGGCTCCATCCTGCGTGCGAAAAGGAGCAATGGCGATGCTGGAGTTGCTTGCAGCAAACGCGCCTTCG